>NZ_JAJNKE010000042.1 GCF_021043395.1 Clostridium guangxiense
TAATTATAACTTATCTAGGCTATTTTTCATACATTCTTATATGATCATTTTCCTACAATCTTATGTTAGCATTTATATAGGTAGAGCCTGGTCTATAGAAACAGGAATTGAAATTGATGTAAAGGAGTAGATGTGCATGGAAAATTTAACGTATGAGGAAGCTGTAAAAATAGGTGTTCGTGAAGGCATAAAGTATATAAAAGAACAGGAGTATTATAAGACTACAAAGAGATATGACAGGCGATTACGGAATACTAGATTGTTGCTTAAACATTATCGTGACCTTAAGGTGCATGATAGGCTTGCAGATAGCTCCAGTGATAAAATCTACGAGGAGAATGCAATAGATATCTTAGATGATGTTGAGGCAATAGATGATGATGAGCAGTATGTGCAGGCCATAAGCAGAACTAAAAAAAGAACGGCTGTGATAATAGGTCACATGAATAAAGTTTTGAAATACTACGAGAGCATATGTAAAAATGAAGGGCCACAAAATGAAAGAAGGTATAGGATAATCAAATATCTGTATATAGATCCTGTGGAAGATAATAAGAATCTAATCTATGAACAGGCAGCAGAGTATTTTAATCTTAATGTAAAGACAGTGGGGAGAGATGTGCGACTAGCCATAGAAGACTTATCAATTTTATTTTTTGGTATTGATGGCTTAAAACTATAGAAAAATGTCCTTGATAAAAATATGAAAAGCCAATGATATAGCCAAAGTACACTGAAAATGGCTTAAAAAATGTTAGTTTTTTATGGGATTGACGTACTTTTTATAATATGAGAAAATGATAAAAACGAAAATTGTAGATGATTAAAAGCACTTGAGTAAGTTCAGGTGCTTTTTGTTGCATAAAGCATGAATAAATAGCGCATAAAGACTAAAAAGATGTATAAATATAATAAAATTTATGCATAAAACTAAACTCAAGAATATATGTATGCTTAAGAATGGCTTAACCATGCTATTTATACGCGATTAATATGATTGCGTGAAATCTACGTTTGACGAAATTAGACTTCGATTATGCATAATGAAAATTACACAGATTATAACTAGAAAGTGAGGTGGCATTATGGCCAAGTTAACTGATAAGCAAAAGCTGTTTTGTGATGAGTATTTAATTGACCTTAATGTCACACAGGCAGCTATAAGAGCAGGCTATAGTAATTCATACGCCAGGAATCACAGTTATGAATTACTTGAAAAGCCGGCAATAAAAGACTATATAGATAAGGCAATGGCAGAAAGGTCAAAGCGCACAGGAATAAATCAAGATAGGGTTATACGAGAATTAGCCCGTATAGCATTTGTAAAGCCAAGTGATGTAATTAACGTCAATAATGCAACAGTAAAAAAGAAAGTATCTGATGATGATCTTGCTACTATACAGTCAGTTAAAATTAAAACAGTTCCAACAGCATATGGTAAAGGCGTTGAAAGAGAAATAAAACTTGCTGATAAAATGAAAGCCCTAGAGCTATTAGGAAAGCACCTTGGCATGTTCACGGATAAAGTCGATTTGAATGTTGAGAAGTCAGAGAAATTTGCGGATATAGTAAATCAGATAGGCGGTAAAGGCCTTGACGAATGAATTTCCTTTATCCCAAAAATATATTGACTTTATCAATACAACCGAGAATGTGGATGCTGATTTCTTAGAGGGCACAACAGCAAGTGGAAAAACAACTGTAGGTGCTGGTGTTAAGTTTATGCTCATGGTAAGTAAAAGCAAAAAGAAACTGCATGTAATTGCTTCCAGAACTACAGGTGTAGCAGAAAAGAATATCATACAACAGGATAATGGAATACTTGATATACACCAAGGTAAAGCAAAGTATTATGGTAATGGTGATAAGGATTATAAAATACCACATATCAAGTTTGAGGATAAAATAATATTTGTGCTAGGTTATGACAACAGGGATAAATGGGAGTTGGTATTAGGCTCTCAGTTTGGATGTGTGTATATTGATGAAATTAATACAGCAGATATAGACTTTGTAAGAGAAATCAGTACAAGAAATGATTACCTAATGGCAACACTTAACCCTGATGATCCTAACCTACCTGTGTATAAAGAGTTTATAAATCGCTCAAGACCATATAAAAAATATGCTGCTGATGTTCCAAAGGAAATAATGGAGCAGCTAAATGAGGAACCAGTACCGAAATGGCGGTATTGGTTTTTTACGTTTAGAGATAATTTAAGTTTAACTCAGGAAGATATTGAGAAGAAAATGAGATCAGCTCCTAAGGGAACAAAGCTCTATAAAAATAAAATTCAAGGTCTTAGAGGTAGGGCAACAGGGCTTATATTTAGCAATTTTGAGAGAAAGAACAATGTTATTACTAGAGAACGTGCTAAGAAAATGCGTTTTGTACAGTTCACTGCTGGCTTAGATACATCATATTCACAGGAAAGCCCTGATACATTTGCATTTACTTTCATGGGTATTACGGCAAATAAAGAGCTTGTAATGCTAGATGAGGAAGTATACAGCAATAAGGATTTGAGCGTACCATTAGCACCGTCGGACATTGCACCTAAGTTTATCGATTTTTTGGAGAAGAATAGAAAAGACTGGGGCTTTGCAAGAGATGTCTTTGTTGATAGTGCAGACCAAGCTACAATAATGGAACTCAAAAAGTTAAAGCGAACTAGGCCAAACTTGTATAACATTGTTAACAGCTATAAGAAATTTGGTATTATCGATAGAATACACACAATGCTTGGCTGGATCAATATAGAAGGAAAGATTTATTACTACGTTGTGAATACGTGTGTAAATCATATAGCAGAATTAGAGATTTACTCATGGAAAGAAGATAAGTACGAGCCAGAAGACGCAAACGATCATACAATTAACTCTGGTCAGTATGCATGGATACCATTCAGAAAGATGATTGGAGACTATAAGGAGGTGTGACATGGGGCTATTAGGAGGTATAAAGAATATGCTAACAAAAGCAGCTATTAAGTATTTAAATATATATCCGGCACAGGATAAAGTTATAACGATAAAGGAACCCTTAAGCTTTCAAGGAAATGTGCTTAAAAATAGAATTTGGTACAGAGGAGATCCGTCAGAACTGGATCAATTTTTTAAACAGTCAGCACAGGATCTTGTAAGTCAATCAAGATTTTGGGCAGCAGTTCCAAGTGAAAATCTTAATATACGTAAAATACACAGCGGATTGCCAGCAATGATAGTTGAAAGACTTTCGGATATTGTGACAGAGGACATTGAGAATATAGATTTACAAGAGCAGCAGCTTAATGATTTATGGACAGAAATAAGCCAGGATAATAATTTTACTAAGCTTGTAGGTGAATCTATAGTTGAAACGCTTGTTACTGGTGATGGAGCTTTTAAAGTATCCATTGATACAGACATATCACCATATCCTATAATTGAGTTTTATGGTGGTGAAAATGTTGATTATACTGTTAAACGTGGCAGGGTTCAAGAAGTTCTATTCTATGTGTCCTACACTGTGAACAATAAGGATTATAGTCTTCAGGAGACATATGGAAAGGGGTATATAAAATATAAACTTTTTGGGTCGGATGGAGCAGAAGTACCACTTAATACCATACCTGATACAGCGGATTTAAAGGATATAACCTTTGATGGTAATTTCATGATGGCTGTGCCTTTGATGTTCTTTAAGAGCCAGAAGTTTGACAATAGAGGTAAGAGTATATTTGATAGTAAGTCAGATAGCTTCGACGCACTGGATGAAGTAATAAGTCAATGGATTGATGCAATTAGAGATGGAAGAGTGGTCAAATATATACCTGAGGATTTAATACCTAAAAACCCTGATACTGGTGAGTTATTAAAACCTAATAGTTTTGATAATAAATTTGTAAAAATAGGTTCAAGCCTTGCTGAGGATGCTAAAAACCAAATAGATATGAAACAGGCTGCAATAAACTATGAAGCTTATGTAAATAGTTATAGTAGTGCATTAGATGTGTGTTTACAAGGAATTATTTCTCCAGCAACATTAGGAATTGATTTAAAGAAAACAGATAATGCAGAAGCACAAAGGGAAAAGGAAAAGACAACTTTGTATACACGGTCAAAATTAATTGATGCATTACAAAAAATATTACCTCGATTAATAGAGATAGTGCTTCAAGTTAATGATCTTGTTCATGAAACAGTTCCTAAAGAATATAAGGCTACAATTAATTTTGGTGAATACGCAAGTCCTTCATTTGATACCATAGTTGATACTGTAGGAAAAGCTAAGAATTATGGAATAATGAGTGTTGAACAATCTATTGAGGAAATGTATGGAGAAGATTGGACAGATGAAGAGAAAGCTTTGGAAGTTCAAAGGATTAAGGAGCAGTCTGGAATAATGACAGTTGATGAACCAGCTACAAATACAGATGTTACACCAGATGAAACTTTGCAAAATGGTGAATAGTCATGAAAGATTATGATTTAAAGGAAATATTCACACAGATAGAGCTTGAGCTTATAAAGTCCATGAAGCGCGCTTTTGCATTTCATAAAAGAGAAGAAGAAAAGGAAGGATTTAAGTGGGAGCAGTGGCAGAGTACAAAGCTTAGAAATTTAGAAAAGTTTAGGAGAGATAATCAAAAAATAATTGACAAGTTTGGTGATCCAATTGAAGAAGCAATAAAAAATACTCTTAATGAAAACTTTAATGCCGGGCAGAATAGAGTGTTAAAAATAATAAATAGGATTAGGAATATATTAAAAAAGAGTAATAAGAAAGAAGCTTCTTTTAACTTTCCTGAAAATATTGAGCCTAAAACTCCAATTCAAAAGCTCTTTAGGAGAATATTCAAAACAGGACCTAAGGAAACAGGATTCTTCGGGGTTAATGAAAAAAAGCTCAAATCCTTAATTGATGCCACTACTAATGATTTAAAGAATGGTCGGACAGCTATGCTTAGAATGTCCGACGATGTATACAGGCAGACAATATTTAAAAGCCATATGTTTTTACAGAGTGGTGCAAAAACAATATATCAAGCTGTAGACATGGCAACAAAGGACTTTTTAGATAAAGGTATTAACTGTATCGTGTATAAGGATGGCAAAAGAGTTAATATTGCTTCGTATGCAGAAATGGCTCTAAGAACAGCTTCTCAGCGTGCAACATTTATGGGAGAAGGACAAAAACGGGATGAGTGGGACATACATTTAGTTGTTGTTTCAGCTCACGCGAATACTTGTAAGCTTTGTTTACCATGGCAAGGAAAAGTACTTATAGATGATGTATACAGCCACCCAAGCCAAGAATATACCCAGGAATATAGCAAGAAATATAAATTGCTTAGCGAGGCCATGAAAGCAGGATTATTACATCCAAACTGTAGGCATACACTTAGCACTTACTTTGAAGGTATAACTCAACTTCCTAAAGTACCAGACGAAGACACAATAAATACTAATTATGCAGCAGAGCAAAAACAAAGATACCTGGAAAGACAGATTAGGAAATGGAAAAGAGTTGAAGCCGGTTCTGTAGATGCTGAAAATGTAAGTAAGGCAGAAGATAAGGTTAAACAGTATGAAAATATGTTACAGCAACATTTAAGTGATAATCCACAACTTAGAAGGAATAACTGGAGAGAAAGTAATCCAGGAATAAGCGATAAGGATATAGAAGCACATAAACAAGAGTTGAAAGACAATGCCGAAAATGCTAAGATAAAAGAAATAAAAGATTTTATTAAATCAGGGAAACAACCTTTAAATATCGAATTAGGTAAGCAGGGTAAACATATTATTGGGAATAACAACTATATTGAAGGTAGAAGCTATTTAACTATTTCTATGGAAGAAGCGCAAGAGCTTATAAATAAGTATGCTGGTACTGGAAGACCAAATTTAAACTTAAAAGGCGAGTGGAACAATAAGGAACTGATAATGGCCAACAAAAATATAGGAGTAAGTATTAATAATAAGACAGGAGAAAAGACAGTTACCAATAAATTTATTATACATTACTCTAAGAATGGTACGCATATAGTGCCAACAGTAAAGAAGGAATAATATGAAACTATGGGAATATACAGGTAAAAGAATTAAAGTAACATGTATAGATGGTAAAATAATAGAAGGCAACTGTGATTGTTATACACAGGCTTTAGATAATGAGCCTGAAATAGCAAGCATAAGCATAGACAAAGGTTCTTATGGAATTGAACTCTATGAAAATGAGATAAAGTCTATAGAAGTAATTTAAAAGCACTTACTAAATGAAAATAGTAGGTGCTTTTATTATGCCTAAAATTAAATGCAAGTGAGGTGTGAATTTTGAATGATGATAAAGATTTAGTAAAAGCAATTGAAAGCATTAGAAACATTTTGTGGTGGATAGCACTGTGGCTGTTTCTCATATGGTTAAATTAAAGTCTTAGAAATAGGGCTTTTTAATTTTGTCCTAAATAAGACAATAAACTGTTTAAATTTATATGAAAGGATTGATTATAAGTGACAAAGGAACAATTTATTGCTCTTGGACTTACAGAAGAACAGGCAACAAAGGCAGCCGAAGAATCTAAAAAGGAGCTTGAAACTTATGTACCTAAAACCAAGTTTGATACTGTTTCAGAGGAGAATAAGAACCTCAAAGCTACTGTAAAGGAAAATGCAACTCAACTTGAAACCCTTAAAAATTCAACTGGAGACAATGAGACACTTAAGAAACAGATTGAAACACTGCAAGATGAAAGTAAAAAGAAAGATGAAGCTTACAAGGATCTTCAATTAAGTAATGCTATTAAATTAGCTGTTGCTGGTAAAGTTCAAGATGAGGATATAGTTTCAGGGCTTATCGATAAATCAAAGCTTATTTTAGGTGATGATGGGAAAGTAACTGGACTTGATGAACAGCTTAAAGGTTTAAAAGAATCTAAAGCATTTTTGTTTAAGGAAGAAACACCAGCAAATAATAATGATCCAAAGCCAGGTTTTCATGTTGGTACTGATGGCAAAGGAACAGAACAACAGCAATCAAAGCCAACATCATTATTCGGAGCTGTAGCGGCACATTTTCAGCAAAATAATTTAACAAAATAGGAGATGATAATTAATGATTACATTACTAGAAGCACAAAAACAATTACAAGATGATTTACAAATAGGTGTTATTGACGAATTTAGAAAGAATAACTTTTTACTTGATAACCTTACGTTTGATGATGTAGTTTCACCTACTGGGGGAGGCGCTACAATGACCTATAGTTATCTAAGACTTACTACTCAACCAACTGCTCAATTTAGAGCAATAAACAGCGAGTATACACCACAGGAAGTTACAAAAGACAAGTACTATGCAGACCTCAAAGTATTTGGCGGAAGTTTTCAGATTGATAGAATTATTGCTAATTTAGGTGGAGCAGCTAAAGAGGTAACTTTGCAAATGCAACAAAAGATTAAGGCAGCGCAGGCACTATTCAATGATACTGTTATCAACGGAGATAGTGGAACAGATGCAAACGCCTTTGATGGACTTGAAAAGGCACTTACGGGTAGTTCAACAGAAGACATTCCTACTGATGTTATAGACCTTTCAACATCTGCCGCAGTAGATGCAAACTATAAGTATTTCTTAGATGCACTTGATGAATTTTTAATGGGATTAGATGGACAGCCTACATTTATTGCTGGTAACGTAAAACTAATTGCCAAAATAAGAGCATGCGCAAGAAGAGCAGGAACTTACCAAACAACTAAAAATGATTTTGGTCAAAATGTTGAAAGCTATAACAATATTCCATTAGTTGATTTAGGAGCAAAATCTGGCAGTAATGACCCAGTAGTTTCAACACAAGCTGCAAAACTTGCCGATGGTACCACAGTAAATCCTAATGCAGGTCAAACTTCGCTCTATGCTGCAAGACTTGCAATGGATGGATTGCATGGAATAAGTATGGCAGGTCAACCACCAATTAAAACATGGCTTCCAGATTTCACAACTTCAGGAGCTGTAAAGACTGGTGAGGTTGAAATGGTAGCAGCAATTGCACTTGAAGCTACAAAAGCAGCCGGAGTTATGAGAAAAATTAAAGTTCAATAGGAGGGATTTTTATGGCAAAAGTATATAGTCCTAATGAAAGCTACACTGGTGTATCGGCTAGTGTAGCTTTTTCTAAAGGTGTAGGAGAGACCAAAGATAAGCATTTGATACAATGGTTCAAAGAACATGGTTATACAGTTGAGGAAGCTGAACAAAATCAGCAACCAAATAATGCTGGAGAAAAGTCTGTTGATGAAATGACAGTTGACGAATTAAAAGCTTATGCAGAGGGTAAGGATATAGATCTTACAGGATTAACTAAGAAAGATGATATTTTAAATAAAATAAAGGTTGGTAAATAGTCATGTATGCGGACTCTGATTATTATAAGAATACGTTCAAAGGCAGTACAATACCAGATGATGAACTTAATAATAGGCTTGAACTTGCCAGTGATAAAATTGATAGCCTTACTTATAACAGGATAGTTGGAATTGGTTTTGATAATCTTACACCGTTTCAACAAGAAAAAATTAAAAAGGCTGTATGCTGTCAGGCTGATTTTATGTATGAGTATGGTGATTATTTAAATACACCTATTAGTGGATACACAGCTGGAAGTGTACAGCTTAATCTCGATACGAGTTCTGGCGGTGGTAATGCAAAGACTACTGATGTAGTTATGAATTACTTAAGCCAAACAGGATTAACATGTAGGAGGTTATAGCTATGGGGTTGAAATTACCATTTCCGAGGTTTTTGGCTAAGACTGATATAAAAGTTTTTAGTACGGAGCTCAATGAGGATGGTGGAACTGATGATACACCTGTATATGAAGGTAAATGTATTTATACCGATAAGACAAGGCAGATTATGACACCAGAAAAGCAGTTGGTAACTCTTACAGGTAAAGCTGTTATAGAGGGTGATGTAGCAATTAAACAGGGCTATGTGTTAAAAGGAGAAGATAAGAAAAATATCTATTCAATTGAAAAGCCACTTAATCCTGATGGTACAGTATTCTCTACGGAGCTTAATTTATCATGAAGGTTAAAGTAGATATAAAGCTTAATAATGGCAATATAAGCAAATTAGTTCAAGCACAGAAACAAGCCATTGAAATGACAATGGAAGCAGTTTTAAGTGATATAAAAACATCTGCTGTTACTCCAAAAGATACAGGAGAACTTGAAAGAAGTGGATTTGTAGATACATCTCAACTTGAAAAATTTATAGTGTCTATAATTTTTGATACTCCATATGCTAGGCGTTTATATTGGCATCCTGAATATAATTTTAGAACTGATAAAAATGTAAATGCCCAAGGCTTATGGATGCAGAGTTATGTTGATGGAGAAAAAAGAGACTTTATAAAAGATACTTATATGAAATTTTTCAAACAACTTAGTAAGGGGTTGGTAAAGTAATGTTGCTAAGTGAAATAAGAGATTGGCTAAAAACTAAAACGAATAGTCCTAATTGGTATATAGGAAAAATTGATGCTACAAAAGAGCAGTGTATAGGCATATATAATACACAAGGGCCTGCACCTAATATAGCCTTAGGAGGTTTAGCAAATACAAGCTATGCCACTAAGGCTATTTCTATATTAGTTCATTGGGGAAATAATGCAAATATAGCAGAAGAGAAGGCACAAGAGATATATAATATATTCTTTGGCCAAGGCGCCGTGATAAACAATACAAGAGCAATTAAATTTGATATGAGAACTGATGAGCCAGTGAGTGTAGGAACAGATGATAATGGCATATATGAGTATGTTGTTAATTTAATAATTTATTATGAAAGGTAGGTAGTGAATAATGGCATTTACAAGTGGAGTATACCCTGTATACAATATTGGATTCAAGATTGGAACTAAAGGTACTGCAAGTACTGCAACTGATATGGTATCAATTGCGGACATGGAAACTTTTAGTTTTAAGATAGATGGAAAAACTGAGGACTGGACACCAATGACAACAAATGGCTGGGCTAGAAGTCTTATGACAGGTAAATCATTTTCTATAAGCCTTAAAGGCAAAAGGAATGTAGGCGATCCAGGTAATGATTATGTAGCAGCAGTAGCATGGAAAGATGGTCTTGATTGCAGTTCTATGGCAGAAATTGATTTTCCAGATGGTTCAAAGTTAACATTTAATTGTGTGATAGACGTAACTAATCCGGGCGGAGATGATAGTACAAAGGTTGCGCCATTGGAGTTTGATTTAAAGTCTGATGGAAAGCCAACATATACACCAGCGACTGCAGCATAGGAGGTAATTATAAATGGCAATGGGAAAAGTGTATGATATAATGAATAGACTTACAAATGATAAGCCTGTTATTAAAATTGATAATGAGCATGAGTACGCAGTTAATAATAGTAAAAATCAAGCTATATTTATTACTCAATTAGCTAAAGATGAAAAGCTTAATGATTTTGAAAGAATGGATAGGGTTATAGAGGCAGCTCTTGGAAAGGACGCGCTTGATTATATAAACGGTCTTAACTTATCCGTGAAAGCTACAGGAACAATAATAAATGCAATAATGGCAGCTATTTCGGAAATGGAACTTGAAGACATAGAAAAGGAAGCAGCAAAACAAGCGAAAAATTTTCGGAGATAATTGGTATGACCTAGTTGATGATTGGCCATTGATAGAAGCAAGCTTTACAGCTCAGTATGGAATAAGACTTCGTAATGAACGGGATATGTCTTGGGCTGAATTTAGTACATTACTAAATGGAATTATGCCTAAAACTCCACTTGGACAAATTGTTTCTATACGTTCTGAAGAAGATGAAAACATGCTTAAAAATTTTACTCCAGAACAGCATAGAATACGAAATGAGTGGAGAAATAAGCATAATCCGGTTAATGATTTGACTGATGAAGAAAAGCAAAAAGCAATTAGAGACGTTCAGGAAATGTTTAAAAAAGCATTTGGATAAGATACCATGAAGTAGTATAATCTATTTAAATTGTATTATGGAGGTATTTGTATGGGACTTAAGGATTTTATGAATAAAATGGCACAAAAACAGGCTGATTCAAATAGAAAAATGGCTGCAATTAGGGAAAAAAGCCAAGCAAAGCAAGAAGAATTAGAAGAAAAAAAGAACGCAATGTTAGATGCTATGCACCCATTTAGTGACTCAAAGAAAAGAGAAGAAAAGGAATATCAAAAAGAGAGAATTCAGCAATTAAAAAAGGAGCATATACCTTATTGCCCTAAATGTAAATCGACCAATATAACCTACTTAGATAAAAGAAAAAAATTAAGTCTAGGCAGAGCTGCTGTTGGTGGTGTTGTTGGAGGTGTACTTACTGGTGGACTTGGGGCTGCTGCGGGAGCAACTATGGGAGGATTAAGTTCTAATAAAATTAAAAAGGGAAAAGTTAAATGCCTTAATTGTGGACATACTTGGAAATTATAAAAATTAAATAAAGCAAGCAAAACACTTAGTTTTAAACTAGGTGTTTTTATTTTGTTTAAAATAGGAGGTGGGATTATGGCAAATGATAGTGTAGGTAAAATAAGCTTAGATATGGAAGTTGATGGAGACTTAAGCAAGCAAATTTCTGAGGCTGCTAGTAAAATCGGTGAAAATATACAAAACTCTCTAAAAAACATTGGAAATTTAAATTTTAAAGGTATTGCTGATACAATTAGCAATACTATTTCAAAATCTATTGAAAATAGTATGAAAAACATACAAAAAACCATAGAAAGCACAATAAATAAAGCTATGTCAAATATAAAGGTAAAAATACCAATTGATTTTGAAATACCAAAGAATATACCTATACCAAATAATAACACTAGGATTACTCCAGCAAGTCCAAGAGCACCACCAAGTAATATTAATCTTGAAGCTTTAAAAACACAGATAGAAAATCTTACTCAAAGTTTAGATATTATTAATGCTAAAATAGAACAGCAAAAGGAGAAACTAGCCCAATTAAAAGAAAGTTATAACATGGCTTTTGATGGTGCCAGAAAAAATAAACTTTTAGAGCAAATACTTCAAACGGAAGCAACTATAAATAAATTAATAGCCCAAAGTGACAAGGCCGGATTTAAGCTTGCAGACCTTGATGAACAATTTGAAAGGCTAAGCGGTGCTGCTAAAAGTTCAGATAACGGAATTAATTCAGTAAGTAATGGGTTAAGTAGATTAGCTGCACTTGCTAATATTTCAGACAGGGCATTGAAAAATATAAGTAATAATACAAAACAAGCAACAAATTCAGTTAAAAATTTTGGACAGAGTACTAATAATGCTACTAGAGGTAATTATGGATTCCTTGACAGTATGATAAGATGGGGAATTGTATTTCCAGCAATAATGGGTGGCCTTGGTTCATTAGCCAAATTCATAGGTTCTTCTTTAATGGTAAATGCTCAATTTGCAGGTAGCTTAAACCAAATAAGAAGTAATTTATACACTGCTTTTATGCCAATATATGAGGCTGTACTTCCAGCATTAAATTCATTAATGAGTGCGCTAGCAACTGTAACTGCATATATAGCAAGCTTTATATCACAGTTATTTGGAAAAACATATACCCAGAGTTTTGGAGCAGCTCAAGCGATGCAACAATCCATAGGAGCATACAGTCAAGCTGAAAAACAAGCAAAGAAAACAGCTGATAGCTTAGGTGGAGTTAGTAAATCTGCTAAATCCGCTGGTGATGCAGCTGAAAAAGCTGGTGAAGCTGCTAAAAAGGGGCTGGCTGGTTTTGATGCAATCAATAAATTAAGTGATTCGAGTTCAACAAAAGCGCCTAAGACAACAACACCAGCTGGAGGTGGAGTTGAAACGCCAATAGTGCCAATGGCAAATATGACACCAATTGAAGCAACAACAGCTGCATGGGCTGATAAATTTAAAAAAATATTAGCAGGACTGTGGACACCATTTAAACAAGCTTGGGCAGTAGAAGGTGTAAATACTATCAATGCTGCTAAACATGCACTACAAGGAATTGAAGATTTACTCGGAGCTATAGGGAAGAGTTTTTATACGGTTTGGACTAATGGAACTGGTGAAAGAATATTAATTAATCTTTTAAAAATTCTTCAGGACATTTTAAATATAGTTGGTGATATTGGAGTAACTTTTGCTA
This sequence comes from Clostridium guangxiense, assembly GCF_021043395.1. Taxonomy (GTDB): domain Bacteria; phylum Bacillota; class Clostridia; order Clostridiales; family Clostridiaceae; genus Clostridium_S; species Clostridium_S guangxiense. The sequence goes on from NZ_JAJNKE010000042.1 coordinate 13,159, forward strand.
ATGCCTGGAACAAAGGAAATATAGGTACACAAATTGTACAGCATATAGCCAATGCTCTTAACAATGTTCTTAGTTTAATTAATAAAATGTTGCAATCTATAAGGCATGTTTGGGCCGAAGAAGGTCCTAATTTTGCTAATATATTTATGCAAGCTTTAAATGCTACTAGTAAAGTAATAGAAAATGTTACACAGAAGCTAGGATGGATATGGGATCATGGCGGGCAGCATGCTTTTGAAGGTCTTGTAAAATTAGGACTAAAAGTTGGAGAGCTGGCTTTATTTATTTACACTAATTTTGTAGTTCCATTTGTAAATTGGTTTGTTAATATTATAGCTCCGGCGATAGCACCTGTACTAAACGCGTTAGGAACATTATTTGATACTGTATCTAAAATAATTAATTGGCTCATGGGCAGTGGTAAACCTGTATTAGATATCATAATTACTGTTGTAAGTAGCTTTGCTCTTGCATGGAATGGCGTAACGTTAGCCATAAAAGGCTTCTATGGAACAATAGAGCTTATTAATAAATTTAAAGATGTAGTAAACATAGCTTTTACTGCACTGACATCCCCAATAGGCTTAGTTATTATAGCAATAGCTGGTGTTATAGCCATAGGTGTTTTATTGTATCAACATTGGGATGAGATTTCAGGGTTCTTAAAAAACATTTTTAATAATATAAAAAATGTTGCAGTGAATGCATTTAATTCTATAAAAGATAATATTGGAACTGTTGTACCGATTATAGCTGGAATATTATTTGGACCTTTTGGTGCTGCTATTGGGTATGTTGCCACACATTTTAATCAAGTTAAGAGTACTTGTATAAACGCTTTTAATGGCTTAATGAGTTTTATGGGTGGACTTCCAGGAAGAGCTATGAGTATTGTTAGTAGTATAGGAAGGTCAATTATAGGTGGTTTTAACAGTGCAATAAGTTTTATAACATCTCTTCCTAGTAGAGCATTACAATGGGGTCGAGATTTTATAAGCGGTCTAATTAATGGTATAGAAAGTAAAGTAGGGTCTATAGTTAATGCAGTTAGTGGAATAGCTGATACAATAACAAGTTATTTGCATTTTAGTGTTCCAGATGTTGGACCATTAAAAAAATATGAAAGTTGGATGCCAGATTTTATGTACGGCTTAGCGAGTGGAATAAATGCAAATAAAGATATTGTAACTAATGCTATAAATGGTTTAAGCACAGATATGAGCATTGGAGTAAAGACAGCTTCCATACAACAACCCACTTTATCTATGGTTGGGAGTAATAGCACGTCAAAACCAAATGCGAATAGTTCAATTGAAGAATTTAAGAAAGCTATTATTGAGGCTATTATTGAAGCATTAAAAGAGCTTAAACAAAATGATAATGGTAAGTCTAGTAATAATAACGGAAATAGCAATGGGGACTTAATATTTAAGATTAGCGATACTGAGTTTGGAAGAATAGCAATAGCAGCTATAAACAAAGTACAAAGACAAGCTGGAGTAACATTGTTAAAAGTATAGGAGTGAGTAGTAATGGCATTAATTATAAATGGAGTGGCTGTTGCTGCTCCAAAAACATTTCAAGTTGATCTAGTTGATTTAGATAGTGACAGTACGACAAGAAATGCTGCAGGCGTGATTATGCGTGACAGGATAAGACAAATGAGAAAACTAGAATGTGAATGGGGACCACTTACACAAGCTGAAATAAGCACAATTCTTCAAGCAGTAAATCCAACTGGAGTAAGTGTAACTTATCCGGATCCGTATGATGGTGCAGACCAGACAAGAACATTTTATGCTGGTGACAGAACAATTCCTGCATATAACTTTGATAAACAAATATGGCAGGGTTTAAAAATGGATTTAATAGAAGTATAGAGCTTAGAAATAGGCTCTTTTTTGATTTTTTAAAAAGGAATGGTGATAAATATGGATATTAGTACATCAACAAACTTCAACGCAAATATAACTTTAAAAGACGCGAATGGTAATGATACGGTTGTAGCTTATTTGGCTTCTATGTTAGATAGTAATAGTCAGAATTTCAACATAAATGTTAATGTAAGTAATAAAACATTATTTACAACAGCAGGAGCTATAAACACGGTAGGAGAAACAGCACAACAGCAATACACAGAATTTGAAAGTGCAGTAAAAGCAAGAGCTAAAGAGCTTGGATTTACAATATTTGAATAAGAAAGGAGATTGGTATAAATGAATAAAGTTGAAAATCAAGAAGTCAAATTAAACAATGAAGAATTAGATGTCATGATAACAAATCTTATAAATAATATTGATAGATTAAACAAGAGAGTAACCCAATTAGAATTGCAAATTACTAATAAAAATTCTCAGTAAAAATTGAAAGGATTTAACCTCTTTATGTAGAAACATATTGCAAAGGAGGTTAAAAAATGATTGATAAAAATTCAAAGTTTAGTCCAAGTGAAAAAGAGGCACATAAATTAGCTCAAAATTATTGGGATGGACTTACAAAAGACAGAGAAAAATTTTTAGAAACCTTGAGTACAATGATTAAGAGTAGCGCTAAAATGGGAGCTTATAGTATTACTCAAGAAATACGTAAAAAAGATGAGGAATATATAAAGGAAAAGCTTGAAGACGTTGGCTATAAAGTTTCATTCCAAGAAAATCTAAATGATGCAAATATGGATTTTATAATAGTATCATTTAATAAAGAATAATTAACAATAAAAAAGAGCCTAAAGTAAAGGCTCTTTTTTATTGGCTTAAAAATTAGGAAGGATTGATTTAAGATGAAAATTACAAATAGAGAAATATTGGAAAGTATTAATACTTTGAAGGTAGTTGCACAAAAACAGATGCCTGTTAAAGTTTCATATGCTATTGCTAAGAATATATCCAAGATAGACGCAGAATTAAAAATTTATGAAAAAGAAAGAAAAAAACTGATTGACAAGTATGCCGAGAAAGACAAAGACAATAAGATCATTTCAAATAAAGAAGGTCAAATAAAATTCAAAGACCAAACTGCATGGGATAAAGATATCGAAGAGTTATTAAGTATTGAAACAGATATTGAAATTCATAAATTTAAGTTTGATTTGCTTAATGGTGTTCAGATGTCTCCAGCAGAGCTTCAAGCTATAGACTACATGATAGAGGAATAAAGCCTCTGAAAGGAGGTAAACTATATGTATAATGTTACACAAGATTTTTTGAAAGCAATAAAACAGAATGGTAGACAATTTAAAGGCAGTGTAACAGTTAGAGACACCAGTTTTGATGATAGCAGTATTGTAGAAATAGACTTAGAGGAAAATGTTAATCCTACAGATAGCTTTATGCTTGGTGGAGTAGGGAGTTCTTGCTTAACCGTTACGCTTACAAAAGTACCTGAAAGTTTAGTTCTTGAAAATGCTAAGGTTACGGGTACTTTGAGTTTATTGATTAATGGAACTTACGAAACTGTGCCACTAGGAAAGTTTACAGTAGATGATATCGATAAAGGTACAAGTAGTAATAACACAGTTAAATTAACATGCTACGACAATATGATACTTTTGGAGCAGGCATATTTTTCGGACTTAACATACCCTACAGATATAAACAATGTGGCACAGGAGATATGCACCAAGGCAGGAGTTGAATTTGCAAGCACTCTTCCTAATATCCAGGTAAATAAAATAGAGGGATACACCTATAGAGAAGCTGTTGGATTTATAGCTTCTTTTTTAGGTGGTTTTTCTAGATTTAATTGTGATGGAAAGCTTGAAATAACAACTTATACTGATAGTGGAATAAGTCTTGATAAGAATGATTACACATCTTCATTTAAGACTAACGCAACCACTTTTGCTATAGGAAAACTTTCTTGTCAGGTTAATGATAATACTATACTTTCAGCCGGAAGCTATGGGAATGAAATTCAATTTAAAAATCCTATAATGACACAAGACCAGCTTAATAGTATCTACAATGCACTAAAGAGTTTGAATTATATGCCATATAGTGCCGACTGGCGAGGTAATCCAGCACTACAGAGTGGTGATAAAATCACTATAACAGATACTAAAGGAAATACATTTAATACACTGGTTATGGATAATAAGTTTACTTATAAAGGTGGGTTATCTGGTCACATAGAAGCTGTAGGAAAAACAGAGACTGGACAGAACTTTAGCAGTTCTGGTAATGTTTCTAATACTGTAGATAGATTGGTTACAGAACAGGCTAATATTAAAGTACTTTTAGCAGATAAAGCCACAATAGAGCAATTGAATGTAACTAATGAGAATGTGCAAAATTTGATTGCTGATAATGCAAAAATTAATAATTTAGTTGCAACTAAAGCCAATATAACAGACCTAAATGTAACAAATGAAAGCGTTAAAAATTTACAGGTTGATAAAGCAAATATAACTGATTTGCAAGCTTCAAATGCAAGAATAAATACGCTAGAAGCTAGTACCGCAAATATAAACCATATTTTAGCTGGAAATATTACAGCGGAGAATATAGCAGCGGGAACAATAGCAGCTGGGAGCTCTATTATTGCAAATGGAGCTATAGGAAGCGCTCAGATAAGCGATTTAGATGTAAGTAAATTAAATGCTGGTACTTTGGATACAACTAAAATTACCATAGCTGGTGCTAATTCAAGGTTAGTTATAAAAGGTAATAGGCTTCAAGTATTTGCAAATAAATCAGATAGTAGCCTATATGAACGTGTAAGTATTGGTGATGTAAATGGAGATGGTTCTATATATGGTTTTAGGGTACGTGGTGCAGATGGAACAACAGTGCTTTTAGATGAAACAGGCGTAAAGCGTGAGGGTATCACAGACGGGAGCATAAATAATGCAAAGATAGGCTCTGATGCAAATATAAGTGGTACTAAACTGGATATTAATTCTGTAGTTACTGCCATTAACGGTGGAACTACAAGCATACAGGGTTCTAAAATTTTATTGAATGGACAAGGATTAGATGTTCAATTTAGCAATATAAGCACTACTGTTAATCAAAAAGCTAATACCACAGATGTAACTAATGCCATAAATGCTATACAGGTTGGCGGTACTAATTTAATATTGAATAGTGATTTTAGTCAAGGAAATAATAATTGGAATTTATATAGCCCAAGTGTAGTAGACATTCTTAATAATCAATATGGAGAAAAATCTGCAATAAATAATGATATGTCTAAAATATCTACTGGTTATTCTGATATAACTCAACGTATATTATTTTTAGAACCCAATACGCAGTATACTCTTAGTTATGAGGCACGAGGAGCATGGGTAACCTATATTGTTGAATACAGGGATAGCTCATTTAAAACTACTGTCGCAAGCTATCAAGACCATGTAGTAAATGATAGTACACCAACATGGTCTTTTGAAAAATTTACAATAACTTTTACAACCCAAGCAGATTGTAATACTGGGATATTTTATTTCAGAGTATTTTATGGACATTCTGGACAGATAACTAATATAAAACTAGAAGAAGGTAATAAAGCCACAGATTGGACACCAGCTCCAGAAGATGTGCAAGGGCAGATAGACACAGCAAATTCTAATATAACCTCTATCCAAACTACTGTAAGTAGTCATACAAGCAGTATAAGTGCTTTACAGAACAGCATTACATTAAAGGTAGATACACAGACGTTTACGAACTACCAAAGCACTGTAAATGGGCAAATAAGTTCTATAAACAATACGTTAAGTAGTCAAAGTAGCTCAATATCTGTACTTCAAAATCAAATAACCTCTAAAGTCACGCAGACAGATATAAATACTAGCATTAATAATATACAGGTTGGTGGTAGAAACTTAGTATTAAATAGTAATTTTTATAAGAGCTCAACAGGTTGGACAACTGAGGGTGGTACATCACAAGTTATTGAAGATAGTATATATGGGCATTGTTTACAGTTTAGTATTAATGGGAGAATTTTTAATAGTGTAGCCAATGTATGGGAAGCAAATCAAACTTACGTTGTCTCTTATGTGGCAAAAGCAGATGTAGATGGTAAAACCATTAGACCTTCAAGAAGCTTAGCGGATTGGGGTAATAGTCAAGTTCTAACAACTTCTTGGCAAAGATATACTACCATGATTAATTGTACTGTAACTATAACGGGTGGCACTCTATCCTTTAGCTCTGCTGATAATTCACCTATATATATAACAAATATTAAATTGGAAAAAGGCTCAAAAGCTACGGATTGGACACCAGCACCAGAAGATACTCAAAGCCAAATAGACAGTGCAAACAATAATTTAAATACAGCAAATACAAATATAACTACATTAACAACTAGAATAAGCACAGCGGAAAGCTCTATAACTCAATTACAAAATTCTATAACATTAAAAGTTTCTACTAGTGATTTTACAAGCTATCAAACAACAGTAAATAATAATTTTAGCACTACTAATAGCAATGTAACAACCGCACAAAATACAGCTAATACAGCGGTAACAAATGCTAGTAAGGCACAGACAGCGGCGAACAGTGCACAGACTACTGCTAATGCGAAGAAAAGAGTATTTACAAGTCAGCCAGCACCACCATATGATGTAGGAGATTTGTGGTCACAAGGCACTTCTGGAGATATGATGGTTTGTAAAACTGGTAGGGCTAGCGGTTCTTATACAGCTACAGACTGGGCTAAAGGCGTTAAATATACAGACGATACAACAGCAAATGCAGTTCAAAGCAACTTAAATACTACTAATAGTAATTTAAGCTCTTTGACAAGTAGAGTAAGCACCGCAGAGAGTAAAATTACAAGTGACGCTATAGTTAACACTGTAAGAACTAGTACAGCCTATATAAGCGACCTAGGGCAAAAGATAACAACTGCACAGGCTACTACGATAGCACAAACTGCAAGCAATATTCAAATAGGTTTTAATGGTATAAGCAATAATGTTGTAATTGATACGACAGGAATTACAATAAACAACGGTGGCTTTACTATTAAGAATCAATCAAATGCAACAGTATTGTCAGAAGATGCTAATGGAAATTTAACTATGGCTGGTACACTTAAAACTTTACAGGATGATGGTACAGATGCTATTACAATGTCTGATACTAATATATTTTTTCATGATTGGGGGTCTGGTGCTGGAAATAACATTGGAAAGATATATTCTTCTCATGATACTACTAGTCCGTATGCAGCGGGTTATTCAATTGGAGTTAATAGAAACTATAAATTTGGATTGACATATCAAAATCTAGAAACTGATTCATCAGGAAATACTTACACACCACTTTTAGTTCTAAACAATGGTTCTAATAATGGGGGAATAGGCAGAATTGACATGTGGAATGCATATTTATGGAATAGTACCTTAGAGTGGAGGTTTAAATCCACTGCAACCATTGTAGCAAATTCATCTATAAATATAAATCATAATCTTAACAAAATGCCTATGATTACTGCGGTAGGGACTGTTGGGAATATAGTACTCACGTTTTCATATGTTGATGCGAACACAATAAGAATATACAACTATAATAATGGAGGCAGTGGTGGAAACACATGGACAGGAGATATTTATTTTTGGTAAGGGGGAATTAAAATGGATTTAAATGAAGAACATTATTTAGTCGTAGATTCTACTACAAAAGTTATTTTGTACAGTATGACTAGGCGGGTTTCATTAGGTGCACAACCTTATGCTGTAGAAGGATGTGATGTAATTCAAATATCAGCAGATTTTGCAAGTGAATTTAGCGAAAGTATAAGAAATGGAAAACAATATAAATTAAAAGATGTAAATGGAACTATGCTAGAAACAATGCTGGAGGAATATATGCCCGAACGGGTAATACAGTCTCCAAACTTAGAGAATAGAATAAAAGCTTTAGAAGATGCTCAACTTAGTAATTTAAATATATAGAAGGTGATAGTATGTATTATGATTTTTTATTAAATATGTGGATTATGCGAAGAGTGACAGATATTAATCTTGGAAATGCAGTAAATAAAGGATATATTACAGAAGAAGAAAAGGATAATATTATGGCAACGCCACAGGTTAGTGAATAAATCAAGGAGGTTAAAATATGGGCGAATATGATGAAAAATTATGCAAGGAACGGTGTAAAGTAGTAGATGAAAAACTAGATTTACATGATGTTCGTTTAAATGATCACGGTGAAAGACTTAAAAAGCTTGAACAACGTGGGGCAGCAGTAGATGAGAAGATAGAAAATCTATGTGAGCAGCTTAAAAACTTAGTAAATACGCTTAAATGGGGTTTTGGTATATTAGTTACCATTACCCTTTTTGTTTTGGGATACTTAATAAAAATTAGATAGAAAGGTTATGATTAAATGAAGGGAATAGATATTTATAGCGGAACAAATATAACAGATTGGAATGCAGTTAAAGCATCTGGGGTTGAGGCAGTATATATAAAACTTACAGATGGTTTGACATATAATAATCCTAAAGCTCTTGAGCAGTATAGAGCAGCTAAAAATTTAGGCTTGAAAGTTGGACCTTATCACTTTGGAGAAAAAAACAATCCATTACAAGAATATAATCATTTTGCGGATGAATACTCAAAATATAAGTGGGATTTGAAGCCAGTGCTTGATTATGAGGTTGCTAAACCCGATATGAATTTCATAGCACAATTTATGGCTAGAAATAGTAATCTATTACTTTATGCAGCTCATAATGTGGCAGATAAATGCGGACTGCCTAAGAATAAAATATGGATTGCAGAGCCTAATACTAGTCCAACATCTACAGGAGAGTATGCGGGCATTCAGTATACTTGGACAGGTGAAATTAATGGTCTAAATGGAAATGCAGATATAGATTTATTCTCAGATTTGGTATTAGATAATGGAAGCTCTGCACCTGTACAAGTTGTGGCACAGAGCGGTGATCCAGCAGTTAGGCTAATACAAATAAAATTAAATGCTTTACTAAAAAGAGGACTTGCTATAGATAGTATGAACGGTCCACTAACTACTGCGGCTATAAAGGATTTTCAAGGTGTTATGGGACTTATTCAAGATGGTATTTGGGGACCTAAAACAGCTGCAGCGGCAGAGCAAATATTTGCACGACCAGAAGATGGAATATCATATCAACACATGGAATATGCTACTAGGTATATTCAGCATAGGTGTGGAATTACCCCGGATGGAATATTTGGTCTTCATACAAAGATTGCAGTTCAGAATTGGCAGGCAAAACATGGACTTGTAGCAGATGGAATTGTCGGATCTGCTACATGGGGTAAATTGCTTGATGAAAATGTATAGGATTGTAGGAAACTATGGTCCTATTTTTGTATTAAAAAATAAAATTTTGGAGGTAATATATTATGAATATTAATGTAAATCAAACTATTGCTTATCTTTTATATCTCATTGCTATAGGTGTTGCAGGATATGTAACTAAAGAGTGGAAAGCTCACAACAGCAAATTACTTGAGTTAAAAACTAAAGAAGAAGAGAGGGCAGAGAAGTTGCTTGGTCAGCAAAATTATAATGCTGCTAAACAAATTGTTGTTGATAGTGTTTATAAAGTTGAACAATTGGCAAAAGAGGCTGTAAATGAACAATGGAACAGCTTAGACAAACATTCCAAAGCTATTGAATTTATAAGTCAAGGATTGAATAAAGCTGGGTTAACACTTTCTGATGAAGATATTTACAGCATAATTAAAACTACAGTTGGATATATAAATGCTGGTAAAGTTGTGGCTCCTGCGAGTATAAATACATTAGTACAAAAATAGTTATAAGCCTTGTAGGTTAATTCCTACTAGGCTTTATTCTTTTGCAAAAATATATGATAATAGAAGAAAAAACTTGAAAGTGTTGCAAAAAGTATCATTTTGTAGCACTATAGTGCTACATTCTAAATTGTATATTTTTGTATGCACAGTTATAATACATTATAGGTAAGATTATCTTTTATAATACATTAGACAAGCTATATAGACTATTTATGAATATATTTTATAGGATTGGGAAATATTTTAGATAGGACTGAATATAATGGATACAGAAGGTAAAAAATTCATTGGATACCATGGAACTGATTATAATGGAGAAAAGTGTATTATTAGATCAAGGCATTTTAATTTAAGTAATAGAGATGACGAATGGCTTGGGTCGGGAATATATTTTTTTATTGATGAAAATCAAAATGAAGCTGTTAGTAATGCATTAAAGTGGGCTATAAATTTTAAAGGATTTAAATTTTATACTGTACTACAATGCAACATATCTATTGAAAAAAATAGATTGATAGATTTTAATAATGACGAAACATGGCGCTCACTGTTTCATGATTACAGAAAAGAAGTAATAAAAGATATTAAATCAAGAGGTATAAAAATACAAACTAGTAAACATAAATTTGATTGTAAGATTATAAATGAGATTTGTGAAAAATTCAATATCTTAGCAGTAAAACAGCAAAGATATATTTCAAAATTAGAAAATAGTGATTTGCCAATGTCTGAAGTACCTAATTGTACCATATTGTGTGTAAGGGACAATTGTTTGTTAGATGAACAATCAATAAAAGTTAAAAGGAGGGGAAAGTATGAATAAGGATGAAATGCTAAAAGCATTATTGGCTGATTTAAAGCATAAAACGGATGCTGAATTAATTGAGAGTTATGAGAAAAGTGATATAGAAGTTTTAAGTTATAAACCAGGAGCAGTTGGGAGCGTTTGCCTTTATGATTATAATGATGGGATAATAACGGGAAGTATTTGCTCAATTGATAGTATTGAAAGCGTCAATTCTGGTGATATTTGTTTTAGTACTAATATAAATAATAGCATTTCTTTCAGCGATACTTTAAGCTTAATTAATAATGCAGAAGAATTTAATGTGTTTGAAATTCAAGGAGATGTTGCATAATGGATGGACAAGCTGGTACATGTAATCTAAGTTTAATTGATGTATATGTCGAAAATATTAATTTTATACGAAATGAAAAATACAATTCGAATGATAAGGACTTAAATTTTAGTTTACATCCAATAGTTCAAGTTTCAAAGGATGAAAAGAAATGTAAGAGTATATTTGATGCTGAAATAACTGATAATAAAGATGAATCTTTAAATATTAAAATTAGAATTATTGGCGTTTTTGGATTATTAAACTTTAGTTCGTTAAACAAGGATGTAAGAGAAAGTTTAGTTATTAAAAATACTTTAGCTATTTTATTTCCTTATTTGAGAAGCTTTATAACGACATTAACAGCTCAATCAGGAATAAAGCCTATAATTTTGCCACCAATAAATATATCCGCTTTAATAGACTCTGACAGGTATTCTAAGAAAATGGGAGATAAAAAGGATAAAGCTTAAAGTTGATTTATAAGTTTTATCCTTTTTATTTGTAACAAAACAGTGGTTAACATGCTGAATTTAATTTATAAGTAAGAGATTAAAGCTTACTAAAATTTTTCTAAAGCATTTAAAATATAATATATATTATAATGAAAACACGTAGTATCAGCGTTTGACACCACGTGTTTATTTATATCGATTGAATTGCTATACGGAGGTAGTACATATAACTACCTACTGTCAATAAAATATATTCCTTGAAGGACATATTTATAACTTACATTATTAATTTAAGAAAATTAATTCATAGAATAACAAAAGGAGCAATGTTAATGCTCCTTTTGACGTCAAAAATTCGTCAAAAATAAATTAAAATTTATAATATGTTTTGACGATACAACTATTTTTTAAGTCTAACTTAAAGCCACTTAATTAATACGTTTTGACTAACTTTAATCGAAATTATATGATACTCGTATATACTACTACAATATGCAATTTGAGGGCTTAGGAGCGTAATAAAAGCAGCACTGGTGAAATACTGGTGCTGTTTTATTTTAAATATTAAAATTAACATTATCATGGTTTATAAATAATAAAATATACCAATACTATATATAGATTTAGTGAAGTGTAGATACTGTGAATTGAAAAAGTATTGGAAGTGTAATTTATGATAGTGAAAGGGATATTAAAAAATATAGATTATGGAGATTCTAGTGAAAATATTAACGGAATAGAAGTTTTGGCTGAGGAAATAGGCGATGAATATTATATTTTAGAAGTAGTCCATAAAGAAGAGGAAGAAAAATTTTTAAATATATTCTATAATATAATGAGAGAACAGTTTAAAGTAGCTTACTCCCTTGAAGAATTTAAAGAAATATGGGGGGATGGATACTTTACTGTAGATAAATCTCAGCTGGAAGTAAAGGGAAAACAATAGAACTTTAGGATGGTGAAACCAATGGAGAAAAATAAAATTCCAAATCATATTTATCAGATGTCTACTATAAATGCACTGGTATCAGGTTTGTATGATGGTTATATATCGCTTAATAAGCTTTTAAAAAAAGGTGATGTTGGTATAGGAACCTTTAAAGATTTAGATGGAGAACTTACCCTATTAAATGGAACATTTTATAGGACAAGACCTGATGGAACGGTATATGCTTGCGATAAAAATGAGTCCATTCCGTTTGCAGTGGTAACGGAATTTAAGAATTACAGCAATTTTGAAATGAAGGATTGCAGCTCATATGAAGAAATAAAAGAGAAGCTAGACAGCAAAATTGAAAGTAAAAATATTTTTTATGCTTTTAAAATAGAAGGAATATTTGAACATGTAAAGACAAGAACGGTTGTAAAGCAGAAAAAACCATATAGACCTATGTCTGAAGTGGTCAAGGATCAACCTATATTTGAGTATAAATATGCAAAAGGGTACATAATAGGCTTTAGGTGTCCGGATTATGTTGAAGGGCTTAATGTGCCTGGGTATCATTTTCATTTTATAAGTGAGGATAGAAAATTTGGAGGTCATGTTATTGAATGTGGTGTAAAAAAAGCAAGTGTATGTTTTCAAGATTGCTTTTGCTTTAGAATGGAACTTCCAGAAAATGAAAGCTTTTATAGCCTGAAGGTTGAAGATAGAAAAGATGAAATAAGTAGAGTAGAAAGATAGAATAGTTAATATTTGACAGCGTATAGTTAGAAATGAAAATTAATAGGATATATAAGAAAAAAGTGCGAGAAATTAAAATCCCGCACTTTAGTTATATTAGTTTTTACCTGCAGCTTCTAAATATTCATCATAAGATATTTTCTTATCAACTATTCCGCTGTCAGTTATTTCTATAATTCTGTTGGCAATAGTTTGAATAAACTGATGGTCGTGTGAAGTAAATAGGAGGTTACCCTTATAGTCACAAAGCCCATTATTTAAAGCTGTGATGGATTCTAGGTCAAGGTGGTTTGTAGGCTGGTCAAAAATAAGTACATTTGCACTGCTAAGCATCATTTTTGCAAGCATACATCTTACCTTTTCTCCTCCAGATAAAACACTGGCCTCTTTTAAAGCTTCTTCTCCGGAAAATAACATTCTTCCAAGGAAGCCTCTTAAATAAGTTTCGGATTTCTCCTCTGAATACTGACGAAGCCAATCAACAAGGCTTAAATTAACATTGTTGAAAAATTCAGAGTTATCCTTAGGAAAATAAGCAGTGGTAATGGTAATTCCCCATTTAAAGCTTCCACTATCTGGTTCCATTTCTCCGCTTAGTATTTTAAATAGTGTAGTTATTCCAATTTCATTGTCGCCAACAAAGGCGATTTTATCATTTTTTGAAACTATAAAGCTAACATTATTAAGAACCTTTACTCCATCTATGGTTTTGCTTATGCCATCAACAGTTAGTATGTCATTTCCGGCTTCTCTTTCTGGTTTGAAGCCAACAAAAGGATATTTTCTGCTGGAAGGCTGTATATCTTCAAGAGAGATTTTATCGAGCATTTTTTTACGTGAAGTTGCCTGCTTGGATTTTGAAGCATTAGCACTAAAACGCGCAATAAAGTCTTGAAGCTCTTTTATTTTTTCTTCCTTTTTCTTGTTTTGATCCTTTGCCATTTGAAGTGCTAGTTGGCTTGATTCGTACCAGAAGTCATAGTTTCCAACATATAATTTTATCTTTCCAAAATCAACATCAGCCATGGTAGTACAAACTTTATTTAAAAAGTGTCTATCATGGGATACAACAATTACTGTACCTTCAAAGTTTATTAAAAACTCTTCAAGCCAGTTTATTGATTTTATGTCAAGATGGTTTGTAGGCTCGTCTAGAAGTAGTATTCCAGGGTTGCCGAAAAGAGCCTGTGCAAGTAATACCTTTACCTTTTCTGAACCTGTAAGCTCAGACATTTTTTTATTGTGATAAGATGTGTCTATGCCAAGTCCTTGAAGTAAGGTAGCTGCTTCTGATTCAGCTTCCCAGCCATTTAATTCTGCAAATTCTCCTTCAAGTTGAGAGGCTTTTATTCCGTCCTCATCATTAAAATCTGGTTTTGCATATAGTGCATCTTTTTCTTTCATTATGCTGTAGAGTCTTTCATTTCCCATGATTACTGTTTCCAAAACTTCATAATCATCGTATCCAAAATGGTCCTGTTTTAAAACAGACATTCTAGTGTTTGGAGGTATAATAACTTCTCCTGTGTTTGGTTCTATTTCGCCAGATAAAATTTTTAAAAATGTACTTTTACCAGCACCATTTGCACCTATAACGCCGTAGCAGTTTCCAGGTGTAAATTTTAGATTTACATCTTCAAAAAGTTTTCTCTCGCCGTATCTTAAACTTACGTTATTTACAGTTATCAAAGCGTATTTTCCTTTCTATTTCAAATTTTCATAATTAGTTAAAATTATAACATAAAACAGTTAGCATTCATAGATATATTTGATGTACATTAGATTTAAATAGCTCATTGTTAATCTTTATGATAGCAGTATTTTGTATAAATAATTTTTTATTATATGGTATTATATATATGTATGGAAAGCATGAAAGGATGATAAACATTATGGGAAAGACATTAGTTTTAGCTGAAAAACCAAGTGTGGGAAGATCTCTTGCCAAGGTTTTAAAGGCTAATATAAATAAAAGGAGTTATTTAGAAGGAAACAATTATATAGTAACCTGGGCACTGGGACATTTAGTTACCTTAGCAGACCCAGAAGCCTATGGAGATCAGTATAAAAGTTGGAGCATGGAAACTCTTCCTATGCTTCCAAGCAGAATGAAATTAAATGTAATCCCAAAAACCTCAAAGCAGTTTTCAGAGGTTAAAAAGGTTATGATGAGAAAAGATGTAGACGAACTTGTAATAGCTACAGATGCGGGAAGAGAAGGAGAGCTTGTTGCAAGATGGATAATAGAAAAGGCAGGCTTTAAAAAACCAATAAAGCGTTTATGGATTTCCTCTCAAACAGATAAGGCTATAAAAGAAGGCTTTGCTAAATTAAAACCGGGAAAAGAATATGACAACTTGTACAGAGCAGCACAGTGTAGAGCAGAAGCGGATTGGTATGTAGGATTGAATGTTACAAGAGCTTTAACCTGCAAGTATAATGCTCAGCTTTCAGCAGGAAGAGTTCAAACTCCAACACTTGCTATGATTGTGCAAAGGGAAGAGGAGATAAAGAATTTTAAGCCAAGAAGTTATTATAATATAAAGGCAAAGGCTAATGGATATACAATGCACTGGCAGAACAAAAACGGAAACTTCAATACTTTTAATGAAGATGAAGCAAAAAATGTAGTTTCAAAGGTAAGAGGACAAAAAGGAAATATTATAGAAGTTGTTCAAAGTGAAAAGAAGAAGTATTCACCAGCACTTTATGATTTGACTGAGCTTCAAAGAGATGCAAATAGATTCTTTGGGTTTTCTGCAAAGCAAACTTTGTCTATAATGCAAAGACTTTATGAAAATTATAAGTTTTTGACTTATCCAAGGACAGATTCAAGGTATATCTCACACGATATTGTGCCAACACTTCCAGATAGACTTAAAGCTATAGCTGTTGGCAAGTACAGCAGGTTTGCTAGCGAAATATTAAGAGGAAAAATAAAGGCAAATAAAAGCTTTGTTGATGACACCAAGGTTTCAGATCACCATGCTATAATTCCAACAGAAGAAAGGGTTTCTCTTTCACTTTTAAGTAGCGAAGAAATGAAGATATATGATTTAGTTGTAAAGAGATTTTTAAGCATAATGCTTCCTCCTTTTGAATATACTCAAACAACTGTAAAGGCAGAGGTAAACGGAGAAATCTTTACTGCTTCAGGAAAAGTGGTTAAATCAAAGGGTTGGAAAGCTGTATATGATAAAGAAGAGGATTTTGATGAAAAAAGCGAAAATGAATTAAAAGATCAAATACTTCCGCAAGTTAATAAGGGGGATGAGGTAGCTTTTTCTACAGTAAATATGGATACCTTGCAGACAAAACCGCCAGCAAGATTTACAGAAGCGGCACTTCTTTCTGCTATGGAAAATCCTCAAAAGTATGTTCAAATGGATAAGGCAAGTTCAAAAACTCTTGGGGAGACTGGTGGACTTGGAACAGTGGCTACAAGGGCAGATATAATAGAAAAGCTTTATAATACATTTTATGTAGAGAAGAACGGAAAAGAAATGATTCCAACTTCAAAGGGAAAACAGGTAGTAGAGCTTGTACCACAGGACTTAAAATCTCCTCTTTTAACTGCAAAATGGGAAATGGATTTAGAATCCATAAGTAAGGGAAGATTAAATGGAAAAAACTTTGTTGATAACATGAAAAACTATGCTTCAAAGCTTGTAGACGATGTTAAAGGCAGCAAGGATAAATTTAAATATGATAATATTACAGGCAAGAAGTGCCCACAATGCGGAAAATATATGCTTGAGGTAAAAGGGAAAAATGGTAAAATGCTTGTGTGTCAGGATAGGGAATGTGGCTACAGAGAGAATTTAAGTAGATTTACTAATGTAAGATGTCCAGAATGCCATAAAAAGCTTGAACTTAGAGGAGAAGGAGAAGGAAAAATATATGTTTGCACAACTTGTAGCTTTAGAGAAAAGTACTCTTCTTTCCAAAAAAGATTTAAGGAAAATAATAATAAATTAAATAAAAAAGAAGTATCAAATTACATGAAGAAAATGAAAAAGGAAGCTGAAACTCCAATGAATAATCCATTTGGAGATTTAGCAGCATTGCTTAAGAAGAACAATGCGAAGTAACAATGCTTCGTTGCGTTAAAAAAATCCTATAAATCTAAGTGGTTATTAAAAAAGTGGCTGCTTTGGGTTCTAGAAGGATAATGGGCTATGCCCAAATCAATATCACTTTACCTCAAATTCCAAGTTGTTCATATAAAAAAACTGTTCAACTAATATAGCTATTAGTTGAACAGTTTTTTTATGTATTGAATAATGATGGGAAAATAAACTATAATTAAATTAAAATAGTTGCAGGAGGATAAAATGAATCAACTAATTAATTTTGACGATTGGCAAGTGGATGAAGATTCTCCTTTTGGTAGTGGTGCTAGTGAGAAAAAATGGCTGATAAATATTAAAACTAAGCAAAAAGGTATATTTAAATTCCCTAAAGAATTAACTACAGGTGAATTAACAGGGGAATATTGGGCTGAAAAATTAGCAGCACAATTAGCTAATGTTTTAGGTATTGAATGTGCAAAAGTTGATATAGGAATCTATAATGGTAGAATAGGTTCTATGAGTTATATGCTTTTAAAAGAAGATGAGGAATTAATTGAAGGAATTCAATATATATAAGGAATACGATCAAGAGAAGTTTATAGATTATGGAACAGGAGAATCTTATTCTATAAATATGATTTTAAATTCTATTAAAGGAACAGAGCTAGAGGATAGATTTTTAATAATACCTATTTTTGATGCATTAATTGGCAATAGTGATAGTCATCATAGTAATTGGGGGATAGTTAAAAATAATGTTAGCGCAAATATAAGAATATCACCGCTTTATGATAATGGATCATCTTTATGTTGTCTTATTGCAGATAAAGATGTTGAAAATTTTTTGAGAGATAAAATGAAATTTGAATCACTTATTTATGGAAAGTCAAAGTCTATGATAAGGTGGCAAGGAAATAAGAGAATAAGACATTTTCAATTAGTTAAGCATATTAAAGAAAATTATTATGATGAAACAATTGAATTTATAGAGGGTATTAAAGAAAACTTAACACCTTCTAAGCTACAGGAAATGATATATGCATATAGTGATAATATAATTAGTGCTTCAATTAAAGAACTATTATATGCATTTTTGATAGAGAGAAGAAAAAGAATTATTGAAATATATTTTGGAGAAAAGGAGGATGAAAATGAGTAGACATAATGGGAGAGATTATATTTTTGTTGTTTGGAAAGATTACAAAACTAGACAAAGATTTATAATTGGTGAGTTGTCTCAAAATGGAAAATATATAAATAGTAGTGTTAATAAGGCTATAGAAAGAGGATTTGAGCCACTAGTAGCATTTCCTAATCTAGATGAAGTTTATGAGAATCATGAGTTATTTCCCGCATTTTCAAGCAGATTGCCAGATAGAAGAAGGAAAGATGTAAAAGAAATTTTATCAAAGTATGGTTTAGAAAAATATGATGCCTTTGAATTATTAAAAAAGAGCGGTGGAAAATTGCCAACCGATAGTATGGAATTCATTGATCCTATTTTTTTAGAGGATAAGAATATTGAAAGAGATTTTTATGTGGCGGGTATAAGGCATTATGAATATTGCGATTCAAAAGATAAAAATACAAATTTTGATATAAATATTGGTGAAAATTTTGCATTGAAAATAGAACCTAATAATTCTTATGATAAATTTGCAGTGAAAATTATAAATAAGGCCAATAGGATTATTGGCTATGTACCTGTATTTTATAGTGAAGCTATATTTAGAGCGCTTGAAAGTAAGAGAAATATGGAATGTACTGTGATTAGTAACGAATGTAATGATGAGTGTGAAGATTGTGTAAAGGTAAGGGTGAGTATTAAATAATATATAAAAATTTTATTTTTATTTTGTAGAAGGTGTTTAAGTGGAAAAAACAATTAAATTGTTGAATTATTTGGGATATGTTTCTTGGCCATTTATGTTTTTGCTTGGCATACTAGTGATAATACTTGTTGCATTATTCAAGTTTAATGATTATCTGTACAAAAGAGGAATCTATATAACTTAAAATATGTTGTATACTTGGAATTATATTATCTTTGATTGGTAACTTGATTGATAAAAAGAATATATTTAATATCATTTCTTTTGTAAGCATAAAATTTTATATAAATAATATTAAAGCCTACGAAGAAAAAATTTATATAGATAAGATGTATATTTATATTGAAGCAATTTTTAAAGAGGACAAGCATAAAATTGAAGAAAGATTAGAAAAGTTAATGGTAATTAATAGAAATAAATTAAGCGATGATGAAAAAATAAATCGTTAGTTAGTATAATAGGGAATTTGGATAGTTATTATGTCCTATTAAATGATAATGTTAAGTATGTAAATCCTTGTTTGAAATATATAATAATATTATTTGAAAACAACATAATTATAGATAGACAACTTGAAACTTTAAAATTGCAATCTCCAAATTTATCGTGATAAACTGGAATTTGTCGAGCACTATAGTGAAGGGTTTTAACTCACTTCGTTTGTTAAAAGACTAAGGTTTTCGC
>NZ_JAJNKE010000043.1 GCF_021043395.1 Clostridium guangxiense
TTTATTATACTATAAATTTTGTTTTTGAGGACATAATCAAATGTGGTACACTAAGACATTATCACTTTTCAATCATAATTAATTAATACATTTCTATGAAAATATTTACAAATTAAATTGAACCTGCTATAATGGAATTAACTTAAACGCTTAAGTAATAAAAATAGGTATCATCAGGTGGGATAAAAATGAAAAAAGTTACTATGAAAGATATTGCAATACGCGCAGACGTATCTTTAGCTACTGTGTCTTATGTACTAAATAATAATGAAAAAGAAAAAATTAATGATGAAACAAAAGAAAAAATATTTAAAATAGCAAAAGAACTTAACTATGTTCCAAATTTAAATGCTCGTTCTCTAGTTAATAAAAAATCTGGACTTATCGGTGTTATAGTTGTACGAGATTATAAAACCGAAGGACCATGGAAAAAAAACTTTTACAGTAGTTATATAAATACCCTTGAAAGACTGCTTAATAAACAAGGCTATCATTTACTTATAACTAATGTTCCTTCAGATAAACCAAATTTAAATATTATTTTGCAAAGAGAACTTGAAGCTGTTTTTGTTATTGACGTTGATGAAAAATTTTTCTATAAAATTTCTAATAATTTTACCGTTCCAATAATAATTCTAGATAGTATTATAGAAGATAATCTATTTTACAAAATTTTACCAAATTTTCAGTATACTATAAATAAAGCCTTAGAAGACATTAATGATAAAGAAGCTTATCTCATAACTGAAAAATTTAATAGTACTAAAGTTATGGACTCCATAATTAATACTTTCAATAAAAAAAAGCATAATTTATATATAATGGAATCTAAAGAAGGTATAAAAAATTTTCTTAAAACAAGGAAAGATAATAAGGGAATAGTAATAAGTGAATATGTTGCCTTACTAGCTGAAAGATATGTTGATTACAAAAACCTTACAGTTATATCTACGTGTGGTGACTCATACTTTTTGCCTGAAGATATAAACTTGCTTGAATTTAATATATTAAATAAAGCAGAAAAATCCGTGGAATTAATGAAGGAACTTTTAGAACAAAAGTACAGGGGAAATAGATATCTCATACTGCAAGCAGAGTAAAATCTGCTTAAAAATATGTACTTAAACGATTAAGTTTAAAGAACAAGAATATATTGACAACACAAAATAGAAGTTGGAGCTTAAAATAACATCTTAATAAGGAGGAATAAACATGTTAAAAGAAGCAATTTTACACATGAGTGACAGCACGTTTGCCTACAGTATAGGCAAATATTCATTGATCTTAAAAATAAGAGTTAAAAAAGGTGATATGGATGAAGTTAATTTATACTATGGCGATCGATATGAGCCAGTCAAAGAAATAACAATGTATAAAAAAGAAATGGATGTTACTTATACTGATGACTTGTATGATTATTATGAAGTTCAAATTACCCCTTCCTTTAATAAAATAGGATATTACTTCGAACTTATATCTGGTAAAGAAAAAGTTATATATTCTCAAGGAAGGTTCTTAAATAATCCTCCAAAAGAGCGAAATCAGCTGTTTATGTTCGCATATATATGTAAAGCAGACATATACAAGGGATATAATTATTGGAAAGATATGATAGTATATGAAATATTTGTAGATAGATTTTACAAGGATGGAATTGATGAAAGTTGGTACAAACTACCTACAGCAAACGATATTTATGGTGGGAATCTTAAGGGAATATTAAACAAACTTGATTATCTTGAAAAATTAGGTGTTAATTGCATATATCTAACCCCAATATTTTCATCACCAAGCAATCATAAATATGACACTGTTGACTACTATACTATTGATAAAAGCTTTGGTGACAAAGAGACCTTAAAAACTTTAATAGATGAGTGTCATAAAAAAGACATTAAAATTATTCTTGATGCTGTGTTCAATCATACAAGCAATCAATTTTTTGCCTTTAAAGATGTACTCGAAAAAGGAAGTAATTCTAAATACTATAATTGGTATCTCTTTAAGGATAAAAATAACTACGAGTGCTTTGGTTCTTCAAAAAATATGCCTAAGTTTAATACTGCTTGCAGTGAAGCAGCAGAGTATGCTATAAACGTAGCAAAATATTGGATCAAAGAATTTCATATTGATGGCTGGAGATTAGATGTTGCCAATGAAATAGACCATAAATTTTGGAGAAGATTTAGAGAAGAAATCAAAAGTGTTAAACCAGACGCCTTCATAATAGGCGAGGCATGGGACGGTGCTGAAAGTTATCTCAATGGAGATCAGTATGATTCTGTAATGAACTATCCTTTCATGTATGCTTTAATAAATTATTTTGCTAAAAACTCTTTCACTATAAATGAATTTGATGCATATATAAATAACCTTTTTGCACGATATAGAAAACCAATAAGAAACCAGATGCTAAATCTTATTGGCAGCCATGATACTAGCAGATTTCTTTATGAAGCAGGTGAAAATATAGAGTCATTGAAAATGGCTGTATTCTTTCAAATGACTTCTATTGGAATACCAATGGTATACTATGGGGATGAATTAGGATTAACAGGTGGTAATGATCCTGACTCCAGAAGAACCATCGATTTTAAAAATGGAAATAAAGAACTTTTTAATTATTATAAAAAACTTATATCTATTAGAAAGAATAGTGCCGCTTTAAAGTACGGTGAATTCAAAACTATATATGCAAGCGACAACGTTTATGCATATAAAAGGTTCACAACAGATGAGAATATAATAAATATTTTTAATAATAACGCTGCTAAAAAAAGCATTGTTCTAAATATTGCTGGCACTAAAGTGATGGATTTATATAATAATACAAACTATTATTTAGAAGCTAATAAATTAATTATTAATATGTCTCCCTTCCAAAAATGCATATTGAAGCTTGAGTAAAATTTAGAAAAAAACTGTCGTCCTAATTATTAGCTTGCAAGAATACAACATGGTCTGTGTAAACTCTATGAAGAAACACAGACTATGTCTTTTTCCAACAAAAAATTAATAAAATAATGTATTAGAAAAACTGCTATATATCACATAAATCACCATCATAAACAATTGCGAAAAAATTTTTCTATTTATCTTTCAATTACAATTCCAGTAATATCAAGCTTCCTGCAAGCCTCTAACTTTTCTACTGTTCCACCTAGCTTCCCACTGTCCTTCATGACTACAATTTTTGCAGCATATTCCTTAAATAAAGCCATGTTAATTTCTTCACTAAAAGGCCCAAGTACTGCAATAATATCCTTCATTTTAACCTTGCTTTCTCTGCAAAACTTAATACTTTCCACTGCTGGAAGCACTCTGTAAATAAATCTATTATTACCTCGTATAGTTTCAAAATCCTTTATATTTTTAGAGCCAGTGGTAAAAAACACACTGCCTTTTATTTTTCCAAGGCTTTTCAAATATTCCATACAAGCTTCCACTGAATTTACATAAATGCAATTTTTATATTTGACTTTTGTCTTAGGTCTTTCATACCTTTTGTATTTTACCTTGCACTTTTTAGAAGCCTCTTTTGCATTTTTAGTAACCTCAACAGCATAAGGATGAGACATATCTAAAACTGTATCTATAGAGTAACCTGTTATAAATTTCTCCATAGACTTTTCATCCATTCTGCCTATTATTAAATGCTCATCCTCCAAAAATTCTCTTTCAGACACTGTTGCCGCTGTGACTACATATTTTTCCTTATCTCTTATCCTTTTTACGAATTCAACAGCTTCAGAAGTTCCTCCAATTATCCAAATCATATTTTATAGCCTCTCGGAGTTATAATTTTTCCATTTTTAATGTAGGTTTCTTTGTTTCCTATAATAACCACGGTTTTCATATCCACAAAATCATAATTTATATTTGAAAGAGTAGTTATAAGCTTTTTCCTGCCTTCTCTTCCTGCATTTTTAACTATTCCCACAGGAGTATCAGCATCTTTATACTTCATAATTATACCTACTGCATTTTTTAAATAATCTTCACGTCCCTTGCTTCTTGGATTGTAGATTGCTATTACAAAATCACCTTTTGCCGCGCACTCTATTCTTTTTTCTATTAGTTCACAAGGCGTTAACAGATCACTTAAACTTATGGTACAAAAATCATGCATTATTGGTGCACCAATTTCTGAAGCTGCTGCAAAAGAACTGGTAACCCCAGGAATTACTTCTACCTCAATTCCAGAAGCAAGTTCCAAGATTGGTCCTGCCATACCATAGAGCCCTGCATCACCTGTGCTTATTATAGAAGTGTCAAAGCCTTCACGAACCTTTTCAATGGCAATTTTACACCTTTCAATCTCTTCTCTCATACCTGTACTTATTACCTTCTTTTCCTCAAGTATATCCTTTAAAATATCTATATAAAAACTATATCCAACGACAATCTGTGATTTTTTTATTGCCTTTAATGCCATCAAAGTCATATGTTCTATACTTCCTGGACCTATTCCTATCACATAAAGCTTTGCCATAGCTCTTCTCTCCTTCCAACCGCAATTGTAATTCCCTTTTGCGCAGTTTTTTTAACTATTATTTTTCCACTGCCAAGATATGCTGCCGGCTCACAAACAGATGAAACTCCAACCTTAGCTGCCACAAAATCACTTTTGTCAAATTTATCTTCAACAGCTTTAATCTCTTCCATAGAAAAGGTTTTAAAATCACATTTAAGCTGACTGCATAAATCAATTATCCCTTTTTCATTTTTCTTTACATCCATGCTGCATATAGCCCCAATAGATTTCATACTCAAGTTATTATCATTAAAAATTTGGGTTATCAAACTTAAAATCTCCTCCATGGGCTTTCCCCTTTTGCAGCCTACACCAACCACCAAATTTTTAGGTCTCAAAATACAATATGGCTTTTCTTCCTCTACTCTTTCCTTTGATGTAACATATAAAGCTCCATCATAATTTTCTTTCACTATATTGCTGTAATTTATCATTTTTTTCATTTCAGACTTAAAAGCTATAGCTCCGCAATTAACCATGATCGAGGTTAATTTCTTTAAAGCTTCCATGTCTTCAATTAAAAATCCACATCTTTTTGCAAAAATATCTGGAGCTTCTATCCCTCTACCGTCCGAGGCTGTCGTTATTATCGCCTCAGCATTTATCAATTTTGAAATTTTAAGAGCAAGTTCATTTGCACCACCTAAATGTCCAGATAAAAGACTTATTGAAAATCTGCCAATATCATCTATAACCACAACAGCTGGATCCTCTGTTTTAGATTTTATATATGGCGCAATAAGTCTGACAGCTATACCTGCAGCTGATATAAAAACTATTCCTTGAAATCCATCAAAAATATCTTTAATATCAGTTTTACCTTTAAAAATTACAGCGTTCTCCATAGCTTTTTTTATTTTAATTGCAATTTTTTCTCCTTTATCCGTAAAAAAAATAACTGCAATTTTCATTTTGAAGCCTCTCTAAAGCCATGAGTAAAGGTAGGATCATAAAGCTTTGATCTATAATAATTCGCATTTATAAAATCTCCTACAAGAATTTGGGCAAAATTTTTAATTTGTGCTTTTTTAACCTTATCCACTATATCATAAAGAATTCCAATTATTATCTTTTCCTCTTTCCAGGTTGCCTTGTACACAACTGCAACTGGCACATCTTCTCTTTCATATCCTATTTTCAGCTTTTCTACTACACTTTCAATGCTTTGTGCAGATAAAAATATCGCCATTGATGTCTTATGTGCTGCAAGAAGCTCCAAGCTTTCACTGGTTGGTACCTGAGTTCTCCCTTCAAGTCTTGTTATTATAACGGTTTGACTTACTCCTGGCAGTGTAAATTCTCCTTTTATCGCTGCTGCACTAGCTGTAAAGGAACTGACTCCCGGCACCACCTCAAATTGAATTCCAAGATATGCAAGTTTATCCATCTGCTCCTTTATAGCTCCATATATGCTTGGGTCTCCTGTATGAAGACGTACAACTTTTTTACCCAAGGCATCAGCTTTCCTCATAACTTCAATAACCTCTTCAAGTGTCATTTTTGCACTATTGAATATTTCTGCCTCTGCTTTACAAAAATTCATATGCTCTTTTGCCACAAGAGAACCAGCATATATTACTACATCGGCAGTTTCAAGCTTTTCTCTACCTTTAACAGTTATTAAATCCACATCTCCTGGACCTGCTCCTATAAAACTAACCATTACTTTTTCTCCTTCCAACTATTAATGACAAATAATCTTTATCTACCAAAATTTTATCTTTTTCATATAAAATAGCTTCATTTTCTGTAGTACAGCGTTTTACATAAGCATATTCAAAGTTATTTTCTTCAAGTTTTGAAATTATTTTTTCTTTATCTCTATAGGTTTTAAGTATCGCTATGCTGTCGCTTTTTTCCAATATATCTTCATCAATTTTTCCATCACAAAGATAAAAATTATCTCCTTTAACTGCTATTGGAATTTTAGTTCTATTTGAAGCTGCTCCAAAGGAGGTTATTCCTGGTATAGACTCTGCATAAATTCCAATTTTATCAAGCTCTCTTAAAAGATATATGAAGGTACTATAAACCATTGGATCACCTAGAGTTAAAAATATTCCTACTTCACCTAAAGTTTCTTTTATTATTTCTACTGCTTTTTTGTAGCTTTCGCTATTGTCTTCTCCCATTGAAAATTCTAATTCTATTATTTTTTTATCTGAAACAAATTCCTCTGCAATTTTAAGTGCTGTACTTACTCCTTTACTTTTGGGCACAAATATAACTTCAGCTTCTCTTATAAGCCTGTAACCTTTAAGTGTTATAAGTTCTCTATCTCCTGGTCCAACTCCTACTCCATATATTTTCTTCACGGCTTTTTCCCCCTAACTAAAAATACAGGATTATTCGCCTTCAAAAGCCCCATCCTGTCCATATATGATACTTGAATTAACTTTACCACTATATCTTCATAACTATTTTCTCTTATAAAATTTAAAAAAGTATTTAAGTTATTCATAGTTATAAAATTTGCTGCTACAATTCCACCTTTTTCTATATGCCCATTTACATAACTAAGAATTTCTTTTAAATTTCCCTTGCTTCCTCCTATAAATACCTTGTTAAATTTTCTTACCTCCGAAAGCTTTTCTGGAGCTTTTCCTTCTATAACTTTAATTTCTGTATTAAATTTCAAGTTATTTTCTTTAATCAAATTTACTCCTTCTTCATTTTGCTCTACAGCATAAACCTTAGATCCAAAAAGCGCTGCTTGAATGGATATAGAACCTGTCCCTGCTCCTATATCAACTAAAATATCTTCTTGACATATCTCCATTACTGCAAGTGCTGCTATTCTAACTTCAAATTTTGTCATAGGAACCTTTCCTCTTAAAAATTCCTCATCTTTAATCCACTTCATTTTCTACCACCACCACAGAAAGCTTTGAAACGTCCTCAATCTCATCTCCAATACTCCTGATTATTATTTTTTCATCATCGTAAGACAGGTTAAACCCCGCATAAATTTTTCCTCTCACACCTAAAGCATAAAGCTTGCTTGATATATCCTTAGGAGTATTTTTTTCATCCGTCAGTATAATAAAGGTTCCTTTCTTTAATATCTTCTCTAAATTTTCTTCCCTACCATGAAAGCTCATGAGCTTAAAATTCTGCCAGTTTTTTTGAAGCTTTGCCATCATATATTGAAAAGAGGATATGCCCGGTATAATTTCATCTATTATTACACCATTCCTTTTTAAATAATCAACTATTCCAAAAAATAAAGGATCTCCAGAAGCTAATATATCTAAATTTCTAGCTTCTTTAGCAATATTTAAAATCTCACCAACATTTTCTATGCATTTAACCTCTAAACCAAGCTTTTCTATGTCCCTCGAAAATCTCCCAAAAGCAGCCAAACATTTTGAATTTTTTATTATTTCAAAGGCATAAGTTGGTAGGTACTTTATATTTCCAGGTCCCATTCCAATAACTCTTATCATAATCAAAGCACCCCATATTTCATTGAATACATATATATCTTTAATTTTACTTCTTCATTTTTTATGTAACCACGCAGTCTGTCTTCGATTCCCTTTTTCATATCCTCTATCGCAATTTTATAGCCATGTTTATAAACTACTTCAAGAGCTTCCTCTGTGGTAATGCAATTCTTGACTTTCTTCAAAACTTCTAATTTTGCTCCCCTAAGAGCAAGATAATAAACAAAGGCTTCCATTCTAACATCACAAACCTTGCTGTGGGTATTAAAAACTCCAATAGAAAGCTTTGAGAACTTTCCAATATGACCAATAAGAGTTATATTTTTAAAGCCCTTATAAACACAATAAAGAAGAGCATCTCCCACATAATTTGAAATTTTAACGCCTCTGCCTTTAAATTTTAAAGCCTTCACCATTTTTTCTCCATAATTTCCTGGATATAAAATTATTTCATGAAAGCCATCATTAAATATAGTCTCTATTTCAAGATATATTGTATCTAAAAGTGCCTTTTCAGACATTGGTTCCACTATTCCAGAAGTTCCTATTATAGATATTCCACCTTCAATACCTATATTTTTGTTGAAGGTTTTCTCAGAAATTATTTTTCCCATTGGTGCATATATAAGAACATCAAAACCTTTATCCGTTACCTTTCTTATTTCCTCCTCTATCATTTTCCTTGGAACGGGATTTATAGCAGCTTGTCCTATTTTTCCAAAAAGACCTTTTCTTTTAATTCTTCCTATACCTTCTCCTCCATCTATGACAATTAAATTATCAGAGCGCTTTGAAACTCTTGCGTAAATTTCTATTCCATCAGTTACATCCGGATCATCTCCACTGTCCTTTACTATACAGCACTCTGCATAATAATTATTTATTACAGGCTTCATAACTTGAAGGTCAAGAGGTATATTAGCTGGTGTATCTATTTTGATACTCTTTATTGTTTTTCCTTCTATGAGCATAATTACAGCCGCCTTAGCTGCTGCAGAACTACAGCTTCCAGTAGTATAGCCACATCTAAGCCTTTTTCCTTCCTTTACAACATAAAATTCTTTCATCTTCCTACCGCCATGTACAAGAGTGCATTTACTACAGAAGCTGCTACATTACTTCCTCCTTTTGTTCCTATTGTAGTTATACTTGGCACATCAAAATTTCTTATATATTCTTTTGCTTCTGCTGCTCCAACAAAACCAACAGGCACTCCAATTATGAGTTTAGGTTTTGCTCTATCTTCAGTTATAAGCTCTCCAAGCCTAAAAAGCGCAGTTGGAGCATTTCCAACCACAAAAATTTCTGCTTTCTCTAATACAGCAATATCTACGCAAACTGATGACCTTGTAGTTTCCATGTCCTTTGCCATTTTTGAAGTTTTTTCATCATCTATATAGCATAAAAGTTCAGAATTAGACTTCTTTAATGCCTTTTTATTTATTCCAGACCAAACCATTCTAGTATCCGTAAAAATTTTATTTCCACTTTTTAAAAGCTCCACTCCAACTTTTACAGCTTCACCTTTAAAATCAATTATATTTTTATAATCAAAATCCCCTGTGGTATGAATCATCCTTTTTACGATGGGAAGTTCCTCTTCTTTAAAACTGCTTCTCTTTATCTCTTCATCTATTATTTCCATGCTCACTTTCTCTATTAACGCTGGATTTTTTATATACACAATTCTCCCTCCCTTTTTGCATTTTCTACAAATTTAAGCATATTGTTAAAAGCCTTCATATTACCTAAGAAACTTATGTGTGGATACCCTGCAAGAACATTTTTATATCGGTAGCCACATTCCCAATCCTCACTTCCCATTGTCTTTTTTATATTAAACACAGCCTTTTCGTTTATTTCCGTCACTGATTTGTGAAATTCATGGGCTGTTAGTGTATCTCCTTTTTCTCCAAGCATGCAGCTTTCCTTTAGTTCAACATTTATATAACCGAATCTTTGAAGTGAATTTGTTAGACTGCTTTTCCCCTTAAAAATGCCTACCAATTTGCTTTCCTCTATGTAACCCATTAGGTACATAAAACCTCCACACTCAGCATAAATGCATCCACCCCTTTGTGCATAGCTTTTTACATCACCTAACATAGCTTTATTTAAAGAAAGTTCTTTTCTAAAAATCTCCGGATAGCCTCCTCCAAGATATAACAAGTCACAGTCCGGAAGCTTTCTATCACTCAAAGGTGAAAAATACTCAACCTTACAGTAGCTCTCAAGAAGCTTTAAATTTTCATTATAATAAAAAGAAAATGCCTTATCCAAAGCCACTGCAACTTTTATATCTGACTTATAAACGCAGTCAATTTTCTTTTCAATTTCTATCTTTTTCATAAGTTTAAGCAAAAGCTCTATATCTATATTCTTCTCTACTATGCCTTCCATAATACTTATCTTCTCTTCTAAATCCTCTACTTCTATGCTTTGTACAAGCCCTAAATGCCTGCTTTTTATTTCCACATCATCTATTTTAGGTATATAACCAAGCACCTTTAAGTCCGTATATTTTTCTATTTGCGGCTTTAACATTTTATAAATTTTTTCAGGAGTTTTATTTAAAATCACAGCTTTAATAGTTGAATTTTCAAATTCCGCCATTCCCTTTATTTTAGGAACAGCAGAAAACATTTCACCTTTTGGCGTGTATACAAGCACTGCATTTACTTTAATTTCTTTTGTCATGTCATAACTTGAATTGTCAAAGGTGTTGTAGATCCCATCAAAATACCCCATAGCACCTTCTATAACTGCAGCTTCTCCTTCTGCCATGGAAAGAGAGGTTTTCATTCCAACTCTACCTTGAAGGTGAATATCCAGATTACCAGCATCCTTTTTTGAGGCTAACTTTAAATATGCAGTATCTATATAATCTGGTCCTATTTTAAAACCGCATACATCAACTCCCATATTCAAGAGCCTTCTTGTTATTCCAAGCGTTATCATTGTCTTCCCGCTGCCGCTGCCTGGCGCTGTAATCATAATACCTTTCATACTTTTATCTCCTTTAGAGCCTTTATTAAACCTTCATTGCTTTTTCTGTCCTTTACTGCGAGCCTTATATACGTTTTATCAAGTCCTTCAAAGCTTGAGGCCTTTCTAATCATAAAGCCTTTTGAAATGAGCTTACTAAACACTTCATCCTCATCTCCACTTAAAAGCTTTATCAATATAAAATTCGTATGGCTTTTAAAAGGTTTCAGCCAATTTATATCTGAAAGTTCATGCAGCATATAGTTCCTTTCTCTCTCTGTCTCCTCTTTGGTTTCTTTAATATAGGCTTTATCCTTAAATATTATTCTTCCTGCTGCATTTGCATATGAATTTACGCTCCAGGGGCTTTCTATTTCTTTATATTTTTTTCTAAAGCTTTCACTTACATGCGCATAGCCAAGACGTATACCAGGAAGACCAAAAAACTTAGTTGCCGCCCTTACTATACACACTTTTTCTTTTCCTCTAAAAAGCTCAATGCTATCATAATCTTCTGGACAAAATTCATAAAAGGCTTCGTCCAAAAGAAGAAATGCTCCTTTTTCATAAGCAAGCTTATAGATTTCTAAAAGGACCTCCCTTTCTATTCTTAAACCTGTAGGGTTGTTAGGATTACCCAAAATAAGCAAATCACCTTTTATTAGACTTTTTTCAAGTTCTCCGCAATCTACTTTAAATTCTTCATTAAATTTAAACCTTACAACCTCTTTACCTAAAATTTTAGGTCTTTTAATGTATTCTCCAAAGCAAGGAACAAAGACCGCAATTCTATCAAACAAAAGACACATATTACTTATGATTTCCATAGCCCCACTGCCTATTATTACTTCTTCATAATCGCACTTTAGATATTTAGAGATATTTTTTCTAAGTTCTCTATATTGAATATCTGGATAATATGCAAGTTCATCATAAGCCTTTAAAAGCTCAATTTTAAGTGCCTTAGGCGGCCCCATTGGATTTATATTACTGCTGTAATCAATTATTTTTCCCTGAAATTCATCTTTATAAGTGAAGGTATCACCACCATGAAACATTAAACACACCACCTAATACAATAAAGTACACTGCTGTAAATAAAATTTCTGCCCTATACATTATTTCTATAGTTTTTTTGATATCCAAAAGTTCAAGTTCTCTTTTCTTATCTCCTATTTTAGGTTTCCTCATAATTTCACCAAAATAGACATTGTTTCCTCCAAGCTGAACTCCAAGAAGCCCTGCCGCCGCTCCTTCTGGATAAGCGCAATTTGGACTTTTGTGATTTTTTCTATCTCTTATCATAACTTTTAAACCATTTAAAACATCAAATCTAAGTACAGAGCCAAAACACATCAAAACTCCAGTAAGCCTTGCTGGTATGAAGTTAAAAACATCATCCGCTTTAGCTGGAAAATGCCCTATGTAAAGATATTTTTCATTTTTGTACCCAAGCATAGAGTCCATAGTATTCACCATTTTATATAAAAAAGCCAAAGGTGCTCCTCCAATTGCTGCGTAAAGCATTGGAGCTATAACTCCATCAGAGGTGTTTTCCGCTACTGTCTCTACATCTGCTCTTATTATTTCACTTTCACTTAAATTTCCAGTTTCACGTCCTACAATAAAGGAAAGCCTATATCTAGCCTCTTCTATTCCCTTTTCAAATGCCTTAGCTACCTTCATCCCCTCTCTTTGAAGACAACCTGCTGCAATACACGTATATAAAAAATATGTATTTACAATATGATAGATTAAACTGTAGCTTTTCAAAACTTTAAGCATTAAAAAAGGAATTAAGAAAGCTAAAAACAAATTTATGATAACTACAATTCCTCCAAGAAGCTCCATCATATTATTATTTTTTGCTGTACTTCTCACCTTTTTTTCTTCAAAGCTTATTACATTTCCCATAAGTTTTATAGGATGTGGAAGAAAATACGGATCTCCAATACAAAAATCTAATATTACTGCCAATAAAAAATCTATCATATCTGTTCTCCTAAAAGCTTGTATATATATTCAATGTCAATGTTTTCTCGTACAATTTTTTCAAGTTTATTTAATTCTTCTTCTCTTTTTTCTCTTAAATCCAAACTTGTTTTTTCTTTTATATTTTTTATCTTCCTAATTTCATTTAATATTTTTCCTCTAAATTCATTTGAATCAAATATCCCATGAAGATAGGTTCCATAGTATTTATCAGCTGCCATATCACCATCAAAATAATTAGCCGTCTCTCCAGTGTTATTTTTTACATTTACAAAAGGATTTTTATTCTCACTTGTTCTCCCTGAATGTATTTCATAGCCATATACCTTACAGTCCAAAGCCATACCTTCAACATTTTTAGTTATCTTCTCCCCTTCAAAACGAGTTTCTGTATCAAAAATTGAAAGTCCCTCTTCAACTTCTCCTCTTTCAACTTCCCAGCCTTCAACATCTATTATCCTACTTCCCATAATTTGATAACCACCGCATATACCAAATACAATACCTTTAAAGGTTTTAATTGCCACATCGAAGCCTGAAGCTTTTAGCCATCTTAAATCTTCTATGGTATTTTTACTTCCTGGTATTATAAGCATGTCTGCATCTCCTATTTCAATCGGCGAAGTTATAAAGTTTATTGTCACATCCTCATCAAATTTAAAAGCATCAAAATCCGTAAAATTTGATATCCTTGGGAGCTTTATAACTGATATTTGCACTTCTCCACCTACAGCACTTTTTATTTCTGAGGCTCCATCCTCCTCATCAAGCTTCACATTCATATAAGGAATTATTCCAACCACAGGAATATTTACAAGCTTTTCTATCATATCAACTCCATTTTGAAGAATAGCCTTGTCACCTCTGAATTTATTTATTATTATTCCCTTAATTCTTTCCCTTTCACTTTTTTCCAAAAGCATCACAGTCCCATATATAGCTGCAAAAACTCCGCCTTTATCTATATCAGCAACTAAAATCACAGAAGCATCTGCAATTTCTGCCATGCCCATGTTTACAATGTCATTATCCTTTAAATTTATTTCAGCTGGACTACCTGCACCTTCTATAACCACAAAATCAAATTTCTTTTCAATTTTTCTGTAAGTCTCCTTTATCATACTTTTTAACGTAGTTTTAAATTCAAAATACTCTACTGCATCCATAGTTTTATATGGCCTTCCATTTATAATAACTTGACTTTTCCTATCAGAGGTTGGTTTTAAAAGAATTGGATTCATATATGCTGCCGGCTCAATTCCAGCAGCTTCAGCCTGAAGTACTTGAGCTCGTCCCATTTCAAGTCCTTCCATAGTAACATAAGAATTAAGGGACATATTTTGAGATTTAAATGGACATACTTTGTAACCAGCTTTATAAAAAATTCTGCAAAGGGCAGCTGAAATAAGACTTTTTCCCACAGAGGAGGCCGTACCCTGTACCATTATACCTGACATTTCATCACCAACCTATCCTATAATTTCCTTTAAATGCTTTAAGTATATTTCCTGAAATTTAAGATTTTCTCCAAGGCCATGAAAATAAATATTAACTTTTATACCGGCCTTTTCTAAAATGCTTTTCCAGGAGTTTTCATTCTCTCCACACATATCATTTTTTGCATGATTGCCAGCAACTAACATAAAAGGAGCAAGAGTTACCTCTTTTATGTTGTTTTCTTCAATCCATTTCATAACATTTTCTATAGATGGATACCCTTCTACTGTACCTATGAATACATTTTTGTAGCCTCTGTCTATTAAAGACATTTGAAGCTCTGAATAACATGCATTTGAGTAGTGATAAGACCCATGTCCCATAAAGACTAAGGTTTTATTTTTCTCTATAAGGTCCTTTACTGCTTCTATTAACAATTCATAATCTTCACGTTTATATATAGCAGGAGTCCCGAGGTCAATTTCATTAAACAATTCTTTTCCCTGAAATTCTTCAACTATTGATTTTAAATTGTTATATTCACTTCCAGGAATTAAATGGAGTGGTTGAATAAATACTTTTTCATATCCCTCCCTATAGAGCTTTTTAAGAGCCCCCTGCGGTGTATCAACAAATATTCCATCTCTATTTTTAAGTACCTTTATGACAACTTTAGAAGTAAATGCTCTTCTAACCTCATAGTCACTGTATTCATTTTTTATCCTATTTTCTACAGCTTCTATAGTAAGCTTTCTGGTGTCTTCATAGGTTGTTCCAAAACTAACAACTAGTACAGCTCTTTTCAATTTTCTGTCCTCCATTTATCATTTTAAAAAGTTCTTCTTTATTTTTAGGCACTGAAGGGTCCTTTTTTAAATATCCTTTTCTCATAGGTTTCTCTAAATAACAATCCTCTATGAGCTTTTTATCTTTAAGTTTCTTTGGCATTTTTTGCCTCCATTTAATATACATTTATAGAATTTACGGCTTTTATATAGCTGTAACCTTCTTCTATTGAAAGCTGTGTTAATTTTAAGTAATCTATTTTAAATTTGAAAAAGTATTCTGGAGCATTAAAAACTGATGATAGTGCACACCTTATAACCCCATCATGTGTAACTACTAATACTTTACCTTTCTTTAAAGACATATCTTTTATAAAAGCCTTGGTCCTTTTATATACATCCTTTAAACTTTCACCCTGTGGTATTCTGTAATTTACAAAATCATTATTCCACTTTTGTGCTTCTTTTGGATAAGCTTTCAAAATTTCGTCATAGCTCAAATTTTCAAAAATTCCAAAATTTCTTTCCAAGATTCTATCATCGCTTTTTCCACTTAACCCAAGAAGTTTTGCAGTTTCCCTAGCTCTTTCAAGTGAACTTATATAGACTTCATCGAATTGAATATTTTCAATTAAATTTGCTGCTTTGATAGCTTCCTTCTTTCCCTCGGAGGTTAATGGCAAGTCCAATCTTCCATGATATACCTCTTTTTCATTTCCTTCTGATTTTCCATGTCTCGTAAAAACTATATCCATGACTGCACCACCATAAAAGCTAGTAAACTAACTATTTCACATATTTCTATATTTGCTCCATACACATCTCCCGTAAGTCCACCTATAGTTTTATAGGCTTTTAAAGTTATAAGTCCCGACGCTGTAAAAGCTGCTGCTAAAGGCAGTAAAAATTTATAGCTAAAAGCAAAAACTAAAACCGCCAAATAAG
Organism: Clostridium guangxiense; assembly: GCF_021043395.1. GTDB lineage: Bacteria > Bacillota > Clostridia > Clostridiales > Clostridiaceae > Clostridium_S > Clostridium_S guangxiense. The sequence continues at coordinate 16,125 of NZ_JAJNKE010000043.1, forward strand.
TTATAAGCCCAAAACAAAAATATTTTTTTGGCTTTCCATCTGAAAACATGCTTCCCATTCCACCAGGTCTAGCATTCTTTGTATAGCTCATAAGCATAACTACTGTAAGCCTAGCATTTCCCGAAGCTAGTACCACAGCAGGTAAAAATATTGATGAATTAAGCCTTGATATAATCACAAATTTAAGCAGCAAATCCATAACAACAGCAATAACTCCAAAGGTGCCTGTTCTGCTGTCCTTCATTATTTCAAGTATTCTATCTTTCTTCCTTGCTGAAAAAAAACCATCAGAGGTATCTGAAAGACCATCTATGTGAAGCCCTCCTGTAACAATAACCAGAGAGAGAACTACAAAGGCTGCACCTACTTCACTACCGCCTATAAAGTTCATAAATAGGCCTACTGCCCCTGAAATTAAACCTATTAGCATCCCTACATACGGAAAGAAAAAAGTCGATTTTGAAAGATTTTTACTGTTAAAATCTACAGGTATATTTATGGGAATTCTAGTTAAAAACTGAAGTGCTGCAATAAGTCCCTTTATCATTTTATTTTAAGGCTCACTCCACAAAAAACTACATATACTTCATTGCAAAGTGCTGCAACTCTTTGATTTACCCTTCCTGCAATATCTCTAAAAACCCTTGCTATATGATTTTCAGGAACTATAGAACTCCCAACTTCATTTGTTACTATAACAACATTTCTATCTTTGGCTTTTTTAACAAAATTCTCAATTATTTCTACAATTCTATCTTCTATGTCTTTTTCAAGCCCGCTGTCTATTCTCTCCAAAGTTCCTGACATATCAAACATAACGTTTGAGGTAAGTACTGTTAAACAGTCCAAAATATAATTTTCTTCTCTCTCAACAGCCTTTGCTATATCATAGGTTCCTTCATAAGTTCTCCAATAATCAGGTCGTGATTTTTTATGTTTTTTAACTCTTTCTTTCATTTCAACATCCTCTGCCCTTGAGGTTGCAATATACACTACATCTTTTTTGTCTTTATAAAATCCTTCTGCAAAGGAGCTCTTTCCACTCCTTGCTCCTCCTGTAACCAAAGTTATCATCTTATATCCACATAATCCTTTGAATTAATAGAGGCTTCTTCAAAGGTAGGCATATTATTTAATGTATAAAGGGCAGCTTCAATTATTTGAAAGGCAAGTGGACATCCAGAACCTTCTCCAAGTCTCATGTGTAAATTAAGCATTGGTTCTAGTCCAATTTCCCTCATCATGTATTTTGCTCCAGGTTCATCAGACAAATGTGAGGCAAACATGTAGTCCTTAGAATATTTATTAAGCCTCACAGCGCATAAAGCGGCGGCAGCAGATATAAACCCATCTATTACTATGGGTTTTTTATTCTTTGCAGCACCAAGAAAACATCCACATAACCCCGCAATATCAAAACCACCGACCTTTGACAGTACATCTATAATATCCTTTTTATCTGGAGAATTTACTAAAATGGCCTCTCTAATTACCTTCTTCTTATTTTCAAATTGCTCTTCTGTTAATCCTGCCCCTTTTCCTGTTACTGTATCAACAGATAAACTTGAAAGCACACTTAAAACTGCTGCGCTAGTTGTAGTATTTCCTATACCCATTTCACCTGTTCCAAAAATAGCACAGCCATTTTTACAAAGCTCGTCCACAATTTCTATACCAGCTTCAATAGCCTGAATAGCTTGTCCACTAGTCATAGCTGGTCCCTTTGAAATATTCTTTGTTCCCATGGCTACTTTTTTATTTATAATCTTAGGATTGTTGAACACCGCATCCACACCTATATCCACAACTGTCACTTCTGTATTTGTAAATTTAGATAAAATTACAACTCCAGTATCACCTGTAGTTAAATTACTTGTAAGTACTGCTGTACTGCTTTTAGGACATGTACTTACGCCTTCTTCTACGACTCCATTATCTGCACACATTACTATGATATTTTTCTTTTTTATTTCGTAATTAAAGTTCCCTGTTATCCCCGTTATTCTTGAAACTATATTTTCAAGTGTTCCTAAGCTTCCAATTGGTTTAGATAAATTATCTATTCTTCTCATTGCTAATTTTTCTTTTTCTACATCTGCAGGTGCTATTGAAGCAAGGCACTGCTTAAATTTTTTCATACTTGACCAAACCTCCTAAAACAAAAAAATAAAACCCCGATATTCTCGGAGTTTTCGTACACAAAACTAAACTCATATAAAATGAGCCTTTTTATATATGGTAAAGTATTTCAATACAAATTTATATTTTAATCCATTAAAATTAAGCTTCTCATCGCTTTACCATAGTACTATACCTCCCTCCGAGGCAATACTGTTATTTTAGGCAGGTCTCCTGACTCACGGATCATTCTCCTCCAACCTTCCCAGCTATATAAATTTTAAAGTAAATTATTTATTTCTCACAAAATTCTTAGAAACTTCAAAATTTTATAAGAACGACTAATGAATTACTAATTAAAATTATATAAAATGCCAGTGGCAATTATGGATTTGTTCCCGTATACAGTAGCGGGGGCTGCAGCGGATTTTCACCACTTTCCCTTTTAAATAAAAATACCTAAAACCACCGTATTCAATTATAGTTTAAATGTTACTACAAATTTTATTTAATTTCAATACACCATCAATAAAACTAATGCTCTTTTTTTCACTTTAATTAGTTTGCAATTTTTTATATTTAGTGCGACAGTCCTATAATAAATAATTTGTCCATTAGTATAAATTTAATTATTTTTACAGTTATTTTCCTATCAATTTAATATGAATATTATGTTTTAATTTAAAATTTTATTATAAAAAGTTCAATATAAGTTAATTTGATTTTATGACTTAATTGACAGATTGTGAATAAAATGTTAACATGCTGTTTATACCTATTATTCTTATTATTTTAGTATGTTTACATATTGATTGACTTAAAAATTTTATTTTTAAACTGAAAAGAGGGATATAAATGAAAAAAACAATTTTAAAAAATATTATGCCGATAGTATCAGCCATAATAGCTATTTGTATAAGTAAATTAGTTCCTGATGGACTTACAGCATATGGAACTAAATTTTGGATTCCTTTTCTTATAATACTTTTAGTAGTATTTGTAATTATAAATATAATTTCATTAATTAATAAAAAAGTGTTTACCAAATTAAATGAAAAGGCTCCAATAATGTCAGTCTTAATTTTAATACTATCTTTCTGGGAAATACTAACATCAAAGCTTGCAATTTTACCGCTTCCGTACTTTCCAGCTCCTGGCCAAGTAATTGATGCAATTATAACTGATTGGAATAGGATTTTAGTAAGTGCACTCTACTCTTTAAGACTACTTGCAGTTGGTTTTCTTGTTGGCGCAATTTTAGGGCTTATAACTGGCGTTATGATTGGATGGAATAAAAAATTAAACTATTGGCTATCGCCACTTCAAAAAATTATTGGACCTATACCAGCTACTGCCTGGATTCCAATTGCTATGACCATATTTCCAACAACCTTTACAGCTAGTATCTTCATATTAGCACTTGCAGTATGGTTTCCTGTAACTGTAATGACAAGCTCAGGAGTTGCAAATGTTAGGAAGTCATACTTTGAGGTTGCACAAACACTTGGTGCTGGAGAAAGATATCTTATATTTAAAGTTGCCATCCCAGCAGCACTACCAAATATTTTTATAGGTCTTTTCATGGGACTTGGAATGTCATTTGTAACACTTATTGTTGCTGAAATGCTAGGAGTAAAAGCTGGACTTGGCTGGTACATCAACTGGGCACAAGGATGGGCTGAATACAGCAAAGTATATGCTAGTCTCGTGGTTATGTCTCTAATATTCTCAACAATTATAACATTACTATTTAAAGTTAGAGACAAAGTATTAATATGGCAGAGAGGGTTAATTAAATGGTAAACAATTTAGGCAATATAGAAATAGAAAATATAAGATGTAATTTTACTGACCATAACAATAATGATACAGTTGCTCTAAAAAATATAAACTTAAGTATTAAATCAGGAGAATTTGTATCTATTGTAGGTCCAAGCGGATGCGGAAAATCAACTTTACTTAGAATAATAGCTGGACTTCAAAAATCTACAGAAGGCATCGTAAAATTAGATGGTGAAAAAATTGACGGACCTGGTTATGAAAGAGGATTTGTATTTCAAGATCCAACCTTATTTCCGTGGCTTAATGTACATGATAATATTGCAACCGGTCTAGTAGCAAGAAAAATATATAAGGAAAGAAAAAATGAAATACCTAAATATATAAAACTTGTAAAATTAGATGGATTTGAAAAGGCATATCCTCATCAGCTGTCTGGTGGAATGGCTCAACGTGTTGCTATAGCAAGGGCATTGGTTAATAATCCTAAAGTTCTTCTTTTGGATGAACCTCTAGGAGCGTTAGATGCTTTCACTCGTATCCATATGCAAAATGAACTTTTAAGAATATGGAAAGAAAGAAAAAACACTATGGTTTTAGTAACTCACGATGTAGAAGAAGCAATATATCTGAGTGATAGAGTTGTGGTAATGTCACCACATCCAGGTCAAATTGAAGAGATCGTCAATATAGATATTGAAAGAAATAGAAAAAGAGAAAGTAATCAATTCATAGAATCAAAGAAAAAAATATTAGATATATTAAATTTTGCTGAATAAAAAATTAATATAAATATTTAGGGGGAAATTGCAATGAAAAAAGGATTTATTAGAGCGACAAGTATATTGTCAATTGTAGCGGTTACTGCTATATCACTTGCCGGATGTGGCAATAACAAATCTACATTAAAGAAAACTAATAGTGGATTAACAGAAGTTACTCTTGGAACTTACAATGGTACATGTGAAGCACCACTATATATCGGAATTGAAAAAGGTATATTTAAAAAACATGGTTTATCACCTAAAATTGTAAATATAAATGCAGAAACACTTAAGGAAGGAATTGCATCAGGTAAAATAGATGGTGCACAAATTTCTGCTGGAATGTTTAAATCAATTCAACAAGGCCTCAATATAAAACTTACAAATGGAATTCATACAGGATGTATTGAAGCTGTAGTTCCTGTAAATTCTTCAATAAAATCAGTTAAAGATTTAAAAGGTAAAAAAATTGGAATAGATGCTATTGGTGGTGTTCCAATGGTACTTTTATCAATTGAACTAGGTAAATACGGAATAGATGCAAAGAAAGACGTAGATTGGAGAGTATACCCACAAGCTCAACTTGCGCAAGCACTCTCAAAAGGTGAAATAGATGCCTTTGGAGCTTGGGACCCTTATGGTGCATTGGCAGTAAACTCAGGAAAAGCAAGAAAGATATTTGGTAACAATAATGTTAAAAATACTGCTAAGGATACTTATTGCTGCTATACAGGGGTAAATGGGACTCTTGCAAAAAAACATCCTGAAGTTGCAAAAGAAATAACCGATGCATGGGCAGAAGCTACAGCCTGGGTTGAAAAACACCCTGAAGAAGCTGCTAAGATAACCGTAGATAAAAAGTATGTAAGTAGTGGAGATGAACTCGAAAATAGCAAATTGATTAGCAATTATGAATTTATTGCAGATAAAAAGAAAGCAAAGCAAGACTTTACAAATACCTTAAAAGCAATGAAGAAGCAGAATATACTTGATTCAAACACAGATATAGACAAACTCGTAAAGGATACCTTCATTGAGTAGAAAGCCGGAAAAAATATGAATAAGAAAAAATCTATTATTATAATTTCAATTATAGCAGCAGTTATTTTGCTGGCAAGTGCTAGTTTGTATGCATATACCTCAATGAAGAATAAATCACGTTCAAATGTTGAAAATTCAGTTATTCAAAGTAAAAACAAAACTGGTACAGGATCTTGCTGTAATTAAAACTATAAAAAATTCAGGTAGACTTGTTTATACAAATCTACCTGAATTATCATAATTATAAATGAATATTTTCCCAAAAATTCAAAATCATGTTTTTTATATCTTTAAAATACTATACTGTATATTTATATAGTATTTTTTTCATATCACATTGATTTCTCTCTACCCATTCATAAAAATCTTGATTTTTTTCTTTAAGCTCTAATGCAATTTCATATAAAAATTCTGGTAATCTTTCTCTTAATATATCTCCATAGTAATCAGCAAGTATTGCTTTACCTATACCAAGTTTTCCTCCTAAATGCACCTCAAATACTTCCTGAATCTGTCCATCAACATTTTTCTTCTTTCCACAAAAACCTATTCCACCTATTTCATGAGCACTGCAGGAATTAGGGCATCCTGATATATGTATTATAGGGAGAACATCTTCAAGAAAATTCTTTTCTCTAAAATAAATTATAATTTCTCTTAGCACCTTCTGGCTATCTAAAATACCCATTTGGCAAATAGGCACTCCAATGCAAGCTATGGATTGTTCTAATCTATTTTCTCCTCCAATATGCTCTGTAATATCTAGCATTCTTTCAGCTTCTTTTCCATCTAAATTTCTAATATATAAGCCTTCTGTCATAGCAAGTCTTATTTCTGAATCCTGAATATTTTCTGTTTCATCTAAAATGAGCTTAAAATCACCTATTGATAGTTGACCACCTATTGGATGAACATATACACTATATAACTCCTTTTGCTTTTGTTCAACCAATCTTTTACTTTGTACTAAAGTTTCAATTCCAGGTTTATCATATACTTTTTCCTCGACACTAATTTTTAGCTTATTAGCTTGTGTAACTTCTTCAAGATGTTTTTTATAACATTGTATAAACTCTTCTTTTCCCATTCTTTCAACTATATATCTTATACGAGCTTTATTTTTGTTTTTATAATCTCCTTCATCTATAAAAAGCTGTGTCATTGCTTCCACATGATACAAAACATCTTCTGGTGTTATAAGTTCCGGGAATTCTACACCAACCCTTGGATTTCTCCCAAGACCTCCTCCAAGATACGCTTTAAAATATTCTTTGTCTCCTTCTCTTACTGCAAAGAAACCTAAATCAACAGCTCCTGCATGTGGAAAGTCTCTGTCATTATTTGAAAAAGCAACCTTTAGCTTTCTAGGAAGCTTATACGTGTACACTTTATTTAAAAAGTAATTACCAACTGCCAAAGCATATGGTGATACATCAAAAGCTTCATCCTTATCTACTCCTGACAATGGAGATATAGCAACATTTCTAGGAAAATTTCCGCCTGACCCTCTTGAATATAATCCCTTATTTATTCCTTCTTCCATAGCATCACAAACTTCATCTATACTAATTCCATGAAGTTGGATTGCTTGACGTGTTGTAAGATGTATCCACTGCAATTCGTATCTTTTAGCAAAATCATAAATTAATTCTAAGTCTTTTCTATTTGCTATTCCAGATGGTATTCTAAATCTTATCATAAACTCTTTACTGCTTCTATGAGCATATACTCCCATTCCTCCAGAAGCACCCTTAAAATCCATCTTACTTACTTCACCGTTCAAGAATTTATGTCCGAGTTTTCTAAAACTTTTAACCTCTTCTAGTAAAATTTCATTTAAATTTTTCACTATATATCACTCTCATTTCTAACACTTATTGCAGAACTCTATAAATAGTATACCTTTTTATAGTTAATAAGTATAATACATATTTCTTATTATACCTATTAGTATTTCTTAGAGATAAAATTATAATTTTACTGTAGCACTTATAAAAAAATAATGTGAAGTCACTTAAATCATTATAACCTCACATTAATTTAACTAGATATATTCTTTAATTAAGCATTATTTTACTATATTCACGGAATTTTCTTTTCTCTTAGCAGATGCAGGCGCTTCAGAAGCTTTATATCCAAAAATTCCGGATCCAACTATTTTATATCCACTTGGTATTCCAAGCTCGCTTATTAATTTATTGCCTTCGTCTGAAGAAGCTAAAGCTCTTGGCGAATGAATCCAGCATGAACCTATATTTAATGATGCTGCAGCCAAAAACATGTTTTCTAGAGCTAGTGAAGCGTCACATTCAGGTGCCACTGCCTTCTCATCTCCAGAAACTATTATAAGCGTTGGTGCATTATAAAAAAGATTTAAATCCTTATTTTCAGCTCTATTCATATTTTCTTTGCATACTTCATTGACTTTAGCTATTATTTCTTTATTTTGAATTACCGTAAAATGCCATGATTGCTGATTCATTGCACTTGGCGCAAATTTTCCAGCTTCAAGTATTGAATTTAATTCATCATCGCTAATTTGTTCAGACTTAAACTTTCTTATACTCCTTCTACTCAAAATTGCTTTTATTATTTCATTCATAATACCTGCCTCCTAAATACTAATAAATAATAATATAATACGTACTATTAAAATTATATAATATAAATCGCATATTTCTAAAGTATGCACTTTATAGTTAGCTAGTATTCAAAAAGATAGTATTCAATTGCAAAATAACTATATAAAATATGGATGAACAACATTAAATCCACTATCCATTATTTGCTTCTCTGTTATATTTTCATCAAGATGCATACAATAAACCTTGTTTCTAAATTCCATAGGTACTGCTTCACAAAGCTTTTTAATAGATAAATGAGGATTGCCCTTATAGTCCAGACCACAAGTATCATGATAAATCATTTCAATTTCTCCGTTTTTAAGTTTATCAATTACTTGGTTGCTTATGCTATTTGAATCACCACTGTAATAAAATGATTTTCTATCTAAATTCATTATAAACCCATATGCTGGTATTGTCTTGGTATGAGTAACTGATAAAAATTTCACATTAATATTTCCAAGTTCCACATCATCTATTTCTGGATTATCACAACTATTAAGATTATATTGTTCACTGCTCGCCCCTATGTTAGCCAAGAAATTTTTTATTAAGCTTTCCTGTGGGAAAAATATATTTACCTTACTTTTTAAAATATAGTATGAGTAAAATATTAAATCTCCAAGACTTCCAACATGATCTGGATGTGTATGGGTAATTATAATATATATTTTTTCTACACTATTTAATAAATTTAGTTTTCTTAACTTGCTAAAGACAGATCCTCCACAGTCTATTAAAATTAAGCTGCTGCCTTTTTTTAAAAAAGCACTATTATTGCCAAGCTTTGTATTAAAAGCACTTCCTGTACCTATAAAATCAACCATCTTTTACACCTCAACTTAATTTTCATAAAATTTAACATAATGTTAAAAAAATCTATTGTATTTAAATACTTCATATCCTCTTTCATTATAATGCATTATGGTATAAATTCCATAAAAAAATTACAGGGGACATTGCACCCCCTGTAATTTAAATGTATTTTTTGAATACGATTACTAGCAATAAGTGATTTTTAGTATGCCATTCTCCATAATCTTAAATACATTCCTTTAATACCTATTTGTTTTAAGTAATCTTCAATATATTCCATCAACATTTTTTTATAACTTTTTTCTTTTGAATCATTATTAACATTTAACATAACAATTTCTGCTGATTCTTCTTTATTCTCGCCTGCATCTGATTTAATTTCAATACTGCAAAAACCTTTTAAAACATCATCTTCTCTAAGCACAAAAACTCTGAACTTATTATTATTAAGAAATTCATCTAATACATTTCTAGCATTCTTGTCAGTTTTTTCATCTAACAACTTTGGTTTAACTAAATTTATAAGCTTATTTTCGTCATTTAAATTTGCCATTCTAATATTGTACAATTCAAATCACTCCATTCGTTATATTTTATTTAGTTTATCAAATTTAATTAACTTTATTCTATAAATGCAATGAATATTCCTTTATTTTTTTTAAATTTATGTATCATTTTTCTAAAGCATAATAAAACTCTTTATAAATTCCAATCTATTTTGTTATTTTCTTCTTTATAATGATTTAATCTGTGAGTAGCTGGACCCTCAAGTATTTCACCATCATAAGTAAATCTAGAACCATGACAAGGACAATCCCACGACTTTTCAGCATCATTCCACTTTAATTCACATCCAACATGGGTACAGGTAATATTAACTATATGAAGTTTGCCATCTTCATCTCTGTATGCTCCATATTTGTGACCTTCTATTTCTACTATTTTTCCTTCATCCTTTTTAATGTCTATTCCGTCTTCTCCAGATTTTATTTTTCCTATAATAAGCTCTTTTGCCACATCGAAATTTTCAGCAAACAACTTTCCATATGCCTGTGCTGTAAATTTCCTCGTCGGGTCAAATACCTCTTTCCATGGATTATTTGCCCCTAGAATTTCATCTGTGAGTATTCTAGCAGCTGCTGTTCCATTTGTCATACCCCACTTTTTAAAGCCAGTTGCAACATATATATTTTCCTTTGAACTCATTATCTTTCCTATATATGGCACATTGTCGACGCTTATATAATCTTGAAGTGACCATCTATATGCAATATCATCTACTGTAAAAATATCCTTAGCAAATTTCTCTAAATTCTCATAATGCTCCTCAAAATTATCACCATGAGCCACTTTATGATTTTCTCCTCCAACTAATATAAGTTCCTTTTCTCCATCATTTTGAGCTCTTAAAGAACGTGTAGGATTCTCTGCATTTATAAGCATAAACTTTGGGAATTTTTCCTTAATATGAACCACAACAGCATAGGATCTCTCTGGTCTTAATCTTGTTAGGTAAAGTCCCATTCCATCGTAGCATGGAAAATGAGAACAAATAATAACCTTTTGTACGGTTATTTTCTTTCCATTAGTCACAACAAGTTCAATCGGATTTCCTGGCCTAACTTCAAATACTTCTGTATTCTCATATATTTGATTTCCTGTTTTAATTATTTTCTCTGCTAATGGTAATAAATATTTTCTAGGATGAAATTGTGCTTGGTTTTCAAAAATAAGTGCTGATTTCATAGGAATATTAATTGGAAGATTATCTACAATTTTTGCTTTTATTCCAAGCATCGTAGCTACATTCAATTCTTTTTCAATATCCTTAACATATTTATCTTCATTTGTGTATACACCTGCAGGCATTTTTTCAAAATCACAATCTATATTTAATTCTTTTATTGTGTTTTCTATAAAACTTATAGATGCTTCATTAGCATCAGCATACTGTTTTGCACGCTCTACTCCCATGGAATTTATTAACTTATCGTATGTTAAGCTATGTTGTGATGTAATCTTAGCAGTAGTAAAACCAGTAGCTCCCTGAAGTATTTTACTGGCTTCAAGCACAGCAATTTTTACTCCTTGTTTACTTAAAAGAAAACCTGCTGTTATTCCAACAATTCCACCACCTACAATTGCAACATCTACCTTTATGTCTTCCTTTAAAGAAGGATAATTTGTACCTTTCGTTGATTCTATCCAATAGGATTTAAGATATTTGTCATTTACATTTCCCATAAATATTCTCCTCTACAAATAAATTATATAGATACCAGTTCAACTATTAAGTTTCACCCCGGTTTCCATTTACCTATTGTTTAGCATTTGATATTTACGTTAAATTATTCACTTTTCAAATTGTGTAAATATATAGATAAACAAGCTGAAATGTTTAAATTACCAATGTCAAATTTATCCTTATAAATTACAATTTGTCAAGCTGAGTGAAGGGTTTTAATTCGCCCTGCTCATTAAAAAACTAACTTTTTCACTTATGTGAAAAGTGAAGGGTTTG
>NZ_JAJNKE010000044.1 GCF_021043395.1 Clostridium guangxiense
ACATATAAACACATCCTTCTCTTATCTATATTTTAATGTGTTCGGTCTTTCGTGTCTACAATATTATACTAGCACCAGCGAGTTATTGAAATATCTTAGTATTTTATGATTTTTGAACCTTAGATTTATAGGATCTTTTTAACGCGACGAAGCATTGTTACTTTACAAATTTACTATTTATCTAAATCTAATATTTTTGCACCTTTGTCCATTATAGTTTAATTATATCATATTTTGTAAATATATAACAAATCAGCACTCACTATAAAAACTATGATTCCACTTCCTGTATTCTCTAAAGTAACTACTACATTCATAATAACTTGAAGTGTTTGCATCTCAATGTTTAATATTATTTCCGTCTACTATAAGGTATTTTATATTAGCTTGAATATAAAAATCTTCTTGAATGGTGTACAACCTTACTATCTTATCCTAAAAGTTAGTCTGCCATTTACCATTTGTTTTGCATAGTAAATATTATCTGCTCCTGCATCCCTTTTGTTTATTCTAAGCTTCTCATTTGAACCAGTAAAACCAATCTATGAATTGCCACTATTATTGATTATAGCTCTAAGGAATAATGTACATTTAATTCTTCCGTTATGTATCAATTTATAGCTTCATTTAAAATTTCAAGACCATTGTTATCAAAACTACCTTTAGTAATTTTCTTGTCATAGATGCATATTATTTCTATTACCTCACTTCTATTTAATTGGGTGTAATAAAAAAACTAACTTACTATAACCATAATAAGCTAGTTTTGTACTTTCCTCTAGCGTAATTTATCTTACTTTAAAACTTTTTTATTAACTCAATTTTATCAATATCTAAGTCCGTTAGTTCCTTTATTGTTTCATTATTCGTACCATTTTCTATTGCTTTCTTGACTATTTCTATAGTTTTTTTTATTTTTTCCTTCATCTATTAATTCCTTACCGAGTTAAGTCATTTTCAATTTCTCCTTTCGTCTAAACACAGTGTACTCTAAAACAGCGTTCTCTCACCCGCTAGAGTATCCGTAAAAGTCCATTTAGGACTTACTTTTACCTCCCTTTTTCCATTATGATGGCTCAGCATTAATTCATAGGCTCTAAACCTTCTTAAATCTGCCTTTCCCTTATTACTGGTCTAGAACTCAAAATGTATAAAAGTGTCATCTTCCATTAGGAAAGTGTAGTTCATGAACATATTTTTAGTTTCTAAAACTACTAATTCTGTTTATCCTAATTCCTTAACTCTTTTGTTTATATCATTACAACCACCTTGGTTCCCAAATATCAAAGATCTCATCAAAATTTAAGTTGCAGACAAATTTTCAGGTACTAGTTCATTATCTACAAACTCCTTTAAAAGTGGGGCTTGCTAACTTTATTTTTCCAATGAGATGTTTCACAATGTCTAGCATAGATTCTTTTAATATTTGAGGATTAAAATCCCACAAATACATTTCTCAATTTCTTCTATATCACTCTTATAGTGTAATGGTACTAAATTCTTACATATGGTTATACTAAGAAAATAGGTATGTTTTCCCAATCATTCATTTGAACACACACTTATTATTTCAGAAAGGCTTACTCAAGCAAGATCTCATTCAAATGATCAGCGTGAGGCAATTTTCGATAAATCAAAAGGAGGAATTAATAATGTTAGAAAAAGTAAAAGGAACTGATTTATTTTACCAATATTATGCACAATGGATTACAGTATACAAAGATGGTGCTATAAGAAAAGTGACTATGGATAAATATCTTATGACGGAAAAGTGGCTTGAAAAACTTATTCCAAACCTTATAATTTCCGATTTGAATCGTATAACTTACCAACAATTACTTAATGACTATGCTGCGTGGCATGAGCGTCAAACAACAATGGATTTTCATCATCAATTAAAAGCTGCAATTTTGGATGCAGTGGACGAAGGTCTAATTGATAGAGATCCTACACGAAAAGCAATAATCAAAGGAAAAACTCCAAAAGATAAAAAAACAAAGTATCTGAATCAGTTTGAGTTGCATACTCTATTAAGCAATCTTGAATTAAAGTCTGAAGTAAGTTGGGATTGGTTTATACTATTAGTTGCAAAAACTGGGATGCGCTTTTCAGAAGCATTAGCACTTACACCTAAAGATTTTGATTTTTCACATCAGATGCTTTCAATCAGTAAAACATGGGATTATAAAGGAAGTGGTGGCTTTCTTCCAACAAAGAATCAATCTTCTGTACGAAAAGTACAAATAGACTGGCAAACAGTAATTCAGTTTTCTGAGTTGCTAAAGGGATTGCCAGAAGATAAACCTATATTTACAAAAAACAAAGTATATAATTCAACTGTTAATGACATATTAACAAGATACTGTAAAAATGCAAAGGTTCCAGTAATTTCAATTCACGGATTACGTCACACGCATGCCTCTCTTTTGTTATTTGCTGGTGTATCAATTGCAAGTGTCGCAAGAAGATTGGGGCATGCTAGTATGACAACAACTCAAAAAACCTATTTACATATTATTCAGGAACTTGAAAATAAGGATGTAGATTTGGTTATGCGTTCATTGTCAGGATTAAGTTAAATATGAACAATTATCAAAAATCACTCACGCTGATGAAGGGTGATAAGGTTGTTGAGATTGGTAAAACTCTTAGCTATTACAGTTTGTTCTTCATTAGATTTCGGGTATATTAGTACCGTATCATTTAAAGCCGACTTCGAAATAGAAGATACTTTTGTCCCTTGAATTAACGGTAATAATTGGTCATGATACGCATTTGAATTCATATAATATCCAAGATAGCCACTTGCAAAAACTTGAATAGGTCTACACGGAATTGTATGCAATCCAGAAATTACAGTTTGAGTAGTCAAACCTACTATTTCAGTACACTTTCCAACTGTTTCATCCTCCGCAGCATCTGCAATAATCACATCACCATTATTCAAAAATGAAGACTTGTACTTGTTTACACTCGTATCATCCATAATAAAGGTAACTTCCTCTTTGCTAACGTCTAAGCACTCTCCGAATTTTATTAACACATCACCATAATGAACATTCATTGCAACACCATGTTCAGTGCTAAGTTCAGCTCTGGATAAAGCACTGTTTTTGAGTGTAGTAAAGAGTTCTGAAAACTTACGCTGTTCCCAAACAAATGTGGAAAAGTGAACTTCTCACTTTTCCACTACCAACAAATCTAAATTTTTACACCTAAAATCTTTAATTGCTCATTAATCTCTGCTTCAAGTTCCGCAATTTCCTTATTATCTTGTTCTAACTGCTTATTTACTTCTTCCAAATCAATTGGGGCTTCTTCTTCAAAAGTGTCAACATAACGTGGAATATTCAAGTTAAACCCATTTTCCTTGATTTCCTCAATTGATGCTACGTGAGCATATTTATCAACATCTTTACGTTCTTTAAACGTATTGATTATTTTATCTATATTTTCATTACTTAAGTTATTTTGATTCTTACCTTTTTCAAAATCATTACTTGCATCAATAAATAATACATCTTTCGTTTTACGATTCTTCTTAAATACTAAAATGATTGTTGGTATACTTGTTCCATAAAATAAGTTAGCTGGCAGGCCAATAACCGTGTCAAGATAATTTTTTTCAATCAGAGTCTGACGAATTTTACCTTCTGCTGCACCACGAAATAGCACGCCGTGAGGCAAAACAATAGCCATTGTGCCAGTGTTGTTTAAATGATATATACTGTGTAAGATAAAAGCATAATCCGCCTTTGAAGCTGGTGCTAATTTCCCATAATCACTAAAACGTGGATCTTTTAATTTTGTTTCATCATTATCCCATTTTGCAGAATATGGTGGATTTGCAACCACTGCA
This sequence comes from Clostridium guangxiense, assembly GCF_021043395.1. Lineage (GTDB taxonomy): Bacteria > Bacillota > Clostridia > Clostridiales > Clostridiaceae > Clostridium_S > Clostridium_S guangxiense. The sequence goes on from NZ_JAJNKE010000044.1 coordinate 3,860, forward strand.
TCAAAACTACGTGGATGGTCAGTTCCTTTTCCATCTGGTCCATCTGGCCAATCGCTTTCCAGAGTATCAGCATTATTTAGTGTCATATTGTTATAAGGCACATCGTGCATCATCAAGTTCATACGAGCCAAGTTATAAGTTGTTGTATTCAACTCTTGACCAAAATACTTCATAGGAGTACCATCAGGCAATTCTTGTCCAACAGTAAGTAGTAAGGAACCTGAGCCCATTGTTGGATCATATACATTGAAGAATTCATCTGATTTTTCTACACCGCTCGTGACTACTTTAGCTAAAATCTTACTTACTTGATGAGGCGTATAAAATTCTCCACCTTTTTTACCAGCACTTGCAGCAAATTGACCGATTAAGTATTCATATATTTCACCTAGAATATCTTTTCCATCATCCCCCTTGTATTCAATTCCATCAACTAACTTAACTATATTGTTAAGTGATTTTGCACGTTCATTTGTAGAACTTCCAAGACGTGAATCTCCCAAATTAATATCGTTGAATATACCACGAAAATCTTTCACCGCTTCTTTATTTAATTCCGCATTTTTATTAAAGTTATCAAAAATAGTTTGATAGTCACTAGGAATAACTTGTGCATCATTAATTTTATTAATCAAAGACTCCCATGTATCATTTGGCGCAATCGCATACCCCAAGCTTAATGAAATATCTTGTAAATAGTCATCTAAATCTGCACCTACCGCTTGTTTTAGGTAAGCATCATTGATAGATTCTCCCTCTGCAACATCAATAACATTATTTCCTACTAAATACTTCTCTTGATGTTCTGAAAGGTATCGATAAAACATAAATGCCAATATATAATTTTTATACTCTGATGCATCCATTGTGCCACGCAGTTCATTTGCCATAGCCCAAAGTTTGCTTGTAATTGTTTGTAGATTATTACTCATTATTTTTATTTCCTTTCTATTTTGAAATTATTTTATACAAACATCTGTTGTAGTAATGCTTTCTTTTGTTCTTGCAAGTGATTTAATTTACGTTGATGAAGGATAATAAGGCCGTCGAGATTATTGAAAAAGTCTCCAATCTGTTTTTGTTCTACAACTGAAGGAGCTTGAGCTTCCATTTTTACAAAATCAGATTCATGAATTCGCCATTGTCCATAAATAACCCCTTGGCGCCAACGAATCATTTGATTTATAAAGCTTTTACGAACTAATACGCGACCAATAAAATCAGAATCAGCTAATTCAGTTGGTTGAAAAATACTGTAAACAGGAGAAATAGAAGCTTTTCCGTATTTGTTTAGCCCAATAGATCCAGTTGTAAGATTATTAGAACTGTAAATAAAATCTCCATATTCCGTCTGTTTATATTTCTTATTATCTTCATCACTAACTAAAAATTCGCGATTATATCTATCTCCTTTGGGTGCAACCCCTTCATATGCTACAAATGCCATTAGAGGATACTCATCACTTTTTGGAGCTTGTGTATTTCGTTCAATTAGCAACTCACCGACCTTACGCCGTTCCCAAGGGTCAGTAAATCCTGGAAAACGAAGTTCCGGAAAATCTTCACCATTTTTCGGAAACATTTTTTGTAACAAACTTTTCTTCTTATCTTGCAAGTGATTTAACTTACGCTGATGAAGGGTGATAAGGTTATCTAGTATCTCCAAAAAAGCGGATATTTCTGTCTGCTCCTCATAAGACGGGAATATAACCAACCCTAAAAGTGCATTATCATCACTGACCTTCATATCATTTTTTGCGCCCTTATTAACCAATGGCTTAAGATATTTATTCAAACGATAATCAGACTCAAAATAACACTGTACAAAGTTGGGATTTGTATTCTCTTTTGGTTTATACACCGCATAAAGAGTAGAGACAATACCTGATTTTCCTTTATTTGTTTTGATTATTCCAAATGGATTACGCTTAAGAGGAGACTTTGTGTATACGATATTTCCAGTATTAACTACACCATAATTAGAAACAGATGCTCCTGCAAAACTTCTTCCTTGAAGTTCTATCTGATTGACAATACCAAAATCGCCAGACACAGATAGCACATCCTCCTTGGTATAAACATTGTCACTATTCTTTTCGTTGGATGTTTCAATACATTCATTCAACTCACGCTGTTCCCAAGGGTCAGTGAATCCCGGAAATCTTAACTTTGGTTTATTGTTGTTTTTTTCCATTGCTATCTCCTTTAATCTTTCTGATTTCCTTATCAAAATCAGAAACTATTTTTTGAGTTTTGTTAAACTCTTGATATTCTCCTATTGCTTTTTCCTTAGCAGTGTTATGTGAAATACGTCCATGACCTTTTAAGATTTCATAACGATTGAATTTCAAAAACTCATCAATACTTACCGCAAAATCTTCCATAGATAACAACGTTTCATCTTCAAGAAGTCGCTCAACATAATCAAAATAAGCTGAGACGTTACGTTCAAGACCACGAATTTCCTTTTCTGATAAGTAATTTTTAGCCACAAGCACATCAGACTGCAAAATTCGACCATTAGGAGAGTTCTTCCAAGTAGTGAGTCCCATATGTTCTTTATTTCTATCTGCACTAGCATGAATAATTTCTGCAGCTGTTTTACCAGTTATTGCAAAATGAAATTTATTTTGAACAGTTGCATAAAATTTTTTTGTGATTTCTGAATTTTTATCGTAGTCATATGAAATTTCTGCAAACACATCTGTGATTTGTTGCCAAATTCTACGTTCACTTGCTCTAATTGAGCGAACAGTTTCAAGCAACTCACGGAAGTAATCTTTACCGAAAACATTCTCACCTTGCTTCATGCGCTCAACATCAATCTTAAATCCTTTTCTGATATAGTCTTTCAAGATATCAGTGGCCCAAATTCTAAACTTTGTTGCTTTTTGAGAATTAACACGGTAGCCAACTGAGATAATGGCATCCAGATTATAAAACTTGACCTGTTTTGTTTGGGTTTTTCCCTCTATAGCGCCGTGCTTTGTGGTATTTTCCAAAATGGAAACAACCACTTTCTCATCAAGCTCTCCAGACTCAAAAATGTTTTTAAAATGTTTGCTTATAGCAGAAACACCCACATCAAAAAGCTCAGATATAGCTTTTTGTGTTGCCCAGATTGTTTCATCTTTCATCACGACTTCGATTTTTTCATCTGCATCATACATTAAAAATTGTATCTCGTTCATTTAATCACCCTTCTTAGTTTTCTACTAACTCATCAGCTAATTCATAAATGGCCTCACGCAAACCATTACGGTACTTGATTTTAGACAAAGCTTGTATCTCTTCGTTATGTGCTAACGTCTTATAATCCACGCTTGCTTTTGCAATTATATCTCGAATTTGACCAGCATCATCTAAATCCTGCACGCCATAACGATGACGACTAAATAATTCACGCATCTGAGCACTTGTGATAATATCTGTAATTCCCCACTTCACTCGAAAATCTAAGAACATTCTATCAAAGCTCACATTGTTAGCCGCTTGAATAATTTGCTCGCTATCTCTCAATTTTACTGGATATTTAAGATTAGTACCTTCCGGCGGATAATGCCCTTTGATAATAGCCATTGCTGCATTCATAATCTTCGCAGCGTAATTTCTGTCTTCCAAACCATTGGCAAATTGATCAATTTTCTCTTTCGTAGCTTTTGCTTCTTGTTTCTTGCCCTCATGCACTTGATTCAATAATTGTTCCACCAATTCAGTTAAATAATCATAATCTATTTTCACATCCTTCACATGAGTCATTCTTAACTCAATTTGATAAAAAGGAATTTTCTTTTCTTTTGCTATATATTGTTTAAGCTCATTGGTTAAAACTGTAGTAAGCATGGTTTCTTGAACACTTGTCATCCCTAATTTTTCAACTAACTCATCAGGATTTTCGTAATTGAAACCCGCTACATTTCCATCAACTTCTTCAGGTGCATATTGCTTTAATTTAGCCATACCAACATTATAATCTCTAAGCAAATCAAGCATATATTCTTTCTGCCTCTCAGAAGGTGGTAATTGTTGAAACTCATTAGTTAAGCTGCCTAATTTCTGAGTAACCTCTTTAACTTCATTAAATACATCTTCAAAAGATTTAGCGATAATACCATCCTTTTGGTTAGATTTATGTTGTTCATCTTCTGATAAAATTGCAGAATCTTTATTAGCATAAATTGCGAGAGCTTTATTCATCAACTTCTCATTTTGAGCAGGCCAACGATAATTTACAATACGCCCCCAAGGTTTTTCTTGCATATCAGCAATACGATTTGTTCTTGAATAGGCTTGAATAAGTCCAGCCCCTTTAAGTGTTCTATCTACATAAAGGGTATTAAGTTCTGGTGCATCAAATCCAGTCAAAAGTTGATCTACCACAATCACAATATCTAAAAATTTCTTATCTGTAGCAGTTTTATTCAAACGACTAGTAACATCTTGTGTATATCCTGCTACATCATCCATGCCAAAGCTTGTACCAAATTCTTTGTTATAAGCTTTAATAGCATCATATAAGCCTTGATTAGTGGTAAGCATACTATCATTATTGGATGAATTTTGGCTAAATGTAACTGCTACTTTCAATGTTTGTCCACCATTTTTCTTATTCTCATCATTTACTCGTTGAAATTCATTGAAGTACATTATTGCCATTGGAGTACTGGCTTTTCCACCACCAACATGAGTTGTAAAAAGTGCATTATACTTACCTTCGTTTGAACGATTTCGCCAGTTCTTGAAAATATCTTCAACTACTAACTTGATGTGATCCGGATTTTCATCATAAAAACTTGGTTCAACCGCATCATCCATATCTTCTTGACTTAAATTATTAATCTTTTCTGTAATTTTTTCTTCAGTCCACTTCGGATAACGTTCTCTATAGAAATTTGGCAGATATTTTAATTTCATTTGTTCTTCATCAATTGTTGTTTCAAAATCCACTTTAAAACCTAAAACATTTCTATCTGCAATTGCTTCACGAATAGTATAGGCATGTAACAAAGGTCCAAAAATATCTTCAGTTCGTAAACCACTAGTAGTTTCATCAAACATCGGTGTTCCTGTATAACCAACCCAAGCAGATTTCTTAAAAGCTTTTTGTATCTTTTCAAAATTTTCACTACCAGTTGAACGGTGTGCCTCATCCACGATAAATACAATATTTTTATCAGGTGCTTTAAAAGATTTACGTTTCACTAAGGTATCAATCTTTTGAACAGAAGTAACAACGATACTGTTATCTTTACTCTTTAGTTTACGACTCAAATCATTAGTATTATAAGTATTTTGAACACTACCAATCATATCTTCACTAGCATCCGGATCATAGGCTCTATAATTTTCATTTGTTTGTTTCGTTAAGGCAATTCTATCTACTAAGAAGACAACTTTATCAATTTTGGGCATGCGACTTGCAAGCCACGCAGTTTTGAAACTAGTTATAGTTTTGCCAGAACCAGTGGTATGCCAGATATAACCTACTTTATTTGTGCCAAGTTCAAAATCAACTTGCTTTAAATTTTCAATTACATTCTGAGTAGCATATACTTGATATGGACGCATTACCTTTAACGTTTGTTTGTTTTTTGTGCCATCCAAAATCATATAATTAGTAGCCATCTGATGTGCCATTGGGATACTTAACATTGAATCAGCGAACTCTTTCCAATTACGCACAATCGTATTATCACTTTTACGTTGCCAGTTAAAAGCAAAGTCCTTATTGAACTTATCCGACGTGGTATTTGCCATATATTTTACGTTATTAGGCGTAATTGCCACTAATATTTGTAAAGTAGAAAAAATATCACCATATTGGTTTTCTTCGGAATATTGATGCATTTGATTTAGTGCTTCATTAACATCGTGTGTATCACGTTTTTCTTCAATTTGTATAATAGGTAAACCATTAATAAGAAGTGTCGTATCAAAGCGACGATTTTGTTTCCCAGTGATAATTGCAGGGCGTTCAATTTGATTAACTACTTGATACACCGTATCTCCAGCACCAATTTGTTTTTGATCGAAAACCGTTAAAAACACATGACGACCGTCATCTAAATCAATTTCGATTTGTGATACACCATTAAGTCCATATAAAAATTGTCCAGCCTCATATGGTGTTTTAATATCAGATATAATCTTTTTAACTTGATTAAATTCGACAGTACTTAGTGGATGATCAAGTGTATTTTGATTGTGCCTCTCAAGAATCTCTTTGAAGTTATCCCAAAGCTTTTCTGTAGTTTTAATTTTGGTTTCATACTTCCATAGCTTTGTTTTTACACCGTAACGAGCAGGCTTCTCACTAACCATAAAGTCGCTGATTCCTTCTAGGTGTTCAGGTTTAGTTATGGTTCCACTGGTAATATATTGTATTAATTCAGTTTCAAATTGCTCTTCATTCATTTCTCACTTGCCTCCTCTAACTTGGATAATCTGATTTTTGTTTCAAGTTCTGCCGCTCTATTTCTAAGAGCTTGCAACCTTAACTGATTAAAATAGACTTGTCCTATAATTTTTTGCTTATCTATGGAAGGTATTTTCGGTATTTCAAGCTCTTTAAGTTGCTTTAAAGTATATTTTAAAACTTGCGAACCTTGAAGTCCCAGCACAAACTGTTTCTTGATTGTTTTGTTTTCATTAAGTAGATAAACCAAAAACTTTGAATCAATTTTATGGCTAGGTAATAACTTAACGTAGTTTTGTGTATAAAGATATCCCTCATGCTCTTTTCTTACAATCGTTGCAATTCCCGTGATCAAACTAAACACCACATCACCATCGCATAGGGTATTTACTTTATCATTGGTTCTGACTTGTTTATTGCCCACATCGTTTGAAATAATACCTACCAAATCATCTGTTAAATTTGTTTGACTATAATAAGTAAAAAGCGGTGTTTTCTCATCAAACACTTCAGTAATTCTAAACTGAGGCGATCCACTTACTAACGCAACTAATTCACTCAACTTTTTCATAAAATATTGTGCCTTTCTAAAATTAACTTTATTTACTATGATGTAATCATATCATAAAAGGAATTTTATAGCAACTATTAAAAGTGTAATTTTAAAAAATTACACTTTTAATTATTTTTTTACTAATTACTTCCGCTAAAAAGTGCACACACCTTGCACCATTTTACACACCTCTGGTGCAGAAAGAACATGAAGTACAGTCACAACTTGCAGTACCCCAGCACAATTCCATTAACAAAGCTATCAGTATCAACAACATAATTGCTTGAATCAAATATAAGCTTTTTTCCATTGCAAGTGGTGTTATAATTTTTAGTGTGATAAAATCACCTCAAAATAAAAAGCCCTTAAGGCTTACAAATTTTATATAGCCTAATAAGTTACTAATATAAACAATTTTTATCTATCTCAAAAAGTAGCAAATGGACTCAAAGCATTAGCCTCCTTAGCTGCAGCTGCCTGCTACTTTAAAATCTTACATAAGCTTTAATTACCCCAACTTCTTTTCCATCACTTTTACCATAAGGTCTTATTGAATATTCTCCAACAGAAGCAGGTACTATAAATGTTTCTGCATAGTGCACTATAAAAGGTTCAAATTTATTCTCAGGACTTTCTACTATCACTTCTTCACCTTCTACTAAATTAAGTACATTTACTATCCTTTTAGTATCATGATTAGTTTTCTCTTTAAACCAATATCTTCTTGTTTCTATAAATTGAAGCTCATGTAATCCGGTTTTTTCTTCCTTAACATTTTTATTCTCGCTTATTATTTCAACATTATTAACTAAGTTATTTTTTACCCAATTAGTAGTTCTGCCCCATTGAATTACTTTTTTACCATGTTCAATGTGAATAGGCCTAGGCAATCCATCCAAACCAACTCTTCCCCAGTCCCACAATTTAAATGTAAATATATAAGGAGTTGCACTAATCTCTAATACCATAGCCCCACTGCCTGAACAATGTACAGTTCCCGCAGGAATCAGAAAATGGTCGTGAGTTTTAGCTGGAAATTTATTGATGTATTTTTCTGCATAAAAAACTATTGCTCCAGCTTGTGCATCTTCTAAATCTTTAATCATTTCTTCCTTGTTTACGCCTTCCTTTAGACCTAAATAAACACTCGCATCATCTGTAGCATCTAAAATATAATAACTTTCATCTTGAGTATAATGCATTCCAAAATTTTCTTGAATATATTCAGTAGTAGGATGTACCTGAAGACTTAAGTTTTGACCTTCAATAGTATCTAGAAAATCAAATCTTATTGGAAATTCAGCTCCAAATCTTGAATATACTTTGTCACCTAAAAGCTCTTTAGGTTTATATAGAACTACATTTATAGAAGGTACTTCTATTCTTATATCCCCATATCTTAAAAATAAGCTATTCTCCTCAGGTACACCATCAAAACACCACGCAAAGTTTTCTTCATTCTTATCTAGATTACATACATCTTTCATCCATTGGCCTCCCCATACCCCTGGATCAAAATATGGTACTACTCTAAATGGTCTATTTGCAGTTTCTTGTAATCCTGCTCTTAAAGCATCTCCAGTTACTAATTTAGGATCGTTATAAGTATTGCTGTCTAATAAGTAATCAATCTTATCATATAATCCTTTTTTATGTCTATCTGCTATTCTCCATTCAATAAAAAAAGCTCTCTTGTATTTCCTTAAAATATCTTCCTCAAGGTTGTTCACTTTAAAATTGCCTAGCTCTTTTCTTCTAAACCTTTGTTGTATTTCCCATCTTGCTAAATCAGCATACACAAATATGTCGCCTTCACTTATAAGGCTAGCTCCTACACCATATATTAAAATTATACCATTATCTATATCATCTAATTTCTTTTTAGTCTCTACATATTTTTCTTTTACAACGAAATCTTGGATTGTGCCATAATACATTATTCCAAATACTCTATCTTCCGTTAAATTTCTATTTAGTAAATTATTTAACATATTTCCATCATAAAAAATATCTTTACTTGCAATTACACAATCTGGATTTAATCCATTAATAAAAGCATTTAATACTTCTTCATCTTTTACTCCTGGATAACAATCTATTGTAATAATAAATTTCTCTTTGTTTACCTTTGATTTTATTTCACTAATAATATTATGATATCCACTAAAAGCACTGTTTTCGTATCCTTTTACTACTACCTCTGGTTCCTTATCATAGTTAGTTTCTCTATTTTTATATTTCAAAATTTTCACTCCTTACATAAAAAGTCTATTTTATTTAAACTCAATGCTACTGCTTAATTTATATATTTTATGATTAGAGTATTATGATTGACTTAAATAATGCTACACTTGTGTGATAACGTTTTCAAAGTAAGAAGAACAATCTACTTTTCATATTCCTATGGCTCGTAGTGATCCCAAAGATCTCGATTATCCTCTCCTGACTGCTGCATATAAATCACAGCCTCTCCTTCCCATATTTCATATACTTCTGGTGTAGAGAAGCCAACTGTTCGCTAAATCTGCAATATTGGGTTCTATTGATTTCACCATTTACTTACAACCTCATGCTATTTATAACTTAATTTTAAATTGGAATTTATCTGAAAGAATTTAAATTATTCCAAATAAGTTTTTCTGAATTGGATTCAGTGCTACCAAAATAATCAATAAAATCTTTATAATGCTTTGCGCCAAGTTTTTCATACAAACTCTTTGCATTTGAATTTCCTTTTACAATACAAATACTCATACATTTATAACCTTTGCTATAAGCATAATGACTTACTGTGTTGATTAATTTCGTACCAATGCCTTTTCCCCTTGAAGCTTCAGATACATGTAACGAATCTAAATATAAACAATGCTCTATTTCATCATCTTCTTTACAGGCAGAGAAACCAAGAAATTTTTCATCTTTATATACAACAAAAATCATATATCTTTCATTTCCAAGATATTCTCTCCATTTTTGTATTCCATCGCTAACTTTTAAATTATTTAAAAATTCATTTGGCAACAACTCTGCATATGTTTTCTTCCAATTTCCAATATACAAATTAGCAATCAATTCTATATCAGAATCATTTGCCTTTCTAATGACCATTTTGTAACCACCCTTCCAAACATTGTCAAATGCTATTTATATAAATAAACCTTAAATTCACATTATTAGCCTAATTGGTATCTAAATATTGAAAAGCTTAAATATTAAAATGTTTTTTATTAAGAGTTTATGTTAAATCTTTTAATAATTTCATCTGATAATCCGTTATAGTCTCTCTTTTCTGAAGGACTATATCCACGAGATATAATTTCAAAAGCACTATAAACTTTATAATTACTAAAATTAATTTGCTTAAATTTTCCGGATAGTTGAAAGGCTATACAACACTTTTCATCTCTAACCTCATTAAATACATCATCAGTAAATTCTATTGAAATATTTATTAGTATAACTAATTTTTAATTTCTCTTAGCTACCCATTATAGAAATAATAAACTGTTTTATATTAATTCCTTGAATAAATTATAATTCTACATATAATTATATTATCCTCCATAATTATATAAAAAGCCAAAAATCACTTGCCTTTTCTCATAAAAAAGTAAGTGATTTTCAATGATATTTTTCACAATATCTCTTTTTTCTAAGTCTATTCTTTTGTGCTCACACACTCCATTTCCTTCCACCAACTCTTTATTCCTTAAGTATATGTATTCTAATAATCCCTTCTTTGATTATCTTTAATTATTACCATTTTATATGTTTATGGAAACATATCCACCTATTTAACCTAATAAAAGGCACTCAACCCCAAGATTGAATGCCTTTTATTATACCTAAATATTATTTTATTTCTTTAACTCTTCCTACAATTCCACCCTCAAGCATTACTTTGATACCACGAGGATGAACCTCTGAGTTTGTAAGGATTCTCTGCACAACACCTTCAGTTAACTTTCCAGAACGCTGGTCTTGCTTTTGAACAACAAGAACTTTTATTCCTACTTTGATATCTTTTCGTATCGTTCCATCCATAGTATTACTCTTCTTTCTTATTTTCTATAAAGCTTAACGACAGTTTCCACGTGGGTTGGGACATGCCAACTGCTATATGTAAATAATAAAGCCATCAAATCTGATGACTCTACTATTACATTTCTTGATAATCCTTTTTTAAGAACTTGTTTTCCTTTGTATAAACAGCTACTCTATGACTATCAATATCCATCTTTATTAATTTTATACGTTCTTCATTTTCTATTTTATCTCTATTTAAAGTTAATATATATTGAAAATCCTGATACTTTTCTTCTTGTTTATTTAAATAATTTAGACATTGAACTAATGTATCCTGATCAACATCAAAAATATTATCATGAACTAAAAATAGAGGATGCCTCTTCCTTGTATTATCATTAAATAACAACGCCATATCATAAATAAAAACTTTAGTCCTATTTACACTTCTGCTGCCATCATCGTATATCCTCATACTAATTTCAGCTGGTGTTTTACTTCTAGCATTATCTAAAGTCTGGATTGTAAATGAGCACTCCTTATTTCCCATAATAGCTTCATGAATATCAAGTAAGGTATTAATAAATTTATTTATTATATCCTCTTTTTCCTCAAGAATAGTATCTATCTCTAATATTTCTTGTGTTTTACGTAATTTTAATGCCTTTTTTGTTTTCTCATTTTTTTCATACTGTTCAAAAAGAAACTTTGTATGTGCACAAGAATCCTTTTTACTTTCATATATCTTTAAACTAGCTTTTAGATTCTTTAATACACCTTTTTCATCAATAATTCTCATTTTTTCTGAATACTCATCATCTAAAACACGAATTTGCTCTGCAATATCATTCAGCTGTATTTCAAGTTCTTTTGCTTTCTGATTCACAAGCATACGTTGAAATTCTTCAACCTTATTCTTAAAACCAACTACTTCATTAAGTGACTTAACAATGGCACTGCCCAAATCATTCTTAAATTGATTATATACTAGTTCAATCTCGTTATCGTCTATTGCTTCGGGCTTTGGCATTCTTTTAATTTTATCATAATCATATCTTAACGCTTTTTGTTTTTTTCGCAGCTGTTCAAGTAGTGTTTCTAATTCTAGCAGCTCTGATTCCATTGAATAAAAAGCTTCATTACTTTTAAAACTTTCTATAGCAGCTTCCATTTTATCTAATTCATCATCAAGAGAATTTAATTCCGCTTTAACATCAGCTATTTTTTTCTGTCCATTATTTGTTAACTCTTTCTTATTTTTTGATATAACAGTTGTTATACTTTCAATTTCTTTAATTATCTTAATACTTTTCCTATAAGACTCAACTGACATCCCAAGTAGAAATAAATGTGCTGTCAAATCATCTGGCACACGCTTAGATAAATCATGACATTTTAATATATCAGTAAATTCCGAACGTTCATCTCTCATCAATATTGAGAATAAATTTCTAAAACTTGGCACACTGTTCCCATCTAATTTTGCAAAAATTAGTTCCGCTAGATAATTACGTGCATCATCTAATTTTTCAAAAGAAACCTTTTTCTCATTTCTTATTATAACAGGTTGTTCAGAGTCCTTTCGGCTTCGTTTTATCGTAATTTCTTCTTTTCCAATTTCTAAATCTAACATTATTTCTTCTTCTAATGGCACTACTTCTTTAGGTATTTTGCATATTCTAGACTTTTCATAATCACTCAATAAGCAAAAATCCAAAAATTCAATACTCATAGATTTTCCTACACCATTTGTTTTTCTTCCTTTTATTGTTGAATTATCATATTTTTCACCCAAAATAATATTTACACCATCATGAAATTCTATTTCATCAAAAATATTATTTTCTGAATAAAGTTTGTTAATGCGAATTCTATTTACTTCTTTATCCATACATTCGCCTCCTCAAACTCTACTATATCAACAGAGTATAGGAAAGAAAGACCTAATACTAATTGTCTACTACTGTTTATTCCTTTCTTTTTAAGAATTCTTGAAACATCATATATAGATACTTTTTCTGAATTTTTCTCCTTGATTTCCTTAAGTATAAGGTAACCAATATACATTGCTGATGATTTAACACTATTACTATTTGCCACCATTATACTCATCCCTTTCATTTGGAAATACTCTACACTTTATCATTTCATTAACTAAATAAAACTTAATAGCTGCCCTATCATATTTTTTACCATTTACACTTAGCTTATCTTCAAAATAACCAACCAGCTTATTCAACGCCTTAATTGGATTATCATTTGTTTCATCTAAAAATTGCATACTTATATCTTGTAAATAAAACATTATTATTATATCCTGTGCTTCATCTATTCCTATAGTTTCATTAATTGTCTCAATTGCATCTCCATACAAAGTATACAGTGTTGTATATTCTGATATCAATCTTTCAGAGAAGTCCTTAAATCTTTTAAATATTTTATATTCAGGATCAACTTCTGAATCTATTTTCTTTTTAACTTCCTTATGTTTAGATATGTATTCAATTAAATCTATTATTGTATCTATCTCATTAGCTTGTGTTTCCTTGGCTGAATATACCTTGTCACATAATTCTCTTCCCAAAAAATCGTTAATTTCTCTTATCTTTTCTATTTCTAATCCTCTTATGGATTTTATTAAATCCTTTATATCTAATATATCGCTTCCCTTATCAAATATAAACGTATTATTAGTATCAAATGGATTTGAATACTTCTTTTTCCTAGTCAAAATCAATACTATTAATCTATCATACTTTTCATATGACTTATTATCAATATATTCATGAATTGTATGTTTTATTTTAGTGCTAGAATTATCTGAAGTTACTTGAATTGAAATTTTATTTTCTTCATCTATTAAATCAATAGCTTGTGCATTTTTCTCAACAACATTTGCATTTTTTAATTTGTAACCAAATATTAAATTCAGCAACCCTGTAAAAAAATCCTCAGCAATAATATTTATATCATAAAGATTTACAGCATTTAACAACTCAACTTGCTTACTTAATAAAGCAAGACTTTCAGCCACATTTTTAAGATAGATTTCTTTGTTCATCATGCTGTATCTCTCCCTTATTATTTGTTAATTATACCTCATTTTATCACACTTTATTTGAAATTTCTATTGATTTTTATTTGAACATATGTTATGCGTATAAAATTTACACTTAGTCTTCTTAATTATATTTTACCATTCATAAAAACAGGCTAAAACCAAAATTAATTTTTAGTATCAGCCAAAACCTTAAAATCTAGCATAGTAAATTATTTTTTAATATTACTACTTATCAATTAAATTCCAACTATATTATTTACATCTCCACCACCATTTCAATCCCACTCTCAAATACAAACCTAAAATGCTTAGGTGACTTTATAATCACCTTATCTATAAGTGCTACAAACAAGCTATCATCAAACTCTGTAAGCGGCTCATTGCCATTACCTATAGTTTCCTTGATATATTCCACTTTTTCTTTATGCTTTGTATCATTTAATTTGCTATTTAAAAGTTCATCCCTTTTGAGATTTAAAGCTTCAAGTTCTGCTGTGATTTTGGCATATTCCTTATTGTAATATTTATCATCAATTTGCTTTCTAATCTTTAACTGCACCAATTCACTTAAGTCCTGCTCTAATTGGGTTATTTGCTTTGAAGTTTTTGAAATGTCAGCTCCTACACTATCTTTGCTTATAACTTTTTCTACATTTTCCAAGAATACTTTAAAAAAAGAGCCTTTATCAACAACCATATCATTGTATAGTTGGATAAAAGCTCTCTTCAATATTAAATCATCCACTGCTTTTGCCGAGCAGTTCTTTTTTCCTTTAATATAACTATTGCACTGCCATACTATTTTCTGAGATTTAGTTCCGCTATTCCAGTGCCTGCGTTTTAAAGTTTTACCACACTTTTCACAGTAAAGTTTTCCGCTGAAACCATACTTATTAGTATATTTTCTTCTATCATCATTTTCACCTTTTGTTATTTCATATCGTCTCTTACGTTCCTGCTGTACCAGCTCAAACATTTCCTTTGAAATTATTGGCTCATGATTATTTTCTATTCTGTACATTGGTTCTAAATTTTTATTATCAACTCTCTTTTTAGTAAGATAATCTACTGTTACTGTCTTTTGAAGCAACAGTTCTCCATAATATTTTTCATTTTCAAGGATACCTCTTATTGTAGAATCCCACCATTTAGTTTTACCAACCGCTGTTTTTATTCCATCTGCTTCAAGCTCTCTAGCAATAACTGCATAGCCCTTACCATCAAGGTATTCTCTAAATATTCTTCTTACTACTTCAGCCTGCTCCTCATTAATTACCAAGTTTCCATTTTCATCTTTATCATATCCCAGAAATCTTTCTGTATTGCAAATAGTAACTCCGTCTCTAAAACGCTTCCTAATGCCCCATTTTGTATTTTCAGAAATATTTCTACTTTCTTCCTGTGCTATAGAACTTAGCATTGTAAGCACCAATTCCATTTTTGAATCAAAGGAGTATATGTTCTCTTTTTCAAAGAATACCTCAACCCCAATGTTCTTTAATTCCCTTACATGTTTTAAACAATCTACAGTATTACGGGCAAATCTGGATATTGATTTTGTTATAACTAAGTCAATTTTACCATTTTCACAATCCTTTATCATTCTATTAAATGCAAGTCTATGCTTTACATTAGTACCGCTTATACCTGCATCTGCATATATATCAACAAACTCCCATTCAGGGTTTTCTGTTATTTTCTTCGTATATTCACTAACTTGAGCATTATAGCTTTCCATTTGCTCCTCAGAATCAGTACTTACTCTGCAATAAGCACATACTCTTTTTTTGCTTAAATTATTTGTTGCAGTTTCAAAATTATTTACTCTTTGTATAGGCTGTAACACCTGAACCTTCTTTACCGTATTTCCCATAAAGATCTCCTTCCCTCATTTTAAATATAGCTCTTGGCTACACACATGATATAATTAGTGTGGCAATAAGTAAAGTTATTAATAGGAGTCTTAGGCAGATTTCTGCCCTTGACTCTTTAAAAAAGAATATCTATTTAACCTATCTATCTCATCAAATTGTTCATATGATATAAAACCCTTTTCTCTCAATTTCTTGAGATAATGAACACTAAGTAAATATTCAACGTTTGGTTTATTCCCCATAAAACACATTTCCCCTTTCACCATTTAAAATTAAATTTATATAAAAAAAGAGTAGGATATTTCACCTGCCCCTAAGCATTATGTAATTATAGTTTTAGAATCCAGACTTTAATCTTATAGTTTTATCAATATGTATTGAAGTATTATTTCTATCATGACATCTTAAAGTTATTAAATATGTAGAACCCAAAGCCTTTATACTACAGCTAGTATCATTCAGCACTGTAAAAGTATATTTACTTACTAATGTAGTGCCTGGAATTATCTCAAAATTAAACTGGCTGTTAGGAACATCAAATCCATTATTTTTCCTTGTTCCAACAAATATTTTTGTTGAATTTAAATTAATATCTGTGATGCCTTCTATTACTTGACCATCTGAAGTTACATCTACAGTATAGTTATTTTGTGGATCTGAAACTATTGTAATGGCTATATTATTAGTCGCAGAATTATCCAAATCTAAAGTAGCAGCTATATTAACATTTCCAGTATTATAGAAGGTTATTAATCCATTTGAATCTACTGTAGCTTTTGTTGTATCAGAACTTGAATAATTGATTTGAGGATTTGTTAGAATTGAAAGTTTTCCACCAATAGTCACAGTTGCTATGGCATTGAGTTGAAGAGTTTGATTTACTCCCATTTGAATAGAATTTCCATTTGTTATGATTAAATTATAGTGAGCCAATAAATTAGTATCTGCAATCTCATTAACTTGGTCATCATTAGTACCAAATTGCCCCTTTTCACAATAAAGAGTTCTCAATCCCAAATGTTCTGTAGTATATCCATCTACCTTCCATTTTGCTCCCATTTTAATAAATTCAAGATTCACATCAATCTTTTTAGATAAATCCGTATCTTGAAGAATTACTTTTAAATTTCCTGACCACACATTTATTGTGCTAGATGTTTCAACAGATTGATTTGCTGGCTCAAAAATAGCTGGGAATGTATACAGTCTATTATCTAATATTATTTTAAAGCTTTGTTCTACTTTTCTTATTCTACTTCTGTAAGTTTTCTCATGCTTATCAATCTGTGATATTACAAACCAATTACTATTTTTGTATTGTATTAAATCTCCTGTACTTACAGAAAAATCAGTATAAAGCTGTTTATCATCTTCGTAATTAATTATTGAATCGCTATCTTTTATCAATACCCTTTTAGATATTCCATTGTAAATAATATCAGTACCTTTTTCATACAAAAGGAAATCAAATATATCATCTATATTCTGCATAACAGCTACACCTGCCTTTTACATTTATATAGAAATGCTTCTATATATGTATCCCAAGTTTTTATTTCCATAACCTTATATTTTTCATTTTCAATTAATAGGTAGCTATTTTCATTTATAATGCTTTCTTTATCACAAAATGCTCTCTTTGTAACTTCAAAATTAAAGCCATCCTCAAAGGAGTAATTCTTTGAAAATGGCTGTACATCCGCATATTCAGTTTTTATAATTGATGAGTTATCAGAATTAAACAATACCTTAATTTCTGTATCACTAAACATTATAGCCACCAACCTTTATCTTTGGAAGCGGCAGAACCTTCTTTATATTTTCTGGAATACCATCTCTGATTTTTACACTTTTATCACCTTCAGTTTTACTTTCTAACCCTTCTAAATCCTTGTTTTTATAAAGATAAACTGCATAATCTGAAGCTATATCATTATACTTTGTATCCAAAGTATCTATATTGCAGTACCCTAAAATTATGCTTATTGCTTTATTTAAATAATGGTTTAAAATATTATCTTTTGATGTATCAGCAGTATCAATTCCTAGAATTATTTTCATAGTTTCCAGCATAAGCTATTCCTCCATTTCCTTTAATTTTTTAATAAGTTCATCCTTTTTTAATCCAATACCATTAATACCTTTTTCCTTTGCCACTTCAGTAAGTTCCTTATATTTCATATCATCATAATTTAATATCTTGTCTTCAACAACCGTATATCCATTTTCATTAAACCAAGAAATAAGGTGAGAGATCTCAGTTTCTCCCACCCCATTTACAAAGTTTATTCCTGCGGATATACCATTATATTTTTTATTGTTTGAGTATATCCTTGCCATATGTACCTCCTGTTTAAACTACTTTTATATTTCTAAATACACCTGCACTCTTTGTAGCTTTAAGAGCCACAGCTGCTACCATTTCAACTTCACCATTCTTTACTGCACCAGAAGTTGAAAAGTCAGGAAGCCAAATCTTTACTAAATCTTGATTAGCAAGAGATACAGCATGGAAACCATCAAGGGACAATCTTGCAGCATAAAGGTCTGTTAACCCTGTCACAGCATCAGTACCATTTGGTTTTCTTGTATTTGCAATAGATACAACAGGATCATTTGTTCCTGCTTTTGCTCCAAGGTCAACAAGAACAATGCCATCATAAGCATCAACTTTTCTACCAAAAGCATCTTCACTTTGAGTCAAGTATCCTGCCCTTCTTGCTACGGATTTAATTTTGGTTATGAGCTTTGAGTTTCCTCCAAGGAATGTAGGCTTGCCATCAAGATTTGATAGAAACTCATCAAGTAAATCCATAAACTGTTTATAGTTTGTATCAAGTGCTGTAGATGTAGATAAATCAATAAATGCTCCAGCATTATATTCTGTGCTTGAACCAGTAATCGCCTTATTTAATCCATCAAAAGAATTAGAATCAACTGCTGAATCACCATTAATAATAGTATCGTGGAATAATGCATTTGCAGCTTTAACTTTCTGCTGTACCTGTAAATTCACTTCGTCTACAAGCCCACCTGTATTTGCTACAATTCTATCTATTCCAAAAGAACCTCCAAATGGTTTAAGTTCAACTGTATATCTGTCCTTAGTTACCTCTTGAGGTGCATATTCGCTGTTTATTGCTCTAAATGCCGCTGTTGGTTGAGTTATAAGTCTAGTATATCCATAAGTAAGTGTTGCTCCATTAGTTCCTGGAGTTACTGCATTATCGAAAGTAATATTATCAAGAATAAATGAATTCTTTCTAAATTCATCTATTACCCCCTTTTGAATATCATCCTGAGTGTTTAATTTTGCTTGTTGTAATGTAATTGCCATAATAATCATTTCCCCTTTCAATTAGTTATTTTTATAATAATTTTTTAATGCTTCATTAAGATTGTTTGATTTTCTTTCATTAGTAACATTATTGGGTGGAGTGTATCCATCACCCTTAAGTCTTATCTCTACTGATTTTTGAATGGCTGAATTAAAACTTTGTTCTAAAGTACTAAGGTTTTTAACTGTATTTTCCTCATTATCTGCAATAAAAAAATCCACCAATTCTACTGGCAGATTCTTCTCACTAGCTAACTTCACAGCTTTACTTGTTAATGCTTCATGCAATTTTTCCTGTTTCATTTTTTCAATTTCGGATTTTAGTTTTTCAACCTCAATCTCTTTTTCGTCTTTCGTAGGAAATCTCTTTTTAACCTCATCATTAATTAACCCTTCAAGATTATTAGATTTCCATGTCTCCAGTGCCTTGTTAAAATGTTTGTCTTTAACTGAATCCATCCACTTTTTAGCACCTTCATCTTCATTAACATACTTTTCAATACCATCAACGCTTATTTTATTTAAGTCCTGAAGATATTCTTTAACTTCTGCCTGTTCCTTATTAGTCTCAATAAATTGTTTTACTTCTTTAAAATCCATGAAATTTTCCTCCTTCTTGCCCCTTTGACTTCATAAAACCAAAGACGCTTTAATAATTTTTTGCATAAAAATAAAGCAGTTTAATGTCATGCTTAGGACATAATTATAAATTGGAATTTGTAAAGTTAACTTTCACAAAGCCCGAAAGTATTCACTAGATATTTTTCAATCTCAAACGCTTCTTTTTCACTTATCTCTTTTTCTTCTGCAATTGTTTTGATGATTAATATCCTTTCTTTACACCACTTCTTATTGTTATTGTACAACCATTCTTTTGCTTTACCTTTTTTAGGATACTCACGAAATCTAACATCACTTCCACTATAATTAACATTATACGAGCCGCTTTTTCCAGCAACCAATGCATATTCTTTTCCTTCATTTAAATAAAATTTTATATATGCAAAATAGAATAAATTAGCGTCTTTCAACGAATTTTCAAATTTCTTATGTTTCCCTCTACCCCATCTATCCTTATCTTGTTCAAGATAAGTTTCATATATTTCATGTCTACCTTTATATTTAGAGTTTTCTAATTTACTGCGAATATCTTCCTTGCTTATATTGAATGTATCCTTATCTTTTACATTTGCCATAGAAATCACCTCCATAAATTCTGATTAGTCGTTATTCTAATTATCCCTACAAATTACTATTTATCTACTATTAATTATATCATATTTATAAAATCAACCTCTTTAATTCTTAAAACTACGAATTATTCTATAAGAGGTATCCAACAGCAATTGCAATTTGGATGTGCAGGTATAGTTGGTCTATTTTCATCATTCATTCTAAAAGCTTTACCATCCATTGCTTCACAATACATACAGGTATTTAAACAAACATCAGCACACCACATAATTTCTTCAATTTCAAAATCTGTGAATACTTTTTCCTGTGCTTCTGTGAATATTCTAGTCTGCTCTGTATTTAAAAGAACCTTGCTGTCATATGTACTGATTTCAAAAGTTTTTGATATATCTGTAATCATTTCATCTAATGTCTTTCTATTTAATATGTTTCTGTTAATCTTATTGTAAATACTCTCTGCGAATTCATTTATATTGTTTTGAAGCCTATTAATAATAGTGCTTCCTTGATAATTAGCATTAATTATTTTTCCTATTTCTTCTGGAACAAGTTCCCCTTTAACATTCATTTGCCTCACATCATTTAAAACTTCAAGATTTTTAAAATAAGTTTCTTCATAAATATCCTTTAATTCATTAATTAGAAATTCATACTGAAAATCATAAAGTTCATTGGCATATTCTTTTATCTCCTTCTCTAAATCATTCATTATGATGTTTTTTCTAAAATTACTTATCTTACCATTAGAAATATACCTATTATAATAATCACTTATACATGCAATTAAAATAAGAAGATATTTTTTGTATTCCTTCTTGATTTCATCTACATCACTGTTCGCCTTGTCCATCATTTCCTTTTTAATTTTGATAATCTCGTCTTTAACTAATTTATTCATAACCAATTATCCCCTTTCTTAACTTTGATTTTTAATAATATCTTTACTACTAACATCCACATTCCATAAATCCAATTTTTTCTGTTCTGAATTATATTTATTAACTTCCAGCTTTGGATTTTCAACAAAAGGTAGTAGTGTTAATAAAGTTTCTTGTGAACATACATTTTCAAGTTTAACAATAACATCTGCAAGTCCAGTTAAATCTGTTGGCAGGTTTCTTGTAAACTTTACTGCTATATCTCTGTAATCATATTGCTTGCCCTCTTTTTTGGACAAAAAAATAAAAAGGTTCTTTAACCTTTTCTTAATTATCTTTTCCATAATAGCTTCTCGCATTGATACTCTATTTTCAAGATTTAATAATTTATTTCTAAGTGCCAGTGATGAAGTATTAGATGCCCAGTTTTCATTGAAATTAACCTCATCCATAAGGTCATAGATTTTTCTTTCAATATTATCAAGTTCATTTTTAACAAAAGAATCATTAATATCTTTAGTAAGCCAGCTTACTTTTCCTCCTGATGGTACTTGAATAATACCCATCTGCTTCATTTTACCAAGGTCTTCTTCCTCAAGCTTTGCATTTTCAATAACAAGGTAAGCATTTCTGTGGTCAGCTATTTCATTTACTAAATCCGAATTCAAAGCGTTGTAAGCATCAAATAAAGATATAATATCCTGAAAACCACTCTTCTTTTCTGAATTTGCTGGGCATACAATAACAGGAACTTTACCAAATATATGATTATGACTTCCTAAAAGCTCTAATCCTCCTTCTGAATATACAACTCCATCTGTTACTTCACCTATTTTATAATGAAGGATTTGGCTGTCAGTATAAACATCCATATATTCATTATCATCAAACTGTTTTGTATACTTGTGAACAGCCAGTAATACATTTCTTTCAGCTGTACCATCCTCAAGTACATAACAATTCAAAGGATTGAGTATTGCAGCAGAAAATTCTCCTTCTTCATTAATATAGTTAAGTTCATTATAAATGTCAAGATTAAAATGTAACTTTTTGATCATTTAAGGCTGTAGGTTTTAGTGTTCTTCCTGCTTTATATGA
>NZ_JAJNKE010000045.1 GCF_021043395.1 Clostridium guangxiense
TCAATGGATTTTTTATGATACCTATTTTTATTAATAATTTTTTTATAAAAACTTATTGACTTTTACTAGCTGGTCTATAAATATAGTTTATATCTTTAATTTGTGCAATAGTAATATAAATTATTATGTATTTGAAAGGTAAATGGATTTATTTGTAGAATACACTATAAAAAATATTTATATAATGAAGAAAAATATTAAAATCATGTCCACAAAATTAAATTTTACAGTCTATAATTATGTAATTTGTTTTTGGAGGTGGAGTAATGGATAATAATTTCTTTAAAGAGTTTACTAAGAAAACTTTCTATGGTGATGAGGGAAGTGTAAGTAGAATTTTTATTGAGTGCAATTCATACTTTCGAAGATATAGCAATCTTGTCATAGGTATATATGATTATGAGGATTTTAGGCAAATTTTTATACTAAAGATGCTAAAGCTTATAAAAAGCAGTAGAATAGCTGAAATTAAAAACTTAAATGGGTATATGTATAGTATGATCAGAAATATGCTTAATGAACTTATAAGAAGAAATATTAACGACAATAAAAGTATAAGTATAGATTTATGCATGGGTAATATGTTCTTTATAGATAAAGGATGCAATATTGAAGAAGAATGCATAAGAAATGATGAAATGGCAGAAATGAAAAAAGTAATTATAAAAGCTATGAATAAGTTAAACGATAATGAAAGAGATATAGTAAAGGCTTATTATTTTAAAGAAATTTCAATTGCTGATTATTCAAGAAAAAATAAATTAAATTATTACACATGCACGAAGAGGTTAAGAAGAACCGAAAATAAAATGCTAAAATATATACTAAAAAATTTAAATTCATGCTCAATTTGTAGAGGATAAAATTACTCTATGAATGAAAGTATAATTGAATTTGATAAGCTGTGTAGAAAAGCTAAAAGTGGAGATAAAGATGCTTCATGGCTTATTATTGCAAAACTGAAGCCTTTTATGATTAAATGTTCCCATAGTATCTATCTTAAAAATTATGATTTAGAGGATATTATAAGCGTAGCTACTGTTTCTTTATTAAAATCAATAAAATGTTTCAAATTAGACAGCAGCAAGCACTTTTTTCCATATGCCATTATGACGATAAAAAATGCATTGTATATGGAAATAAGGAAAGTGGCTAAACACTGGAATGAAAATAGCTTAGAAAGCTATATAGAGGAAAAAGGTGAAAGTTTTATAATGTATAATGACGAAAAATCTATAGAAGAAAATTATATAAAAAAGGAATTAATAAAAAGCAGATTAATAGTATTAGATGGTGAGGAAAGAAGGTTAATAGCTTCATTGTTTCGTGAAGGCATAACTATTGCAGAATATGCTAGAATCAATAATTTAGAGTATAAAAAATGTAGTAATATGAAATTAAAAGCAATAAGAAAGATGAAAAGAGTAAGATAGGTATTATGATGGGGAGTGTTGTTATATCAAATAAAATACCACATGGGGAAACATGTGGTATAAGGGGAGTAGGGTTATTATTTGCAATAAGGAATTATAATTTTATAATACAAATGTTGTAGGCGAAATTTCCAATTTAATGCGTTGAAAAATGTAACTCCTTATCAACATAATTCGACTTAACTTACAAATTAATTTTAACAATTTAAGTATATAAAGTCAATAAAAACAATTCGACATTTGAATTATAAATTGTACATTTAAGTGTTAAAAAATTATATCTTAAGTTAAATGCATAAAATATCAATATTAGTATAATTTAAATAAATACGCGTATAATCCTATAAATAGACACTAATTTTGAAATATGATATAATTAAATTATAAGTATCTTCTGAAAATGTGGTAAAAATATTTATTTACAGATAACTGTAATATATTGCTAATAGAATATATGGGGAGATGATATTATGGTAGACAATTCGTTTGAATTTGATAATGTAAAACTTGAGGATTTAATTGATTTGGATTTTTTACAAAGATTTCAAGATGATTTTGGGGAAAGTATGGAGATAGCTAGCATAACCGTTGATATGGATGGCAAACCAATAACCAAACCAACTAGATATACAAGCTTTTGCAGCAATCTTACTCAATCAAGTATTGATGGTAGAAGGCGTTGTGCTGAATCACATTTGAAGGGTGGTATGGAAGCAACTAGAACTGGAAAGCCGTATATATATACTTGTCATGCTGGATTAATTGATTTTGCAGCACCTATAATTATCGGAGGTAAGCATATTGCAACAATTCTAGGTGGACAAGTTACCTTTTCAAAACCAGATCAAAGCAATTTGTCAAAAATAGCTAATGAACTTGGAATAAATGAAGAAGCGTATATAAAAGCAGCAGACCAGATTCACGTAGAAAGTGAAAATAGAGTTAGAGCATCCGCAAATATATTATTTACTGTAGCTAATACCTTGTGTCAAATTGGGTATGAGCAAATGAAAATAAAGCATATGACTGGCGCATTATCAGATAATTTTAGTCAAATATCAGCTGCCATGGAAGAAATAGCGGCATCATCAGTAGAAGTTACCCATAATCAAGAACGCTTAAATAAGGAAATCTTAAATGTAAAAGATATTTCAAATGAAATAAACAATGTTTTAGGATATATAAAGAGTATTGCAGACCAAACCAAAATGCTTGGATTAAATGCAGCCATAGAGGCAGCACGTGCAGGAGAAGCTGGAAAAGGATTTGGTGTTGTTGCTACAGAAATACGTAAGTTGTCCCAGAATTCAAAGGAAACGGCTAATAAAATAATTAAGCTTACTGAAAAAATACAAAACTCTGTAGATGCTACACTACAAACCGCTGATGATACACTTAATACTACTCAGCAGCAGTCAGCAGCAATACAGGAAACTAATGCAAGTGTAGAGGAAGTTATGAGCTTATCTGAAGAGTTAAATAGTTTGGCTAATAACAAATAGAAGTATTTTTATCTATGCATAAAAAGGAAGAGGGATTTGTAACCTCTTCCTTTTGTATTAAGCTGTGCTTTAAAAGAATGTATTAACTACAGCTTGTCCTTTAAACTCTTTGGTTTAAATGCTATAAGTTCATTTTCAAGTTTTTCTGATAATTCTTTTAAAGTTTTTGAATAGACAGATACAGTATTCATTGATTTTATCTGTTCTTCCGCATTGGCAGATACTTCTTGAACTGAAGCAGAAGTTTCTTGACTTTGTGACGAAATTTCAGTGATTAAATCAACAAGGTTATTTTTTTCAACATCCATTTCTTCATTGGCATTTTTAATTTCTGAAACTACTGCGCTCATTTCAAATACTACATCTGAAATATCACTAAAAATTTTCTTAGTATCAGTTGATGAGGCATTTTCAGATTTAACGATTTCAGAGGCATCAGACATGGCATAAACGGCTTCATTAGAGTGAAGTTGAATTTCTTTTATAAGAGTTTCAATTTCAACTATTGATTCAGTAACTTGTTCTGCTAATTTTCTGACTTCATCAGCCACAACTGAAAAACCTCTTCCTGCTTCACCAGCACGTGCTGCTTCTATGGCCGCATTTAAAGCTAATAGATTAGTTTGTTCTGCTATTTGAGAAACGGTTTTAGTAATGTTTCCAATGTTCTGAGAATTATCGTGAACTTTTAAAACAATTTCGTTTACCTTTGCAGTTGAATCTAGAGCTTCAGCTGATTTTTTAGTAAGAAGATTAACTGTTTCTAAACCTTTATTTATAAGATCATTGAAGGTTTCAGCTTCTGTATTCATAACTTCAGTACCAGTAAGAACTCTATTTATTTTGCCAGAAAGAGAATTTGCTTTATTAGAACATTCTTCAGATTTCTTTGATTGAATTTCAGAGGCTTGTGCTATAGAATCTATTGCTAAAGCAAGATCAGTCGCAGATTTATCTGTTTGAGAAGCTAAATTTTCTAATGCAGTAGAGGTTTTCAAAACTGTTTCAGAAGAAGATTTTACATTCTTCACAAGGGAAGCTACTTTATTAATAATTTTACTAAAATTTTCATGAATAGTTCCAAACTCATTGTTGGAATTTGCAGCAATATCGTCTATAGATAAATCTCCATCTCCAATTTTTTTTAGCTTGTCTTTTAAAATTAGGAGTTTTTGTAAAAGGCCTCTTAGAAACAATTGAGTTAAAATTATGTTTAAAATTAATGTCGATAGAATTGCTACGAAAATAAACAGTCCAACTGAAAAAATCTTTTGAGTAAATTGAGAAGCAGGCAAAGAAGACTTTAATACGTTGTAGCATTTTAAGTAAATTAAAATTCCTTCAATGACTGTTAAAACTAGTAATGGTAAAGTTGTAATTAGCAATATTGCCGTTTTTAAGCTGATGCAATTTTTTTTATTATTTCCCAATAAATATCACCACCTGTAAGTAATCTTAAGTAGATTTTGCATTATATTACTAAAAATATGTAAATTATAAGCACATACTAAAAAATTAAACACACACTTTGACTGGAAATGCCTTCCTCTCTTCCAGTAAAGCCTAAACCTTCTTCAGTAGTTGCCTTTATACTTATATATTTTACATCTATATCTAGTGTTTTAGCAATATTTTTTCGCATTTGTTCTATATATTTAGACAGTTTAGGTTTTTGAGCTATAATTGTAGAATCTATATTTCCAATCTTATAACCTTCATTTTCGAGTATTATTTTTGTTTCTTCAAGAAGTTTAATGCTTGAGATTCCTTTATATTTTTCCGAAGTATCAGGAAAATATTTGCCTATATCACCTAAGGCTGCAGCTCCTAAGAGACTATCCATTATACAATGAATTAAAACATCAGCATCAGAATGACCGAGCAATCCTTTAGAGTATGGAATTTCAACACCACCTAATATAAGTTTTCTTCCTTCAACTAATTTATGTACATCATATCCAGTACCTATTCTCATATTATTGAACTCCTTTAATCTTTCAATTTTAAAATAAAAAACCGGAAAATCCGGCTTTTTATTTTAGTTGATATATTGTAATTATTTTATGGAGAGTGTAAAATGAATTTCTAAATATGTAACTTCTTCTATTATAAATGTATTTTTAAAAAAAATAAATACTTTTCCAAATAAATATAATAAAAAATTTAAAATTATTAAAGATAAACCACTTCGATAAAACGAAGTGGTATTTAAATTGCTATTTTATGTCTAAAGTATACGTTTACTTTTGTCTGAAGGTAAATTTGTATGATAAGTGTTTGGTTTTGAATTTATTCTAAATAATTTTTTTATAAACTTTGTAAGGTTAGCAAACATTAAATTAGATTTATGCACTTTGCATTTTTTAGAAAAATCAACATAGATTACATTGTTTTTCATTTATAACACCAACCTTTCAATACAAGATATCGTTTTCATTTATTACAATTATAGTATATCATATATATTGTGAATTGTTAATACAATTCTTAAAATATAGAAAAATAAATTTTTTCTTAAGTATATAGAGAGAATTTAAATAATGATATAATATTACTTGAGGTGTAATTGACATATGATTAAAAAAATTAAAATCTTAGGGATAATTTTAATAACTTTAGGCATAGCTTTAATAATTGGAGCAATTTTTATCAAGTTTTTTGTGTCATATAAGCAGAATAACATGATAGTAAAGTATGAGAACAAAATAAAGTATTATAAAAATCATAATAATGCTTTAAAGAAAAGTACAAGCAATGAGGATATTGAAGGAATAGGAATACTTACAATATCTAAAATAAATTTAAAAGTAGTAATAGGAGAAGGGGCAGATCTAAAAACTTTAAAGTATGCTGTTGGTCATTTTAAAGGAACTGCATTACCAGGCCAAAAAGGGAACTTTTGTGTAGCAGGACATAGAAGTTACGTTTTTGGAGAATATTTTAATAGATTAGATGAGCTAAAAATAGGTGATGAAATAATTGTTAAAACATTGAATGGAGAATTTAAATACAAGGTATATAAAACTCAAGTTGTTTTGCCTAGTCAAGTAGAGGTATTGAACCCATCTAATGATGCCACTATGACTTTGATTACATGTACTCCTATAAGGGTAGCTACTCATAGACTTATTGTAAAGGCGAGATTGGAAAACTAGTTATTAACAGAGTTATGCACAAGGCTGTGGATAATGTGAATAACTAATAATTTATGGAGGGGAAAATGAGCAAAAGAATAAAAAGAAATGCAGTAATAGCAGCTACTGTTGTAATATTATTTGTTTGTGGATTATTTATAATAAATTATTATAAAAGCTATAAGAGAATAGCATACAGCAAAGAAGCATTGACATTAAAAACTTATAATGGTACAAGTACATCAAAGAATCTTATACACAATAATGAAAGCATACCCGTTTTGATGTATCATTCAATACCAGATAATAGTAGTGGTAATATAATGGAAGTTTCAAAAAGGCAATTTCAAGAAGAAATGAAATATTTAAATGATAAAGGATATCACACTCTTTCTGCAGATGAGTTTTATGATTTTATAGTAAAGGACAAGCCAGTACCTAAGAAATCTGTACTTGTAACCTTCGATGATGGATACGAAAATCAATATAAAAATGCTTATCCTATTTTAAAAGAGTATAAATTCCATGCTATTATGTTTATTATAACTGATTACTTAGATAAGGGGACATTGTATCTAAAGTCAAATGAATTAAAAACGATGAGTGATAATGGAATAAATATAGAAAGTCATACCACTAATCATGCTAAATTAGATAAAATATCCTATAAAGATCAGCTCCATAACTTAAAAGATTCAAAAGACATACTTGAGAAAATATGTGATAAAGCGGTTAGATTTATAGCATACCCATATGGATATTTTAACAAGGATACAGTAACATCATGTCAGAAGGCAGGATATATTATGGCTTTTACTACAAGCGGAAAATGGGCAAATGTCAATAAGGGTGTTTATGCAATAAATAGGATATATATATTCCCGCAGTTTAATTTAGATGACTTTAAAGATAGAATAACTGACCCTAATTACGGACAAGTCGTTCATCCTATTGAAATGATTAAAGGAGCATATAAGACTTTTGTAAAATAAGCAGTTCTATAAACTGCACCAGTATTTAAGTTTTAAGATTTTCTGTAGCCAAGCGGAGGAAAATCAGCTATAACTGTGAACTGTGCATTGTGCACTAAAGAAATATCACTTGTATAATTATGTTTTGAAATTTGCCCCAACCCCTATTATATTAAAAAGCACATAATATTTTGTTCAAGAAGGATAATGGGCAAAGCCCAAACCTCTGTTATATTAAAAAGTGCATAATATTTTGTTTAAGAAGGATAATGGGCAGAGCCCAAACCTCTGTTATGATTACTCCTCTCCGTTGGAATTTATCGTTAGTTTAATTGAATTATTGGAAGCAAATTTTTTGAGTTTTGATAAATTTATATCATTTCCGTGAATATAAATTAAGATAGAAGTATCTTCTTTTATATAATGGTTTGTCTTACATTGCTTTATAATTTTTATTAAAGCCTCATCTGCACCGCTTTTTTTTAGATTGATTTTTTTTAAAATAACATTGCCTTTGAAATCAACAGAGGAGCTTCCTACGACGGTATTCCACCTGTTGCAATTTAATTGAAATGACAGACCTGCATCAATTATTATTGTTGACGCTGAAGAAAAATATAAATATGTAAAACAAAGTGAGCTAATAGAAAAAATAAGTATAAGCATAAAAAAGAAATTTCTCAACGGATGAATCTGTCCTTTTATTGGATGTATACCTTGTGATTTACCAGTATACTCTTGACCAATAGATGGTGTCTCTGAATGTATTTTAACCTTTCTAAATTCACCGTTATTAGTGTAGATAAAGGCAGTCTTATCTTTTACTTCTAATACTATTCCTGTAAATTTCATTATTCATCACCAATACTAATATTTAAATATGATTTTAGATATAATAAATTGTTATTAGAAAATATAATTATAAGCGCAAGAATATAATTTTTCCACCTTTCAATAAATTCAACTTTATACTTAGTTAATAATGCTATTTTTTCTATTGGGATATCTTTATTTTCTTCCATTAAATTTAAAATAAATATTTCTTTACTACACAGAAAAGCTATATTTAAAATATCATCTTTAATGTTTTTATTATAAGAACAACTTTTTATAATATCTATATAAGCTAAATTGTAAGGTTTTAACAATTCATTGAGAATTCCAATTTCCTTCGCATAAATCTTATTTTTTGCTAATTTCTCAGCTTCATTTATTTCATGAGGAATTTCAAGTTTGTCATTAGAGAAATATAATCGTGGTGTGTTACTAAATTCCCAAAGATATTCTAAAATATGATTTTTTATTACTGCCTTTGAATAGTCATAAAAGCTGCCCATTGACACAATATAAGAGTTACAAGCATTATTAAATGCAAATATTCCAATGCTAAGGTCTTCTTCACTTATTTCTTTGGATTTATCTTTTTGCATTTCTATAATCGTGTTTTTTATAAAGGTTTTGTTTGAGTTTATAAAATTATTTCTGTTTTCTTTAGATAGAGCATTTAAGTCCATATTATCACCACTTTTTAGAGTTTATATAAATTTATTATATCAATATTTATGTGTTTTTAAAATTATATATATAAAATTATATAAGCAAATATAAATAAATTTTCGACATATTTCAATGGTAGATTACAAAACTAATATATTGTAAGTATATCTTTAAACAAGCAAAACTCTAAACTTATAGTTAACGTTATTAAAATATTAAAAATATTGTCAAAAATTAAGACATTTTTATGATTGTATTTTATTATGAATAGTAAGATAATATTTATTGGTTTAAACTAAAAGGACAAGGGAAAGTGAAATTTATGAGAAGCCCATTGAAAAATTTTCTAGATGGTAAAGAAAATGAGATTTGTAGTAAAATTATAACGTTTATGAATCAGTGTCAACTTGATTGCATTTTTATGGATAAGAAGTTTTTAGAAATTTGTGTAACGGATATTAATAGCAGCATTTTTCATCCATGTGGTAAAAATATTGAATTTGCAGCTGATATTACAAGCTTGCGTATTACAGAAATATATAATAAAAGCGATTTGATGGATAGGACATATGATGTTATAAAGTGTTTTGAGAATGGATATAGGATATATTTGATAAATGAAATTGAAAATAAAGAAGTTCTAAATGAGTGTATAATGACCATAGATGAATTTTTTTATAAATACGAAAAGTATATGAATAAAAACGATGCTCTAATCCATAAGTTTAATTTTTATATTAAAAGAGAGGAAATCAAAGCTTTAATAGATAGTATACCTTCTATTATTATATTGAAAGATACATATGGAAATTGGATTTATGCAAACCGATATGCAGAAAAGTTTTACAATCTGGACGAAAATTATGTTGGTAAAACTGATAACGAATTATCTAAAGAAAATAGGTATATTAAAGAAAGTGCATTTAGCAAGTATAAAAAGGATAATTGGACAAGCAATAAATCATATTTTTATGAGGACAGTATTACTGAAAATAATAAAAAAGTGTTTTTATTCGTTATAGAAGTTCCAATGGAATTTCAGAATGGCGAAAAAATTATAGTTGTTATAAAAAATGACATAACTAAAAATAAAGTTGCAGAAGAGAAAGTTTATCAAAATGAAAGTACTTATATAAAAATATTTGAAAACATATCGGATGCTATCTTTATACGACAAGGTAACAGTTTGCTATATTTAAATAAGAAAGCTATGGACCTTATAGGATGTGGTAAAGTTGAAAATGTAATAGGAAAAGATTTTAATTCTTTTGTAGAAATTTCTCCGAAGTATATACAATCAATAAAATATGATACTAAAAAACTAATTTATGAGGGAGAAAATGTAATAAGTAACGACAGCATGAAAAGAAAATCAGATGGTAAGGTATTTGATATAAGTATATTAAGAATTCCATTTTTATATGAAAACCAAAATGCAATATTAACTATAGTACATAATATTGATACAAGGGATAGTGTAGTTAAGTATAGCAAATCGAAAAGTGAATTTATTGGTACAATATCACATGAACTCAGAACTCCACTTAATGTAATTTTAAGTGCACTTCAAGTAATAGGACTTTATGATGGATGTAAGGATTTAAAGGAACAATGCAGCATATATAAAAAGTATTATTATATGATTAAACAAAATAGCTATAGGCTTTTAAGAATTGTCAACAATTTTATGGATGTGAATGAAATTGAAGATGGTGTGAGTAAACTGAATCTTACACGCGAGAATATAGTAAGTATTGTTGAAGACGTAACTATGGCTGCAGCTGCATTTGTCAATGATAAAGGGAAAAACATAGTATTTGATACGGACATTGAGGAAAAAATGATGATAGTTGATAAAGACGGAATACAAAAAGTTATTCTTAATTTATTATCAAATGCAATAAAATTTACAGATAAGCATGGAGCTATTAAGGTAAATGTGCATGATGATCATGATAATATAATAATTTCTGTTAAGGATAATGGAATAGGAATTCCACAAAATAAGCAAAAAATAATTTTTGAAAGATTTGTTCAGCTTGATAAAACTTTTACTAGAAAAAGAGAGGGAAGTGGAATAGGTCTCTTAATGGTTAAGATGATTGTTAAACTTCACAACGGGTCGATAACAGTAAATAGTAAGCCTGGTCATGGAAGTGAATTTATTATTACGCTCCCAGTGTTAAATTCAAGAGAATTTCAAGGTCAACACCAAGAAAACATAATAAAACTTAGTAGTGAAGAAAAGGTTAATTTGGAGTTTTCAGATTTAATGCTTTAGCTATAGATAAACCATCTGAAATATTTAAATTACCGGTACCAAATTTATCCATACAAACTGGAAGTTGATTCAGAGCACAGAGTACAAAGTGCAGAGTACAGTGAAGGTGGATTTACCTTTCGTTTCTCTCAGGTAAATCTTAGAACTTAATAGTGTCAGCTACGCTGAGCACTATATTTTAAGCGCTTTGCGTGCATTAAGTTTAAGATTTTTTGTAGCGACAGCGGAGAAAAATCATCCTTCACTGTACTCTGTCCTCTGTACTTTGTACTCTGAGTTAAATTCCAGTTTGTAAGGATAAATTTGGAGATTGCAATTTTAATATTCCAAGTTGTCTATCTATAGTGAAACCAGCTCAACTACAAACTATATATGTACCATAATCCCTTAAAAATTGGTATTTTGGAACATATATAGTTTAAGTTTTGCAGTGGTTTCACTATATAAAGATAAATCACTCTGAAACTTGAAAATGTAAGCTCCAAAGTTTTACAAGTAATATTTTATATTCATTAGTGAAAAAGTTAGTCTTTTAGCGAACAAGACGAGTTAAAACCTTTCACTTATTTTTCTTCACAATATTTATATTTAGTGCAACGGCTCCTTTTAAGGGAAGATAAAAGATACTCAAAATAGCACTAAATAGTTTTTTATTTTGGTACAGTACGCTTAATTTAAAGAATTATTTTTAGATTTATCGTATTTATCAATTAAAAAAGGAGCAGGAAACTCGAAAGTTTTTTTATGACCACAATTTGAACATTCACATTCACAAATATCATAAGGCTCATTATCTATAAAAGCTATACCTTGTCCAACAGCTCTATATTCACCACCACAAACTTCACAATTTGTAGTATTTATTATTAAATATTCACTTTCTATGTATTTCATCACGTCTTTTGAATTCATATTTTAGCACCCTCCAATAATTAGCACAATACTTGTCCATATTAACTAACAATAGTATAAATCAAATTTAACAAAAATGATATAAGTATTTTATGTATGTTGAAGAATATTTACCTAATACTAAGTTTACATAAAATACATTTTTATGTAATAATTTAAACATAAAAATTCTATACGATTTAACTATATATGGCTTCTAATGTGATATAATGTGATTTATGATATTATATTGAAGTCACTTAATTTAAGGGAGAGTGTTTTATGGAAACAGTACTTTTGGTTGATTCAAGTTGTGATTTGCCTTTAGAGTTCATTGAAAAAAGCGAGGTTGAAGCTATTGGGCTCATGTGTCATTTTAAAGGTAATGAATATGAAGATGACTTTGGAAAAACACTTAAATACGAAGAATTTTATGATGCTATGAGAAAAGGTGAAAAACCTTCCACATCTCAGATAAATTCATATAGGTTTTATGAAAAGTTTAAGAAACTTGTTGAAAAAAATAAGGAAATTGTATATTTGGCATTTGATTCTACTTTGAGTGGTACATTTAATAGTGCAGAAATAGCAAGAATGCAGATTTTAGATGAATATCCTAATGCAAGTATAAAAATAATTGATACTAAATGTGCAAGTATTGGTGAAGGATTAGTAAATTATTATGCTTGGAAAGCTTTGAAGAGTGGTAAAACTGGTGCGGATATAATAAGTTGGGCAAAAGAGAATTGTAATAATATGAATCATTGGTTTGTAGTAGAGAATCTTTTCCATCTAAGAAGAGGAGGAAGGTTATCTATGTCAAAAGCTGTTGTTGGAACTTTGCTTAACATAAAACCTATAGTTTTCATAAATGAAAATGGTGAACTTATAAATACTGTTAATATTAGAGGCAGAAAGAAAGCTATTAGGTTCTTGGAAGATAAACTTAAGGAAAGAGGAAATGATTTTGAAAATATGGTGGTTGGAATAAGCCATGGAGATTGCCTTTCTGATGCAGAGTATCTAAAGGATATTATTAAAAGTGAACTTGGAATAAAAGAGGTAATTATAAATCATGTTGGTCCTGTAATTGGTTCTCATGTTGGTCCTGGAATGCTTTCACTTTGTTTTTTTTCAAATAAGGGAAGGAAAATAATATAAAAAATATATTGACTATCGAACAAATGTTCACTATAATACAAATATAGGGAACATTTGTTCTTTTTATTTGTAAAATAGGTAAGTTAATAGCGGTCTTACTATAAATGGAGGAATTAATATGGATGAAAATAATATATTTGTTAGATTAAGCTATAAGGGTAAGGACGAAAATAAAAATAGTGAATCTGAAAAAAGTAGTATAAAAACTAAAGTTAGAAATTGTAATATTTCTTCTCAAAAATATATGATTGGTGGAGGAGTATATAATAGAAAAGGTGGAACTATATTTTTCGCAGCTAAAAATTTAAAAGAAGTAAATGATGTAACACAAAATAAAAATGCGTTTGTAAAAAACTCGCTTGTTAAATATCATATTTTTATTGTGCCAAAAGCTTTAGAATGCAGATAAAAATTAGAGTAAAGAGCAGAGCAAAGATTTATCTTGCTTGTATCAAATAAGTCTTTGAAAGTAAAAAAATACTGTAATATTATTAAAATTTGCATTTATTTTTAGGTTTTCTGTGATAACAGAAAATTATCTATAACTATACTCTTTACTCTATAATTGTTTTAGTCTTTAATTCCAGTTTTCCATGGGCGAGGTTTTAAGTGATTTTCAACGTGTTTTACTGTTTCAATGCTTTCAATAAGGTCAACTATATAAGCTATCTCTCTTTCGTTTGTTGCAAAACCATTTAAGATAACATTATTTCTTTTTACAGTATAGACTATGTCTGATATATTGATTCTATTTTCTACTAGTTTTTGATAGATAGTATTGTTCAGGTTTATATCTTCACTAGTTCCACTAACATCGATATTATTGACAACGTCTTTTATTCCGTAAGTTTTACAAGCAACCATTAATGCTTCCTTTTTGTATTTTTCGTTTTCTATTTCACCTATTAACATCGCTGATCCACCGTTTACTTTTCCTGTTATACCTAGAAACTTATTACTATTAGGGACGTTTTTTAAATTGCTATTTAATTCTTGAGTAAGTTCTTTATCTGTAACAGTTCCATCTGTAGTTATTGCAATGTCATTTTCTATTTTTTTAACTCCTTGAACTTTTTTTGCAATTTCTTCACATTTTAATTTTTCATACAATACATTAGCAACTCCTGTTAAAATTACACAACCATTTCTTGTTGTTACATGAATATCATTTGCGGTATCTTCCATTTCTTTTATAATATTATTCTTAATTGAAGTAGATATTGAATCATCATAAGAAGTCATCAAAAACGCCTTCTTTCAATTAAATTATTTTGTTACTATTAGTTTGTACATAATTTAAAATATTATATTATTTAAAGTAATTCTTATATGGAATATAAAATTATAAATCTAAAATAATTAAGAATATGTAAAAATAATAAACTAATGGAAAAAATTATTTTTCTTTTTAAGAAGTGAAGACATTATATGCTTTTTTGAAATTAAATTTGTTTCACTAACATCTTTTACTTCAATATTTGTCTTTATTTTAAGTGAAGGAGTTTTTGATGACATAACAAATTGAGTTGGATAAATACTTTGGTGTCCAACAACTATATAACTTATTCCAATTGCTATTGCTGCATATATTCCAACATCATTTCCAAATAACTCCATAGCGATTATTATAGATGCTATGGGTACATTTGAACATGCAGCTAAAAATGCAGCCATACCTATTGCAGAATAGAAAGCTATATTTAAGCCCAATATTTGAGCCCAAGTATTGCCAAATGAGGAACCTATGAAAAGCATAGGGGTAAGAATGCCGCCGCTGCCTCCGGAGCCTAAAGTTAAAGCTGTTGTTAGAGATTTGGTTATAAATGAAAAATTACCAGTTTTTGTTCCTAACACGATTTTACTTATAGTTTCATCTCCTATTCCAAGAGAGGTAAAGGAATTTGTTATATAAACCATTGATATTATTATGATACCGCCTATAATACCTTTTAATGGTGAATAAATTTTTATTTTTTTAAAAATATGTTCTATATATTTAACGATTTTAATAAATAATATAGCTAAAAATCCAGTTGCTATTCCAAATATACATATGTTTATGAAAGAATTAATCTGATTTTTAGGTACATACTTTATTCTGAAAATTAAAGGCTTATTTCCCATATACAAGCCAACGTAGTAGCTTACAAAGGACGATATAAGGGAGGGTAAAAGCGATATATAAGATAATTTGCCTATGTATAAAACTTCGCAGGCAAATATAGCAGCACCAACAGGAGCATTAAATACGGATACAAAACCTGAACTTATTCCGCATACCACAAGTCTTCTTTTATCCATTATGTCCATTTTTGTGATGTTGCCTAAAAAAGATGATATAGCACCTCCAATTTGAGTGGCAGGGCCTTCAAGACCAACAGAACCTCCAAAAATTATTGTTATAAATGTGGTTAAAAGTTTTACTGGTACTACAGCAATCTTCATATTTCCTTTGTTACGATTGACACTTTCAATTGCTTTTTCAGTTCCATGACCTTTGGCGTCAGGAGCTAATTTTATTATTATAAAGCTGCTTAAAAAGAGAGCTAATGGTAAAAATAGATAGTAATATTGAAATTGGCTTGTAAATTTAACGCCTATATTTATCAGTTTTATAAATATAGTAGTAAAAGAGCCTACTATTAGGCCTATGATTATTGAAAGCAATGTCCATTTTAAAGCACTTCCAACAAAAATTGACTCGTAAATAGTAAGCCTTTTTAAAGATTTCATAAAAGTAATCACCTCTTTGGTTAAGTGTTATTACTTTAAATTATGAAATGAAAGTATTCATTTGTCAAACTGCTTTGTCAATTAACTTGTCTGTTTTTCGTGAGTAAGATATTTTAAGAAGTATTGGAGTTACTATAGTTGAGAGTATTACAACAACAATTGTTGGAAGAAATATTTCCTCGGATATTATATGCTTATTAAGTCCTATATTTGCAGTTATGATTGCAACTTCACCTCTTGAAATCATGCCAACACCAACTTGAATAGCTTCGCTTCGTGACATTTTAAAAAGCCTTGCTCCAAGACCACAGCCGAGTACTTTTCCTATAACTGCAATTATAAACATAACTAATGTTATAAGTATTACTTCTGTATTTACCCCTTTTATACTCGCAGATATACCAACAGAAGCAAAGAAGATAGGGGATAAAAATGATCCTGAAATTACTTTTATTCTTTTTTCTATATATTCTTTATGTCTTATAGGAGATAATACTAAGCCAAATATATATGCACCAGTTATAGCTGCTATTCCAAGTTCCTCTGCTGCAAAGGCGCATATGAGAGCAAATGCAATAGCTATAAGAGCCAATCCACTTTGAGGTTTAAACTTTTGAGTGATTTTGTCTATATATTTTGGCAAAAATACTAGCGATAAAATACATGCTATGCAGAATATTGCTATTTTCACAAAGGTAGCTATAAGAGATGTGTTTCCTCCTCCCGATGAGTCCGCTGTTGCAAGTATTACGGATATTAAAATAAGACCTAAAACATCATCTATCACAGCGGCACCAAGTATATTTATACCGGATCTTGTATTAAGTTTTCCAAGTTCAGTGAGGGTTTGAACTGAAATACTTACGCTGGTTGCTGTTAATATTACCCCAACAAATAAGTTTTCCCAAAAGTTATTAAAGAATGCGTAAGCTGATGCAGTTCCGAGTATTAGAGGAACCAGTACTCCAAGACATGCAATTACAAAAGAGCTTTTTCCAGCTTTTTTTAATTCTTCAAGATTTGTTTCTAATCCTGCAAGAAACATTAGCATTATAACTCCCAAATTAGATAAAAGTGTTATGCTGCTGTTTGGTTGAATAAGGTTTAAAACAAATGGTCCCAAAAGTACACCTGCTATAAGTTCACCAAGCACACCAGGCATTTTGAAATGCAAGCTTATTATAGAGCCTATTTTAGTAAAGATTAAGATTAGAGCTATATCGAGATAGATCTTTTCCATAAACAAATCATCCTCCTTTAAATTTTTGTATGCAAAAAGGGCAGGAAATTCCTTTTTGGAATTTCCCACCCCAGAAATTCAATTCTCTTGAAAGCAAATAAAAAGTAAATTTGCCCAACCGAAAAATCAGTGAAAAAATATTGATTTTATTATTATATTAACAGATTAATCGTAAAATATCAACAAAAAGTGAAGTAACAATGCTTTGTCACGTTAAAAAAATCCTATAAATCTAAGTGATTATTTAAAAAAAGTGGTTGCTTTGGGTTCTAGAAGGATAATGGGCAAAGCCCAAACCCCGCGTATGTTTATACTCGCATACGTTCAGACAGATTGAAATATCTAAGTATTTTACAATTTTTGAACCAAGATTTATTAGAATTTTTTTAAATCGTTCCTTCAGCATTCTTACTTCACTCCCACGGTAGTGCAAGGAAAAAATTCCTCCGTTCCTACGGAATTTTGGCGTGAATCTTTATAGTGCATTATTTAAACAATTTATCATTCAATATACTTTGTGTTGTACCTTAAAAAATAAACAAAAATAAAAAGCGTTGACTTATACATAAACGAAAAGATATAATGTTTACATAGTAAGAATTTGAAATTAAGGAGGAACAGTTTGTGGATGTTTCAGAAGTGTTTTGGAATTCACCTATAGAGGATATTAAAAGAGGCTACATTTATGATGACAAAAAGGAAATTTATACATGCATTATATGTGGAGAGAGTTTTGAAAAGGGAGTGATTTACAAAAGTGGTGATGATTTTTATGAGGCTGAAAAATATATGAAACTTCATATAGTAAAAGAACATGGTTCAGTTTTTGACTATCTTATAAATATGAATAAAGCTTATACAGGGCTTACTGATATACAAAGTGAATATTTAGCTTACTATAAAAATAATTTTTCTGATAAAGAAATATCAGAAAAAATGGGTGGAAGTCAGTCAACTATAAGAAACTATAGGTTTAAACTTAGGGAAAAAGAAAAGCAAGCAAAGGTGTTTTTAGCAATTATGGGTATTATTAAAGATGAAAAAGAAAATCTAAAACAGGATAAAAAGGAGGAATTGATAACCGTGCACAAGACTGCAAATATGACAGACGAACGTTTTGCTATAACTGAAAGTGAAGAGGATAAAATTATTAAAAACTATTTTGATAAGGAAGGTCATCTTAAGGAATTCCCATCTAAAGAAAAGAAGAAAATAGTAGTATTAAGATATATTTTACAGAATTTTAAAAGCGGAGAAAAATATAATGAAAAGCAAGTTAATCTGGTGCTTAAAAGAATATATGATGATTATGTTTCTATTAGAAGAGCGCTTATAGAATATGGTTTTATGGACAGAAAAGATGACTGTAGTGAATATTGGGTGAAGGATTAATGAGTAATAAAAGAAATTTTACATTATATTTGGGTGGAAGATTTATATCGCTCATAGGAACTGGGGTGCAGCAGATAGCCCTTCCTCTTTTTATTCTTGATTTGACTCATTCTGGCATGCTTATGGGAATATTTTCAGTGTTTGTATTAGTGCCGAATCTCGTAATATCGCCTTTTGCAGGAATACTTGGAGATAGGAAAGACAGAAGGAAGATAATGATTGTGTCTGATTTTGGAAGAGGCATTTTAATATGTTTGCTGGCATCTTTGGCTTTAAGCGGAAATATGAGTATTTATATTTTATTTTTTGTTCAAATATTCGTATCAATTATGGACAGTGTATTTGGAGCAGCTTCTAGCGCAATTATAGGTGAATTACTTGAGGAAGATGAATTATTTATGGGCTTTTAGGTATAAAAATGGTGTTTTTAATAAATGGAGCATCGTTTGTTATATCTGGTGTATTGTCTATGTTTATGATTTATAAGTGCAAGAATCGTAAAAATGAGAAAATAACCTTAAAGACATTTGCACGTGATAATATATCTGTTATTAAGTTTATAAGTAACTAGGTTTAATAGGAGAAACAACAGTGTTAGTTATGTTATCAATTGTAGTTTTTCCTAAGGCAATTAAATTAGTTGGAGGACGTTCTCTTTTACTGTTTTGCATTCTTATATGCACATTTTCGGCTATAGGAATGTTTAATGCTTTTGTAAATACGCCAATTAGTACAAATCTTCAGAAGCTGGTTCCAAATAGCATGCGTTCAAGATTTTTTTCACTGCTTGGAATGTTATCACAAGGGGCAATACCATTAGGATCAATTTTATATGGAGTTCTCCTAGATAAATTTAAGTATTATTACATACTGTTTATAATTGTTATGTTAAATGCTTTAGTAACAGGAGTATTCATAATTAAGGCAGTAAAGGAAGTTTATTAACCAGAAAGCATATATAGGTAAACAAGCTGAAAGGTTGAGAGGACTAATACTAAATTCATCTCGATAAACTGGAATTTAACTCAGAGTACAAAGTACAGAGGACAGAGTACAGTGAAGGATGATTTTTCTCCGCTGTCGCTACAAAAAATCTTAAACTTAATGCACGTAAAGCGCTTAAAATATAGTGCTCAGCGTAGCTGACACTATTAAGTTCTAAGATTTACCTGAGAGAAACGAAAGGTAAATCCACCTTCACTGTACTCTGCACTTTGTACTCTGTGCTCTGAATCAACTTCCAGTTTGTCAGGATAAACATGGAACTTGCAATTTTAAAGTTTCATGTTGTTTATCTATAATTTAAGGGGGTAATTACATAGTGGATGAATATTTAGATGTATTTGATGAAAATGAAAAATTAATTGGAAAAGCTTTGAGAAAGAATGTTCACAAAAATGGATATTGGCACAGAACTTTTCAATGTTTTGTTATAAAAAAAGAAAATGATAAGAAATTTCTTTTGTTTCAAAAAAGACATCCGTTAAAAGACACTTCGCCTAATTTGTATGATACAAGTTCAGCAGGGCATCTTGTAAGTGGAGAAAGCTTAGAGGATGGAGTAAGAGAGATTAAGGAGGAACTTGGAATTGATGTGAAATTCAGCAAGCTTATTCCTGCTGTAGTTTATAAAGAAGAGTATGATGGCAAAACATATATGGACAGAGAACATTGTCACATTTATTTTTATATGAGTAATGAAAAGCTTGAAAATTATATTTTACAGCTTGATGAGGTTGTAGGACTTGTTCAAATAGAGCTTAAAGAACTTATAAAATTACTTAATGATGAAGTAGAAAGCGTACAAGCTGATGGCTTCGAAGTTGATAGTACTGGAAGTAGAAGCGATATTCATAAAAAACTTTTTAAGAATCAGTTTGTCCCTCATGGTGAGGAGTACTATAGGAGAGTGTTTGAAGAGGCGCAAAAATATTAGATAAGAAGGTGAGTGAACAATGCATGATTTTTGAGACAGAGAAATTTAAAGTTGAGTTAACTCATACTGAAGATGTTTATGAAATTGCACAGGTATATAACTCTAATAAAAAATTCTTAATAAACCATATTGGAAAAGATAAAATAGATAGTAATTGGGTTGTTAAAGAATTAGAAGATATGAAAAAAATCAAATAAAGTAGCTGGAGCATTGGATTTTAAAGTTGAAAAAGAAACGTATTTGTCTATATTAATATTAAAAAGTGATTATAAAAGTAAAGGAATTGGGAAGCTGATATATGGGGCTTTAGAAAAGTATGCAAAATCACTTGAAAGTGAAACTATGAGGATAGATGTAGTTATAAATTATGATGCTAATGTGCTTAAATTTTGGAGTTCAAATGGCTTTGTTAAGTTTAAAGATATTAAGTTAAATTGGGAAGGAAAGGAACTTCCAGCGGTTATTATGAAAAAAGAAATATGAAGGTGATTTTATGAATAAGATAACAGAATATATTGATAGTTTTATTGATTTTGATAATAAACAATTAGAGGAAATTTGTAAGCAGGAAGAAAAAAGAAATGATATTAGGCCATCTATAGGCTTGGAAACTGGTAGATTTTTGGGCTTATTAATTAGATCAATGCAGGCTAAAAAAGTAATGGAATTTGGTACATGTCTTGGATATTCTACTATTTGGATAGCGCAGGCCTTAAGGGAGACAGGTGGGAGGCTTATATCGATTGAGTATGACAAGGGACTTTATGAGACTACTAAGAAAAATGTTGAGCTAGCTGGATTATCAAATATTGTGGATTTAAGATTAGGTGATGCAAGTAAAATAATTAATGAGGTTGAGGGACCTTTTGATATAATTTTGCAGGATTCTGATAAAGCTTTGTATGTACCAATGCTAGAAAAGTGCATAGAGTTAACTTGTAAAAATGGGCTCATAATTGCCGATGATGTTCTTTTTAAGCCCATGGGAATACCAGAAATATTTAGTACACCTATGGATGAATATGTTAAAGAGGTATTTTCAGATAACAGACTTTATACAACTATACTTCCAATAGGGGATGGGGTCGCTATAAGTACTAAGCTTTGTGATTAAGATAAAATTGGAGGTTTAATATGGAGAGATTAAAATTAAAAAATGACTATGAAGTTAAAAGAATTTATATAACTGAAACTAATAAGGTTAAAGATTTGTGTTTAAAATGTTCGGACTATTACATCCTTAGTGGCGGCGAACTTCCAGCAGAAGATGATGCAAAAGAAATATTCACAGCACTACCACCAGGTAAAGAGCATGAAGATAAGTTTGTATTAGGAATATTCAATAATATAAATGAACTTATAGGAATTATAGACATTGTAAGAAATTTTCCGATAGAAAGTACATGGATAATTGGGCTTATGCTTATTGAACCTAAAGAAAGAGGTAATGGTTTGGGGAGTGAAACACATAAAGAGTTGGTTAATTGGCTAAGAAATTTAGGAGCAAAAGTGTTAAGAATAGGTGTTATAAAAGAAAATCATAAAGCAATTAAATTTTGGACAAGTTTAGAATACAAAAAGGTTAATGAGATTGAAATGCAGTTTAATTTGAAAAAACATATTGTTTATAGCATGGAGCTTAAGATTAACTGATATAAAGTTTAAGTATGGAGAAAGTAAAATGAAGAATAAAATTTTTAATATGATAGAAATAAGAAAAATAATTGATAATAATTACGGTATTGGTGAGATTAAGGAGATAAAACCTATTTTAGAAGAGGCTTC
This sequence comes from Clostridium guangxiense, assembly GCF_021043395.1. Lineage (GTDB taxonomy): Bacteria > Bacillota > Clostridia > Clostridiales > Clostridiaceae > Clostridium_S > Clostridium_S guangxiense. The sequence continues at coordinate 21,957 of NZ_JAJNKE010000045.1, forward strand.
TTCAGAGTGTTTTAAGATTATTTCTAAAAGTGAGGAGTATCTATTTAAGGGTATAGAAATGATATTTATGAATCATCCTGATAAAGAGCCATTAATCAATGAGGTTTTATTGAAAAATGGAATTCCAGTGTCAAAATTTTATAAAACTAAGGATGGTAAGTATTTAGGATAATATTTAGGACATACTTTTCACTTGCAAAGTTTTGAAAAAGGTAAGGTTCTAGAAATGAATACGGCGCCCCAGTGGTTTATGGAAGAAAGTGCGGTTATACTTGGCAAAATTCACAAAGCTTTAGAGGGGATTTCACCATTAAGTGAGCAGAATATCATTGATTTAGAATATAGGATTAAGCTTTTAGATAAGGTAAAAGATATTAAACTTAATATTGATAAATTTACATATAAGAATACTCATGGCGATTATTTTATAAGTCAAATTTTATGCGGAGAAGATTCTATTAATGCAGTAATTGATTTTACATCTGCCTGCTGTATCTGATTATTTTAGTCAGTATTATGAATCAGAAAACTCTAATAAAACTGTGCTTTGCAAGTATGCTAATTGGTCTACAATGCTTTGCAGGTGGTTTAAGGAGAACATTGAAGGATTGTTCCAAAAATTAGTAAGTGAATTTGGTGTAAATTAGAAAGAAAAATTGGAATTTAGCGAGGTGATATTGATTTGGAATATTAAATAAAGCTAATAAATCTAAGACGATAAATCCTAAAAATCTAAGAGAATTTAATAACTCGCATACTCTCAAACAGATTAAATTCTCTAAGACTTTTACGATTTATCATCTAAGATTTATAAAGCTTTATTTAAACCATCCCAAGTCAACATCACTTCACTTAGATCGAAAAAGCAAGGAATATACACATATACGAGGTTTGGGCTTTGCCCATTATCCTTCTTAAACGAAATATTATGTACATTCTATAATCCGATTCTCTACGAAAAATACACTGTTAACAATGAAAATGATTATAAACTGATTAAATAATGTATTACAAAGATTTATGCTAAAATTCCGTAGGTACGGAGGAATTTTTTCCTTGCACTACTGTGAGAGTGAAGTAACAATGCTGAAGGAACGATTTAAAAAAATTCTAATAAATCTTGGCTCAAAAATTGTAAAATACTTAGATATTTCAATCTGTGTGAGCAATAGCGAGTTATTGAAATATCTTAGTATTTTATGATTTTTGAACCTTAGATTTATAGGATTTTTTTAACGCCACGAAGCATTGTTACTTCACAAATTCCAGTTTGTCAGGATGAATTTAATAGTGATAATTTTAATATTTCAAGTTGCTCATCTATATTTTGAAAATGTAACACAATAGAAACAATCTTGCAATACTTTTGTAACCTCTTTGTAATATAATTGTAATAATTATCAATAGATAAGTTTACTACGAGGTGATTTAGTGTATATTGATACCGTTAAACAAATTAACAAGAAAGAAAATTTAATAAAAGTATTAAAAAAAATAGTTGATTTTTTGCCTAAAAGTAAGTTTGTATATTATACAATCATTGCATTGATTATAAAGTCACTTTTAGTTATAGGAAATGTGTCGTATGAGAGACCAACTTTTGAAGATATTATAACATCTTACATGCAAATTCCACATTTATACATATATTTATGTTTTATATTGATACTTGTATCATTTTCTTATTTATTTAAAAATAGAGGGCATATGTGGTTTTTATTAGTGATGAATGTAGTTCTATCTATTTTGTTTGTGATAGATGTGTGGTACTACAGAGGATTCAATTCATTTCCAACATTATATTCTTTAAGAGAAACTGGCAATTTGGACAACCTTTCTTCTACTGTTTTTTCCTTGATACATAAATCTGATATTTTGTTTATTTTAGATGTTTTTATATTGATACCATACTGTATTATGAACAAAAAAATGTATAAGGAGTATCCAAGAAATATTGCATTGTTCATTGTATTATTTATTGTTGCAGCACGGTTTACTATTTATATTCCCTATAAGGTTAATACTTTGAAATTATATGATAAGGAACAGACTTTCTTTGAAGCAAAGTGGAAACCAAGTATAACAATTTGTAATTTATCTCCTGTAGGTTATCAATACTTAGATGCGTATAATTACTTTAAAAATTCTAAACGATTAAAATTGACAAATGATAATAAGCAAGAGATTAAGACTTGGTTTGAAAAGAAAAATGCAAGTAATTTACCGGATAATCAGTATAGTGGAATTTTTAAAGGAAAAAATCTGCTTGTTATACAAGTTGAATCTCTAGAGAACTTTGTCATAAATAGAAAAGTAAATGGTCAGGAGATAACTCCCAATTTAAATAAATTATTAGGAAATAGTTTATATTTTAGTAATTATAATGAAGAAGTAAACCAGGGAACAACTTCTGATGCTGAACTTATGACAAATACGTCAATTTATCCTGTAGCTTCAGGAAGTACATTTTTTAGGTATCCTGATAATAAATACTATAATTCACTGCCTAATATATTAAAAAGAGAAGGATATTATACTCAAGCACTACATGCAGATAAAGCTTTATATTGGAATTGGAAACCGGCATTACAGGCTATAGGCTTCCAGAACTGTATTGATTCCTCACAGTATAATCAAAATGAAACTATAGGCTTAGGACTTAGCGACGGAAGTTTTTTAAAGCAGTCTGAATCAAGGATTAAAAATAGTGAAAATCCATATTATAATTTTGTTATAACAATGTCTGGACATGCTCCTTTTGAGTTACCTAAGCAGTATAGAGAGCTTAAGCTAAGCAGTGATCTTGATAGCTCACATCTTGGTGGATATCTCCAAAGTGTACATTATGAAGATAAACAAATAGGTATATTTCTTGATGATTTAAAAAAGAGTGGAGCTTTGGAAAACACTGCAGTAGTAATATATGGAGATCATTGTGGAATTCATAAGTATTATCAGAGTGAGGTCGAAAATACAAAAGGTGCTGAAAGCTGGATGATTGACAACCATAAGGAAGTACCTCTCATTATATATAGCAGTGATAATTCCATAAAGGGAAAAGAAATAAAGACGACTGGTGGAGAGGTTGATTTGATGCCAACAATTTTATATCTCATGGGTGCTGATAAGAAAGAATATATAAATACAGCTATGGGACGTAATTTGCTTAATACGAAAGAAAGTTATGCAGTGTGGTCTAACGGTGAATTTATAGGAAGTACTGAAAGTGAAGATAAGAAAAATGAGGCTTTAAAGGGCTTGGACATAGCAGATGAAATTATAAGAAGTGATTATTTTAAAGAGTATCCTAAGTATAATACTGAGAATTGATATTATTTTTAAGCTTACAACTTTGTAAGCTTTTTTTAAGCATAATAAATTTAATAAATCTTCTTAACCATATAAAATTGTATATATATATATAGATATATAACTTGAAAGGTTAAAACGACCAATTCCAAGTTAATCCTGTTAAACTGGAATTTGTCGAGCACTATAGTGAAGGGTTTTAACTCACTTCGTTTGTTAAAAGACTAAGGTTTTCGCTAT
>NZ_JAJNKE010000046.1 GCF_021043395.1 Clostridium guangxiense
ATAGTGCTCAACAAATTCCAGTTTGTAAGGATAAATTTGGTATTGGTAATTTAAATATTTCAGCTTGTTTATCTATAAAAAGAGAGCATTTCAAAATTAGAAATACCCTCTTGAGCTATTTAAATGTATACTTTTCTTAACAAAAGTAATTTTGTAGTATCTTCACTTAAAGCATCATAGTATTGAAATAATTTTAAAACAACATCGCTTAATGACAAATTAATCATAAAAAACTTATCATTAACTCCATTTTTAACAGGCAGTGATATAGGATTATTTGAAATAACAAGATATTTATTGATATTGTCATTATAACTATTCAATATATTTAATAATGTATCTAAATTCGATACTTCGTTATCATTAAGATGGCAAACCCTTATTATATTTTTAGTAAAACTAAGTTCATCTTCACTTATAATAAGATAAGAATTTTCTCTATCATTATCATAATTACTGCTTACCTTATACTTCATAGCACACAATAATTCTTTTATAAGTACTTTAAATTTATCTTTATCCATATTTTTAAGGAGTTCTTTAATACATTCTAAGACTTCATTATATATTTCATTTTCTTTGTCCAAAGCTTCTTTAACATTTCCATTGCTTACAAGAAGTCTTTCTATTTCTACATCACAATTAAACACTCTAAAAACAACATAATTTTGACTTAACGAATCCTTAAGTTCCTTAGAAATTAATTTTTCATTTATATGCTTTTCTATCCACTTCACTTTCAATACATTAGGCTGTTTAGGATATAACTCAGCCATATATTTATACCCTTCTAAAACTATTCCTATATAGTATTCTCCAGTCACAGCATTATATGTGATTATTCTATCATTTTTATTTATTTCTCTTGAAAATCTCCAAATTTGACTTTCATATTGTATTCTCTTACCAGGCATTACATCGCTGTAAACTTGATCACATCTTATTAAAAGCTTGTCTTTAGTTTCATATTCCAAAGGATTTCCAATTTCACTCCATCCAACTGTAACTATGCCATTTTTCATCCAAAAATCAATCAAATCTTCATTGACTTTGCAACTTATCATCCACCAATTTGCCGCCACGAAAATCCCTCCTATATTTTATCCGTTTGTTTTAGCATATACCTTATAATTTATACTTGGAAATATATTATCTATTTTTTCTACTTTCTCTAGATTTTTTAACTCTATGTTATCTTTTGTTATATCATCATAAATTGTCATAAATCTATTTAAATGGCTATTTATTCTTCTAACTGCATAATCAACTGTAGTATTGTTTTTTATAATAAAAGGCCAATCTGAAGATTCTGCAAGCATAAGTTCTCTTGCCGCTTGGTTTAATGCTCTTTTTTGAAGTTCACTTGGGTCAGTGTAAGTATTAGCAAGCCTTATCATTATTTCTTCACATTTGTGAAGTTCTCTATATATCCATTGGTTAGAAGGGTTTACCCAAACAGAATAATCACTATTTTCTCCCCAGCTTGACGGATTTGGAGTTGAACATTGAACCATAGGATTCATCTCAAGATATTCTGATGGAGTTATAAGTTCATATGAAGTCCATTCTTCAGCACTTTTTCTTATGAACGCATTTATAAAATCCGGTCCCTCGAACCACCAGTGTCCATACAATTCAGCATCGTACGGGCAAGTTATAATAGGTGGTTTGTCCATGTGCTTTGAAACTTCATTTATCTGATCATTTCTACATTTAGAAAAATGTGATGCATGCTGCCACACTTTTTGCATTGCTTCATCTCTATTGTATATCTCCTTATTCTCAGTATTGCCAGTTATTTTATAATATTTAAAACCAGTATCTATTCTTATGCCAGAGACATTTATATATGGTTTTATATAGTCCATAGGAAGTTCATATCCTATGTCTCTATAAAATTCTCTATAGCTAAAATCTCCAGGATATCCCATAAAGTCGCTCCACACTTGATATGATGAATCCATATCCCTTCCGAAAGTGCATACACCATTTGGAACTGCTATAGGAGCATTTGTTCCATACATCGGTTTAGGAGAAGCATATAGCACCGCTTTACTTTCCGATATAAAATATTTTATACCATACTCCTTAAGTACACTATCTAGCGAATAACTGTAAGCACATTCAGGAAGCCATATACCTTTTGGAGCATGTCCCATAACTTTAGTGTAAAATTCTACACCCGTCGCAATTTGTGCCCTAACTGCTTCAGGATTTACAGAAATAAGCGGTAATAATGCATGCGTAGCTGAACAAGTTATTATTTCAAGACACCCAAGTTTATCAAACTTTTTAAATGCATTCATTAAGTTATTATTATACTTTTCATATGTTTCAAGAAGTCCTTTAAATCTGTCATTATAAAAATGTGCAACTTTATTTTTTTCATAATTATTTTTAGTTCTTATTAATTCTTTATTTGAAAGTTCTATAGACTTATTAAGATATTCAAGATATCTTTCATTTAGATACTCATCTTGAAGCATAGACATCAAAGGCGGTGTTATGGACATTGTCATTTTAAATTTTATTTTATCATTTAAAATTCCATCAAAAGCTTGAATAAGTGGAATATAGCACTCACTCATAGCCTCAAATAACCATCTTTCTTCAAGTGGATCATTAATTTCAGGATGCCTTATAAAAGGCATATGACCATGAAGTACAAACGCAACATATCCTTTTTTCAAATTTATTCACCCCAATCAACTTATTTCCCCTTAGATGTGCACACAGGAAATTTAAAATAATTATTAATAATTTCTTTTGAGCATTTTTCAAAATATTCATTATTATATTTAGAGTAACAAATTACCAATCTGGGATATGGTCTAATTTTTTTTTTCCGTCAACAAATGGATATGGTTTTGGTTCTTTATGCATACAATTTTCATTTGATCCTTCACTGCATGTTGGTAAACTATTGTTTGGAGCAAGAGAATTTTCTGATACATCTACATAGTAAACCGCTGAATCACCTGATTGATTATCTCTAGGTGTTGTAACAGTATTTGATACCGCAACTGCCACAAAGGTATCATCTGCAAGCACCCTTCCAAGCTTTACAAATACATCCATATCGCCCTTATCTAAGTGTATAAACCAATTATCAGCAAAAGCATCAATATAAATTGTTTTGACTTCAGAAACAATGCCATTTATTACTTCATAAACTTTTATTACTGGCTTTGAGTTTTTCCATGAATTTTCCCCATATCTATCTTGAAATTCCTTAATTTCAACAGCGGAAACACTAAAATAACAAAATACATTGCGTGCATTTTGTACAAGCAAAACTATTGATGATTTATCTTCATCTACCATAACTCCGCACCCCCAATAATCAACTAGTTAATATAGTATATTATACCGTAAAATACTAACGCTGTCACGAATAAATTTACACATGTACTATAAAGCATACATTAAATACCATTTTAATAAATATACTTTAATATAGATTTTTATATGGGGGTAACAATGCTTAAATTTAAAACAATAGTAACATCACTACTAATAGTACTATTAATAGAGTCAATTTGTATATTGGTCTTTTATAAATCAAAAGTAAACACTATTTCCAATTATGATCCAAAGAAAAAAATCACAATAATCGTAGATATAAGCACCAATACTCTTTCTGTATTTCAAAATGATAAGATAATAAAAAATTACGCAGTTGCATCAGGAAAAGCAACTACTCCTTCCCCAATAGGAACCTGGACTATTGTACATAAGGATACCTGGGGAGAAAGCTTTGGCGGAAGATGGATGGGCTTTAATGTACCCTGGGGGCAATATGGTATACACGGAACAAGTGCTCCAAGTTCAATAGGCTGGGCATCTTCACACGGATGCATAAGAATGAGAAACAAAGATGTAGTCGAGTTATATAAAATAACTCCAATAGGAACAAAAGTAATAGTTGCTGGTAGTCCTTACACTAATTTCAGTTCAAGTCAACGTACCTTAAAACCTGGTATGCGAGGTTCAGACGTATATGACTTACAGGTAATTTTAAAGGACAAAGGTTACTACAAAGGTAATGCTGATGGCATTTATGGTGACGGCATGAAATACTATGTACACAAATTTCAAAAAGATAATGAACTCTATGTAAGTGACACAATAAGTAGTAATTTTTTCAAAAAACTAGGAATTAAACTTATGGATTGATATATATGTTTTAACTTTTTGTAAAATTTTAATGCATACACTGTTTTAAAAACAAAACATATTGCTATAATTATACTATTGGAATTTTTTTATACTTTAGATTATGTAGGCATTTGCAGAACAGATGTATTCTTTAAAGGAGATGATTATTTGAACAATGTAGGTCTTATACTAGAAGGCGGAGGAATGCGTGGAGTATACACATCAGGTGTTCTTGATTTCTTTATGGATAGAAATCTTTACTTTCCATACATAATAGGAGTATCTATGGGGGCTTGCAATGGTGCCTCTTATGTTTCAAAGCAGCGCGGGAGAACAAAATCTGTAACTATAGATTTTGTTTCTGATTCAAGATATTTAAGCTATAGAAACCTCTTTAAGTACAAGTCCATATTTGGAATGGACTTTATATTTAATGAAATTCCAACAAAATTAGTCCCCTTTGATTTTAAAACCTTTTCCAACTATGATGGTGAATTTGTAATTGGTGTTACTGATTGCATTACAGGTAAAGAAGTTTATTTTAACAAGAGTAATTATACTAATAATAATATTCTTGATATAATAAAAGCTTCTAGCAGTCTTCCCTTTGTAGCTAAATCTGTAAAAATAAATGATTCAATACTTATGGACGGCGGTCTCTCCGATCCAATACCAATAAAAAAATCTATAAGTGATGGAAACAAAAAGAATGTAATTATCTTAACTAGGCAGCGAGGATATATAAAAAAACCGTTTAAATTAAAATGGCTTGCATCAAAAAAATACCACAACTATAAAGGACTATATAATTCTCTTGTACAAAGACATAAGCTTTATAATGAAACCATTGAATATATAAACAAACTACATAACGATGGCAAGGTATTTATAATACAACCTCAAACCCCTCCTGCTGTTAAAAGAACTGAAAAAAACCCAAAAAAGCTTATTGAATTATATAATGAGGGATATAAAGATGCAGAAAGAAATTATAAAGATATAATAAGCTTTTTAAATAAAAATGGATAGGATCAATGCCTATCCATTTTTATTTGTAACAAATGAATAAAAGTCAAATGTTATGGATAAAATACCTAGATGTACTAAATTATACAGAGAGGAATGATATCCCATGAAAATTGGAATGCCTAAGGGTTTATTGTATTATAGATATTATCCCTTTTTCAAGACCTTCTTTAATGAATTAGGCGCAGAGATTATAACGTCTCCAGATACAAATAAAGAAATTTTAAATTTAGGGATTAAATATTCTATTGATGAAGCTTGTTTACCAATAAAAATTTTCCATGGCCATGTCGCATATTTAAAGGATAAGTGCGATATAATGCTTATTCCTAGAATAATGCAGTTAAGAAAATCAGAATTCATATGTCCTAAATTTTGTGGACTTCCTGAAATGATTGTAAGCGACATTCCCAATATGCCAAAGATCATCTCGTTTCCAATATATTCGTATAACAAAAAAAGTTTCATGTCATTTATAAAGAATTCAGGATCCATCTTCACAAAAAATATCTACAAAATAAAGGCCGCTTACTCGAAAGCTCTTCTTGTACAAAACAGTTTAAATTTAGGAATTAAAGATAAAAACTATGATATTAACATTGCATTAGTGGGTCATCCTTACAACTTATACGACTCTTTTTCAAATCTAAACTTAATAAAAAAATTACATAAATTAGGCATAGGTGTAATTACAGAAGAAACTATAGATGAAAATTTAATTAATAATGAAGCAGCAAGCTTATTTAAAAAACCTTTTTGGACATTTGCTAGAGAATCCTATGGCTTCTCAGTTTTTTCTGCCAAAAACAATCTTGTTCATGGCATTATATATATTTCGTCTTTTTCTTGTGGAATAGATTCTGTATTAATAGAGCTTATAAAAGATAGTTTAAAATCATTTCCAATGCTTATACTAAAAATAGACGAACAGACAGGAGAAGCTGGTTTTGATACTAGACTAGAAGCTTTCTCAGATATGCTTAAAAGGAGGTGTATGATATATGAAAATAACATTTCCTCAACTAGGTAATACCTGTTATGCAGCAAAAGCCGTTTTTGATGGTTTAGGCATAGATTATGTTCTTCCACCTCAAAGTAACAGAAGATGTTTAGAGCTAGGCTCATTATATTCTCCTGAGGAGATGTGCCTTCCATTTAAAATAATGCTTGGCGGCTATATAGAAAGTATAGAGAAAGGTGCAGATACTGTTATAATAACAGGAAGCTGCGGTCCATGTAGATTCGGTGAATATTGTGAACTTCAAATGAATTTATTAAAAAAACTAGGGTATGATGTTGATTTCATTGTTTTAGATAAACCAAGTTCTATTGGTAAAAATGAATTCTTAAAAAGAATAGAAAAAATATCTAATGAAAGCATTTTAAGCACAAAGAAAAAGTTAAAAATCCTATACACAGCTTATAGGATAATAAATTTAATAGATTATATTGAAAAAGAAGCTCATGAAAAAGTTGGTTATGAAGCAAATGTGGGCGAATGCAAAAAAATATTAAAAGATTGCAAAAAAAAGGCATTTTCCTATAATGATCCCCAAGAGCTTTTAGAATTTCTTAAAGTTTATAAGCACAAAATTGACAATGTAAAATTAAACAAAGAAAATCATCCTTTAAAAATTGCCATAATAGGCGAAATATATACTATAATAGAGCCTTTCTCGAATTTGTATATTGAAGATAAACTTATGGATTATGGTGTATCAACTTCAAGACATTTAAGCCCAAGTTGGTGGTTTAAAGATGCCTTTTTATCTATATTCAAGTTAAATTCTCTTGATTTAAGACTTAATTCAAAAAAGTATTTACCTTATTATATAGGCGGTCATGCACGTGAATGCATCGGAGAAGCAGTTATGTCAAGTCATTCTAACTTTGATGGTGCTATACAAATTTTCCCTTTAGGATGTATGCCAGAAATTGTAGCAAAGTCTATACTTCCTAGAATTTCAAAAGATAAAGATTTTCCTATATTAAGCCTTATAGTTGATGAAATGACAGGTGAAGCAGGATATATTACAAGGATTGAAGCTTTTATAGATTTACTTGAAAGGAGAGAAAATAATGTATTACATGGGTGTTGATGTTGGATCTGTAAGTACAGATATAGTTCTTTTAAATAAAAATACAGAGGTAGTAGAAAGCATATATCTTAGAACAAAAGGAAGACCAATTGAGGCAATTCAAAACGGCCTTAAGATTTTAAAGGATAAATATACCGATAGACAAATACTAGGTGTTGGAACTACGGGAAGCGGTAGACAAATAGCCTCATATCTTATAGGTGGTGACATTGTTAAAAATGAAATTACAGCTCATGCTGTTGCAGCTTTAAATTTAGATAAGGATGTAAAAACAATACTTGAAATAGGCGGTCAAGATTCAAAAATAATAATTTTACGTAATGGAATCGTAAGTGATTTTGCTATGAATACAGTTTGCGCCGCTGGAACTGGTTCATTTTTAGACAGACAGGCTGAAAGATTAGAAATACCAATAGATAAATTTGGCGAACACGCTTTAAAATCAACGTCTCCCGTAAGAATAGCCGGTAGATGTGCCGTTTTTGCAGAATCGGATATGATTCATAAGCAGCAACTTGGATATAGCGAAAATGATATTATACGTGGATTATGTGAAGCTTTAGTAAGAAACTATCTGAATAATGTAGGAAAAGGTAAAGAAATACTACCAAAAATTCTTTTTCAAGGCGGCGTTGCCTCAAATATAGGAATAAAACTTGCTTTTGAAAAAGCTTTAGGATATGAAATAACAGTTCCACCTAATCATAAAGTAATGGGTGCTGTTGGTGCTGCTATACTAGCCAAAGACTATATAGAAAAGTACAAAACTCAAACGAATTTCAAAGGATTCAATTTAGCAAATATGGATTTTGTATCAAGCAGCTTTGAATGCAGCGGATGTGAAAATAAATGCGAAGTAGTGCAAATTAAAAATAACAATGAACTAGTAGGATGCTTTGGAGATAGATGCGGTAAATGGAACAAGAGCACCGCAGTTTAATTTTTGTTTATTTATCTATAAATATACTTTATAATAAATGTATATAATTTATTTACTATTATTAGGTATCTTAAACTTTTAGAATACCTAATAATAACTTTTATATTTATATTGAGGGTGAATGAGATGAAAAATTTTACAGAACAAAGAAACTTTAAAAGGGTTAGATTTAAATGCTTAGCAACTTTCTTTATGGTAAATGGTATAGATAAAATTAATGATGTTGAAATTTTAGATATAAGTGAAAGTGGAACAAGATTGAATCTACCAAAAAGATTACAAATCGGAGATAAAATAACCTTTAAATTTCCTATAGGAAATTTAAATCTAACATGTAATGCGACTATAATTTGGGGACAAGTAGGTATGGAAAAAGGCTTTATCTATGGTTGCAAATTTGATTTACTTGCAACCAATAAGCATCTTTTAAAACGTATAATAGAAGAATTTTATCGCAATAACTTTATATATATTTATAAAGATAAGGCAACTAAAATTATTGAAAATATGACTTGCACAATATCTATATCTGCATCTGATATAGATACTCTTTTTCAATATTCAAGCTGGCTGCTTGGCGAAGTTGATAAGTCTAATAGACTAGCTTTTATAATTCTAAAAAATTTAGTTAATAGATTTGAAGAATACGGAAATAACCATTTAAATTATTTTAATATAAGTATTTATGAATATGAAGAATTTAAGCATGTATTGGATTTCTCTATTTCTTCTCTTTATGGTGACAATTTAAATATAAAAGCACTAAAGTTAGAGAATATTGACATATCCCCACTAGAATCTCAAAAAGCATCTAATTTAAGACATAAGTTTGATGCCTTACCGGATGATATAAAATTAGATGTTGCTAAAGAAATTTCAAAATATTTATTTAATATAGAAAACAAATAGAAAACTTTTATATTGTTAACATTACTAAAATTGAATTGTATTCTCTTGAAATAAATTAATTTTAGTAATATTATTAATAGTATATGTAATATACTATTTTCCATCAAACAAATACATAATTTTAAGATAGTAGGTGTTTATAATTGAATAAAGTTATTTTAACAGAATCAGGGAAAAAAAAGCTAGAAGAGGAGCTCGAATACTTAAAAACAATTAAAAGGGTCGAAATAAAAGAAGCTCTAAAAGTTGCAAGAGCCCAAGGTGATTTAAGCGAAAATGCTGATTATAGTGCTGCTAAAGATGATCAGTCTATGAATGAAACTAGAATTCAGGAAATAGAAGAACTCTTAAAAACTTCTACTGTTGTTGAAACTTCTGTAAGTGAAAATGTATTTGATTTAAATAAAACTGCAATGGTTAAATTTTATGATATAGATGAAGTAGAAAAAGTAACTCTTGTAAGTTCAGTAGAAGCAGATGCTAAAAATATGAAAATAAGCATTGACTCCCCTTTAGGAAAATCATTATACAAACTCGAAGTAAATAAAAAAGCAGTTGTTGAATCACCTGATGGCAGCTATGAGGTTGAGGTACTTGAAATATTATAATAATTATATTTAAATAAGGAAGTTATCTTATGATAACTTCCTTATTTTGTCGTCCATGCTTTTATTAGATTATGATTTAGCAGTTCATCAGAATACTCTAATTCTCTCGAACTACTGTCTTTCATATTTTTAAGTTCAGGGGTTTCACTAATTTTACTTCCAGTTTTTATATCATAATAAGTATTTGTCCATGACACATAGAATACTTTTCCATCTGTAAAAGATCCATTTCTAAAGGTAACCTTTCTGTTAGCAACATTAAATATATCCTTACCAAACATATAATTATTTTTCAAATTAAACATATTCGCTATAGTAGGATATAAATCCATTTGTCCGGCATAGGTATGATTTTGCCCTTTATTCGCATCCTTTGGAAAATGTATCAATAAAGGTACTTTTTGATATTGATACCATGCCAAATCGTCCGTGCTAGTTGAGCCTTCAAATTTATATAAATCATTTATATTTTGCTTAGGAATAGCAAAATGATCACCATATATTACAATAATAGAATTGTTGGCTATACCAGAGCTTTCAAGTTTATCTAAGAAATCTCCAAGCTGCTTATCGGTATAATGTATACCCTCTAAATAATCACCAAATAGAGTATCTTTATAACTTCCAACATCCAAAGTATCCATACCATTTTCATATCCTTTAACATCATTAAATGGATAATGACTACTTAAGGTAATAAGGAAAGAAAAATATGGCTGTTTAAATTTTTGCAGTTTATCAAAAGATTGATTTAAAAAAGATTTATCACTTAAACCTAACCCTACATTTTCATCATGATTATACTTAGATTGTCCAAAGAAATCATTGAAATCTTCAGTCTTATACATTACATTTCTATTCCAGAAACCTTCAGTGTATCCATGAAGTGCCGCTGTATAATAACCTTTTTCGCCTAACTCCTTAGGCAATGCGTTTAAAGTATTTCCACCATAAGTATAATATGCCGCTCCCGATTGAGCTGGATAAAGTGAATTAAGAGACATAAATTCAGCATCTGAAGTATTTCCACCAGCTACTTGATAAAAGTAATTGTCAAAATACATACTCTTATTCACCCATTTATTTAAGTTAGGTGTTATTTCTTTACCATTTATTTTTTGGTTAATTGTAAAACCTTGAAGTGCTTCTACCTGAATCATTATAAGGTTTTTTCCTTTTCCTATCCCAGTAAATTGACTATTTGTTTTACTTGTATTGTTTTCAAGATAACTTTTTACCTTCTTTTCTTCACTTTCAGGAAGCTTTTTAGAATTTTTTATTTTTGTACTTGTAAAATTAAATGCATCAACTATATGAAAATTCAAGTTTCCTATCATTTTAGTCAAATAAATTCTATTGCTCATGGCAGTTAAAAGTGTTGGCTGCTCTACTGAAACTCTTTTAAATGTCTTAGCATCCACTACTGTTCCTACAGCAAATATCATTATAAAAGTAATTATTCTAGCTATAATGGACTGTACTCTAACATTAACCTTTTTATAATATATTTTAAGCACAGGAATAAAAATCACAATATCAAGTATATATATAAAGTCATTAACCTTTATAAGTCCAATTACAGCATCCTTAACTCCCATTAATAACTTAGCATCTCTAATTACTGAAACAGTTATTATATCCTTATAATACCTAAAGTAAACTAAATCCGCTATTATAAAAGCACTAATTAAAGTATCTACAATAAGCAAATACCTTATTCTAGCTTTGTTTTTCAATAAAAAAGCAAAACTGCACAATAATAATAGAGATGCAATAATAGGTATAATAACACTTGGGTCAAAATATTCAGGTGATATACTTTTGCCATAGCTCACCAATTTTACACATAATATTACAAAAAATACAACCACATCAATATTGCTTTTTACAAATTCACTTATCTTTCTTGCAACCGTATTATTATATATTTTTTTAATTGGCATGGGTGTTTTCAAATTCATCATCTCTTTTTTCAAATATTTTAATTAAAATTATTTCTTTTTAAAAGCTAATGTCTTTTTTATGCCTGAAGAAACTCCTTCAGTAATATTTACATTAAATACATCAAGTATGAACATAAATAAAGGTATTCCCAAAAGCAATCCCCACGTACCCATAAAATGTTCTGAAACTAAAAGTATTACAAATGTAAAGAATATCGGAATATGAGTTTTAGATGACATAAGCTTAGGATTGAGGAAATAAGTTTCTACAGAATGGATAACAAATACCATTATTAAAACGTATAAAACCTCTATTGGACCATTTATCTTAAATGCAATAAGTGATAACGGCACTAATGAAATTATTACACCTGCTACTGGTACTAAACTCAATATAAATATCATAAGTCCCAATGTCATAAGGCTTGGAAATCCCATTGCAGCAAGAGCCACTACAGATAGAGCCGTATTTACAAAGGCTATAATTATTTGAGCTTTAATAACCTTACCAAAAGAATTTAAAAAATTATTTCCGTAATAAGTAAAATATTTATACATACTTGATAATTTGCTATCTTCAAATTTTTTGCCAAATCTTATAATTTCTCTTTTTTCAACTATAAAGAAAAGACTTAAAATCAATGCTAAAAATGCATTTACACCAACTTTACCAAAACTTGTTATAGAGTTAATGATAAACTTGGCACCAGGTTCTGTATATTTCTGAATATCAATTTTACTGACTATAGGTGAAATATACTTATCTATAAATGTATACTGTTCAAATGCATTAGAATTTTTATAAAAATTTTCAGCCTGTTTTTCAAGACTACTACCTTCATTTATGACAACTGGAATATACTTATAAAAAGCAATAACAATAGCAGTTATTATTATAATGTATAAAATTATAGTAACAATTCCCTCTCTAATTTTTACATATTTAGATAATCTAGAAACAATGAAAACTTCAGCGCTATTTATTAAATATGTGAACAGAAAAGTCAATAGAACTAGATTAAGCATTTTTCTAGCAAAATATAGTATTAAAATCAAAACGAAAAAAAACATAAGTTTCTTAAAAGCTTCTCTATGAATTACTTCTCTTATGAAATCCAATAGTATTCCTCCTTTACTGATAATAGTTTACTATTAATCCTTTATAATTTCAATGTAAAATTAAATCTACGGAGTAACTTTTTTGTTAAAACTACTTAAACAAATTTGTCACAAGAATGTCACATAAAAATATTATTATTAAAACATAGTAAATAACAATTAATTGGAGGTAATACTTATGGATAACTTTAATGATGATTCTAATAATATGCCAGAAGAACTTAAGATAAATAATGATTTTATTCCACCACAAAAACCTAAAAGAAGAAATAAATTTACTTCATACATTATAGTAGGTCTTGCATGTTCTATAATAGGTGGTACCATATCAACTGCTGGAGCACTTTATTTACTCCCCAATTCAAGTGCTTTTAAAAATACTCCTTTATATAAAAGTTTGGCGCAAAACGCAGGTGCCTCCTATACAGATACTTCTTCATCGACTATTAAAGCCACCAATACTTCTACAGTTGCAAGTCAAAGTGGAACCTTAACTGGAGCACAAATAGTTAAAAAAGTTGCTCCTGCAGTGGTTGGAGTATCAACAAAAACAAAGGTAAGTTCCTCAGATTATGGTGATGTATTTGGTTCCTACGGAAACGGCAGTAACAGTGGAACTAGTGAGCAAGATGGTATGGGTTCTGGAATTATCTTTAATAGCGAAGGATATATACTAACAAATTATCACGTTATCGATGGCGCTGATACAATAACCGTAATATTCAACAATAAAAAACAAGTATCCGCTAAAGTAGTTAATTACGATTCATCAATGGATTTAGCAGTAATAAAAATAACAGATAAAGATGTTAAAGTACCCGGAGTTGCAGAACTGGGAAGCTCAAGCAGTATGAATGTTGGAGATCCTGTATATGCTATAGGAAATCCTCTTGGGCAAGATCTATTAGGCTCAGTAACCACTGGTGTTATAAGTGCCTTAAACAGACAAATAAGTGTAGATGGGACGTCAAATAAGCAAACTTATATACAAACGGATGCTGCAATTAACCCTGGAAACAGTGGCGGTCCTCTTGTAAATGCTCAAGGACAAGTAATTGGTATAAATAGTGCTAAAATTGGAAGCAGTAGCAGCAGTGAAACTAGTGTAGAAGGAATAGGTTTCTCAATTCCTATAGATTTAGTTAAACCTAAGATTTCAAGCTTATCAAAACAAATATTAATGCTAGGTATTATAACTGAAAGTTATAGTGAAAGCCAATTAAAAGCTCATGGTCTTCCAGCAGGAATTTATGTTGCACAAGTTCAAGATTTTAGTTCAGCACAAAAAGCAGGGATACAGGCTGGTGACGTAATAACTAAATTTGATGGTAAAAAAGTAACAAGCGTAGATGATTTAAATTCAATTAAAGCTAAGCACAATTCAGGTGATATAGTAAAAGTAGAGATTTATAGGAATGATAGTACAAAAACTATATCCCTTACACTTTCAAATTAAAAAATATTGCGAAGTTACTTCGCAATATTTTTATATTGTTGCACCTTGTTCAAAGTAAAGTAAAATTCAACGCCATTTTCTGTATTAGCTGCCCCACACTTTCCTCCATGAAGCTCAATTATGTTTTTTACTATTGAAAGTCCAAGTCCCGTTCCTCCAGCTTTTCTATTCCTAGACTTATCTATTTTGTAAAACTTATCCCAAATTTTATCCAGTTCATCTTCACATATTTTTTCACCATCATTAATTATCTGTACTACAACTTCTTCTTCTTTTTCAATCATGTTTATAGTTATCTTGTTCTTCACATATTTTAAAGCATTATTTATATAGTTATTAAGTACTTGCTCAATCCTATATTTATCTGCTATCACATTCACATTTATAATATTTATATCTAATTCTATACCTCTCTCGTTAAAAATAGTACAATATTTTTGATAGCACTTCCATACCAAGTCACCTATATCTATAACTACTTTACTAAGTTTAAAATTGCCACTTTCAAGCTGAGATAAATCAAGCATATCCGAAATTAAATTTCCCATATTTAGAGCTTCATCTATTATTACATTTAAATAATATTCTCTATCTTCCTCTGATGTAACAATGTTATCTTTAAGTCCTTCGGCATAACCTTCTATAAGTCCCACCGGAGTTTTAAGTTCATGGGAAACACCAGCTATGAATTCTTTTCGCATTTTTTCTAATGCTTTTTCTTTCTCAATATCTTTCTTTAACTTTTCATTTGCATTTTTAAGAGAATTTAAGGCATTATTTAAATTATTAGAAAGAAAATTCAAGCTTCTCCCTATACTCCCAATTTCATCTTCCCTATTTATGCTGCATTTTTCATCAAAATCAAGATTAGCCATTTTTGAGGCGGCTTTATTTATTTTTACAAGAGGTTTAGTTATCATATTGGAATATATAAATGCCATTATTAAAACCAAGATTATACCTCCAATAAAAACGTATATAAAAATTCCTTTCATAACATCGGATGCTTCAGTTATTGGTGTAAATGATGATATTGCAAAGATATATTCATTAGTTGTAGTATCCGGAACTACAGAAACTATATTCTTCATATTATATACTTTACTTTCAAATACATAAGTTTTACTTTTTCCTGTCCTTTTCATATCAATAAATGAACCCGGATCAGAAACCCACTTATACATTATTTCTTTTATTCTGTTAATATCAGTAGAATTACTTTCATCATTATCCCTACTGGTAAGATATTTAAGATTTCCATAGCTATTTAAAATTGCAATAGTGCAGTCATTTTTTTCTTCAAATTCTTTCATATAATCTGCAATATCATTGGAATTCATTTTATTCAGTTCATTATTATAATAATTTTTAAAATTAATAGCCGCTTTATTTAAATTATCTTTTCTTTTATTTTCATATATTTTTTGAAAGAATATGGACTCAAATAATAAAATAAATACTATAAATACTGTAAAAAAACTAAGTGTTATTAAAAACAATTTAGCAGTTATACTATTTTTTATATTTATTTTTTTCACTTTTTCACCTCAAATTTATATCCACTTCCCCTTATGGTATTTATAAGATAGGCTCTATCCTCAAGTTTTTCTCTAAGCCTCTTAACATGAGTATCTACCGTTCTTAAATCACCATAGTAATCTTTTCCCCATACATTATCAAGTATCTTATCACGGCTCAAAACTATACCAAGATTTCTAGAAAAATATATAAGTAATTCATACTCTTTAGGTGACAAATAAATTTGTTTTCCTTGTAACACAACTTCATGCGAGATTTCATTTATGGTAAGACCGTCAAAATTACTTTGATTATCTAATTCTTTTCCATTAACCCTCTTTAAAAGTGCTTTAACTTTTGCAACTAAGACTTTAGGACTAAATGGCTTTGTTACATAATCATCTGCCCCAAGTTCATATCCTAAAAGTTTATCCTCTTCTTCACTTTTTGCAGTTAGTATTATTACGGGGATGCTTGATTTTTCCCTTATACTCCTGCATACTCTCCATCCATCCACAAGGGGAATCATTATATCCAGTATGGCAAGTGAAACCTCCTCACTATTAAATATATCAATAGCCTCTATTCCATCAGCTGCCTGAAGAACCTCATATGACTCTCTTTCAAGGTAGGTTGAAATAAGCTTTCTCATTCTATCTTCATCCTCAACTACAAGTATTTTTTCCAAAACAAGCTTCCTCCTTTAAATTATTCGGCAGTTTTTTCCTCCTCTTGCTCATGATTTTTTTCTCTCTTAAATATAAAAGCAGAAAAAACTGCTGTAAGCGGTATTGTAAAAATAAGTCCTATGCTTCCAGCTAATGATTTAATAGCCTCTGATGCTATTACATCTTGATTTAAAATTCTATGGAATGGCAAATCATAAGATGATATCCATATCATAATATACATCGCCCCTCCAGCATAAGCAAGTATTAGGGTATTAGCCATAGTACCCATTATATCTTTTCCTACATTCATTCCTGATTTAATCAACTCTACCATACTCATTTCTCTTTGCTGGTTTATTTCATTTATAGAAGATGCAATAGACATACTAATATCCATAACAGCCCCAAGCGCTCCCATAAGTATTCCTGCAAATAATAATCCGCTAAAGTTAAAATTTACATTTTGAGATATATAAATAATCATTTGCTCTTCTTCATCTGTAAGTCCAAAAAGCCTTAGCGATGAAATACTTATACCTGCAATAAGCCCAGCAATCGCAACTCCACCACAGGTGCCTATTATAGCCGCAAAGGTTTTTTTGTTTTTCCCACTTATAATAAGTAAATTTAAAATACTAACACCAATACATATAAAAACCGCAACTCCTATAGGATTAAATCCTGCCATTATAAGAGGAAGCATTATCTTTAAAACAGCAAAGCCTGTTATTGCAAGTCCTATTATTGACTTTATTCCTTTTGCGCCACCAACAAGAGCTATAAGTAATACAAATATAATTACCAATGCATATATAAACTTATATCTAACAACATCATATATGTATGATCCATTTTTAATGTGTCCATTTTTATCTTCCGAAATATTAACGAGCACCTCGTCACCCTTTTTAGTAAGTGATTGATGGTTTGTTTTATCATTTACTAGATTATCTAATTTTATGGTTTCTCCTTTATGAGAACCATTTAGTATTTTTACAAGAACATAATTTCTTGCCAATGTTGTTGTCTTACTTTTAGAATTAGATTTGCTAACTTTATTAGAAACACTGGTATTATTTATCTCCTTTATTACTTTTCCATGTATCTCTAAGTCATCCTGAGAACCACCAAATAAAAAATGAAATACTATAAACAAAATAATTAAAATTGAAGCTCCTAACAAATATTTAATTTGCTTCTTCTTTATGCTAATTTTCATTTTATTTTCTCCTTATCCATAATATACAGCTTTATATAAAAAACTATATCACAGTATTATTTGTAAAAAAAGAATTTCTTAAATTGTTAATCATATGTTAAAATTATTGATGTTAATTTTAAATCAATAAAGCAAATATTTTTTATGAGAATAGGAGATTTTATAATGAGTAAATTAAACTTTAAAGGAAGTGTTATGTTAAACCCTACACCAGTAGTTCTTATCACTTCTCAAAATAGTTATAATAAAATCAATGTTTTTACAGTTGGATGGATAAGTACTGTCTGCACCAAAGAACCTGTTATAGCTATGGGTGTTAGACCAGAAAGACTTTCCCATGAGTATATTAAGGAAAGCGGCGAATGTGTTATAAACCTTCCTACAAAAAGCATGGTTAAAATTGTAGATTATTGCGGAGTTGTTTCTGGCAAAAAAGAAGATAAAATCAAGCATTTAAATCTAAAGTTAAACAAAGGAATATCTATCTCCACTCCTTCGTTAGAGGCTTCTCCTATAGCATTAGAATGCAGAGTAAAATTAATCACTCCTCTTGGCACACATGATTTATTTTTATTAGAAGTTCTAAACGTTAAAGTAGACGAAAGTTTATTAGATTCTAGTGGTAAAATTTGCTTTAATAAAGCAGATTTAATTTGTTATAACCATGGTGAATATTATGGACTTACTTCAAAACCACTTGGTTCATTTGGATATTCAGTAAAAAAGAAAAAAAATAAAAACTTACATAAATCTTTTTCTAAAAAAAGCAGCCATAAGTAACTAAAAAGGAGCCTAAAAACTAGACTCCTTTTAATGAATTAAACCATAAAAATCATTACATTTACTATATTTGCCCACTTAATTTGATTCTTTTCAGTTCAGCCATAAATTCCAGTTCTTCAATATCTTCATTATTACATATCCTTAAATGTTCACATACTCTTAAGTGATCACATATCCTACTTATAAGATATTTATTTGCTAATAAATATGCATTTTTATTATTTTTATCATTTGGTAATTTTTTAATATTATTAATATATGTATCTACTTCATTCAATATTAATTCATTTCTATAATTTATAATATCTTCTTCATCTAATTGTATACTGTTCAAATTTTTACTTACTAGTGCATACAATAAATTTTTTCCATTATTGTTGACCATTTTAACTCCTCCTCAAATATATGATTAAACTATAAGTTTTAGTTCATTTTACTTTCTCAATTTCTCTTGCATTATTTTTATTCTAGCACTATGCTTACACTAAAATCGCAATAATCCTTCATAATATTACATATATTTGTACGTAATACAAAAGTTATTTAAGGGGGTATACAATCAAATTAAATCAAATATTCCTTAAAAATCAAATTTCTAATGCAGTTTTCCTTCAATCTTCATCATATCATTTTTCATCGGTTTCATCTTTGCTTACAATTTTCTTTCTTGTAGTTTTCGGCTTAGTTGATGATGAACTTCTTTTTCTGTATGTCCTTTTTGGTTTAGTCGTTTTTTCCTTTTCTCCCTCTTTGGCGGAATCATTAACCTTTTCTCCACCTTTTATCTCATCATTATTTTTTTCGTCTACTTTAAGTTTTTCTGATGCGCTAACTTTTTTTTCAGCGGCAGTCTTAGCCCTTTTAGAACTACTTGTAGATTTTCTAGTGCTTTTACCTTTTAAAGAAGCTTCTTCACTTTCTTTTTCCTTGACGGTTTTACTAGTTGAAGTTTTTGCTTTCCTTCTAGTTTGCCTAGGTCTAGAATACTTTTTATTTGGGATTTGTCCACCTAAATCCCACTCTGTACCCTCTGCTTCCTTTTTTACAAGATCATACATTTTTACAGTTAAGGCTGCAACTTTACTCCAGGTATAATTTTCACTTACTGTTTTAAATGCATTTTCCCTTAGGTATTTGCACAGCCCTTCATCATTTAAAAGTTGGAGTACATTATCTTTTAGGCTATTTGCATTTCCATTTATCATTTTCATTCCATTAAATTTATGTTCTACTATTTCACTAAATCCCCCAGTATCAGATACTACAACAGGACATCCCGCAGCCATTGCCTCAATTGCAGCAATACCAAATGGTTCGTATAAAGATGGCAATACAACAACATTTGAAACCTTATAGAGCTTATCTCTGCTCTCATTGTTCATATAGCCTGTAAATACAAATTTATTCTCTAATCCCATATTTCTTACTTTACTTTTTAACTCTTCTGTCATAGGTCCTTTTCCTGCAATTATAAATTTGACTTTACTATATCCTTTGACTATATCATAAGATGCATCTACAAGCAGTTGAATTCCTTTTTCAAACACATGCCTTCCTATAAAAAATACTATTTTTTCATCATCCTCTGCAAATTGCCTTCTATAACTAAGCCAATCAAACTCGAAATCAAATTCTTTAAGATTTATGCCATTAGGTATTACCCATACCTTATCCTCTGGAGAAGCAAATGTATTTACTATTTGCCCTTTCATATATGTGCTGCACACAACTATCTTCCATGCTTCATAACTCAACAGCCATTCTGCAGAAGATATATATCTTTGCATTTCAGTTCTTATACCATTATTTCTACCCTTTTCGGTAGCATGAATAGTACATATTGTTGGTATTTTATAAGACCATTTCAAAACTTTAGCTGAGTATGCTGTAAGCCAATCATGAGCGTGAATAATGTCTATATTACCTATTTCCTTTATTAACCTTATGCACTCTTCAATCATTGCGAAATTCAAATGCATAACCCATTTTGCAAAATCGTCTGTATCTATTTTATATGGTGATACTCTATGAACATAAACACCATTATCATTCTCTTGTATAGGTGCTGTACCTTCTTCACAAGTAACAACATGTATTTCGTATCCCAAGTTACTAAGTTCATGCGACAAATTGTATACATGTGTTGATAGCCCTCCAACATTCTTAGGTGGATATTCCCACGATAACATTAATATCTTCAACTCATTTCCCCCTTACCTACTATTTAAAAATATTTTATCAAACTTTTCTGAAAAAACAAAATATATTATAATCTATATTACCAATTATAACTATTTTTTTTTATTATTCAACCTATTTAGCTCTATTAAAGTAATATTTTTCCATTTGTATAAAATTAATCGTACTCTATGCATTAATTTTATATAATAAAAATGTACAGGATATTAAATCCTGCACATTTTTATTTACTTTGTATCCTTCTTTAAAAGTTCACCTATAGCGGCTATACTACCAAAAGATGATAAAGTTTCATTTGGAAGTATAAGTTTATTAGCAGGGTTCTTTGCCATTTCCTTGAGTGCTTCAACTTGCTTTAACGCAATAACAGTTTCATTAGTTCCAGACTGTATTATAGATTTATTAACAACTTCTATTGCTTCAGCCTCTGCTTGTGCTATTTTTTCTATTGCTTTTGCTTTACCTTCTGCCTCAAGAAGCTGTGACTCTCTAAGACCTTCTGCACGTTTTATGTTTGATTGCTTTTCTGCTTCTGCTTGAAGTATCTTGGCTTGCTTTTCTCCTTCTGCTCTAGCTATATCTGATTGCTTTTGTCCTTCAGCTTGAAGTATAGTTGCTCTCTTATCTCTCTCTGCTCTCATTTGTTTTTCCATTGCTTGTTGTATTTCTGCTGGTGGAATTATATTTTTTATTTCAACAGATAATATCTTTATTCCATATGCATCTGTAATTTCATCTACTACCTGTAACAATTCTTGATTTATTTTATCTCTTCCGGATAACACTTCATCAAGTGTCATGTTACCAACTATGTTTCTCATATTGGTTATAGTAGAATATATAATACCAGATTTATAGCTTTCTATGTTGTATATAGCATCTCTTGCATTCATTACCTTATAAAATATAACATTGTCTATGGATATTTTAACATTATCCTTAGTTATAACACTTTGTGGTTCAATATCTAGTATCTGCTGCTTTGTAGAAACCTTAGCTCTTACAAAATCAACAAATGGAATCATAAAATTCCAACCAGGTTGAAGACTTCTATTGTATTGTCCTAATCTTTCAACAATGAAGATATATCCAGTAGTAACGACCTTTAAACAACTTAAAATAATTAATAATATAACAAGTACAATAACTCCTATAATTATATTTCCTATCATTTTAACCTCTCCCTTTTTATTTAGTTATTAAAAATTTATTTCCTTTAATACCTGTAATCACAAATTTTTCTCCTCTTTTTATTGGATGTCCAATATTTTCAACTGTCCAATAAATTCCTCCAACCATTATCTTAGATGTTTCCTCTATATCCCTTTCAGCAACCAGCTCCTTTCCTATATACTTTTCTTCCATAAGAGGAGTTCTTTTTACAGTGCTTTTTATAATCTTTTTTGCCATAGGATATCCAAAAATAAAACAAATTATGCTTATTACGGCAAAAACTATTACTTGAGCAATTACACTTCCACCCAGTAAATGGGTTATTATTGCTCCGGCTGCTCCTATTGAAAACCACACAAACAAAAATCCACTTGTGGCTATGTCAATAAAAATCATAACTACAAAAATAAATATCCATACTTTAAAAATAGTATCCACTATTACTACCCCCCTCTCGATATTTATAATTTACACTAATATGCGGAATTAATAAAGCCTTATTTTTAACTTTTAAAGTGGTATTAATTACTCTTTAAAATGATTTTCTTAACGCAATCTTCACTTTTCATTAATTTTCGTATGCTTATACTTATTAAAGTCCCTATATATTTTATTATTCGTGATATAATAATATATATACTTATATATATTATTGATTAAGGAGTGATTATAATGATAAATACATATATAAAAGCCTCTGCTGCTTGCCCTAAAACAAACGTAGCAGATATAAGCTTCAACGTAGAAAATATAAAAAAATGTATAGATAAAGCTGTTACCGAACATTCTAAAATAATAGTTTTTCCCGAACTTTGTATAACTTCATACACGTGCGGCGACCTATTTGAACAAGACATATTGATAAAAAAATCTATACACGCTATAGATGAATTAGAAAAATATACGTTAAACCGCGACATACTAGTAATTGTAGGTGCTCCCCTCTTATATAATTATTGCCTTTATAATTGTGCATATGTGCTTTTTAAGGGGAAAATACTTGGAGTAGTTCCTAAAAATTATATACCAAACTATTCTGAATTTTACGAAAAAAGATGGTTTACAGAAGGCTTTAATATTAAAAATAAAGTTATAGATCTTGATTTCGAAAAAAATATTCCTTTTGGCAATAATTTGATATTTAAATGCGGTGACCTAAAGCTTGGAATAGAAATATGCGAGGATTTATGGGTCACAATCCCTCCAAGCAGTTATTTAAGCTTACTCGGTGCAAATGTTATTGTTAATCTTTCAGCTTCAAACGAAATAGTAAGTAAATCGGAGTATAGAAAACATCTTGTAGAAAACCAAAGTGCAAGATGTATGTGTGCTTATTTATATGCATCTTCTGGAGTTTCAGAGTCAAGTACTGATTTAGTTTTCAGTGGTCATCTTATTATAACAGAAAATGGAACTATTCTCAAAGAAAATAAAAGATTTCAAAGAGATAATGAAATTATCTCTTCAGTTATAGATATGGAAAGATTAACTAGTGAACGTTTAAAAAATATAAGTTTTAGAGATAGTGTAAAATTATGCCCTTTTGAAGCTCAATTAATAGAATTTAAATACTCAGATAAAACTATAGGTTATTTTGATAGGTTTATTGATCCACATCCATTTGTTCCTTCAAATGAAGATGAGCGCGATTTAAGATGTAAAGAAATTTTTAATATTCAAACCTCAGGACTTGCTAAGAGATACAGTCATACTAAACTTAATAAAGCAGTAATAGGCATCTCTGGAGGTCTTGATTCAACTCTTGCTCTTCTCGTAATAGTTAAAACCTTTGACATGCTTAAAATAGATAGAAAAAACATAACAACAGTTACTATGCCTGGCTTTGGAACTACAGATAGAACTTACAATAATGCCGTAAATCTATGTAAAAATTTAGGCACCGAGCTTAGAGAAATAGATATAGTTCCAGCTTGTCTTCTCCATTTTAAAGACATAAGTCATCCTGCTGAAAAACACGATGTAACTTACGAAAATGTTCAGGCTAGAGAAAGGACACAAATTCTAATGGACATAGCCAACAAAGAAGGTGGGCTCGTAATTGGAACTGGTGATTTATCAGAGCTTGCACTCGGATGGTGTACATATAATGGAGATCACATGTCAATGTACGCTGTAAACTGCTCTATACCTAAAACTCTTGTTAGATACCTTGTAAAATACGTAGCTCAAAAAGAGGTAGACAAAAAAACTTCTGAAATACTTATTGATATACTCGATACTCCTGTAAGTCCTGAGCTTTTACCAAAAGATAGGTGTGGAAATATAACACAAAAAACAGAAGATATTGTTGGTCCTTATGAACTTCATGATTTCTTCTTATATTATTTTATAAAGCATGGTTCTGATCCTGAAAAAATATTGTTTCTTGCAAAGCATGCTTTTAAAAATATTTACACTGAAGAAATTATAGAAAAGTGGTTTAACCAGTTCATAAAAAGATTTTTCACCCAGCAATTTAAGCGTTCTGCTATCCCTGATGGACCAAAAGTAGGTACCATAAGTCTTTCACCAAGAGGAGACTGGAGAATGCCATCAGATGCATCTTTTAGTAGCTGGACTCACTAAAAATATTGCGAAGTAACTTAATCAATGCACAATTCACATATATAGTACCAAAATTTAATTGGTTACAAAGATTCACACCTAAAATTCCGTAGGCACGGAGGATTTTTTTCCTTGTACTCCGTGGGAGCAAAGTAACAATGCTGAAGGAACAGTTTAAAAAAATCCTAATAAATCTTGGTAAAAAAAATTATAAAATCCTTAGATATTTCAATCTGTTTGTAGAGTAAGTCGGTGGCGAATCGCCACCTTCTCCTCATCAAACCGTGCATGCGGTTTTCTCGCACACGGCTTTCC
>NZ_JAJNKE010000047.1 GCF_021043395.1 Clostridium guangxiense
CTTCCTTGTTAGACTTTTTTCTAAAATTATATCATATATGCATATTTTTGTTTTTCTTAGGTTGATGGCTATGGGGCAAAGCCCATGCCCCGCGTATTTTATTTTGCATTTACTCAACGTTTTTGTCTGTTGCTAACAAAGCAGTTTATTTTAGTTCTAGAAGGATAATGGGCAAAGCCCATGCCCCGCGTATTTTATTTTGTATTTACTCAATGTTTTTGTCTGTTGCTAACAAAGCAGTTTATTTTAGTTCTAGAAGGATAATGGGCAAAGCCCATGCCCCGCGTATGATTACATTTTTATTGGTTTAAATTGTTTTCTTTTTCCCGTTTTCTTAATTTTTTTTGCGTATTTTTTATATTGATCTTCAAAATATGCCTGGCTATTTATGGCGATTTGGCCCGTAACATGAGTTCTTGTGTAAGTTCCATCCATATTTAATATTCTAGCTTTTGCATTGTCATTAAGATACACATTAAGTTGTTCTTTTATTGTATTAACTAACTTACTACTTTCAACCGGAAATAATATTTCTACTCTTCTGTCTAGATTTCTATTCATCCAGTCAGCACTTGATAAATATATAGCTTCATCATCCTCACTTCTAAAATAAAAAACTCTACTATGTTCAAGAAATCTGCCAACTATGCTTATAACTTTTATATTTTCACTTACACCTTTTATCCCTGGTCTCAAGCAGCATATTCCTCTAACAATAAGACTTATTTTAACTCCCGCTTCAGAAGCATCATACAATTTTTCGATAATTTCTTTATCAACTAATGAATTTACTTTTGCAACAATAAGTGACCTTTTTCCCTCCTTAGCATTTTCAATTTGCTTTTTTATAAGTAATAAAAACTTTTTTCTCAAGTTTATAGGCGCAATATATAGCTTATTCATTTCACTTATTTGAGAATATCCAGAAAGCATATTGAAAAGAGAAGATGCATCTGATGCAATTAGGTTATTAGATGTAAATAGCCCTAAATCTGTATAAAAATTAGCTGTTACATCATTATAATTTCCTGTAGCGAGATGAACATATCTTTTAATACCATCTTTTTCATTTCGCACTATAAGAAGAACCTTTCCATGTATTTTAAGTCCTAAAAGCCCATATATTACGTGACAGCCTGCTTTTTCAAGTTTTTTAGCCCATACTATATTATTTTCTTCATCAAATCTAGCCTTTAGTTCAACAAGTACAGTAACTTGCTTTCCATTTTCTGCAGCTTCCATAAGAGCATTTACTATTGGTGAATTACCACTTACCCTATATAAAGTTTGCTTAATTGCAAGTACTCTTGGATCCTTAGAAGCCTTCTTTACCAAATCAACGACATATTCAAAAGATTGATATGGATGAAATGCAAGTACATCCTGCTTAGAAATAACTTCAAACATATCTTTATCTTTTCCGTAAAATTCAAGAATAGGCTGTGGCTCAAACTTTGGATATCTTAACCAATCATATCCCTCAAGAGAAGCCAACTTATTCAAAAATGTCAAATCAATTGGACCATCTATTATATATATATCAGCTTCATCAGCTTCAACTTCTTCTTTTAGCTTGTTTAGAAGCCTTAAATCTATTCCATCCTCTACCTCTACTCTTACTACCTCTCCCCATTTTCTTCTTTTCACTGACTGCTCAATAGTTTCAAGCAAATCTTCCGCACCTTCCTCATCTATAGTGAGGTCTGCATTTCTTGTTATTCTATAATCTCCCATAGTAATAACCTTATGCCCTTTAAATAAATCTTGAGCAAACATTTTTATTACATCTTCAAGTAAAATACAAACTACTTCTTTACCATGAGATGGGATTTTAATTATTCTTCCTATAACAGAAGGTACTTGAACAGTTCCAAACATTACAGAATCATCTTTTCCTTCTATAAATAATGCTATATTTAAACTTCTATTTAATATAAGTGGAAATGGTCTGCTGCTATCCATAACCATTGGGGTAAGAATAGGAAAAACAGTATCATAGTAATACTCCGTTATATATTTTTTCTGCGCTTCATTTAATTCTTCTGGTTTAACTATATATATCTTTTGTTCTCTAAGTTCATCTAAAAGTTTTCTATAACATACATACTCATCTTCAACCATTTTTCTAACCCTAATCCTTATCTGAGTAAGCTGTCCCTCTGGCGTAAAACCTGCTATATCTGGAATAGTAAATTCTGCATGAATTTGCTCTATTATAGATGCAACTCT
The DNA here is from genome assembly GCF_021043395.1 of Clostridium guangxiense. Taxonomy (GTDB): domain Bacteria; phylum Bacillota; class Clostridia; order Clostridiales; family Clostridiaceae; genus Clostridium_S; species Clostridium_S guangxiense. Next base: position 2,230 of record NZ_JAJNKE010000047.1, read on the forward strand.
AACCATAAAAAATTCATCTAAATTAGAACTGGTTATTGAGCAAAATTTAATTTTTTCAAAAAGAGGATTGCTTTCATCTAAGGTCTCTTCTAAAACCCTATTATTAAATTCTAGCCAACTTAATTCCCTGTTTATAAAATTATCACAACTCCATTTTCCCATATACATCACCCTCTTGTAATATTAATTATAGGCTTTATTCCCATTAATTCTTCAAAAAATTCTCTATTTTTATTAAAATAAAACACAATTTACTATGTCCGCCCTAAACATATTTCTATAATTATAGCATAATTAACATGAAATATTATTATATTTAACCTAAACTTTACATACGCTAATGTATAATATACAAGCCTCTCACTTTAACTAATAAATGTGATATAATAATAAAATATTTTAATAAAGATTGGAAGATGATAATTTGAAACACATTGGCGTAATAGATATTGGTTCTAACTCCGTAAGGCTTCTTATAACTGAAATAACAGACAAACGTTCATTTAAAATCATCACAGAATTAAAAGAATATGTCCGTCTGGGTGAAGGCTTCGACAATAATGGAAGCCTTAAAGAAGAAAAAATACAAGAAACCATAAACGTGCTTAGGCTTTATAAAAACTTTTGTGCTACTTTTCCGGATATTAAAATAATAGCAACTGCCACAGAAGCTGTAAGAAAAGCCAAAAACCAATCTTATTTAATGGATAGAATAAAATCCGAAATTAATTTAGATATACAAGTTCTTTCTGGTGAAAAAGAAGCTTACTATGATTATTTTGCTTCTATAAATACTTTAAGCATTAACAACGGACTTATAATGGATATAGGTGGTGCGAGTACAGAACTAATACTTGTAGAAAATAGGAACTTAAAAGAATGCATAAGTTTGCCATTTGGTGCCATAACTTTAACAAAAAAATTCAACCTTCAAGACTCAATTTCAAATGCAGAGGAAAAAAATCTTAAAAGTTTCCTATTGGACAGCTTTTCAAAAATAGCATGGCTTAATGATTTAAAAGTAAATACCCTTATAGGTATAGGGGGCAGCATAAGAAACATAGCAAAGATAAGCAAAAAAAGAACCAACTATCCACTGAATTTAATTCACAACTATAAGCTAGACAGTGCTGAAATTTTAGATATATATGATGAAGTAAAATTGAAATCTGCTGAGCAAAGGAAGAAAATAAAGGGTCTATCTAAAAACAGAACTGACATATTTGTTGGTGCCGTATGTGCAGTTAATACTTTAATTGATATGTGCAAAATAAAACACGTAATAATAAGTAGAAATGGACTTCGCGAAGGTGTTCTTTTAAGTACTCTTTATAATAAACAAAAAATAGATGACATTCTTGGTTTCTCTATAAATAATATCATGATAAACAACAGCATGAATCCTAAACATAGTAATCATGTTTATAAACTTACACTGTCTTTATTTGATGAACTAAAACCAGTTCACAGACTAGATGACTACCTTATAAATGTAATTAGAACCTCAAGTATGCTTCATGATATTGGAAGCAATATTTCCTATTACTATCATCACAAGCACTCTGCCTATGTGATACTTAACTCTATTATATATGGCTTAACTCCACGTGAATGTGTCATGAGTGCTTTTGCTGCATATTATCACAGAAGCGACAGTTTGCCATCTGATTTTGATAAATATAAAACTCTAATTGACAAGGTTGATTTATATTCAATAAAGGTAATAGGCATTTTAATTAGAATCGCTGAAAATCTAGATAAAGATTTATCAAATTCAATAACTGATATAAAATGCACCATAAATGATGATGTCATAATAATAAAAACTGTTTCAAATACTAATTCTGATTTTCTTATAAAACAAGCTCAAACAATTTCGGACTCATTTAATGAACTTTTAGGTAAAAAGCTATATGTTGTATGATATATAGAAGGATGTGAAAAATGTAGGTATTCTTTTTTACTGGTCGCTTATAATGCTTTATGCGTGGTGTAGTAAAACCTATAGAATACCTTTTTTTCACAACCTCTTCACTTTAAATCTTTCATACAATTTATTTCATATAGCGTTCAAGTTGTAAGTTCTCTAATATCTACATTAAACTTTTCACTTGTGGTTAAATCTTTTACTAAAATCTTGCCATCTTGATCTGTTCCAATTCCCTCCAAATATACAGGTTTGTTTTTATATCTTACCTCTATAAATCCTTTGGAATTAAGTATTTCCTTTACTCTTTCTTTTTCCACGATAATTCCTCCTACAGCTTTTATACTTATTACTGGCTATGCTTAAAGAATGTTGATAGTAATGACATAAATCTTTATCAACATTATTTTTAGCATAGATTTATTATTTAAACTTTTAAAAATTTTATGCTAAGAAATTTAAAATAATAACTTATCTCCTTCACACTTCATATTATGAATTAAGTAATATATTACGGAGGTCATTCATGAGAAAAAAACATTTGAAAATATTATCTCTTATAGTTTCTTCTTTAATGCTAATAACTTTGTTTTCATCTTGCGGAAAAAAAACAAGCACAAGCTCATTAACCAAAGTTCGCTTAAATGAAGTTACACGTTCTGTATTTTACGCACCAATGTATGCTGCTATAAGCAATGGTTATTTCAAGGAAAATGGAATTGAGCTTGACATTTCCACTGGTCAAGGTGCAGATAAAACTATGCAAGAAGTTTTAAGCAAAAATGCCGATATAGGTTTTTGTGGTCCTGAGCAAGTAATCTATATTTACAATCAACATAGACAGGATTACCCAATACTATTTGCACAACTTACACAAAAAGATGGCTCTTTTCTTGTTGGTAGGAAAGAGGAAAAAGATTTTAGCTGGTCTTATTTAAAAGGCAAAACGATAATTGGAGGCAGACCTGGTGGAGTTCCAGAAATGGCATTGGAATATGTGCTTAAGAATAAGAACCTTAAAATAGGTAAAGACGTGAATGTAATAACAAATATAGACTTCAAAGCAGTTGGTGGTGCATTTAAAGGTGGCACAGGTAATTACGCAACGCTTTTTGAACCTACAGGAAGTTTGCTAACTCAAAGTAAATCTGGGTATATTGTTTCATCAGTTGGGGCCGAGGCTGGAACACTTCCATATACTTGCTTTTTCTCCACAAAATCTTACATGACAGAAAATAAAGACGTAATTCAAAAGTTTACAAATGCAATATACAAAGGTCAATTATGGGTAAAAAATCATTCAGATAAAGAAGTCGCTTCTACTATAAAGTCATTTTTTCCTGGTACTAGTGAAAGTTTAATTGAAAACTCAGTAAAAAATTATAGAAAAATAGGAGCATTTGCTGAAACCCCTGCTTTAAGTGAAAAAGATTTAACAAGACTTATGGATATAATTCAAAGTTATAAATCTTCTCTCATAAAAGAAAGACCTTCCTTTAACACTATAGTAAATAACAGCTTTGCAAAGGAGGCAGTGCAGAAAATTAAATAATTTAGAAGGTGATAATAAAATGGATAAAGTTGATGTTAAAAATATTTCTGTTAATTATCATTCCCTAAAAGCAGAAACAAAAGCACTAAAGAATATATCATTTTCAGTAAAAGAAGGAGAATTTGTAAGTATTGTTGGACCTTCTGGTTGTGGAAAATCAACTCTTTTAAATATAATTGCTGGACTTTTGAAACCCTCAAGCGGCGAAGTATATATAGATGGCACTTTAACAAAAGGTGTTTCACCTAAAATTGGTTACATGTTTCAAAAAGATAATCTTTTTGAATGGCTTACAGTAAAAGATAACATAGCTCTTGGTCTTAAAATACAAAAAAAATACACACATGAAATCAAAGATAAAATAGGTGATTTCCTAGTTAAATATGGATTAGGTGGTTTTGAAAATCATCACCCAAACGAGCTATCTGGTGGCATGAGACAAAGAGTTGCTTTAATTAGGACACTAATTTTAAATCCTGAGGTTTTACTTTTAGATGAACCATTTTCAGCTTTAGATTACCAAACTAGACTTAATGTTGGAAGTGAGATTTGCGGCATAATAAAGAAAGAAGGAAAAACAGCAATTATGGTAACACATGATATAGCAGAAGCTGTTTCTATATCTGAGAGAATACTAATACTTTCAAAGCGTCCTGCTTATATAAAAAAGGATGTATCAATAGACTTAAATGAAGAATCTCCAATTAAAAGACGTGAGGATGAAAACTTTAGAATTTACTTTGATATTATATGGAAGGAGATGGACAAAAGTGAATGAGACTATAGAACAAAAAAAATATATTTTGGATCTAAAAAAAGAAAAAATAAAAATTAGAATCACTAGAATTTCCATACTTATAGCCCTCTTCACGGTTTGGGAAATTGCTGGTGATCTAAACTGGGTAGATCCATTTCTTATAAGTACTCCTTCCAGAATGATTAAGAGTCTTATAACAATATACGGAGAAGGAACTCTATTTACTCATATATTGGTGACCTGCTTCGAAACTATCATAGGTTTTGTATCTGGAACAATTTTAGGAACAATTATTGCTATACTCTTATGGTGGTCTAAATTTGCCTCAAAGGTATTAGATCCTTATTTAGTTGTGCTCAATGCACTTCCTAAAGTGGCTTTAGCACCAATAATAATATTTTGGGTAGGAAATGGAATGAAAGCAATTATTATAGTAGCCCTTTTAATTTCAATTGTAACAACCATAATAAGTGTATTAAATGGTTTTAATGAAGTTGATTCAGACAAAATAAAGCTTCTTCAAACACTTGGTGCAAATAAACTTCAAATACTCCTTAACCTAATAATCCCAGCTTCGATTCCAACTTTAATTTCTGCCTTAAAAATAAATGTAGGCTTATCTTGGGTTGGAGTTATAATGGGTGAATTTCTTGTTGCAAAAGAAGGTCTAGGCTTCTTAATTGTGTATGGTGGTCAAATTTCACAGCTAGATATGGTAATGATGAGTATCGTAATTTTATCTATTTTGGCTTATATAATGTATTTAGCTGTTGACTTACTTGAAAAAAAATTAAATGCTAGGTACTAGTACCTTTAATTCTAGCCTTCTTTATGATATTATCAATATCATTACAATATTGAAAGGTGGTAACTACTATAAAAAACTAAGCCAAAAGCTATTGAACTTAAAAATACTGTATAAACTTATAACAATTGTTATAAGTTTATACAGTATTTTTTTTCAAGTTTTACTGGTTTATATGACATTTTGGCCTTTCTCAATCCTTCAATACCTAAATCCTGCTCTCTATTGACATAGATTACTTCACTGCAATACCTTTCAACAAAGGTTTTATTAATAAACACATATATACCATTAACGTCCTTTCTTCCCTTCTCAATGTGAACTATTGCCATATTGTCATTGACAATTTCTCCAATTGTAAAAGCTGAGAGTGCATCATCGATATACACTGCAATTCCTTTCAAATTTAATATATCAGCATATTTCAATATTTCTTTTATTCCTTCGAGTTCATAGGTTAAATATATATCACCCCTATTATTTTCCTCATACCATCTTTCACTAGCTGAAATACACTCCTCAATTACTCCTTCTTCCGAAAGATCTTTAACTGTATAATCATAATTCTTAACAAAATTATTATAGTGATTCTTTTTTGAATGTAACTTCTTTCCTGATAGATTAATTAATTTTTCACTTAAATAAATATAATCAAAATTATCTACATCTTCTCCAATTTTAATATTGTCACCATAAACTTTTTCAAGTTCATCTTTAAATTCATCTTCAACATCTTTAAATAAGTAAGCCATATTATTTTTTTCTTTATATTCTTCAAGACTTTCAATTATCTTATTTAAGCTTTCTCTAGAATATCCTATTGGCTGCATAAAATGATATTTTTCATTAAAATCCTTTTTCTTTATTATAAGGGCATCTTCATATATGCAGTATTTAATATCACAGCCTTTTCTCCATATAAGAAAACTTGTAAAAGAAAATTCACAGGTTTTAAATTTATAATCCTTTAAATACTTATCAAATACATTTTTATCATCAATAGTAACTTCTTTAAACTCTAACATAAAAATCTCCTTACCTACAATTATATTTTTTGTAGTTCGTCAGTAATCGAACTTTTATCACAAAAAATATTTAACTACCTTACTTTAAGAAATTTCTCACTGCCTCAACAGCGTCTAAATTTATTTTGCACGTAAAACATTGTCCATTACGTGTATATTCTATAAGTCCTGCATTTTGAAGCTCTTTAAAATGATGTGATATCGTTGAACGGGATAATTTCATGCAGCAGCATGCCTTAGTAAAACATTTTTCAACTCCTTCATCAAAGCAGTATTTCCCTCCATCATCTTTATTTGTTTCATACCATTCATATAGCATCTTAAAAAGCTTATATCTTTGCTCACATGATAATGCTTTAAATATTTTTACCAAATCGACTTTTTTCATAGTTCTATAGTAATAAAACAATGAAAGTTTGTCAAGGTATATTATATAAGTGAAGGATTTTAACGAGCAAGGCAAGTTAAAACCCTTCACCATTTGCGACAGAAAATTCCTTCACTTTTTCACTAATGAATACGAAATTATAAATAATCTAAATAATAATTTCAACCTCATGGTGGCCAAATTCTGCGAAGGGAATTACATCTCCTTCTATATTCTTTCCATCGAATTTTATTTCTTTGTTTGAACCTCTCATAACTTTTATATTATAAACCGAATTATAGTGGTTGTATTTTATTGTATATTCATTCCAATCTTCTGGAATACATGGCTTTACTGAAAATCCTTTCCCTTCTACAAGCTTTAATCCCAAAATTCCATCCAGCCCTATTCTGTACATCCAACCTGCTGTTCCTGTATACCAGGTCCAACCTCCTCTACCCACATAAGGCTGTTTTGCATAAACATCAGCTGCCATTACATACGGTTCAACCTTATAGGTATGACAATCATAGTAGGATTTTGTATGATTTATAGGATTTATCATGTTAAACAACTTAACTGCCTTTTTTCCTTCTCCAAGTTTCGTCATAGCATATATTACCCAAGTAGCTGCATGAGTGTACTGACCTCCATTTTCTCTTACGCCTGGTACATATCCTTTTATATAACCTGGTTCAAGTTTTGATGAGCTAAATGGTGGAGTTAAAAGTAAAATAACACCTTTATCCTCTTTTACGAGGTATTTTTCGAGTGAGATCATAGAGCGTTTTGCTCTAGATGGTTCTGCTGCTCCAGATATAATTCCCCAAGACTGTGCTAAAGAATCTATCTGACATTCCTCATTTTCTGAAGAACCAAGCGGCGTTCCATCATCAAAATACGCTCTTCTGTACCAATCTCCATCCCAAGCATTCTTTTCAATATTCTCTCTCACAAACTCACTCAATTCATTATATCTTTGTACTCTATACTCATCATTTTTCAACTTAGCTATTTCTTTAAAATTTTTAAGAATAGAATACATAAACCATCCAAGCCAAACACTTTCGCCTTTTCCCTTGTTGCCTACAGTGTTCATGCCGTCATTCCAATCACCACTACCCATTAAAGGTATGTTGTGAACTCCGAATTTTAACCCTTTTTCTATAGCTTTTACACAGTGATCATATACACTCTCAGATTTTTCAGATACTCTTGCAATATTATATCTTTCATCTTCTCCTTCTCTTAAAGGTTCATCGTCTATATAGTTAACTTTTTCATCAAGTACACTGTAATCTCCTGTATTTTTTATATAATCCAAGGTTACGTATGGAAGCCACAGTAAATCATCGGAAAACCTAGTTCTTATTCCACTGTTAACTATAGGATGCCACCAATGTTGAACGTCTCCTTCTAGAAATTGCCTTGACGAATTTATTAAAATCTGCCTTCTCGTAATTTCAGGTTTTATATAACTTAATGACATAACATCCTGAAGTTGATCTCTAAAACCATAGGCTCCTCCAGATTGATAAAATGCTGTTCTTGCCCATACCCTACATGCTAAAGTCTGATACATAAGCCATCCATTCATAAGTAAATTCATAGTTTCATCAGGTGTCTTTACAGTTATAGTGTGAAGTAACGAATCCCAGTATTCTTTAGTGTTTTTTAACTCCTTATCTACTTCCTCAAAAGAAGAATATTTTTGAGTTATCTCCATTGCTTTATCCAGTGAAACAGTTTCTCCAAACATTATAATAATTTCTTTTTCCTCGTTTGGTTTAAGTTCTACTTTAGTATTCTCGCAAGCACATGGTTCTTCTCCGCTGCCTACATAATTTGAAAGTCTTGATTTCTTCATAAATTCAGGATTTTCAGTGTTACCTCCTCTACCTATAAATTCTCTTCTGCTGCCTGTAAAGCTTTCTTCTTCTCCTCCATACATCTTTAAATAAGCAAATGCGTTTCCAAAATTTGTACTATAAGGATTTTGTGCATATATTACTTTTTCCTTATTTTCCAAATACGTAGAAATATAATTAGAAGTTTGCTCATAGGCAACCCCTAAAACAAGTTCTGCAAAATACGTAATAGACAAGCTTCTATGAACTTCAGTATTATTTTTCAAATTCACCTTTAATATTTTAATGCTCTCATTCATAGGAACAAACATAGTGATACTTCCTATTATTCCTTCCCTATAATGCTTAAATGTAGAATATCCAAAACCATGTTGAATTATATAGTCTTCTTTATCCCTAACAGGTTTAGGTGATATGCTCCAAAATTCACCAGTATCCTCGTCACGAACATAAAGAGCTTCTCCAGGTGGATCAGATACCCAATCATTGTACCAAGGTGTCACTTTATTTTCTCTACTATTTTCATACCAAGTATAAGCAGAGCCACTTTCAGATACATGAAAACCAAATTTATCATTTGAAATTACATTTATCCATGGGGCAGGAGTATTCTTATCATCATTCAAAATAATAGTATACTCACCATTTTTATTAAATCCTCCATATTCATTAAAAAATTTAAGGCTTCCAATTTCAAATTTATGCGGTTTTATATTATATTTAACATTTTTTGTTTTTAAGTCTGGGATTTCATTATCCTCTTTCATCTCATTTTTAATTTGACTTACTAAAAGTCCATCTTTGGAATCAACCACAAATTTAGCTATACCTATTAAAAAATTCATATCTTCTTCAGGTATTTCCGATTTACCATAAAGAAATATCCTGCCAGAATTTTTTTTCTTTATATTGGAATTTCTTGCTGCAATCAAGTCTCTTATTGAATCCTTTAATATATGAATATATGAATTTTCTTGAAGATCTAAAATTATAAAATCATAATTGAGACCTTTAGTCTCTAAATATTCATGCGCAAGAATCATTTGTCTTGCAAGATCAACATCATTTTCCTCTCTTACAAGGAGAAGTAAAATAGGCAAATCTCCAGAAATACCGTACCCCCACAAATGCGGTTGAGAGTTTTTTATATTCTTAACGTAGTTTTCTCTAAGTTTAAGAGAACTATTTACGAACAATATTCTTGATGCCATTATTTGATATATATTTGCCTGATTTGATTTTATTCCCATATAGCTCATTTCAACCTGAGTTTGAGTCCGTGCAAGTTCAAATACACGTTTTAAGCTGTGATATTTACTATACTTTTCCGCAGTGCTTATAACTTCATCCTTTGATGTTGATATAGAATTAATATAATATATATTGCACGTTTTTCCAGGATGTATTTTTACTTTTTTTCTTATACTTATTATTGGATCAAGTACATCACCTGCAGTATTTTTAAGTGGATTATTGATACCCTCAGGATTATTTTTACTTTTTCCTCTTCCTATAAAATTAACTCTGCTGGTCTCATAAGACGTATTAGAAAGCTCTACTCCCTCTACTATCATTTTTTGCATAATCCAGTACTTTGTATCCTTATCACTTCGTGGTCTTCTTGATGCAATAATACATTCTGGAGCTTTTACAAATTCCGTAGTTACAAAAAGATTGCTAAAAGCAGGATGAGCCAAATCTGCATCATGCGGTGCTATAGTTATCTCAGAGTAACTCGTTATTTCAAATATTTTAGAAGAAGCCGTCTTGTTAGTAATTGATATTTTTCTAACCTCAGCATCTTCTTCATTAGAAACCGCTACAGCAGTATTAGTTATAATATTTCCATCTTTTCTTTTGAATTCTGCCCTATCAAGAGCAAAGACAGCTTCATAAAAATCTCCTTCGCTCTCGCAAGGCTCATAAGTCGGACTCCACCACTTTCCCGTTGAAACATCTTTTATATAAAAGAACATTCCAGTATCATCTTTAGTTGCATCATGCCTCCACCTATAAACTTCAATATTATCTCGTCTACTATATCCACTTCCACTATTTGATATCATCAAAGAATATCTTCCATTCGATAAAAGCTGCACTTCCGGAGTTGGCGTTTTAGGAGTTCTATATGTCCTAACAGTAATATTTTGTTTTAATCCTTTAAATTCTGGTACATCAAAGACTTGTTCTCTATCATATACAATTCTCCTTGGAATTCTTTCCTGAAGCAAAAGTTCTGTAGCTTTTACCCTTGGATTTGAATGAAATCTTTGTTGCAGCACATTATTATAAATAACATTATCAAGTGCCATCAGACTCATTCCCTCATGGTGAACCATAAAGCATCTTACAATGGACTTATCCCTGTTCTTATCGGATCTTCCTCTTGTATAATCTAAAGCTTCATAAAATCCATATCTTCCTTCCATTCCTTCACTTACAAGTTCTCTCATATTATCTAAACAATCTTTAAAATCAATTTGAAGTCCCATAACAGTTGAATACGGAGATATAACAAGTTCATTTGCAAGCCCACGTTTTAATCCTATTCCTGGAACTCCAAAAGCCTTATACTGATAATTATTGTCTACATCAAAGCTATAATATGCAGATTCTGAAATTCCAAAACACGACACTTTCCTGCTTCTACAGTATTTCTTTTGAGCCTCTATAACGGTTTTGTATGTTTCATTAAGAAGAGTATCTGGATAACTCTTCATTATGGCAAGAGGCATAAAGTATTCAAACATAGTTCCGCTCCAGGATACAAGTCCTTTTCTACCAGCTATAGATGTCATTGATCTCCCAAGTTTAAACCAATGTGTTTGTTCTACATCTCCTTTAGCTATTGCTATAAAACTTGCCTGTCTTGCTTCAGATGCTAGAAGATCATAATAACTCTTTCCAAGACTATCGCTTTCTATATCATAACCTATAGCGAATAATTTTCTCTTCTTATCAAACAACATTGAAAAATCCGTTTGATTTGATATTTTTCTTAATCTTTCTTTTAAATTATCCATCTTTAAAAGAAGGCTTTTAACTTTACTATTTTGTTTATCAAAATTGTTTACTATTCTTGTAACTAATTCAGCACTAGATTTTTTTAGTCTTAACTTTTCAATTTCATATGGTATATCACTTATTGGTGTGTGCATTAATATTTCATTTAAAAATTCAATGCTTTCATAGTCATTTTTAAATTTTTCATTTATCTCTGATACTGGAAATGAGAATTCTTCGATTTCATTTATAAATTTTACACACATAGCTTTAAGCTTCATATTCCAATAAATTTTATCTCTATCATAGTTCTCTTCTACACTTTTGACTTTATCTAATATTTTGTTTAGCATTTCACACCAAAAACTCAAGCTGAAATCATCTGTGGCTATTTCATTTAATATATCTTCATAGTATCCATCCTCTACTTCTTCCACTGCTAATTTTAAGGTATCTTCTATTCCTGTTTTATATTCCTTTCGTACTATAGGATTGTTTTCGTACTCTCTAATTGTTCCTATGAGAAGCCACAAATATCCAACAAGGTTACCACTATCTACGGTAGATACATAAAGCGGTTTAAGAGGTTCCTTTGTTTTTGTGTCATACCAATTATAAAAGTGACCTCTATACATTGGTAAACTTTCCATCTCAGAAAGCACTTTATCAACCCTATTTACAAACTCCTCGATTCCTATAAAACCAAAATCGTATGCAACTATGTTAGAAGTAAGCCCCATTCCCATATTTGTTGGAGATGTTCTATATGCAACTCCTTTATTGTACTCTTCTTGATAATTGTCTGGAGCAAGAAAATTTGATTCTTCATTTACGAAATCTTCAAAATAGGCCCAGGTTTTTCTGCACATTCTTCTTAAGAAATAGTTATCTTGAGATGAAATATTTGCATGCTTTAATCCTCTTTCTTTACTTATATAATAAGCAATAATTGGACTTATAAACCATATTACACAAGAAGGAAACATAATCATTCCAATTTTTATTTCTTTTGAAAATGAAATATATGCTATAACAAGAGCAACAACGCTTCCACTCCACATCGTCTTAATAAAATCATTTAGCTTTCTTCCCATTAACCTTTCACTATCAGCTGCTGTCTGCCATTCAAGTAATTTCTTTTTGCTTATAAGCATCCTATAAAGTGTTCTTATTATTGCATCAAGCATTAAATAAGCCTTATATGGCAAAAAAGCAAATATTAAAAACACTTGTTCTATTACCGTTTTGCTACTGTTTATTTTTCCAGATAAACTAAGTCCCCTTATAGGAGACGCTACAACCTCTGACACATCAAATAGCCATGGGCATATCAATGCTAAAAATGCTACACTAAGCCATCTATCCGGATTATATGGAAGTACTGTAAATGCCAGTATACTAAGTATTACAATTGCTGGAGATACAAGGCTTCTTCTTAAATTATCTGCAATCTTCCACCTAGAAAGAGCATTTATAGGTGATTTTTTAAATATCCAAGCTGCAATCTGCCAATCACCTCTAACCCATCTATGCAGTCTCTTTGAACTTGAATTATAATATGCAGGATATCCATCTATAAGTTCAACATCTGTTACCAATGCTGTTCTTGTGTATGATCCTTCAATCAAATCGTGGCTTAATATAGCATTTTCTGGAAGTTGATCCTTAAGCATAGTTTGAAACACGTCAATATCGTATATACCTTTTCCTGTGTAAATACCTTCTGCAAATAAATCTTCATAAACATCTGATACTGCTGTACTGTAAGTGTCAATTCCAGTTTCACCTGAAAATATCTTGGAATACATGGTTTTATTGGCACTTACTGTACTTATACTTACTCTAGGCTGCATAATTCCATATCCACGAACAACCTTATCATTTTCTATCTCTGGTTTATTTAAAATATGGGTTACAGCCCCTATTAGTTTTTTAGCGGCATCTCTTGGAAGCTTTGTATCAACATCAAGCGTTATTACATATTTTACATCTTTTAGTTTTTCTATATCTCCACTAATAACATTGTAACTTGTATTCTTATCTCCTCTTATCAGTGAATTGAATTCCATAAGTTTACCACGTTTTCTTTCCCAACCAATCCACATATTTTGTTTTTTATTAAATTGTTTATATCTATTTAAAAAGAAAAATATATCTTCACCATTACTGCTGTACTTGCGGTTTAAATCTTTCACCCTTTTGAGTGCAATTCTATTTATCTTTTCATCGTTAATATCATTTTTAACATAGCTGTCTTTGAAATCCCCCAATATCGCAAAGTATATATTTTTTTCTTTATTAGCAAGGTAGTACACCTCCATATTTTTCATAAGCTCAATTACTCTATCTTCACTATTTAAAATTGTAGGTATTACTACAACTGTTTTTGCGTAATCTGGTATACCACTGCTTAATTCCATTTTAGGTACAAACCTAGGATTAATTAAATGATTTATACTCCAATTTAGTATTGAGTTAACTATTTCGGAACACGGTATTAAGATACTTATCCCACCAACAATGTATTTCCAAGGTTTTGCATAACTATCTGTAACATATATTATCCAAAGCATAAAAACAGTTAATAAAATTGTTCCAAGGACATTAGCCCATATATATGCTGCAACTTTATGCTTATCTATATAACTTCTAAAATCTATTGTTCCACTTCTCTTAGATTTAAGCTTATTTTTTAGTTCTTCTACGCCATCATCCATAAGATAATACCCAACATGCTTTTTCAATTCACTTTTTGCTTCTGCTTCATCAGCGCATTTAACTGCTGTCCTTGCAATGTATGCTTCTGGCAACCTCGTTTGCTTTGAAATAACTTCTACTCTATGCCTATAGTAATCCCTTGATGCATAATCCATATTTATATATATATTTGACGGATCTTTCTTTAATATCTGATGGGTTATGCTAAGTTTTTCAAAACATTCCTTCCAATTTAATGCTTCCACTTCCCTTATTCCACTTATGCAATTTCTCATCGACACTTGAAACTTTGCCTGTTTTTGATGTTCAATAATAATCATTCTATTACTGTCCATCTCTTGAACTTCCATAATATTTTCTATGTACTTATAAATTTTTTCATTTTCTACTCCATTATCTCTGATAACCTTTAAAAATCTTTCCATAAAGTGTGTAGAAAATATCATATTTCCTTTTATTAACCTTTTTATTTCATTTTCTGTTAACTCTTTATCTGAAAGTTTTATTATTTTATCTCCAAGCTTATCTGCTTTTCTTTTCTCTCTTTCAGCAAAAACTATCCCTGAAACAACCCTACTTATATTCTGAATAATTGCTATTCTAAGCATAGTTGGAAGTACCCAAAGTTCAGAACTTGTAAGCACACTCCTTTTTTCATAAGCATTAATAAATGAAAGGATAATGTTTTCATCTACTTTTCCATCTGTATGCGATATTAGTTCTGTACTTATATGATATATCCTTGGCAATCCTTTTACTGAACCTTTATTTATTATAGGAAGCTCTTTATATAAACTCTCCGACATATTATGTTTTATATCTTTATATTCTTTTTCTATAAGGTATAAATTGTCAAGAAGCCATTCAGCTGCTGGAACTATTTCTCTATTATTTCTGATATCTCTGTCTATATACTCATAGCCCCTTAAAATACTTTCATAGCTTAAGTCAAGTCTTCTTATAAGACTTTTTTTGCTGCTCCTTTTTCTTGTAGCCTTATGATATTTAGAAAGTTCTACAGCATGATTCTCCAATTTTTCACTTTCAACATCATCAATATATGGAACATCATCAAAAGAATAATTAGAATTATTTTTTAATGAAATTATAATCACATATAACAGAATTAAAGCTACTACTATCGCTAATAAATACATGTAAGGCATAACAATTCATCCTTTCAGCAACTATATTTTAATTTTCCTATATATCCTAACTTGAATTATTATTCCCTATTTCTAAAAAAAAAATGCAAAATAACAATGCTTCGTCACATTAAAAAAATTCTATAAATCTAAGATAGAAAAATTATAAAATCCTAAGATATTTTAATAACTCCCTATCAGTCAAACAATTAAAATCTCTAAGTATTTTATAATTTTTCCACCAAGATTTATTAGAATTTTTTTAAACTGTTCCTTCAGCATTATTATTTTGCTTTCACGGTGGTACAATGAAAAAATTCCTCCGTACCTACGGAATTTTAAGTTAATTCTGAAATTAAAGTAATATTCCATATTCTGTGTAAACATAGATTCAGAAAATTTTTTGTACGCGATACATAGATCTTAAATTTATTAATTTTATTTATCGTACTGTAATACATTTATTTTGCATTTTTTATAGAATTGAAAGCTCGTTTCTTACAATATCCTCATAGCTTTCTCTTTTGCATATCAACTTTGAAGTACCATCTTTGACCAAAACAACTGCTGGTTTAGGTATCTTATTGTAATTACTAGACATAGAATATCCATAAGCTCCTGTTGTTGAAACTACAAGTAAGTCACCACTTTTTGCTTCTGATATCTCAACATCTGTTAAAAGTATGTCTCCAGATTCACAGCATTTTCCAGATATAGTTACCTTTTCTTTTGAATCATTAAATTTATTTGCGATTGAACATTCATATTCAGCATTATATAGTGAAGGTCTTATATTATCCGTCATTCCACCATCAACAGATACATACTTTCTTATATCAGGTATATTTTTTATAGAACCTATTGTATATAAAGTTGTACCTGCATTTCCTATAATTGATCTTCCAGGTTCTATAATAAGCCTTGGAAGCTTAATTCCAAGTTCTGCGCTTTTTTTATCGACCTCTTTAAGTATAGCACTACAAAATTCTTCAGTGGTCCTCGGCTTATCTGCTTTTGTATAGTAGATTCCAAAGCCTCCCCCAAGATCAAGCTCCTTAATATCATACTCTATCTTGTCCTTTATTTGTTTAATAAAGCTTAACATAGTATCTACTTCTTCTAAATAAGGACTTATTTCAAATATTTGAGAACCAATATGAGCATGAAGTCCTACAAGTTCAACATTTTTAAATTTGATAGCTTCTCTAACAGCTTCAAGAGCATCACCATTTGAAAGTGTGAATCCAAATTTAGAATCAATTTGCCCTGTTTTTATATATTCATGGGTATGGGCTTCTATTCCCGGAGTTATTCTTAAAAATATTTTTTGTACCACATTTTCCTTTGCTGCTATTTCGTTTATTTTTTCAATTTCATAAAAATTGTCAACAACGAATCTTCCTACACCAAAACTTATTCCCATTCTAATCTCATCTATTGTTTTATTATTTCCGTGAAATAGTATTTTTTCCATTGGAAATTTTGCCTTGTATGCTGTATATAATTCTCCCCCAGAAACAACATCAAGATTAAGTCCTTCTTCACTTATAATTTGGCACATTGCAACAGGTAAAAACGCTTTTCCTGCATATGCAACTGTATTATTCTTGCAAAAATTGTCACGATAACTTTTGCAATTATTTCTTAAAAGTTCCTCGTCTATAACGTAAAGCGGAGTTCCATATTCCTTAGCAAGATTGCTTGAACTTACACCACCTATATATAATTCATTATCCTTTACTGACATGCTTCCAAATAATTTCACCCTTCACACCTCTTTAATTAGTTTCTGCATAAAAAAATATTTATTGTTATAATTATACAATAGTAAATAAAATAATACGGCAAAGTTCAACTCTGCCGCATACATACAACTTTGTGAACCTTGTAGCTCTCCACTTAAAAAACTCAAGCGACAACTTTATACATATTGTGCATAAAGCCAGATGACTAACCTGCCAGTTTATTCATCTTCGGCTAAAAGCTCCTTTCGCTGTTTATAATTGCCTGCTAGCTAAAACAACTACTCTTAACTTAAAGCACCTCTACATTAGGCTTTTAATCGTGAAATCAATAGAAAACTTATTGCATATATGTTTTAAAACAACGATTTTCAAGGCATTTTGAGACATATATAAATCTAGTTAAACTGATTTCACTAATATCAATTTTTTTTATTGTAGCATAATACTCATAAATATACAATATGTTTTTAAGACTTTAATTGAGTTATAGATTGTAGAATTCTTCAAAAGATTTTTCAACATATAAATGATCCACAACTCCACACAATTCTCTTATAGAATGCATTGCAAGCAGTGCTGTTCCTATATCAACAGATCTCAATGCTAAATGTGTTGAACTTATAGGTCCAATTGTAGAACCTCCAGTTTCATCTGATCTGTTTACAAATTTCTGAAATGGAATTCCTGCTTTTTTACATATTTCAGTATACACTGATATAGAATTGCTATCAGAAGTATACTTTTGATTTGCATTTATTTTAATTACAGGTCCACCATTTATGTGAGGTCTATTAGTTGGATCTGCCTTTTCACCTTTGTTAGGGTGAACCGCATGTGCTGAATCAGAAGATATAATAAAGGATTTGTTAAGAGCTCTAAAGAAATCTTCTCTATCACCACCAAAAGATAACACTATTCTTTCAAGTATATCAGATAAAAATTGAGAATCGGCTCCTTGCTTACTGGAACTTCCTATCTCTTCATTATCAAAGCACACAAGAACATTTGTCATTTCCGATACGCTTGACTTTGTTAAGGCAGTTACTCCTGCATGAACCATTTCTAAATCGTCTAATCTGCTGCTAGATATAAATTCATTGTTTAATCCCATTATACAGCCTTTATCATATTCGTAAAGCACAAGATCAAAATCCATTATATCCTCTATATCTACATTTAATTCACTTGCTATTAACTTAACAAGATAATTATCTTTCTCAAGGCTATCGTTAATAAGTCCAAGCACAGGAAGCATATCAATTTGCTTATTTAATTCTATGCCTTTATTTATATTTCTATTCATATGTATCGCAAGATTAGGTATTATAAGTATAGGCCTATTAATATTTATAAGTTCAGTTTTAGGATTTAAAATGCTCCTTCCTTTTAGAGTTACTCTTCCTGCTATAGATAAGGGCCTGTCAAGCCAAGTATTTAAAATAGGTCCTCCATACACTTCTGTATTCAACTTTAAATATGACCCTTCTGAAATAATTTCAGGATCTGGTTTTATCCTAAAAGTAGGAGAATCTGTATGGGCTCCTATTATTTTAAATCCTTTTTTCGCAATAACGCCACTTCCAACACCAAAGGCAATTAAAGCTGAACTATTTCTTGTAACAAAATATCTTCCACTTTTTTGAACTTCCCATCTATCTTCTTCATTTAATTCTATAAAGCCATTATCTTTAAGCACACTGCTTATGCTATCTACTGCATGAAAAGGTGATGGACTTTTATAAATAAAGTCAATCAATTCTTCAGCATATTCTAATTCATTTTTCATATGTCATCCTCCAAATTTATCATTATACTGCCTGTAATTTTAAAATTGGTACTAATACGATTTATTCCACTAACACTATATATAGTTATAGTATACAAAATACAATTATTTTTTTCCAGTATATTTACCAAATGTGTTATAATTAAAATTAATTATATTTGAACCTCGTAACACAATTATGCATCAAGATTTTTTTAACATAACTTAAAATTTTTATCTATTATATAAGGAAGTGATTATTTTGTTTTCAAATTTAATTATATCCAAATTCATAAGAAATCATGACGATACTGCTGATAAAAAGGTTCGCGAAAATTATGGAATATTAAGCAGCATAATGGGATTAATAGTTAATTTTATTCTGTTTTTAATTGAACTTATTATAGGATTTATGTTAAACAGCATTGCAGTAATTGCAGATGCCTTTCATAATCTTGCAGATGTTAGTTCATCTCTAGTAACTCTCATTGGCTTTAAGCTTTCAAGCAAACCAGCTGATAAAGAACATCCTTTTGGTCACGGAAGAATTGAATATCTTTCTTCTTTATTAGTATCAGCTATAATATTGGTTGTAGGCTTTGAATTTGTGAAAAGCTCATTTTTAAGAATCGTACATCCGGAAGAGACTAAATTTAATTTAATTTCTTTTATCATAATTATAATTGCTATTCCGCTAAAATTATGGCTAAGTCATTTTAATAAATACATTGGTAAAAAAATCAATTCCTCTGCACTTTCAGCAGCTGGTGCAGATGCTCTAAATGACGTCTTTATACTTTCTGGAGTAATAATTTCACTCTTAGTATGGGCATCTTTTCATATTTCTGTTGATGGATATGTGGGAATTGTAGTTGCCATTTTCATAATATTTTCTGGTTTTTCCATAATGAAAAGCACTATTGATCCTCTTTTGGGTCAAGCTCCCGATCCAGCCTTGGTAAAAAATATAAAAAGCCTTGCAATAAAATATGATTTAATTATAGGGATACATGATCTTATAATTCATAACTATGGTCCTACGAGATCCATGGCGTCATTCCATGCAGAAGTTCCTTACAATGTGCCAATAATGAAAATTCATGATGAAATAGATAGGGCTGAAAAAGAAATATCTGAAAAACTAAATATGCTTATAGTTATACACATGGACCCTATACTCACAGATTCAGAAGAGGTTAACGAAACCAGAAAGGAAGTATCATATATATTAAAAAAATTCCCTCAAATAAATTCTTTTCACGATTTTAGAATTGTTGGAACCGGTGACCACAAAAAGCTTATATTTGATATTGTTATAACCTTTGACGTTAATATTTCAAAAGACTCTGAAAATCAACTTATAAATAACATCGAAAATGAAATAAGAAGAGTTCATCCTAAATACGAAGCAATAATAACCATAGATAGAGATTATACAGAAACCTTGTAAATTAATTGATTATCAGTACTTAAATAAATTTTATAAATCTAAAATGAAAAATTTCAAAGAACTTTTAGTAACTCACTATGATTCAGCAGCTAAAAGTAAACATACGCGAGGTTTGGACTTTAGCCCATTATCCTTCTTTAACTTAAAGTTTTTGAAATTTTTGACTAAGATTTATAAAATTTATTTGTTTTCTACAAATATATCTTAAATCTCTTAATGATATATGTTGTTCCGATTGTCACCCATAGTATTATAATGAAATATCTAAAAAATTCAAATACTTTTAAATTAGGTAATATTGCTTTTAAACCTAATTCTAAAATTAAACATCCTATTGATGCAATAAAAACTTTTATTACATTCTGAATATATGATGCTTTTTCTCTAAATCTTATAAATTTACTTTCTATCAAATATCCTACAAAAAATCCAGTAATTGAGCCAAACTGCTTGTATAAATCTAAATTTCCGTAATTTATTGTAATTATGCATACTATAACTACTAATACTAATAGGCCATAAATATTTCCAGCACCATCTTTAAAATCAAAAATTCTATTTACTACCGCCATGGATAAAAATCCAATTACAAAACCAAAAAACACATCAACAGGTCTATGCACTCCTAAATAAAGTCTAGATAAGGCTACACCGAGTATCATTATAGTTCCAACAATATAAATCCAATGTTTGTGTATATTTTTCATAAGATTTGTCCAAAAAACAGATGCATTCTGTGTATGTCCACTTGGAAATGAATATCCTCCTGCAGTTTCAAGCCTCAATGATCTTATGCCGCTTGTCCCTATTGGTCTTGGAACTTTAAATATATTTTTTACAAGCCCATTAATTGAATTACTAAAAAGACTTGCAAAACCAAGTTTGTATCCTAAATTT
The DNA here is from genome assembly GCF_021043395.1 of Clostridium guangxiense. GTDB lineage: Bacteria > Bacillota > Clostridia > Clostridiales > Clostridiaceae > Clostridium_S > Clostridium_S guangxiense. Next base: position 23,254 of record NZ_JAJNKE010000047.1, read on the forward strand.
TTATTAATGCATAAGTAAATAATTAATATTGCTCCGATAGAAAAATATTGCTCTCCTGTCATTGTTATTAGTTCTGCAAGTTTGTCTAAAAATGGATTAGAAAACTGCTGTAAAAATTTTATTATTATTATATTAAAATTCGCTGTTAAAATGTTTGCTATCAAATATTAATCCTCCTTGTATAATGTAGTCATAACATTCGATAGAAAACTATCATGATTCCTAACGAACATTAAAACTCATAT
>NZ_JAJNKE010000048.1 GCF_021043395.1 Clostridium guangxiense
CTTCTTCCGTTACTCAGTTTAGAAATTTATGAAGAAAAGAATAGCCCTTAGTGGCTATATCATTATTATACTAGGAGGTGAGTATTTAGTGAAGTGTGTGTTTTTAGCTAATATAAGACACTTTCTCGCTAAATATGTAACATGGGTAATGTAAATTACAGTATTAAATCAAATGCAGAAAAATTTATTGTAATATACAATGAGTTAGATAGGTATATGAGGGAATACCTTGATGAAGATGATAGAATAGGACATACTGATTTAGTAAAGAGAATGTCTAAAAAAAATAAAGTGTTTGCAAAAAATAAGGATGATTTAATGTTGTTTGCAAAGCTTAGAAATTCAATAATTCACAATCCTTATAATAGAGAAATAGATCCTATTGCAGAACCACATGATAAGATTGTAGATAAATATAAAGAAATAAGAGATAGGGTGCTTAATCCTCCTGTTGCGCTAGATACTATTGCGGTTAGGGGTAAAAGTATATATTCAGTAACCACAGATGAATTTGCGTTTGATGTTATGAATGTTATGAGGGAGAATAATTATACTCATGTTCCTGTAATTGAGAATGACTTTATAATTGGGGTGTTTAGTGAAAGTACAGTATTTTCATATATGGTAGCTAATGAGGGAGTGCCAATTAATAGAGATACTAAAATAGAGGCATTTAAAGAATTTATTCCACTTGATAAACATGTTAGTGAATTTTTTTCTTTTGTAAGCAAGGATACATTAATATTAGAAATTGAAGAGATTTTTCAAAAAAAGTTTAGTGGAAAAAAGCGGCTTTCATTGATTTTTATTACTCAAACAGGGAAGGTTAAAGAAAAAATTTTAGGACTCATAACTCCTTGGGATGTTGCGACGAAATAATGTAAAATATTGTATTGATAGAGTGTATTGTAAATAGTACACTCTATTTTTTTATGAAGTGCTATAAATAACGTAAATTTTAATAATGTGATATAATAAAAAAACATACAAGCTTATAAATTAACAAAGAAAGGAATTAATTTGAGGTATGAACTTATTTATTGATGTATTAATTAGAACTGTAATAGAAACAGTATATTTAACAGGGGTCATTATTTTAATTGGCTTTTTGCTTGGGATACTTAGAAACAGCTCAATTAAGAATTTTCAAAGAAGCTTTGGAATGAAAGCTGTCATGGTAACAGCCTTTATTGGAGTTCCAATACACGAACTAAGTCATGCAATTGTTGCACTTGTATTTAGACATCGTATAAATGATATAAAGCTGCTTCAAAGGCCAGATTCAAGGGGTGTTCTTGGATATGTAAATCATTCATATAATCCGAGAAGTATTTATGAAGAAGTGGGAAATTTTTTTATAGGAATTGCTCCTATTTTTGGAGGTATTATATCTATAATTATTTTAATGCGATTTTTAATAAAAGATGCTTATAATAAGTTTATTCAGATAATAATAGTAAATTTTCATATGACTACACTAAATAGTGAAATATTTAAAGAAATTATAAATTCATATTTAGGATTAATAAAGACTATATTTTCAACTACTAATTTAAAGAATCCGTATTTTTATGTATTTATATTTTTAGCTATATGCATATCGTCTCATATATCTTTAAGCAGTGCAGACATAAAAGGAGCTTCAAGGGGACTTGCTATTATATTTATCATATTATTTGTGCTTAATATTTTAGGAATATTTAATGATATATCTAAACTTAGTATAGAGAGGTATAATATTTTTATAACAAGTTTTCTACTTATAGCTGTTATATTATCAGTTATAACATTTATCATAAGCGTAATTTTTACAATTATAAAAAATTGAAAAGTTTATATAATGATTTATAGAAAGAAGGAATACAATGTCACAGCAAATATCAACAATAGGAAAACATTTTGAAAACTTATTTAGCACAATTGATAATAGATTGCTTACTGAGAAAGAACAAAAACTTAGAATAAAACTTGGAAATCAAATACATGACTCTATTTTTACAGAGGATATAACACATAAGATGAATGTTATGGATTTTTCACATATTGGTTTAATGGATGGTTCAAATGACGAAGTGGCATTTCTTTTCTCTACAATATTTCCAGTATTTATTGAAAATAATGGTGTCATTTTTAGATTATACAGGCATAAAATTGAGGTTGATTTATCTGACGAAATGGCAGACAGATACATCTTTATATTTTCAGAGGGTAGGTTTACTTCAGGTTTATTCCAATGCTTTAGATTGTATGACGATGAGTATGTCTATGGAATAAAAAAAATAATACAAGTAATTCCAATGCTTAAAAAAGCTATTTTAAAAGCTTTAGATAATTTGGAAAAAAGCAGTGAAAACTTTAAAAGTGATATGAATGATTTTAAAGGTAAGGTTAATTTGGCGGAAAAAAATTATAATGAGTTAGTAAATGAATTAAATATGTAAATAAATTATTTTTGGGAGCCTTAAATATGAGTGGAATAAGATATTTGATGAACGAAAAAATTGAGATAAAAAGATGTGAAAATAGGGTACATGCATATAAATCACATTTTCACAATGAAATTTCTATTGGTTTTGTTGAAAATGGGACATCTACCTCTAAAATTGATAATAAGAGCTATGAAATAGCATCAAATACTATTCTTATAATTCCAGCAAAGATGGTTCATAAATGTACTCCACATAATTATAAAAAATGGAGTTTTAAGATGATTTACATAAATGAAAATTTATTTAAAACAGCATTTAATAAAAAGGGTAGTGATTTAAGATTCTCATACATGAAATTAAATGAATCAGCGTTTAAAAATATTACAAAATTTATAGATGATTTTGAAGGTTGCAGCATAGATATAGAGAAGGAATCCATGTTTTTAAAGTACATTTACCCAGTCATAAATGTGGAAAATGCAAGTGTTTTAAAAAATTTTAGCTTGAAAGAAGTAAAGGAATATATAGATGATAATTACTTAAATAACATAACATTAGATGATCTTACAAAAATAAATAATGTGAGTAAATATTCACTTATAAGACAGTTTGAAAAACAGTATGGATTATCTCCACATAAATATATAATGAATCTTAGAATTAATTATGCTAAAAAAATTATTAGATCGAATGAAGATTTTGCTTATGTGGCTATTGAAAGTGGGTTTTATGATCAAAGTCATTTTACTAAATACTTTAAAGAATATACTGGAGTAACCCCAATGGAATATAGAAGTTAACTGCAATTTTTTACAATAAATATTTATGCAAATCATTTATAATTATCCACGTAATATAGCAATGATATTGGCGATATCGTTTTCTATATATTCAATACTTGTTAAAAGTGTAAACAAAAAGTATAGCCAAATATTTGTTGTAAGAAAAATGTTCTTTTATGGAGTATTAACTATGCTTCCTGCATTATGCTTTTCAGATATATCGTTATTTAAGATAGCTAGTTTAAGTATAAAAATGCTGCTTAATATATTATATCTTTCAATTTTTGCTTCTATATTATGCTTTATAATGTGGAATAAGGCAATAATTATAATTGGTTCAGTAAAAACTGCAAATTATATATATTTTGTTCCTATGATTACAATAATTTCATCTATTATAGTTTTGCATGAAAGAGTCAATGCATTAATGATAGTAGGAGGAATATTAATAATAGGAGGGGTTTTTATAAACGAAAATGATAGGATAACGAATATTTTGAAGTTTGGGAAAAAAATTAAGGAAATGTTATAAAACAATGCTAAGCAACAAAATGGTTGCTTAGCATTGTTTTATAACAGTGATTATTTTAATGTTGGCATGCTTCCTGTCAAACTATTAACTGATTTTTGGTTTCCATATAAACATATTCCTAGGTAATTTAATTCTGAAGTTTTGAAACATGATAGCTTTTCTGTATAGTCATCATAATTTTTACATTTTTGAGCGATGTCATTAAAATCTATTACACTAATATCCTCACTGTGCTTTTCATTTATTTTTTTATAGAGCTTTTTAATTTCATCTTTTGTTGATGAAAGAATTGGCAAGGGAGTGTTTATTACGCCCTTATGCATAAAGCTATCGCTATCAATAATATCATCTCCTACAATGCTAGGAATAGACAACCTAAAATAGCAGCTGTATTTGCTATAAGACCCAAAGGTAAGTTTTTATCAACTACAATAACACATTTTTTTTCACAAACCATAATATTAAGACCTCCTTATTCGTTATTGTAGATTAATAGAAATCTTGTATATAGTAAAAAATTGCACTATAATAATAAAAAACATACTTTATTTTAAAACTAATGATAATATTACCCCAAAAGATAAAATGGCTTTTTATTGCATATAATGTAACTAGGAGACATATAATGAGAAATATAAGGAATTCTGCAAAGCTATGATTATAAGAAACAATAGTATTCTGCTTATTAAGAATTTAGATGATAATGGCTATTTTTATTCTGCAAAACTTTAAATTATAATTTATTTGTTGTAAAATATAATTATAAAATTTGCTTTTAGGAAGTGGTCTATTGCAAGGAGAAAAATGTGCGGTATGCGATAAAGAAGGAGAAAGACATCATATAGTTTATAAAAGCCAGGGTGGATTAGATTTCCCTCTTAATTATGTATATTTGTGCGCTGAGCATCATAGAGGTGTTAATGGGCCTCATAAAAACAGAAAAATAGATTTAAAATATAAGATTGAAATGCAAAAGAAAGTTGAAAGCATTTTAGTTGACGATTATTATAAGTTAAAGGATTTTATGGAACTTCTGCATATTAATAAAAGACAGGCAAAGCTTATAACAAGGGACTTTAAACTGTATAAAGAAGGGTATAAGAAAAAGGATATAGTGAAAAGAATCATGGGCGGTAAATTATACTATGATTATATGCTAGATGATAATTATGATGAGTCGTGGAACGAACTTGATAACTTAATCTAAAATTTTTATAAGTCTTAAGACGACTTTGTTATAAAAGTGAAATATAAAAGGACTGTGATGCAGTCCTTTTATATTTCCTTTTCTTTTAGACTTTTTGCTAATTTTTCAGTAATTTTTTCAAACTCTTCCTTAAATAAAATTCCATTAATTGTTTGAGATTTTATAAGTTCTCCATTTTTATATACATTTATTGAATCACTTTTACCCTTAAATAAAAAATCACCTATGGTCTTTTCCATAAATATATCCTCCTCATATTACAGGTTAAAGGCTGTGAAAGATAATTTTTTTGGCAATTATCTTAAAACAACATTAACTCTCATTATACAAAATTAAGAATAAAATTTCAAGTAAGGGGCAAATATAATTTGTAAGGAGATGATTGTTTTGTCACATACTACTGGAAAAAAATCAACTAAAGAATTTTCAAAAAAAACAACAAAGCCTGAACCAATAGAAGCAAATAGTATGAAGGCACAGGCTACATATGCTAATTCAAAAAATGATCACAAAAAATATAATGACACTATTAGAGAAAACTTAAGCAAGTAGGTTTAAAAAACGTTATAAATGATAATACTCCTTTAAGGGAGTGGTAATTTTGAAAGAAAACATTATAATTTGTGATGACCAAGAGTTATGGGCAATAAAGATGAGTTTATGGTGTTACAGAAATTTTTTATCCAATGAAAAAGAAAATGGTAACAAGAACGTTGTTGAAAGAGAAAGGCTAGTTAAGGATATAATTCACAGTATTGAAAAAAAAGATTCATAAGCAAAGATTGCTTACTTATGAATCTTTTTTTATTTTTAGATTTATTTTAAATAAGTGTTGATTTTTAGATTACTTGAACTTTTAACATATTTGTTGAACCAGATTTTATTATAGGTATTCCTGCGGCTATTACAACTACATCGCCTTTTTTTACTAAATTTTCTTCAAGGGCTCTTTTGATACAAGTATCTATTAATTCATCTGTGGAAGTGACTTTTGGAGATAATATAGTTGTAACACCAAAGTTTAATGCTAAGCTTCGAGCAACTTTTGCATGTGGTGTAACAGCTATAATAGGACATCCTGGTCTATATTTTGAAACCATTCTAGCAGTAAGTCCGCTTTGAGTTGCAGTTATTATGGCTGCTGCATTTAGCTCTGTTGCGGTTGTACATGTAGCAAGGCTTATTGCATTAGATAAATTAGTAAGTGAGCTTTCCCTAAGTCTGTTTAAAACCTCTTTATAATTGATGTGTTTCTCGGCATTTTGAGCTATCTTTGACATAGTAGCTGCTGCTTCTACAGGATAAGAACCACTTGCACTTTCGCCGCTGAGCATTACTGCATCTGTACCATCATAAATTGCATTAGCAACATCTGAAGCCTCAGCTCTTGTTGGTCTAGGGTTTCTAATCATAGAATCAAGCATTTGTGTAGCAGTTATAACTATTTTACCAGCATTGTTACATTTATCTATTATCATTTTTTGAATTATAGGAACATTTTCTATAGGGATTTCTACGCCCATATCTCCTCTAGCAACCATAATTCCATCCGCTTCTTTTAGTATGGCATCTATATTGTCTACACCTTCTTGAGTTTCTATTTTAGGTATTACTTTTATATTTTCTCCGCCATTTTCTTTTAAAATATTTTTTACTTCAATGACATCTTCAGGTTTTCTTATGAAAGATGCAGCTACCATATCTGCTTTCATTTCACAAGCAAATTTTAAATCATCAACATCCTTTGTAGTGACAGCTGGAAGACCTATAGAAACATTTGGCACGTTAACACCTTTATGATTTGAAATAGTTCCATTTACCTGTGCAGTACACAAAATAGACTTGCCTTCTATAGAGTTTACTGTAAAGCCAAGTAAACCATCATCAACAAGTATGGTATCACCTTTTTTCACTTCTTTATAAAGAGCTTCATATGAAATAGAACATTTTGTTGAATCTCCTAGAATTTCTTTATCGCATATTATTGTAAATGAATTTCCTTTTATAATTTCAGCAGAATCACCTTTGAAATTATGAGTTCTTATTTTAGGCCCCTTTATATCAATAACAATAGCAACATGTTTTTTTAAATCTTTTCTTAACTCCTTTATAAGCTCAATTACTTTTTTGTGACTTTCATGTGTTCCATGTGAAAAATTTAATCTTGCTGCATTCATTCCAATGTTCATTAAGGCTGTTAAAGTTTCTCTATTATCGCTTGCAGGACCAATTGTAAAAATCATTTTTGTTTTTTGCATACAAATCACCTCGTATATTATTTATAAAATCTTAAAAGTGTAACCTTCTTTTGATAGGTATTCTATTATTTGTGGCAAGGCCTTTAAAGTAGCTTTGCATCTATAATCGTCATGCATCAAGATTACAACATGATTTTTATTTTTACATGATATTTTAATCTTATTTACTATATTAGAGTATCCAGAAGAAGAAGTTTCTAAACTATCATATGAATCTACATTCCAATCTACATAATTATAGCCTGATTTTGCAATGGCTTGTCTAAAATTAGCGCTAACCACATTAGAGCCACCAGGAAATCTTATAAGATGCTGCTGAAAGTTATTACCTCCAAGTATAGTACTTATAACATCGTTACTTTCTTTTAAATCCTGAAGGTAAACTTGAGGATTTATGTACAAATTTTTATAATTTGTGTCAAAACTTCTTAAAGCGATTTGGTTTCCATCACGCTTGGTTTTTATTAGTATATCTGAATTAATAATAGAGCTTTTACCATTTACAAAAAATGTTGCCTTTACATTATGATTTTTTAATATATCAAGTATTTGAGGAGTTATATTTGAAGAAGGACCACCATCAAAAGTTAAGTATGTAATTTTCTGTCCATCCTTAACAAATGGATATTTTATTTTACCAATGTTTGAATTACTATCTTTTTTTGCAGATGCAGATTTAGCAGAGTTTTTTGAGGAAAAATGAAGTTTTGATACATAAATCAAAGATACAAATACAAAAGTTATTAAAAGAACTAGACAAGATCTAAATAAAAGTTTTTTATTATGCGACATCAATAATTATACCTCCCTTAATGTGTAAGTAGAGTAGTTACTTGTATAAGCATATTTGAAAAAACATATTTTATTTAATTATAGAATTTTTAGCTTTAAAAATAAAGTAAAATTTTGTCTAGTTTCTAGTTTTATCTACAGCAGATTCTTTATGTTCTTCTGAAATGTTATTATTTTTAGGAGATTTTACAACCATGTAAATGCCATATAAAAATACTATAATTGCAGTTATATATGGAAAATATTGAACTAAAGCATAAGGTACTCTTGATTTAACAATATTATCATTTAAAAGCATAGAGAAAGCTGTGTGAGCGAGAATTGCTCCACCTATATAAATAACTATTTTGTGTTTTTGCATAAGCCTTGCTACGTATTGGCTTCCTAAAAATATTATTGGTATATTTAAAAGAAGACCAAAAATAATTAAAAATATATTTCCGGCTGCGGCTCCTGCTATGGCAAGTACATTATCTAAACTCATTGTAATATCAGCAAGAATTATGCTTGTTACTGCTGACCATAATTTTTGTGAACTGTGTACTACTTTGTTGTCGGTATTTTCTTCAGGTTTTATAAAATCCCATGTTATTTTTATTAAAAGCAGACCGCCAACAAGTTTTATTGGAAGCCATTGAATCATGAGTATATAAGTTACTAGACATGCAAAAATTATCCTTAAAAGAACAGCGGCTGTTACTCCTATTACAGAAGCCTTTTTTGCAAGTTTTTTGGGAAGATCTCTTGTTGCAAGCGCTATGACGCCTATATTATCACCACTTAACACTATATCAAGCAGTGTTATTTGAAGAGCTCCACCTATTATTGATATAAAATTAGACATACTTTTCCTCCTTAGACTTATGTAAATAAAAGTTAACTTTTTATATGGTTTGAAAAACCCTATAAAATAATTACATTTATTATTATATTATTAAATTAATAATATTTCAAATAAATTTATTTCTTAGCATTATGTTAAATAAATAAAAAATATTGTGTTTTGTTGATGCTTTTTTATTGGTTGGGTGATATTATTAAATATATGTCGTTTAAAGGCGAAACTTAATAATAAATGGAGATGATACTTTATGTTACTAATTAAAAATGGTAAGATACTTACAATGAATGGTGAAAATTATGAAAGAGGTTGTGTGCTTATAGATAATGGCAAAATAAAAAAAGTTTCTGATAAAATTGAAGAAACATCTGATATGGAAGTAATAGATGCTGAAGGATGTATTGTAATGCCTGGAATAATAGATGCTCATTGTCATATTGGACTTGTTGAAGAAAATATGGGCTTTGAGGGTGATGATATAAATGAAGCTTCAAATCCTGTTGTTCCAGAACTTAGAGCTATAGATGGAATAAATCCCATGGATGTTGCCTTTGATGATGCAGTTAAAGCTGGGATTACAGGTGTTATGACTGGCCCTGGAAGTGGTAATGTAATGGGTGGACAGTTTGTGTTTATGAAGACAAAAGGTACATGTGTAGATGATATGGTTATACTTGAACCATCAGCAGTGAAGGTAGCATTTGGAGAAAATCCAAAGAGATTCTATGGAAAAAAAGGAAAGATGCCAGTAACTAGAATGGCAACTGCTGCCCTATTAAGAGAAACCTTAACTAAAGCGAAATTTTATATGGCTAAAAAGAATAAAGCATTTAAAGAAGGAGATTTATTTGAAGAAGATTTTAAACTTGAAGCTTTAATTCCTGTGCTTGAGAGAAAAATTCCGCTTAAAGCTCATGCACATAGAGCTGATGATATATTAACAGCTATAAGAATAGCAAAGGAATTTAATATAAAGATGACACTTGATCATTGTACAGAAGGGCACCTTATAAGCAAATATGTAAAAAAATCCGAATTTCCTGCAATTGTTGGTCCAAGCCTTACTTCAAGGTCTAAGATAGAACTTCAAAACAAGACCTTTAAGACTCCAGGAATACTTGCTAAAGCAGGAGTTAAGGTTGCTATTATGACAGATCATCCGGTAATACCAGTTGGATATCTTCCTATATGTGCTGGACTTGCAGCAAAAGATGGTTTAGGCATCGAGGAAGCTTATAAAGCAATAACTATAAATTCAGCTGAAATTTGCGGTGTTTCTAATAGGGTAGGCAGCATAGAGGAAGGAAAAGATGCAGATATAGCGATTTTTACAGGAAATCCAATGGAAGTATTTACAGAAGCAAAATATACAATAATAAATGGAGAGATAGTATTTTCTAAAAATACTAAATAAAAATGTTCAGAACTAATCTAAGAAGTGAAGGGGTTTAACTTCACTTCGTTTTTTAAAAGACTAATGGTTTCGCTATGCAAAAGGTAAAACCCTTTAGAAGTGGTACGTACTTCTTCTAACTTGTACATTTAAAATGAGTGACAAGGCTATAAAATTTGCCAGAAGAGAACTTCCGCCGTAGCTCATGAAAGGAAGCGTAATTCCGCTAACAGGTGTGACTTTTATAGTCATACCTACGTTTTGAAATATAGAAAATATAAAAGATGAGAATAAACCTATGCAAATGAGTTTGCCGCTAATATCCTTAGTGGTCTTTGCTACTTTTATTATTTTATATAGAAAAATGAAATATAGAGTAAATAAGAAAATAGCACCAACTAGTCCCCATTCTTCACCAACAGAAGCAAATATAAAGTCTGTATGGATTTCAGGTATATATCCATTACTTGCAAAATTGCTTTTAAGAAAGCCTTTCCCAAATGTTCCGCCAGAGCCTATTGCAGTTAAAGACTGCGTAACTTGATATAGAGAATCGGAATCTGAAGCGTCAGAAGAAAAAAGCGAAGTTATTCTAGCTAGTTGGTATGGTTTTAGTAGACCGCAGTACAATATAGCAGCACATGTTGGAATTGCTGCTATTATAAAACCAAATATAGCTTTTAAGCTAAAATTAGAGATAAAGAGAATACCTAAGCCTATGCATAAACAAACAATGGACATTCCTAAATTTGGCTGCTTATAAATTAGAAAAAATGGTATCAGAATGTATACAGATAGTATTATAAAGTTTTTGAAATTATTTACTTTACCCTCCATAAGTTCTATTTTTCTAGCAAGTGCTATAGTAAGTGTTATTTTAGCGAATTCTGCAGGCTCTGTCCCTAAGAGCCATGAATGAGCACCTTTTACAGCAGGAGCTTTTAGTGTAGCAATCAGTACAATTATCATAAGCCAATATAATATTTCTGAATATCTTAATATAGTTTTGTAATCTATAAAGACAAGAAAAATGCATAATATAAGACTTGCTATAAGCCAAAGAATTTGACGTTTTGCAAAAAAATAGCTGTTTGAATAATATGTGCTTGTGTAAATATTTAATATTCCAAAAGCCACTATTATTACTGCATTAATTATAAAAGAGATATCTAAGTTTTTTAGAAACCTTAACTTAGTAGGAATTTTTAATAAGAATGATTTCAATTTTGTTACCTCCGTAAAGTTATAGCAAATTAGCTTTTAATATTAAAAGTATATCATGATTTTTAAATAAATTTGTTTAAATTTTAGTAACTATTATATTGAAAAGTATAAAGATTGCTGATATAGTAGATAATATAATATAATTTCTATGAAATGGAAAGTAGCTTATTAGACTTTTAAAGCGAGCTAATGTTGGTGTGAGATTAGCATAGTTTTGTAATGTGAAATAGAGCCATGGAGAAGCTTCAAAGGATAATTATATTATTCGATGTTAGCCGCGTTGCCAGCGTTAAGGTTTGAGGGGATTAATCCAATTCATATACTGATATTTATTGGATTGGTCAATCAGAGTGGTACCGCGTATAAACGTCTCTGCATTTTGCAGTTGATGTTTTTTATTTTTTTGTAAGGATATTTTAAGGAGGAATTTTAGTGGATTACAAAAAATTGATAGCAGAAAAAGTAAAAGAAAATGTAAATGTGGATTTAGAAACTTTAGAAAGGATTATAGAAATACCTCCCAAACCTGAAATGGGTGACTTTGCACTTCCATGTTTTCAATTTGCCAAAGTTATGAGAAAAGCGCCTAATATGATAGCAGAAGAGCTTTCTAAAAATATTAAAATTGAAGGTATTGAAAAGATTCAAAACTTGGGTCCATATTTAAATTTCTTTGTAGATAAGGGAATATACTCAAAGAATACAATAGAAAATGTTTTAAAAGAAAATGAAAAATATGGTTCATCGACCCTTGGAAAAGGAAAAAATGTAACTGTTGAATATTCTTCTCCTAATATAGCAAAGCCTTTTCATGTAGGTCATTTATTTAGCACATCTATAGGAAATTCATTGTATAGAATTTTTGACTTTGAAGGCTATAATTGTATAAGAATAAATCATCTCGGTGATTGGGGAACTCAATTTGGTAAATTAATTTGTGCTTATAAAAGATGGGTTAATGAAGAGCAATTAGAAAAAGAACCAATAAAGGAACTTCTTAGAATATACGTTAAATTCCATGAAGAGGCAGAAAAGGATTCATCCTTGGAAGATGAAGGAAGAGAGTATTTTAAAAAGCTCGAAGATGGAGAAAAAGAAGAAGTAGAGCTTTGGACTAAGTTTAGGGATTTAAGTTTAAAGGAATTTAAAAAAGTATATGACGAACTTGGAGTAGAATTTGATTCCTATAAAGGTGAAAGCTTTTACAGTGATAAAATGGATGCTATAATTAAAGAAATGAATGAAAAAGGACTTTTAGTTGAAAGTAATGGAGCAAAGGTAGTTATGCTTGATGAATATAATATGCCACCATGCATAATACAAAAAGCGGATGGAGCAAGTATATATGCGACTAGAGACCTTGCTGCAGCTGAATATAGAAAGAAAACCTATGATTTTTATAAAAGTATTTATGTAGTTGGATCGGAACAGTCACTTCATTTCAAACAATTTTTTAAAACACTTGAACTTGCCGGTCATGAATGGGCAAAGGATTGTGTTCATGTTGCTTTTGGAACTGTTAAATTTGCAGATAGGAAATTATCAACAAGAAAAGGGGAAGTGATTTTTCTTGAAGACTTACTTAATAAAGCTATTTCAAAAGCGAAGGAAGTAATAGATGAAAAAAATCCTAATCTTGAAGGCAAGGATGAAGTAGCTAAAAAGGTTGGAATAGGTTCTATAATATTTACTTATTTGAAAAACAGTAGAGAGAAAGATATTGTGTTCAACTGGAATGAAATGCTTAGTTTTGATGGCGAAACTGGACCATATGTACAATATACTTATGCAAGAGCAAAGAGTATATTAAGAAAATTTGAAGAGTCATCTTCAGAAATGGATTATAGCAAATTAAATTCAGAGGAAGAATTTGAACTTGTAAAAAAACTTCAAGGATTTAATGAAGCAATACTAAATGCTATAGATAAATTAGAGCCTTTTATAGTAACTAGATATGCTATTGATGTTGCCAAAGCCTTTAATAAATTTTACAATTCATGTAATATAATTAACACAGAGGATATTGGACTTAAAAATGCTAGAATGATGCTTGTAAAAGCTTCTTCTATTGTAATAAAAAATGCATTAAACTTGCTTGGAATAAAAACAGTTGAAAAAATGTAAAGGTGGGGAATAGAATGGGTTTTTCTTGGAAAGTTATTCTTAGTCTTTTGGTAATGGTATTTGTGGTAATGACATTTTATAATCTAGTTATTAAAATTTATGTGCTTCCTAAGATTAAGATTAATAAGTGGATAATCTTGGCGCTTGGCATAATAATGTTTTTTGTAACAAATATTATTGGAGCAAATCTTAAAATAAGTTACAATAAATTTGGTTTGAAAGAGCTTCCATATTATTTATGCATGGCATTATTTATTTTATTCTTTTTCATGTTCTTTGATCTTATGGGATGGGGAGCAGCATCAACAATGGATAAAAAGAAAAGCAAAAGTGATATAGTTATAAGACCAAAAGCTAAACCTAACAGGATTAAGAATAAGGATAAGAAAAAATAATAGTATTTGGGGACATTAAATAAAGGCCATAAATCTAAGATCGTAAATGCTAAAATACTAAGAAATTTCAATAACTCGCTTCACTCAGACAAATTGAAATTTCTAAGTCTTTTAACACTTACAGTCCAAGATTTATTGGCTTTTATTTAAATCGTCCATTCAATACTATTACTTTTTAGATGAGATGGTAAGGAATAGAAACATACGCGAGGGTTGGGCGTGAATTAAGTGTATTTTAGAAATTGTGAGACATGGGTGATTTGATATGGATAAAAGAGAGAAAATATATAAAGCTGCTATTAAATTATTTAATGAAAATGGGTTAGATAAAACTCCAACATCCAAAATTTCAAAAGAAGCTGGGGTTCAATTATTTTATTATTTTAATACAAAGAATGAGCTGATAAACAGTATTTATCTAAAATGTAAAGAATCACTTCTAAATTATATAAAGTTGGGGATAGATGAAGAAAAGACTTATAAAAACAAAGTGAGAAAAATTTTTATTAATTATATTAATTGGGGTATTAGTAATGTTGATGAATTTATGTTTATTCAGCAATTTAGTAATTCACCATATATATTATATACTAATCGTAAAGATGGTATTGGTGTGTTTATGGAATTTTTTAATGAAGGAGTTAAGAAAAAAGTTATTAAAAGTGCTGATATAAATTATTTATTTTGGATAATTCTATCTCTTTTTAATGCAAATGTTCAGTATTTAATTTCTAATGAAGATAAAAGAGAAGATGAAGAATTTATAAATCAGAGTTTTGATTTTTTTTGGAGCAGTATTAAAAATGAACATTAAAGCATTCTTATATGATAATTTAAGAGCGTAAATCATAGAATTCTAAAAAAATATGATTTACGCTCAAATATTTAATATGATTTTATTTCAAGTGTAGATTGTTATTCTTATGGCTTATAAAGAGTCTAATATAAAAATTTAAAAATTAAGTTAATTAAATTCCTGTGTATTTAAATTTATATCCATTTCTTCAGAATTACCTTTAGTATCTTCGGAGAAATTTAAATCAACATCATCTAAAGGAATAACTTTAGTATTATGTTTTCTTTTATAACCTATATATAAGGCAAGAAATAGAGGAATTCCTATATATGATGAAATTAGTCCCTTCCAATCGATGCCACTAGCTGTGATGCATGAATATCCTTGACCTAATATTATAATTATGCACATTACTATTGCAAGTATAGGACCAAATGGGTATAATATAGCTTTGTATTTTAAGGATTTTAAATCTTTATTTTGATGAACAAATGCTTTTCTAAATCTATAATGACATACTGCAATGCCAACCCAAGCTATGAAACCAGCAAGACCAGATGCTGCTACTAACCAAACATAAACTGTACTTTCAGCATATATTCCAGTTAAAAAGCAGAGAGACGCTACTATTGTAGTTGCAATTAATGCATTTACCGGTACACCTCTATTATTAGTTTTTTTAAATATTTTAGGAGCCATATCTTCTTTAGCCATTGAATAAAGCATCCTGCTTGAAGCATACATGCCAGAATTACCAGCAGATAATACAGAAGTTAATATTATTGCGTTCATTAATGAAGCAGCTCCAGCTATACCTGCCTTTTCAAATACCATTGTGAAAGGACTTGTTTTAACTCCAGCAGCGGTAAAAGGTATTATAGCACCTAAAACTATTATTGTGCCTAAATAAAATATTAAAATCCTCCAAAATATTGATCGTATTGCCTTTGGTATAGTTTTTTCGGGATTTTCACTTTCTCCAGCAGCAACACCTATAAGCTCTGTTCCTTGAAATGAGAAACCAGCAATTAAAAATATAGCAAATAATGACTTGAATCCGCCATTAAATGGGCCACCAGCTATAAAATAGTTATGAAATCCAATTTGTTTTCCACCCATTATGCCCAAAATCATTAAAACACCAATTATTAAAAATATAATAACTGTAACAACTTTAATACCAGCAAACCAATATTCTGATTCACCATATGCTTTTGATGATAAAATATTTAATCCTACTATTATTATTAAGAACAATATACTCCAAAATACGCCTTTAACGTTAGGAAACCAATATTTCATTATTAGGGAGCCTGCAACCATCTCAGCAGCTATGGTTATTGCCCAGTTATACCAATAGTTCCAGCCAAGTGCAAATCCAAGTGCTGGATCAATAAATTTATTAGCATAAGTACTAAATGATCCTGATATTGGCATATATGTTGCCATCTCACCTAAACTTGTAATTAAAAAATATACCATTATACCTATCAATCCATAAGCGGCAAGTGCACCTCCAGGACCAGCTTGGTGTATAGTATCGCCCATTGCAAGAAATATACCTGTACCGATAGAACCACCTAAAGCTATCATATTTAAATGCCTAGCTTTTAAGCTTCTCTTTAATCCATTGTTTTGTTCGCTCATATTCGTCCTCCAAGTTGTTTTAGATTTCTATAAGTAATTAACTAAGATAATATAAAAAAGAGTTCAAAAATAAGAAATGCCATGAAGGCATATTCATGGCATTTATACGAAAATTATATATTTTTAACAAATACAAGAAATAACGTATATTATCATTGAAAATAGCTCTCCACAAATTATTTGTGACAGTTTTATGTATATTTTACATAAAACCAGTAAATAGTACTAAAGCAATTATCTATTTACTTCGGCGAAAAATCCTTTCATATTATTTCATCTAGCTTACATCCATAATATTACTATTAAGTTTCGCACCTCTATCTCAGTTATGTACTTTTTAGTCTACGTTCAATTATTTACTTAAACCTTAAATAAGTCAAGTTAAAGGCATTTATAGATATTTAAATTTTTAACTGAATTTGTTGTGAAAATTATATAATTAGTATAAGTATTTCTTGATTATTACTTAAATAAAGTGATAATATTAAAAAAGTGATTTAAATAAAGGGGATACGTAAGAATGAATATTAAAATTAGACAAGTATCAATTAAAGATTTAGATGAAGTGGCAAAAATTGAGAAAATATGCTTTCCAGAAGCAGAAGCGGCTGCAAGAGAATCCTTTGAAAAGCGTATAAAAACATTTCCTGAGAGTTTTTTTGTTGCAGAAAAAGATAAAAAAATTATTGGCTTCATTAATGGATGTATTACTAATGAAGCTACTATTTATGATGAATTATATGAAAATTCTTTACTTCATGTTAAAGATGGAGCTTATCAGACGATTTTTGGACTTGATGTTATACCGGATTATCGTAATCAAGGAATTGCAGCACAGTTAATGAATTACATGATAAAAGCAGCAAAAGGATCAGGACGAAAAGGTGTTATTCTTACGTGTAAGGAAAAACTTATTCACTATTATTCAAAATTTGGATATGTAAATAAAGGTATATCTAGATCAGTGCATGGCGGTGCTAGGTGGTATGATATGATTTTGGAACTGTAGCGATAATATTATTTAATAGAGAATTTAAAAATATTGCGAAGTAATTTGAGTTAAGGGTTTTAACTCGCCTTGCTCGTTAAAAGGCTAACTTTTTCACTTATGTGAAAAGTGAAGGGTTTGACGATGCTTTGCACGTCAAAGGTGAACTTTTCGGCTAAAGCCAAAAGTTAAGGATAATTTTCCTCCGTTTTACTACGGAAAATTTTTAAATTTATTGCCATTTATATGTAAAGAATGTTTAATATTTTGTTATAGAAAGATAGCTTACTTTAATTTAAACAAATCCTTTGTATGATTATTTTTGATTTAATTTAAAGATTTTCTGTAGAGAAGCGAAGGAAAATCCTCATTAACTTTTCATGTAAGTGAAAAAGTTTACTTTTTAACGAGCAAAACAAGTTAAAACCCTTCACTTTTTACCGAAGGTAAAAAAGTTAGTCTTTTAACTAGCAGAGCGAGTTAAAACCTTTCACTATAGTTACTTCGCAATATTTATAAAGTATTTATTTAGAGTATAAGCAATACCATCTTCTTCATTAGATAAAGTCACTTCATCAGCTGCTTCTTTTAAAGCATCTACAGCATTAGCCATAGCTACACCTATGCCAGCATATTTAACCATTGAGGCATCATTGTGGCCATCTCCAAAGGCAATCATTTCTTCCTTTTTATATCCCATAGGAATTAGTACAGTATCTAATGCTTTGGCTTTATCAATCCCTTTAGCAGTATATTCAAAAAAGAAATCTGCTGTAAACATACAATTTAAAGTATCTTTAAATGGTTCCATCATTTTTTTGTAATGAGCTTCCAGATATTCAGGAGTTCCAGCAGTTAAAATT
This sequence comes from Clostridium guangxiense, assembly GCF_021043395.1. Lineage (GTDB taxonomy): Bacteria > Bacillota > Clostridia > Clostridiales > Clostridiaceae > Clostridium_S > Clostridium_S guangxiense. The sequence goes on from NZ_JAJNKE010000048.1 coordinate 18,272, forward strand.
TTATTTAATGGATAGTCAGCAAAAGCGGCTAAATCATTCTTTTCACATAATTTAAATTTATTATTACGGCCTTCATATTTAATTATATTAAAAGGTTTACCTTTGTAATCTATCATATTGTTATAAACATCATTGACATACATGTAGTCGTCTTTCACAACCATAGGTATAACATCAAATTTCTTCATGTGCTCAAGAACTGCTTGTCCTTGTTCAACGCTCATGGTTTCATTAAATAGAACTTTATTAGTTTCACAATCTGTAACTTTAGAACCATTAAAAGAAACTAGAAGACCATGATTTTCATTCATTTTTAATTCCTTAGCAAAATCCATTAATCCAGAAGTAGGTCTTCCTGATGCTAAAACTAGGATAGCACCAGCTTTCTGTGCCTCGATTAAAGCTGCTTTAGTTTTTGGTGTGATTACTTTTTCGTTGTTAGTTAATGTACCATCTATATCCATGATGATTACTTTTATATTGCTCATATATTTTTTCTCCCCTGCGTTTTTTATTTTATTATACTATATTTTGTTCGTAAATAAATAGATTAAAAGAGGAAGCGTATAAATATTATGGTCAAATTGTAATTATAGATAGACAATTTGGAATTTGTAAAGCAGAGTAGGGAGTAGAGAGTAGAGTGAACGAAAGGTAAATCTATCTTCACTCTACTCTTTACTCTGCTTTAAATTTTATTTAATGTTTTGAGATACCATTATTTTAACTGCATCCTGTTGTTGAACCACAGTCTAAGCATACATAACAGGTGCCATTTCTAACCATTCTAGTTGAAGAACAGTTATGGCAGGTCATATTGTATATTCTTTCGCCTTGTGGTTTTTGAATACTGAGATCTGATTTTGGTATCTCAGTGCTATCTGGTTTAACTTCACACCTTGAGTAATCATTAAGTTCTATATCTATTATTTTGCTTATAAGGTCAGAAATTGAGGTAGCATGTTTTATATAAGGATGTTTTTGAACAAAGCCGTAGGGTTCATATTTTTGTCCGCGCAGCATTTTCGAAATATCCTTAGGTGGTACATGGTACTGCAGCATTACTGATATTGATTTAGAAAGTGAATTTAAAAGTCCCATTATTATAGTACCTTCTCTATCTGTTGTTATATATATTTCAGAAATTTCACCATTTTCATTTCTATTTACTGTAGTGTATATTTTCACATCTTCAATTTGTGCAGGGTGAGTAGTACCATATCTTATACCTAATGGTTTTTTTCTTTGAGCATATTTTAAAGATGGCTTTCCAAGTGTTTTAATTTTATCTATAAGTTGTTTGTAAGACATATCTTCTAATTTTGCATCTTTATTTTCAACTAAGCTTGTATTTAAAGGCTGACTTTCTTTAGAAGAATCCCTATAGAGAGTTATTCCTTTTACACCAAGTTTCCAGGATTCTAAAATTACATCTTTGAAATCGTCGATAGAGGCGGTTTTAGGAAGATTTACAGTTTTAGATATAGAACCTGATATCAAAGGTACAATGGAGGCAACCATTAAAACATGACCTTTTGGAGCAATGTATCTTTTGCCTGTTCCACATTTATTTGCTGTATCAAAGATTGGCAAATCCTTATCTTTTATATGAGGAGCTCCTTCTATTTTTCCGTCAGCAATAATCTCATATTCAAATCCACTTTTATCATGTACAGTCTTTTTTCTGAGAATATAATTTGATATATCTTTTATTTCATTGTCTGAGTATCCAAGATTTTTAAGAGATTTTTTAATTATTGGATTTGTTATGGTCATGTATCCGCCGCCAGATAATTTTTTATATACAACATGACTAAAAAATGGTTCTATAGAGGTTGAAGCACAGTCCATTGCAAAAGAAATCGTTCCTGTTGGCGCTAATACAGAAACTTGAGCGTTTCTAAATCCAAATTTTTCACCGAAGTTTATAGCGGAATTCCACACATCTTTAAGGCAAGCACCAATATATTCAAGCTTTTCGTGTCTTAATACTCGGTGATTAACTTTTATAGGTTCATAGTCAATATCTTCAAAAGGTGTCTCTAGAGCACCAGCAGCTCGTGCATGGTTTCTAATTACTTTTAACATATATTTTTTATTTATATCATATTTTTCAAATGGTCTAATTTTTTTTGCCATCAACGAAGAAATAAAATAAGAGTATCCTGTAAGTATACCTATTATAGATGAAGCTATAGTTCTTCCTTCATCAGAATCATAAGCGTAACCCATTAGCATTAAAAGTGCAGCTAAATTTGATACCCCAAGACCAGTTGCTCTAAACATATAAGTTCTTCTAGCTACATCTTCGGTTGGAAAATGACCCCAGTTAATAGAAGCTTCTAAAACAAGTTGTACAAGTCCAATTATGTGTTTATAGCCTTCTACATCAAAAATCTTGCTTTTTTCGTCATAAAATTTGCACAAGTTTATTGAAGCCAGATTACAGGAGGTGTCATCTAAAAATGCATATTCTCCACATGGATTAGTAGAATTAATTTTATTATAGGGAGCATTAAAAACTCCATCTTCGCCGCAAGGGCATGTATGCCAAGCATTTAGTCTATCGGAAAAAAGAGGAGCAGGGTCAGCACATCTCCAAGCCGATTTGGTGAAGGATTCCCATATAGTGCTTACTTTTTCAAATCTATTTACAGAAGAATCTACTCGTCCTTTAAGTTCAATTTCACTATTTGGCTCTTTGTCTAAACTACATACTTTTTTCATGAATTCATTAGAAAACATTACAGAATTATTTCCATTTTGACCTGATACGGTTTCATAAGCTTCACCTTCAAAGCTGGCATCATATCCCATTTTCCCAAGAGCTTTAACTTTATCTTCTTCTTTAGCTTTCCAGGTTATATAATTCATAATTTCAGGATGATCAACATTTAGACAAAGCATTTTTGCTGCACGCCTTGTAGTTCCTCCTGATTTTATTGCTCCTGCGTTTTTATCAAGTCCTTTTAAGAAACTCATTAAGCCTGATGAAGCACCGCCGCCGGAAAGTTTTTCACCCTTTGCTCTTATTGGTGAAAAATTTGTACCAGTTCCTGAACCGCCTTTGAATAATTTAGTTTCAGTAACATATTGTTCAGATATAGAATGATCCCCAAGAAGCTTATCTTGTATAGAGATTATAAAGCAAGCAGAAGCTTGAGTTCTTGAAAAAGCATCTTTGCTTAGAACAACTTTTTTAAAATTAGGATCATAATAAAAATTACCTTGAGGATTTCCAGTTATACCGTATACAAGAGAAAGGCCTGTATTGAACCATTGTGGTGAATTTGGAGCATACATTTGATTTAAAAAGGCATAAACTAATTCATCATAAAGAATTTTTTCATCATGCTCATTTTCAATAATTTTTTCTTCCTTTAGTGATTCACACCAAAAAGTTACTAATCTATGAGCTACCATTTTTAGGCTATTTTCATATCCAAATTCATTTGGGATTCCAGCTTTTCTAAAATATTTAGAAGCAATTATATCACATGCATTTTGAGAGTAATTCACAGGAAATTCTAGACTTCTCATATCAATTAAAACTTTACCAGTTTTTTGATCTTTCATAAGTACATCTACTTTTTTCCACTCAAATAAATCATAGACGTTTTTATTCTTATTGTTTTCAAGTTCCTTAGTATAAAATCTTTTAAAAAGCGTGTCATTAATATTCATATATAAACCTCCAATAAAAACAATATATAGTATTATATTGATGAATACATACTATATGTTGTATAAAATTATAATTTAAAATTTTATTTCTTTCAACTGCTATATTTTTAATTTTAAGTTGAAAAAGGTTAATTTTGCATTAGTTTTAATAGCATAAGCTTTGTTAAGTTAAATTTTATATATATTTTTAGGGATATAAAATGATATAATATATTTATTATTTATAAAGTTTATATAGAATATTATTGGAGGTATGTATAGTGAAACTTCTGGATGATTTAGGTTTAAGCATTGCATTTGGACTTGTAGGAATAATCATAATGGTTATAGGATATTTAATTTTTGATAAAATAATACCTGCTGATTTTAATAAAGAACTTGAAAAGGGAAATGTGGCAGTTGCTATAGTAGTAGCTGGTTTTCTTATAGGAATTGCCATAATAGTTTCTAGAGTTGTTGCTGCTTAGAACATCTTCACAAAAGCATAAAAAGGGGGGGGATTATGGAGATTTCAGGTATACGTAGAAATACAAGTATTAAAAAAGAAAGTAAAACAATTACTACTAAAAAAGATTTTTCACGAAGCTTTAATTTTGCACAACAAAAAAAATCACAACAACAGCTTAAACAAATGCAAGAGGACATAAAGAAAAAAGGAAATAGACTTGCAATAACAAAATGTTTTGCAGATGTTAATGCATATAAAAACCTCATAAAAGAATATCTTGAATCTGTTTTAAGTTACATGTACTCAATAAAAAAAGACATAAGTTTTTGGCAGACACAGTATTTTATTACTGTAGATACTATTGATAAAAAGCTTGAAGAATTAACACAGCAAATAATGGATGAAGAAAGAGAAAAGCTAAATATAGCTAGTACTATAGATGATATCACAGGGCTTATTGTAGATATGTATAAATAGCAAAGCAACAATGCTTTGTCACATTAAAAAAATCCTATAAATCTAATTGATGATTCTAAGCGAGTGCTTGCTTGAGGTATAGAAGGATAATGGGCGAAGCCCAAACCCCTTGCATGTTTACTCGCTGGAAAAATGCTCGTGCGTCCAGCTAAGCTGGACTATACTAACTGGTGAAAGTCCAGTCAAGGTAATTGCCAAGAAGTCT
>NZ_JAJNKE010000049.1 GCF_021043395.1 Clostridium guangxiense
TTTTTTTCTGCTCAACGGCATAAGCCTTTTTTCTTCCACTTGCTTAGCAAGTGGTTTCCTTCGTTACACAAGGAAAAAATTCCTCCGTACCTACAGAATTTTAGGTGTGAATCTTTGTCGCCCGTTTTACTACAGAAAATCTAAAACTTATTGCTGACGCTATTTCAAGATAATACCCTATTATGTTCGTTCAGTCAGCTGAACATCATACTATGTTTTTATATAATCATAGATTTATCTGACGAGAGGAAGATAAATCATCCTTCACTCTACTCTTTACTCTCTACTTTCTACTCTGGTTTAAGGTTTGCATTCTTTATAAATTATAACTGAATATATTTAGTACGACAGCCCAACTTTACACAATGAATTAAATCAGTGTATTAACTCCATTTACTTTAGCTTGTTCATCATCATCCATAGGAATAACAATGCATTTCTTTCCATCGATTATTTGTGATTTTATTTGATCAACTTTTTCAGGTTTTACATGAACTACAACATCGTAATTTGGAGCGTCAGGTTCTCCATTTTCAGTACTTTCTTCTTTAACTTCTACTTCAGTGTCAGAACTTTGTTCCAAATTAGCATCGGAGTCTACTTCTACTGTAGAATCGTTCTCTACTTCTGAAGCTGCCTCTTTTTCTGAGCCTTGTACACTACTATCCTGCTTTGTTTTTTCAAGTTCCTCTTCTAGTGCCTGTACTTTTTTCTGAAGCCTTTCTTCCTTTTTCTTTTGTTTATTTGCTTCAATTACTTTTTTATCGATTAGGTGTTCCGCTGCTGGAGGAGTATCTCCAAATAAATTTGATATCTATACATAATTATAGCCATGCACTAGTTAATATATTAACATAATAGCATTAGTAGCTGATCTTTAACTTTTTTTAATTTGAGGATACTTAAAAATTTAACTGATGGATTAGACGAGCTTGCAGCATTAAAAACATTTAAACTATAAAAAAGAGAGATTATCATTTCGCCGATATCTCCCCGTATTTTTGTATTTTAAAATCTTATCTTATAAAATTTGTAAATATTTTATCTTCCATTTTATTTTCTTCTACCTCGCCTTTTCCTGAATCAGCAAGTTTTAATAACCATGCCATATTTTTACCCAAAACTCTCATGATTTGCATTCCTTCTTCATCCTGCACTGCTTCTCCGGGTTTTGTACCGTGAATCACATTCCAATAATTTGATGTTGGCATTATCATCTCTGAATAACTTATATAGTTATTTAATTGATTAAATACTGGAACACCACCAGATCTTCTTACAGCAATAACGCTTGCTCCTACTTTATGCCTAAGCATACCATTATTTACTGATGTAACTAAAAATGCACGATCCAAAAATGACTTCATTGTTCCTGCTATAGCTGAAAAATGTACAGGAGAACCTAAAATAATACCATCGGCTTCTTTCATTTTTTGAATCCAATCATTAACCTCATCATTTTGAATAGCACATCTTTCATTCATATTTCTGCTGCACCCACCACAGTCTAAACATCCACGTATTATCTTATTACCAACATGAATAATTTCTACTTCTATATTCTCCTTCTCTAATTCTTCTGCTACAGCTTTTATTGCATGATATGTGTTTCCATTCTTTTTAGGACTTCCATTAAAAGCGACTACTTTCATATATATACCTCCATATAATCTTTAAATGATAAGGCTATTATAGGGCTCAATAATTTCAGTGACAAGTACGCACTTTTTTGTTAGATAACTTACCTATAAGTAGGAATTATTGTAATAACTGAATTGTACTCACTTTATTTATTTTAAATATTTAATTTGCTATTATTAAATAAGTTAGTTTATACTAGTTATAAAATATTGAAAGCAGGTAACAAAATGGTAAATTATAATGGTAAAAGTTATGTATGCTTATTAGACTTTGCAATGGATTTTATAAGGGGTAAATGGAAGGGTGTATTATTATGCCATTTATACAACGGACCAAAACGATTTTTAGAGCTTCAAAGAATGACCGAAGGAATAAGCCAAAAAGTATTAAACGAAAAACTTAAAGAATTAGAAAATGACGGATTAGTAGATAAAATAATCTATCCTGAAGTCCCACCTAAAGTTGAATATTTTCTTACAGATAAAGGTAAAGATCTCACTAAAGCCATTAAAGAAATTGAAGCTTGGTCTATTAAATATTACTCTTACTTAGGTGACAGTTGCAAATAGCATTATAATTCACTTTTTAACACTATATTTTTCAAATTCTCTTTGAATAATCGAAATTATATAAAAAAGATGCAGTAGACAGTTTTGCATCTACATAAAACTGTCTGCTGCATCTTTAAGCCTAAATGTTTATATATGAAAATATCTTAAATTCAAATAATCGTTTTCTGACATTAATCCTCCTATAGCTTTATTACCAGAACTAATTGCAATTCCTCTATTTATTTTTTAATATTTCTGATCAGGATTCTATAATTAGATTCTTAATTCCATTATTTTTAGCAACACTTCCAAATCGCTTCATTTCTTCTTTAGAATATAGCTGATGCCTCTCTTTAAAACAGTATTCTTTATCTACAAGAGGATATTTTGCTTCTGCCAATGGATTATAATTTAATATTTCATATGACACATCAGCATATATGCCTGAAATGTACCGGCTAATTTCTGCTATATTTTTTTCTGATGTAGTATATCCTGGTATCATAGGTGTACGTATAATCACATTTTGCTTCTTTTCAGACTGCAGCAAAAATTTTATATTATTTTTTATCTTTATATTAGAAACACCAACATATTTTTTATGATCATTGTCATCAAAAATTTTAAAGTCCGCATAAATTATATCTAAATACGGCAGTACTTCTTTTATAACTTCGGTACCTATATTAAGTGCAGTTTCAATTGCTGTATTAACATTTAATTTTTTTAATTCCTTTAATAGTTCTATTGCAAATTTTGATTGAACTAGAGGCTCTCCACCAGATAAAGTAATTCCGCCTCCATGTTTAAAGAACACTTTATCTCTCATTACTTCTTTAATCACTTCATCTACAGTTTGAATTTGTGAATCCATCATAAGAGCTCTGCTTGGACAATTATCAATGAGTTCCTTCCAATTTTCTTCCCTATCTACATTTAACTTTATATTTCCATCTTCAAAAACAACACCATTATTTTTTGCTAGTTTAACACAAATTCCACACTTAATACAACGATTTCTAAAGTGTATTGGACGTCTTTTAGTAGAAATTCCTTCTGGATTTTGACACCAAATGCAATTCAATGGACATCCTTTTAAAAATACCGTTGTTCTTATTCCTTCTCCATCATGAGTAGAAAATCTTCTTATATCAAAAATTGTTCCATTCATATTAAACATCTCCATAACTTGTTCTAGCTATAATTTCATTTTGAAGCTTATCGGCCAATTCAACAAAATATGCGGTATAACCTGCAACTCTTATTGTTAATCCTCCATATTGTTCTGGATTTTTCTTCGCAGCTAATAAGTCTTCTTTTCTTACAACATTGAATTGAACATGTGGTATTTCTAAATCAACAAAACTTCTTAACATTTTTGCAAACTTATCAATTCCGGCCTCTGTCTTAAAAAACTCAGGCAAGAATTTCATATTCAATAATCCGCCATTACTTGTTAAACTTTTATCTATTTTAGAAACTGATTTTAATACTGCTGTAGGTCCGCTTATATCTCTCCCATATGCTGGTGACATACCTCCATCAGCAAGTGGCTCTTTTGCAAATCTACCATCTGGAGATGCTCCAACATTTTCTCCCATAGGAACATGTGCAGAAACTGTATACATTCCTGTATGATATTTACCTCCACGATAATTGATAAATTTAGATAATCTGTTTTTAAAATATTCCGCCCATTTTACTCCAAGTTCATCTACCCAATCGACATCATTTCCATACTTAGGTACTTTATTTAATAGCATAGTCCTAATAACTTCATATCCATCAAAATTATTTTTTAATGCTAATAATAAATCTTCTTTAGAAATTTTCTTTTCATCAAATACTAATTTCTTAATAGCAGCTAAACTATCAGCTAAATTTGCGATTTGAATCATTTGGATTCCAGAATAATTATATTTTGCTCCTCCATTTGTTACATCCATTCCTTTTTCCATGCAATTATCTATTACAGAGGACAAGAATGGCGTTGGTAATAACTCAATGTGTGCTTTTTCAACTTCTTCACAGGCTAAAATCATTTTATCCATAAAATAATCTATATGCTTTCTAAATCCTTCTTCTAATTCTTCAAAAGTATTGTAAGTTGTTATATCTCCATAATTTTCAGCAATTTGTTCGCCAGTTAAAAGGCACTTTCCTCCAGTTAAAGTAACTTCTAATGCCTTATTTAAATTAAACATTGCTGCATCACTCCAGCCAAGATTATTTCCTTGTGTAGTTAATTCTACACAACCAACAATAGCGTAGTCTCTTGCATCCTTTTCTTCGATACCTAATTCAAGCATAGCAGGAATAACAGCTTCATCGTTGAAAAATTGTGGCATTCCACTTCCTTTTGAGACAACATGGATCGCTTCCTTCAGTATTTTATCCTCTACTTTCTTATGCAAACGAACAGATAAATTAGGTTGTGGTAATCCTAAGTGTTCTTGAGCTTTTAAACATAAAAATGATATTTCATTTGAATAATCATTTCCATTTTCATCTTGACCTCCAATAGCGATATTAAATCCTATTGGAAATCCAGCAAAATATTTTGCACTATTACAATTTCTCATATACACAATTTCATTAAACTTTAACCAAAGACATTCAATTATTTCTAAAGCTCTTTGATTATCTAATTTTCCAAGGTCAATATCTTTTTTGTAGAAAGGATACAAATATTTGTCCATTCTTCCTGGTGAAAATGAAGATGCATTGGATTCCATGTGTAAAATAACAAATAGGAACCATAATGATTGTACTGCTTCATGAAAGCTTTTTGGTGGTGCAATACTTATACTTTTACAATTTTGCGCTACCACTATCATATTTTCTTTTTTATCTTTATTCTCTTCCTTATTTGCACGCTCAACTAATAGATCATGGTATCTCATCATAAAGTTTTGAGTACCTTCCATAACTAAAATAACACTTTTGTAAAAATCTCTAGTTTCTCCATCAGCTTCCTCTAAGTGTTTTTCAGCTTCTTCTTTAATTTTCGTAGGTCCCTTTTGTAACCATTCCTCACAATTTGGGCAAATATGACCTTGAGCATGATCCTTTTGGTTTATCTTCACTACTTTAGCTATTTCATCAAATTCTTTTCCATATCTCTTACGTAAAATATCTTCTAATGATTTCCCTTTCCAATAAGGTTTTATTACTTCTCTAAAAGTTTTGATATCTTCCTCTTTTACATTAAATCTATCTTGAGCTCTTTTAGGTAAAGTTTCAAATTCTTTATCTACCCATGTGCTGCCACTTTCCGGGAAAACAATGCCATATCTTACTCCAGCTGTTCTATTTCCAACAATTAATTCTTCTGGTTCTATATTAATTTTTAATTTTTCCATAGAATTTTTTAATGCTAAAGCCCTCTTAACAATACGCGGCTTATCTTCATTTTCTTTATACGTATTTGTAATAATCATTGCTTGTTCTATAGAAGCATACCTTGGCTCTGACAGCATTTTTTTCTTTAACAATAATACTCTATCAGTTAATTTTAATTTATTCATATTATAATGCCCCTTTCTAATTTCAACTTATTTATACTTATTATCTTTATCTATATTATAATGTAATTTAAAATTGTTTTCAATTGTTTTCTATTGATTTTTATTATTCATGTTTGTTATAATAAACTCGATGATTGTTTTTACTGCAATATTAATTGACCATTGCATATAAGATTGTTATATAAAATTAATTATAGCGATAAAAAATAAATCTTATATCAAATATGGAGCTGTTGATTTAGTAATTTATTAAATCAATAGCTCCTTTTTTATTTTATATTCTCCATTTTTCGCTTAATTGCATTACATTTGCTTGAAAATACAATTTCTCTTTATTAAAAATATTATTCAAAATCCAATTCAATTTCATCGCTATCATGATTATCATCACTATTATTGGATTTTTCTGTAATCGGTTTCTTTAAGACATTTACTAATACTGCTGTTACCGCAACACCTACTATAGTTGCTATAACATAACCAATTTTTCCTGTAGCTACTGGCAATACTATCCATCCACCCCATGGTGCAGGATTTTTTGCCCCTAATAACATTGCTGTTACTGCTCCACTTGCTGATCCTGCCACTATTGATGGTATAACTTTTATTGGATCTGCTGCTGCAAATGGTATTGCTCCTTCTGTTATTCCTATTAACCCCATCAATATTCCTGCTTTTCCTGCTTCTTTTTCTTCTGTTGTATATTTTTTTGGCGCTAACAATGTTGCTATCCCCAAACCTATTGGTGGAACACATATTGCTACTCCTATTGCTGCCATTATCTTTAATGATATTGGACTTGCCATTCCTGTTGTTTTATCTATTGTTCCTACCATTGCTGCTCCAAATCCATATGCTACTTTATTTATTGGTCCTCCCATATCAAAGCCTATCATTGCTCCTAATATAACTCCTAATAATACTAAGTTACCTGTTCCCAAACTATTTAGCCATGCTTTCATTCCGGTCATTATTTCTGCTACTGGAGTTCCTATAACCCAAACCATTAGTCCTCCAACTATAAGCGTTCCTATTAGTGGAATCACAAATATTGGCATTACTGAACGCATTATTGATGGTACTTTTATTTTCTTTAAGCAATAAACAACTATTCCAGCAAGTAATCCTGCTATAATTCCTCCCAAGAAACCTGCTCCTATTTGGCTTGCTAGGTAGCCTCCTATAGCTCCCGGTGCTATACCTGGTCTATCTGCCATTGAAAATGCTATATAGCCTGCTAATATTGGTACCATAAGTCCAAGTCCAGCTGCACCTATATTGAACAGATCATTTAGTGCTGTTCCTTTAGGTGGAACTGCTGCTGATCCATATAACAAAACTGAAAGTGCTAATAAAACTCCTCCTGCTACAACAAAAGGAATCATGTATGAAACACCCGTCATTAAATGCTGTCTACTATCTTTTAATAACGCTTTTAAATCGCTCATTTTCTTTCCCCTCCATTTATTTGATTTAATATCTTAACTACTTAATACTTCTAATATCTCTTCAATTTTAGAAGCTTCCTGTAATTTTTCTCTAAACTCTTCCCTCATAATCTTTCTAGAAAGTTGAGCTAGAATTTGCAAATGAGTATTTCCTGCTTCTTTTTCTGGTACTGCAATTAAAAAAACGTATTTTGCTTTTTCTTCTTCACTCCACTGAACTTCATTTTTTAATCTTGCAAAAGCTAATGCTGCGCACCTTACTGAATCACATTTTCCATGCGGTATAGCCACATCAAAACCTATTGATGTTGGAAAAGTTTTTTCCCTTTCAAATACCTGCTTAACATATCCATCGTAATCAATAAGTTTATACTGTGCTTCTATAACCTTTGATAAATTTTTTATTACTTCTTCTTTAGAGGAAGCCTCCATATCTAGTATAATAAGTTCCTTCGTTATTAAATTATCCACTGCTAACTCTCCTTTCATAAAATGCAATTGCTTTCTTAAAAATAAATTAATAAATTTATTCGTCTTGAATTTTACTAAATTGTTATATGCTCCGGCGCATTTTTTATTGTTTATTATTGTTTGTTGCAATATTATATTAACATGCCTAGGCATAATATTCTATACCTCAATATTCAATTTTATTTCCACAACAATGTGGAAAACCTAATATAATGTCAAATGCTTTTTAACTTAAATATTATTGTTTCCTATTTAAATTTTAATATTACTTATGTGTCTTTATTGTTTTTTATTTTTGACACTTTATTATATCTCTTTGTTTTGTTATAATTTCTTTATTGATATTGCCAAGTAAAAAATATAATCAAATGGGGGTAGTAAACTTTGTTTGCACAGGAAAGGCATAATGAAATATTAAACATTTTACATAAAGAAGGAAAAGTTATTGTTAAAGATTTAAGCACTAGATTTAATGTTACTGAAGACTGCATACGAAAAGATTTAAAAAACTTAGAAAATCAAAAATTGCTAGAACGTACTTATGGTGGTGCTGTTTTGATTAGAACATCTGCTCCTAAGCAAAATATTCAATCAAGAAAAAATACTAATATTGAATTTAAAACCGTTATAGCCCAAAAGGCTTTTAGGCTTATAGAAGAAAACGAAACTATATTTTTAGATATCTCTACAACAAATATACTTTTAGCTGAAGAACTCTCAAAAAGCCAGAAAAAATTAACTGTCGTAACCAATATGCTAGATATAGTTTCTATTTTAAACAATTCTGATAATAATATAAAAGTCGTATGTACTGGTGGAGAATTAAGTAAGGATCTAGATGGTTTTACTGGTTCAATGGCCATTGAAAGCATATCCAATTATAAGCCAACAAAATGCTTTATAGGAAGCTGCGGTGTCAATATATTTGATAAAAGCGTTACAACTTTTGATGGAGAGGATGGAAACACAAAAAAATCTATAATTAACAACAGCAAAAAAACATATTTAGTAATGGAAAATAACAAGTTTTATATTGATGGGACATATAAATTTGCAACATTACATGACATAAGCTTTATAATCACTGAAGCTGCTCCTGACAAAGAAATCACTAATTTACTATCAAAAACCAATACTGAAATAATATAAATTGTTTCAGTACAACAAAAAAGGCTCTATTTTATTTAAGGAGCCTCTTTTCAAATTAATTATTTTAATTTAGCAATTTATCATTGTCTTGCCTTTACCACATAGCTTTTCAAAATCTTTAGTAAATGCTTCTACGGCACATGTAACTGCATCTAATTTAATTAGTCCTTCAATTACATCTGGAGCAATTGTAGCTGCACCAACACCATATTTTGCAAGTTCCAACACTTGCTGTGAATTTTTAAAACTTGCTGCAAGAACTTCTGTCTTTAGTTCATTCTTTTTAAATATATCATGAATTTCTTTAGCAACCTTTACACCATCAGCCCCAAGGTTATCAATTCTATTTACATATGGAGCTGCATAAAGGGCACCAGCTTTTCCAGCTAAATAAGCCTGCATCTGAGTATAAATAGCTGTTGCTGTAATATTAACGCCTTCTTTTGCAAGAATTTTTATTGCTTTTAATCCTTCTCTTGTTACTGGAACTTTTACATAAGTGCTAGCTCCTAATTCTTCTCGAATTTTATGTGCTTCCTTAACTATTGCTTCAGCATCTAAAGAAACAACCTGAACATGCAATTCTGAATTTGAACCTATAAACTCTCTAATAGCTTTTAATACCTCATAAGGATTCTTTCCTTCCTTTGCTAAAATAGACGGATTAGTAGTCACTCCATCTACAGGATAATATGAATACATCTCCTTAATTTGATGTAAATTGGCAAAATCTACAATAAGCTTCATATTTTATTTCCTCCCATACATTTTTTATAAGTTTTATTAATAATTGATGCTTGTTCAATTAATACAAATCCTAGCTTTAACACCATTTTTTTAATTGATAATCCAATCTGTATGAACTAAATTATCAATATTAACTTGCTTAATCCTTACTATTTATTATTATTTATTATTATTTATTAATTATGTTAATTATATAATATTTTTTATATTTTTTCAACTTACTTTTTATTATTTGCTATTGCTTGTCATTATTTAAATTATTATCCTTTATTAAGTTAATGAGCTGTCGCACTAAAAAAATTACAAACCTTTCGCTTTAATTAAGTTCGTAATTTTTTATATTTAGTGTGACAGCCCCATTGTTAATTTTAAATGACTAAATAATCTTATTTTTTACTATTTACATATGCTTCAACTTTATCAATTATTTGATTTGATTTTTTTACTACATCACTAATCCCAACCTTAACAATTGGTAATCCACTAAATCTTTCTGTTTCTTTTATACCAATGTCTTTAGTTAATATAACTACATCAGCATCTTTTACATCATCCATAGTAATTCTATTTTCTATACCTATTGAACCCTGTGTTTCAACTTTTATTTCTATTCCTTTATCTTTTGCTGCTCTTTCTAGTGCTTCTGCTGCCATATAAGTATGTGCAACTCCTGAAGGGCAAGCTGTTACTGCTAATATTTTCATTTAAAACATCTCCTATTTTATTATTTTTCTTTTCCTACTCATTGATTTAATTTATATCCTTGATGCTCTATCATTAATTTTTAAAAGCATTAATTATTTCTTCCGCACTTTTGGCATTTTTTATGTCCAACATGGTTTTATCACTCTCTAATACAGTATAAAAATTCTTAAAGAAATTCTTAGTAGTACTAATATTTTCAAAATTTAAACACAGTATAATAATAAATTCTAAATCATTATCCTCCCAACTTATAGGTTCTTTAAATTTAACAATGCATACCTTAGATTGATTAACATACACACTTTCTCCATGCGGAATGGCAATACCTTTTCCAACATAAGTTGACCCTTTTTCTTCCCTTTCAAGAATACTTTTACAAAACCCTTTTTTAGCATAACCCATTTCTTCCATAATACTTCCATAATGATATATAGCTTCTTTGAAATCTGTGAATTCACTATTTAAAAAGCATAATTTTTCATCGAAAATATCCAGTTCTTCTTCCTTAAGATTATTTCTTACTGATGACTTTCTCGTAGAATTTTTAAGCTTTTTTAAAGTACTTTCTACTTTTTCTAAATCACTCTCTGTAACAAGAGTAGATATATAAACAACTTTTTCATTCTTCTGTATGTTTCTAACTGTAGTTATTACTATATCCGATTCCCGAATTATATCATCAGTAAGTAAACTTATAGGAAGAATATGAGTTATCTCTAAATTTTCAAAACTTTTTCCTAATCTTAAAGCTACCAATTGAGACGTGCCTATACCACTTGAGCAAACTACTACTGCTCTTATTTTCCTTTTCATATTTTCAACAGCCAGTGCTAAATGCAGTGCAATATATCCAACTTCATCTTCATTAATTGAAACTCCAAGCTTATTTTCAAAAATGCTGCTACAAGCCCATGCTGCCCCAAATATGCTGGTGTATTCTTCCTTTATCCTTTCTAATATGGGATTTGTAAGTCTAAGACCATATTTCAACCTCATTACAGTTGGCCTTAAATGCAATACTAATCTAGTTAAAAGATTTTTATCCTTTGCCAAGTCAATATTCAAAACTTCCGAGGATACGGAAATTATATCTTCGGCAATATCAACATATTCTTCATCTTGATTTTCAAGCAAAGTATTATAGTCATCTGAATTATAGTCTTCCTGAATTTTTGCACCTAACATATGCATTGCTATATAACCTATCTCTTCTTCTGGAAAACTTATGTGAAATTTCTCACTTAACTGCTTCACCACCCAGCCAGCTACATTAAATTCTCTTTCTTTCCTTAAGCTTTCCAAAAATTCTCTATTAACCGATACAGCTCTGTTATTAATTATTCTTTCTATAGTAATAGCAACATGTGTAATTAAGTTTAAAAATGCTTGATCTGTAAAATAAAATCCCAATTCTTTTTCGGCATGCTGTATAATATCTTGTATATATAACAAATCTAACTTAGGAAACATTTCCTTTATATTCTTATAATTTACAAAGTCAATTCTATAATCTAGTTTTTCTAAAATTTCGTCTATTTCTCCACCCAGGTATTTTCCTTCTTGCATTTGTGAAAGTAAATCCTTAAGAGCCCTTCTGTAATCCTTTTCTTTTCCTTCAATCCATAATCCTTGATTTTGCTTCTTTCTTAAAACAAGATTGCGCTTTTTAAGCCAATTTTCTACATAAATCAAGTCATTTACAATAGTACCTTTACTGCAATATAAATCATCTGCAAATAATTGAATGGTGTATGGCACAGAATCTTCGAATAAAATTTTTAATATATACAACCTTCTAAATTTAGATGAAAACTTATCATACTCCACAAACTTTGTATCTTTTTTATCAAGAAGATTCTTAAATTTTTTTCTAGTTTTTTCATCCATATTCACATATACACCTACGTTGGTTTTTCTAATAATTTGCAAATTCCTATCTCGGTATTCATCTTCTAACTCGTCTAGATAATTTCTAACTGTTCTACCTGTTTTATTTATTATCTTTGATAATTCAGTTACAGTAACTGGTTCTTTTCTCCTTATCAATTCAGAAAGCAATACTTTTTTCACATTTTCCTTATTGCTAATCTTAATCACTTCCAATATTGGTCAGTTCTATTTTTTATTATTTTTTATTATTCTGTCTGCTATTATATTAACACGTCTAAACATAAGATTCTATATCTAAATGTTCAAATTTTTTTCCACAATAATAGGGAAAATGTAATATAATTTTGCCCATTTTACTATAAATTATTTAAAATATTATTTAATCTAGAACTTTGTGTCTGATATGCTTTCAAACTTAAACCTTTAGCTTTCTCTATATTTCAATTTGCCTAAAATAATTTATTAACAGCTTTATCAATGCTTAAACTATCTATATCATTAATCCATTGTTCTTTAATAGATATATATTTGCAGATACTTTCCTTACTTTTTAAGTAATTGTATATTATATGAACCTCATCTATTTCATCTTTTCCAATATTAATTACTTCTTTTAAAACACTTCTAAAACTAGATATAATATTGCTTTTGATTTTACACTTTATCTCATCAATATTAAAATCGTTAAGCTTATATCTTTCACTAAAAATTAGTTTATTATACCTTGTTAAAAATAATTTAATTTCTTTATTGTCTAGAAACTCTATCAAAGCAATATTCATTTTTTGTTCCATTTCTTCAAGAATAGTTAAATCAGTACCATCAATTAATTTTGTAATTCTTCCCATTAAAGCAAGATAATACTCGGAGGAAAGCTTCCCTGTGCACATTCCAGTACACAAATCCATAGAATATTTTAAACAGCCTGAAGCCTTTTTTGAACTATTAGTACACAAGATTTTGCTATGTTTTTTTATGCCATATAGTGCCTTTTCTACAGTATTTTTGCTAGTATAAGGTTCAAAGTAAAGTTTTCCATTAGAATCATTAGGCTCATTGCAAACTTCAAAGCTTGGATATTTTTCACCAATTTTATTACCTTTGAAGAATGTGATTTTGAATTTACAAAGTAAGATCCAACTCTACTTCTTGAATTTTTAGATTTTCCTACATAAATAATAGTATCTAACGAATCTTTCATAAAATATACTCCTGGTGAAAAAGGCAATTTTTTAATTTTTTCTTTTAACTCCAAGCTGCACCCTCCTAAAGGTAAATGTTGATTACATTTTATTATAGGAATACGCCTTTCACACGCATAATTAAAAGAATTTGAAACAGCGGGCAAAGAATAATTTAAAATACTGACATGAACATAACGTTGAGTTATAATATATATTAATTCTTTTAAGGTGGGAGTAAACATGAATTATATAATATATGATTTGGAATTTAATCAAAAATATCTAGATTCCACTGAAGTTCAATCTAGTAACTCTTTAAACTTGCCTTTTGAAATTATTCAAATTGGAGCATTAAAGCTTAATGAAAACTTTGAAACAGTCTCTAAATTTAATGCTCTCATTAAACCCACTGTTTATCCTAGCATTCATCCTTATGTAGAAAGCCTAACTAAAATAAATAATGATAAAGTTAGTTCATGCAAAAGCTTTGTGCCTGTTTATGAAGATTTTTTAAAGTTTATTGATAAAGATGAGACAATATTATGTGTTTGGGGAACAGGTGATATTAAAGAACTTCTAAGAAATATAAATTTTTATAATTTATCAACTTCATCAATTCCTAAACTCTGCATTGATATTCAAAAGTATGCTTCAAAATATCTTAATACCCCAAATAAATCTAGAGTTGGTTTAAAAACAGCTGTAGAACTTTTGAACATACAAGATAATGCTGAATTTCATGATGCTTTTAATGACGCTTATTATACTGCAGAAGTTTTTAAGCATATTTATGATGATGCTATAAAACCTAGTATCTACGAATCTAATTTTCATAAAAGAGTTACGCAGCCTAAAGAAAAAATCGATACTGCTGCATTAATAAACCAGTTTGAGAAAATGTATAATAGAGAAATGTCAGAAGAAGAGAAATCCATAATAAAGCTTGCATATATTATGGGGAAAACTAGACAATTTGTGAAGTAATAATGCTTCACTTCCACGATAGTGCAAGGAAAAAGTTCCTCCGTTCCTATGGAATTTTGGCATGAATCTTTATATTCCGTTGTAGTATAATACTTGTTAGAATATAAAAAAATGTAGTAAAGCACAATCTATGTACTTTAAAAGCAAAAGGTAGTACAGTCAAAGCATATCAAGGAACAGCCTTAGATTTATCGAGATTTTCGGATAATACTTTTGACATGACTTTAGTATTTGGTCCAATGTATCATTTATATACCTTTGAAGACAAAATTCAAGCATTAAAGAAAGCAAAAAGAGTAGCCAAGACCAATGGCTTTATCTTAGTCGCATATTGCATCGATGATTTACAATGGTCAATGGATCATGCTGAAGATTGGATTAAGGATATAATTAAAAACTAGAGCAGAGAGTAGGGAGTAAAGAGTAGAGTGATGGTATAAAAAAGATTACAAATATATAGTTTTAGAAGGACAATGGACTCTGTCCAAACCTCGTATATGTTGATCTTCCTCTCGTCAGATAAATCTATATAATTATATAAAAACATAATAAGGTATTATCTTAAAATGACATCAGCAATAAATTCTAGATTTTCTGCAAAAGCAGAAAATCATCATTCACTCTACTCTCTAATCTGTATTAGATCAAAGTTTCTACTCCATTTACTTTAGCTTGTTCATCATCATCTATAGGAATAATAATACATTTCTTTCCGTCAATTATTTGTGATTTTATTTGATCAACTTTTTCAGGTTTTACATGAACTACAACATCGTAGTTCGGAGCAGCAGCTTCTTCATTTTCACTACTGTCTTTCTTAACTTCCTCTTCAACATCAGAGTTTTGCTCCAAATTAGAATCAGAATCTACTTCTACTGTAGAATCATTCTCTACTTCTAAAGCTGTTTCCTTTTCTGAGTCTTGTACATCATCTTGCTTTGTTTTTTCAAGTTCTTCTTCTAATGCCTGTACCTTTTTTTGAAGCCTTTCTTCCTTTTTCTTTTGTTTATTTGCTTCAATTACTTTTTTATCGATTAGGTGTTCCGCTGCTGGAGGAGTATCTCCAAATTCTTCTGTATATTCCTTTTCAATTTTTGCCGTTATTTCCTCAGGAATTCCGCTTTCAGCTAAAATATCTTGAATATTATCATTAGTCAAATTTAAAGGTTCAGCATCCTTACCATTAACAGTATTATGCTCGTCTACCACATTATTAAGAGTTTCTTGAATTTCTCCTAGTAAATGCTCAGCTTTTTCATCATCACCACTCACTGCCTTACGAACAATATTATTGAATACTTCTTTCTGCTCTGTGGCAGTTTGTTTTGAGCTGCAGCCTAAAATCTCTTCCATAAACTCCGGATGTGAATCCTTTGCATTTTTTGTATAATATATAATAGAATCAATATCAGCACTGCGGTCTATAAAGGCTGGGAAAGTAAATCCTAAATCAGGTGGACCAACTACCCAGTCTCTAATACGTGCTCCAATCCTATTTTCATCTTCAAGATATCCAAGGGCCGGTTTTGCAAGTGACACCGGACATATTGCACATAAAATGTACTCATAAACTTCTTCAGATTCATCTAATTTCGAATTATCTGTAGTTTTTGTCATAACATCATAAGCATCATGAAAAATAAGTATTAAAAAATTACCTGCATAATCATAACTATCTATAATTAATTTATAGAAGCTATCAAGCATTGCCTCATCCTTCAATTTACTCATTTTTAGTCCCATTAAAGAATGCTGCCTACCACCTACGTTTTCTTCATCAAGAGGAAAGTTAAGTTCTAAAAGGTTATTACCTACTGTTCCTGATAATGTTTTTTTTGCAATCTCTAAATATTTAAAGAACTCTTCCTCTTCTAAATTTAAAAAGGTTTCATTAAGCTTTAATATAATATTTTTCTCTGCATTTACATAGCAGCCGCACATTTTAGTAAATGTACACTCATCCTTTTTTAGACGTCTTTTTAATTCCAATATATCTTTTTTTCTCATATATAGACCTCTCACTTTCAATCTTTCAGCTTATTTATCTATATTATAATACATCTTATAAATATTAGGTAACTATACCTCAAATAAAAATCAACCTACTCATAAATCAAATTATAAATATTAATTTTTAAACCCTTCACAATTTTGTCCTGCATTTTTTTATCACTAACCAATATTAAAAACTTCCTCTCATATTTCTGTGCTTCACCCTTCTTATTTACAGGATATTTCACAGTTAATTCTTTAATCTTTTTTATAAGCTCACTTTGAGATACCAATGCTTCTTTAATTTTAGCTGTATCTTCAAGAACTGAATCAATGTTTTCACTCTTCTTGTACACATAAGGTATTTTTTCAAAATCCCAGGGAATGAATTACATCATCAAAGAGGCTCATTGCATTAATATTTACCTCAGAACCATCAGAAAAACTCATAATTATGCCCTCAATAAAATTAACTTCCATAAAATTCTTATAGAAAAAGTGCAAAAAAATAGTAGCCACATATCTAATTGAATAGCTACTATTTTTTAATATGTTCATTGCCCCATTTGCTCATAAGTTCAAGAATTGGTATTAATGTCATCCCTTCTTCAGTTAATGAATATTCAACTTTAGGTGGAACTTCATTATATTGTTCTCTATGAATTAAATTGGTGACTTCAAGTTCTTTTAGTTGTGCACTTAATGTCTTGCGAGCAATAGGCTCTAAGCTATCCCTTAATTTATTATATCTTATTACCTTAGCCTTATATATTTTCCATAATATAATCCATTTCCATTTTCCCTCAACTACAGATAGTGTATATCGCATTCCACAGGCTCCATATTTATCCTCAAAACTACTCATAAATCTTGCTCCTTTACTTACCTTTTGTTTAGAATATAACAAACAGGTTTATCTATATTAACTACTATCAATAAATTACATTTACATACTCTACTTTTTAATTATATGGTCTTGCCATATATAATTGTGCTTTGAATATGATATACTTAACATAAGCATAATAAATAAAGAAAGAGTGTATTTATGAAGAATGATGTACAAATTAATAGATGTTTGGAAAAAGCGGAAGAAGCTTTTGAAGAAGATAAATTAATTAAAGCCTTGGATTTATATAACAAAGTTTATGAACTTTCAAATGGCGAAAATATAGAATCAACAATTAATTTAGCCTTAATATATGACTCTTTAGGAAAACCAGAAAAAGCCAAAGAATATTACAGAAAAGCTTTAAGCATAGATGATTATGAAGAAAGAGCCTACTATGGTTTAGCTACAATATATGATGATGAAGGAAAATATGAAGAGGCTATAGACTTATATAATAAGGCTATCTATATAAATTCAAATTATTACGCGGCTTATTTCTTTTTGGCAAATGCCTATGATGTATCAGGCAAAAAAAATTTAGCAATAGAAACTTATAAAAAACTTTTAAGCTTAAACCCAATGGATTTTTGGGCAAATTTAAACTTAGGCTCTATTTACGAGGAACAAAATGAGAATAACCTTGCATATAGATTGTTTTCAAAAGCTTTAAAAATAGAACCAAATAATTATTTAGCCTTATTTAACATGGGTATAATTTGCTACAAGTTTAATATGACAGAAAAAGCAATTAATTTCTATGAAGGGTCCATTAAAAAGAATAAGAATTATGCCTACAGTTATTTAAATTTAGCAGTAATTTATAAATATAAAAATACAAAAAAAGGTATAGAAATTTTATCAGCTGGAATTAATAATTGCAGTGAAGTTCACTTTTTATATTATAACAGAAGCTGTTTCTATGCTATTATTAATGAGGAAAACAAGGCATGTGAAGATATAATTGCGGCTTTAAAGTTATATCCTAAGTTTTTAAAGTATATTTTGGAAGATGAAGAATTAGAAAAGGTGAGAGAATCAAATTCATTTAAAGAATTTGTAAATAAATATAATTCATAACGCATTACAATAAATAAACCATTATAAAAATCCACGTACCTACAAAAATTCACATATAAAATTCTGTAGACACGTAGAAATTTTTTTCTTATGCTATCGTGGGAGCAAAGTAACAATGCTAAAAGAATGATTTTCAACCATAGATTTATAGAATTTTTTAATATTACAAAGCATTGTTACTTCACATTGATTAAGTTTTATTTTACTTACTTAACTATTGTAGGACATATAATACGACGACACCGTGTCATATATTATTTTCTTTAATCGTTTAATACTAATTTTGTTTTAGTTAAATCTTATCATCAACCATAGACTGTTCATGCCTACTAATAAAGCTATATGAATCTTTTTTTTCAGCCGTTAATAGCAAATATAGTATTTCTATAACCATCATAGCCGATACTCTCGAAAAACTGAATTCATCCAAAAATAATTTTTCTCTTGTAGCCATATTTATTTGATATTTGCTTTTACTTGCTAAAGGTGAATTTTCATGTTTTGTTATGCTAATTGTAACAGCTTTTCTTTCATTTGCAATATCTATTAAGTCTAAAAGTTTTTTTGAAGATCCTGAATTTGATATTGCTATGACCACATCTTTACTAGTTAAGGTATAAGCAAAAGCAAGTTGAGTTTCCCATATTGTATTTACTACAGATGCTATACCAATTTGATTAAATTTATATGCACCATCTAAAGCTACAGGTATTGTATTTCCTACCGCTGCAAATTGGACAAGTCTTGCATTTTCAATTGCATTTAGTATTTTCTTAATAATCTCTTCATCCATCATTGATATAGTCTTTTTTAATTCTTCAATTTTATTTGCTAATATATTTTGAAGTGATTGACTTATATTATTTGAATCTATATCATTTGATGTTTCATTTCCATCTGAATCCACCATTTCCTTTGCAATATTTATTTTCAAATCATGAAACCCTTTCAAATCACATTTTTTACAAAATCTAATTATAGTAGCTTCACTAACATTACTTTCATCTGCTAGTTCTGAAACTGTCATTTCAATGATTTTTTCTTGATTATTTATAACATAATCAGCAATTTTCTTCTCTGCTTTATAAAGGCTTTCATACGCTGAAAAAATTTTATCTAAAACACTTTTTTCTTTGCTTTTCAATTTGTAACTTTCCTTTCATTACTCAAAAGAATATTTTATTCCCCACTCATTTCTAATTTCATCCATTAAACTCATTACATCAATAGATAAACCTAATGTATCCATATTTCTTTTATTAGACACATAGTTATTCATATCTTCAACTTCATAAATTAATGCCTTTGATGTATCTCCAGCTTCAATTATTTCTACTTTCCCATCTGGATAAGTTATAGTAGCTTTATCCGCTCTTGGGAAATTATCTACAGTTATATATCCTAATTCTCCTGCAACAACACCCTTCTTCGGCTGTTTTGCTCTCATTGTAAGAGAGATTACTGCCATTTCATTATCAGCATTCTTAAGTATTATTCCAGATTGTTCATCTACACCAGTTTCAAACTTATTTACAGTTGTCAATATTTCTTGTGGCTGACTAGAAAGAAAATACCTAGTAAATGATAAAGCATATGTACCAATATCAAGAAGTGCACCACCAGCTAAATCCTTGCTAAAGAACCTATTATTAACGTCGTATTCTTTTAAGCTTCCGAAGGATACTTGAATCATTTTAATTTTTCCAATTTTACCTGCATCAATAAGTTCACGCAGTTTTTTATATAAAGGCATATGATATATAGTCATAGCTTCTCTAACTACCAAATTCTTCTCGTTTGCCAAATCAGTAATTTCTTTTAATTGTTTACCATTTACAGTTATAGCTTTTTCACAAAATACATGTTTATTATTCTTAAGACTTTTCATTATATATTCATAATGGTTAGAATGAGGAGTTGATATATAAACTATATCTATATTTTCATCTTTAAGCATTTCTTCATAGCTGACATAAATCTTTTTAATATTATTGTGACTTGCAAATTCTTTTGCTCTTTCAAGCTTTCGTGATCCTACTGCATATACATTTCCGTTTACCTCAGTTATAGCTTTTGCAAAATCTGCTGCAATTGTTCCAGGGCCTAATATTGCCCAATTCATTTTATTCATACTCTTCACCTCAAAATTAAGCATCTAAAAGAAAATAATAAGTCCATGCTGCGATATAATTTTGTGTAATGCGAAGAAACTGGTTCCGTTAATACTAGGCTGTCTTAGCGGGTTCAGTTGACGAAATATTACGCAAAATTGACCGTTAGATGAACCTATTATTTTTTTGAAGATGCCTTAAATATTTTTTTATCTGTAGAAATTAACTTAACCCCACTATCACTAGCTACAAGAACTTTTGTAACTACATTAGTAAACAAGGAAGTATCAATAACTCCACAAATGTTTTTTAAACTATTTTCAAGTTTATAAACGTCTGTAACACTTTTAAACATTACGTCCATAAGCAAATTCCCATTATCACTAATAGTATAACCATCTTTTGCAGCACTAGTTCTAACTTTTGGTTTTCCACCTAATTCTGCAACTAAACTCTCAACATACTTTAAAGAATCCTCTAAAATTTCTAATACTACAGGATACTTAAAAGTTAAGCTTTTTACAAATTTAGTGTCATCTACAAGTAGAATATACTCATCGGCCATATTAGCAATTAATTTTTCCTTAGTATGAATACCTCCTCCACTTTTTAAAGCATTAAAACTTTCATCAACTTCATCACATCCATCAAAAGCCACATCTATTTTACTTACAGAGCATGTGTGAAGAACTTCCACTTCATTTTTCATGCATAACATTTTTGTTTTAAAAGAAGGGGTAACCACTTTAACCTTAAGGTTTTTATTTTCTTTTATATAATCTATTAAATATGAGATGGTGCTTCCCCCACCTAACCCTATTATTGAATTATTTTTTATATATTTTAGAGCTTCTTTTGCACAATTTTTTTTTAGTTCACTGCTGTTCAATTTATTCTCCTCCTCATATTATCATCTAATATGGAATTTAATTATCATAAATATAATAGCTGTTTTTGTATCTGTTAATATTAATATATAATGATTTTAAAATTTCGTCAAGACTATATTTGATGAAATTAAATTTTATTTTATATTGATTTAATACTTGAAATTTATTTTTTCTTACATTTGAAACTTCATTTTTTATAACGACCTCTGCCTTTAATACCCTGCTATAATCAATTCATAAAGTAAAAAAATAATGCTTAGTGCGTTTAGCACTAAGCATTATTTTTAGCTAACTTATGAATTATTTCAAGCACTTGTTCATGAATTGCTCCATTAGAACCTATAATACTAGAAGGACAAACAACTTTTGGGGACTTTCCTTGCCAATCCATCGTCTTTCCTCCAGCTTCAGCAAAAATTATAAGTCCAGCAGCATAATTCCAAGGCTGAAGACACATTTCAAAAAATAAATCTATTCGCCCACATGCAATATATGCTATATCCAATGCCGCAGAGCCTGATCTTAGTAAATCCCTACATTTTTAAAAAATTGTTTTTGCTATTTCAAATGTTTTATCTACACTACTTCTATCATAAGGGTTAGTACCAAACCCTGTAAGACATTCTTCCATCATATCAATAGCAAAAGTTAAATCTCCTACTTTAGAGTTGCCTTAAATAATTTTGTCTCTCCTGCTTTAACCTCTTTGACGCTTTCCCACTGAAAATCAAAACTGTTTTCTTCACTATTTGTAATCACCAACGGAATTACGGTGCTGCTTGCATTTTCTTTAATAAATTCTAAATCAATTTCAGCAATTTTTTGTCCTTTTTTAACCTTGTCTCCTACTTTTACAAAAACATTTATGCCTTTTCCATTAAGATTAACAGTTTCTAGTCCAATATGAATAAGAATTTCTTCTCCAAGAGTTGTTTTTAATGCTATAGCATGCTTTGTTTGTGCAAGCAAAATGACTTCTCCATCTGCTGGTGCAAAAATTTTACCATCTGCAGGCAAAATTGCAACACCCTCTCCCATGGACTTTTCACTAAAAACAGGATCAGGAACATCCTCAATTTTTATAAGTGTTCCTGTTGCATAAGCAAATATTTCTTCACTTTTGCTGATATTTCTTGAAAATAATTTTCCAAACATTTACGTGCCCTCCCTTTTTTTGCTCAATTATTCCTTATAAGAAATTGCTGAATTGGTTTCACAGTATATAAATATTGCGAAGTAACAGCATTTTGAAATATTAAATACTGTTACTTCGCTAAACCGGAAATACAAGGTAAATTTTTCTCCGTTTCTCTACAAAAAATGCAATGTAAACATGGTTAATTAATGAAATTTAATAATATTTTGTTTATATAATGTATTATTAAGATTCACATCTAAAATTCCGTAGGTACGGAGGGATTTTTTCCTTGCACTACCGTAGTAGCGAAGTGATAATGGATCGATGTCAATATTTTAGACACAAAAAGTCGAACTTTTTATGCAATTTTTCTTGATAGCTCCTCACATTGTT
>NZ_JAJNKE010000005.1 GCF_021043395.1 Clostridium guangxiense
TTACAAGACTTCTTGGCAATTACCTTGACTGGACTTTCACCAGTTAGTATAGTCCAGCTTAGCTGGACGCACGAGCATTTTTTAAGCGAGTAAACATGCACGGGGCATGGGCTTTGCCAATTATCCTTCTATGCCCTGAGCAGGTACTCGCTTAAATTCACCACTTAGATTTATAGGATTCTTTTAACGCGACGAAGCATTGTTACTTTGCAATACCTTAACTTCTCCAGTGCTCAAAAAATATTTAGCTTTGTCTATAGCTATCTTTTCTTCTCTATAGAGTTTACTTAACATTTCACTGCTCAAAAGTTTTTTAACTCCTTCTTCTGCATTTTCCTCTTCAACTCTGGACGCCAAATCACTAATTAATATATTATTGTTTTTTAATCTAACATTATTTATTGCATTTTCCATAGGCTTTATAAAACCATGAAGCTTTTCACCAACTTTAATTTTTTCTACTGCTTCGGCTACTGCACCACACTTTTCATGTGCCATAATTAATATATATCTTGCCCCTAAATGGCTCACTGCAAATTCTACATTTTCTATAACACTTTTATCTACAATATTTCCTGCATTTCTTATTACAAATAATTCACCAAGTTCAACATCGAATATAAATTCTGGTACAACGCGAGAATCGGAACACGTAATTACTACGGCTTTAGGAAATTGACCTTTTTCATATAATTCTCTACGTAGTTTATCATAAGAATCCTTGCTTCTTAATTTATTCATTATAAAGCGCTTATTTCCATTCATAAGACCTTTTTTTATCATTAAAAGCTCATCACTCATATAGCCTCAACGTCCCCCTTTATTCTATATTAATTTATCTATATTATACTAATTTAAAATTTAAAATAAAATATTTTTATCAATATTCTTCTTAAATATATTCACTTATTAAATTTTTACATTATACATAATTAAATGATTAATAGGAAAACTTACTAATAATAGCTTAACTAAAATTAAGGAGTGATGTTTTTTATGAGTGAAACTATAATGGAAAAATCAGAAGGACGAGTAAGCTATCATGATTCCGTAGAAGAAATGGTAAAAAGAATAAGAAAAGACGGAATGTCTAATGTATTCGATAGATATGCTCTTCAAGAAAAAATAAGATGCAAATTTTGTCTTCAAGGTTTAAGTTGTCAGCTTTGTTCAAATGGTCCTTGTAGAATAAGCGAAAAATCTGGTCAGGAAAAAGGAGTTTGTGGAATAGGTCCAGATGCTATGGCCATGAGAAACTTTCTTTTAAAAAATATAATGGGTGCTGGTACATATAGTCATCATGCATATGAAGCCTTTAGAACATTGAAAGAAACTGCGGAGGGAAAAACACCATTTAAAATAACTGATGTGAATAAGCTTAAATGGATGTGTGAAAAAGTTGGTATAAACACCAATCAGGAAATAAACGACATGGCAATAGAACTTGCGGTACTACTTGAGGATCAGCAGAGAATTGGAATTGAAAAAGATAACATAATGGTAGAGGCTTTTGCCCCAACAAAAAGAAAAGAGGCTTGGAAAAAGCTAAGTATATATCCTGCTGGAACTGTACATGAAGAGCAAAACTGCGTTGCAAGCTGCCTTACAAATGTAGATGGAAGTCATGTATCCTTAGCTATGAAAGCTCTTAGGCTTGGAATTGCCACCATATATAACACTCAAATCGGTCTTGAAATGGTTCAAGATATACTTTTTGGAACTCCAACCCCTCATGAAGTAAATATGGATTTAGGAATTATGGATCCAGAATACGTAAATATAGTATTTAACGGACATCAACCTTGGGTTGGCGTTGCTACACTATTAAAAGCAAAAACCAGTGAAATTCAAGAAAAGGCAAAAAAAGCTGGAGCAAAAGGACTTAGAATTGTAGGTTCAATAGAAACAGGTCAAGAACTTCTTCAAAGATTTCCTGTTGATGATGTCTTCGTAGGTCACATGGGAAATTGGCTTGCTATAGAACCGCTGCTAGCAACAGGAACAGTAGATGTCTTTGCAATGGAAGAAAACTGCTCACCTCCTGCCATCGATATGTATGCTGAAAAATATCAAGTCACTTTGGTTTCTATAAGTACCATAATCGATTTACCTGGAATTAAATATAAATTTCCATATAATCCATCTGAAGTTGATTCTACTGCAGATAAATTAATTGAGCTTGGAATACAAAATTTCAAAAAGAGAAAAGAAAGAAATATAGAAGCTGTAGTTCCTAAAAAAATTCAAAAAGCTTTAGCTGGTTTCTCAACAGAAGCAGTACTTGGAGCACTTGGAAATAAGCTTGACCCATTAGTAGATGTAATAGCAAAAGGAAAAATCAAAGGAGTCGTGGCTCTTGCAAACTGCTCAACCTTAAGAAATGGTCCTCAAGATTGGGTAACAGTAAACCTCACAAAAGAGCTTATAAAAAAGGATATTTTAGTGGTAGCTGGTGGCTGCGGAAATCATGCTCTTGAAGTTGCTGGTCTTTGCACATTGGAAGCTGCAAATACCATGGCAGGAGAAGGTTTAAAGGAAATATGTAATGCTCTTAAAATCCCACCAGTATTAAGCTTTGGAACCTGCACAGATACAGGAAGGATTTCTATGCTTGTTACTGCTCTTGCTGAACATTTAAATGTTGATGTACCGGATCTTCCTATAGCTGTTACAGCGCCAGAATGGATGGAACAAAAAGCTACTATAGATGGAATTTTTGCTCTTGCTTACGGAACATATACTCATCTTTCTCCTACTCCATTTATGACTGGAGCTCCTGAACTCGTTGATCTTTTAACTAAGAAAGCAGAAGATGTTACGGGTGGAAAAATAGCTTTGGGAGATGATCCTGCAGAAGTAGCTAATAACATTGAAGCTCACATTATGGAAAAACGAAAGAAGTTAGGCTTAAGCTAAATTTATATATAACACAATTTTTAAGGAGGAAACAAATTATGGCAAAAAAATTAAAAACTATGGATGGAAATGAAGCAGCTGCCTATGCTTCATATGCTTTTACAGATGTTGCAGCTATTTATCCTATAACACCATCCACTCCAATGGCCGAACTTGTAGATAACTGGTCATCTCATGGTAGAAAAAATATATTTGGTCAGCCAGTTAAAATTGTTGAAATGCAATCAGAAGCTGGTGCTGCTGGAACAGTTCATGGTTCTCTTGCAGCAGGTGCACTTACAACCACCTATACCGCTTCTCAAGGTCTTCTTCTCATGATACCTAATATGTATAAAATGGCAGGAGAATTACTTCCAGGAGTATTTCATGTAAGTGCTCGTGCTCTAGCAACTCATGCTCTATCAATTTTTGGTGATCATCAAGATGTTATGGCGGCAAGACAAACAGGTTTTGCACTTTTAGCATCTTCAAGTGTTCAAGAAGTCATGGATTTAGCAACTGTAGCCCATTTATCGGCTATTAAGGCTAATATGCCATTTTTACACTTTTTCGATGGATTTAGAACCTCACATGAATATCAAAAAATTGAAATGATTGACTATGAAGATGTTGCGAAGCTAGTAGATTACGAGGCAATACAAAGATTTAGGAATAGATCACTTAATCCAGAACATCCAACTGTTAGAGGAACTGCTCAAAATCCTGATATTTATTTTCAACAAAGAGAAGGCTCAAATAGATTTTATGACGCTATTCCAAACATTGTAGAAAGTTATATGAGAGAAATAGAAAAAATCACTGGAAGAATATATCATCCATTTGATTATTATGGTGATCCTAACGCAGAAGAAGTTATAGTAGCTATGGGATCTGTTTGTGATACTGTAGAAGAAACCGTAGACTATCTAAGAGGAAAAGGAGAAAAAGTTGGAGTTCTTAAAGTTCATTTATACAGACCATTTTCTCCTGATTACTTCTTTAAATATCTTCCTACTACTGTCAAGAAAATTGCAGTATTGGATAGAACAAAAGAACCAGGTTCTGTTGGTGAACCTCTTTACTTAGACGTAGTAAATTTATTTTATAACAATCCAAACAAACCTATTATAGTTGGTGGAAGATACGGTTTAGGTTCAAAAGATACAACACCATCGCAAATATTAGCAGTATTTAAAAATCTTAAAAGTGTTAATCCTAAAAATAGATTCACAATTGGAATAGTTGATGATGTTACAAATACATCTCTACCAGAAGAAACAGTAATAGATACTTCACCTCAAGGAACAAAGAGATGTAAATTTTATGGCTTGGGTTCTGACGGTACAGTTGGAGCCAACAAAAGTGCTGTTAAAATAATAGGTGATAACACAAATTTATATTGTCAGGCTTATTTTTCATATGACAGTAAAAAATCAGGTGGAAGCACCGTATCTCACTTAAGATTTGGAGATAAACTTATAAAATCACCTTACTTAATTTACGAAGCAGATTACATTGCTTGTCACAATAAGTCTTTTATATATAATATAAACGTATTGAAAGGCTTAAAGAACGGAGGAACCTTTGTATTAAACTGTCCTTGGAATGATCAACAATTAGAAGAAAAACTTCCTGCATCTATGAAGAAATATATAGCTGAAAACAACATTCAATTTTATACAATAGATGCAATTTCAATATCTCAGCAGGTAGGTTTAGGTTCCAGAATAAACATGGTAATGCAGTCCTTATTTTTCAAACTCGCAAATATAATTCCAGTGGATAAAGCAGTTCAATACTTAAAAGATTCAGTTGAATATACTTATGGCAGAAAAGGTGCAAATATAGTAAATGCTAATAAGGCTGCTATAGATGCAGGTGTAAATGCTGCTCATAAGGTTACAGTTCCAGAAGCTTGGAAAAATGCTAAGGATGAACATAAACAGGTTAAAGACCTTCCTGACTTTATTAAGAGAATTGAAAGACCAATGGCAAGACATGAAGGTGATGAGCTTCCTGTTAGTGCCTTTAATGGAATGGAAGATGGAAGATTTCCTCTTGGAGTAACAGCCTATGAAAAACGTGGTATTGCAGTTACTGTTCCTGAATGGCAAATTGATAAGTGTATTCAATGTAATCAATGTGCATTTGTCTGTCCCCACTCTGTAATTAGAGCTTGTCTTTTAAATGATGATGAAAAAGAAAAAGCTCCAGAAAAGTTTATGACCAAAAAACCCGTTGGTAAAGAATTTACTGCATATCACTATCGTATTCAAATAAGTCCTCTTGACTGTACTGGCTGCGGAAACTGTGCTGACATATGTCCAGCTCCAGGCAAAGCTTTAATAATGAAACCAGCTCAAGAAGAAATTGAGGAACAATCAGAAAATTTTGAATATGCATTAAAACTAACTCCTAAAGAAGGAATAATGAGTCTTCACACTGTAAAGGGAAGTCAATTTGCTAGACCTCTCCTAGAATTTAATGGTGCTTGCCCTGGATGCGGTGAAACTCCTTATATAAAACTTTTAACACAGCTTTATGGAGACAGAATGATGATAGCTAATGCTACAGGTTGTTCATCAATTTGGGGAGGTAGTGCACCTGCAATTGCTTATACCACAAATAACTGCGGCAAAGGTCCTTCTTGGGGAAACTCACTCTTTGAAGATAACGCTGAGTATGGCTATGGAATGTTCTTAGCTGTAAAACAAATGAGAGAAAGACTTGCTGAATTAATGACTCAAGGATTAAATGCAGCTGATATTAATCCCCAGCTTAAAGAATCCTTTAAAGAATGGTTAGATGGCTTTGATGATGCAGATACATCGAAAAAGGCTTCTGCAAGAATCTTAGAATTACTTCAAAAAGAAAATTATGCTCAAAATAATATCTTAAATGAAATATTTATGAAAAAAGACTATTTAGTTAAAAAGTCTCACTGGCTGATTGGTGGTGACGGCTGGGCATATGATATAGGCTTTGGAGGATTAGATCAGGTTCTTTCCTTAGGTGATGATGTAAATATATTTGTTATGGATACAGAAATATATTCAAATACAGGAGGTCAATCTTCAAAATCAACTCCTACTGGTGCCGTTGCAAAATTTGCTTCAGCTGGCAAAAAGACCAGAAAGAAAGATCTAGGTTTAATGGCTATGACCTATGGAAATGTCTATGTAACCCAAATATCTTTAGGAGCAAATATGAACCACGCTGTTAAAGCTATTACAGAAGCAGAAGCTTACAAAGGTCCATCTCTAGTAATTGCCTATGCACCTTGCATAAGTCATGGTATCAAAACAGGTATGGGAACTAGCATATCTGAAGAAAAAAAGGCAGTTGAAGCTGGATATTGGCATTTGTATAGATATAATCCTCTGTTAAAGCAAGAAGGCAAAAACCCATTTGTACTTGATTCTAAAGAACCTGCTGCTTCTTATACAGATTTTATTAATGGAGAAATTCGTTATTCTTCACTCAAAAATACTTTTCCTGAAGCAGCTGAGGAAGCCTTCAAAAATTCTGAAATTAATGCTCATGAAAGATACAACTTGTACAAAAAGTTATCTGAAATAAAATAACAGTAAATTATATAAAAAGAAAGTGCTGCATTAGGAATTATTCAATTCACTAATACAACACCTTCTTTTTATAAGCATTATTTTTCATTAGAATCTACATATTCCTTGGCGTTTTTCATATCAAATTCACTTGGCACAGATACCTTAGAAATTGGCTTTAATTTTTCAATATTGGCCCACGCTGCGGTATCATGTTTTTCAATTGGCATTTCCATAAAACTATCCTTTAATCTATCTCCTTCCATATCCATTCCTCCCTTCACGTATATTATTTTCATTTTGGGGTGAATGTATTAACATTTTATAAAATTAAAAACAATAATTTTCTGTAAAGGTTTAAATAAATGAAAATATGTTAAGAAATACTAAAAAGTGTTATGTCAATAAAGTAAATATCTATTTATAATTTACTTTATGAGGGAAATTATGGTTATATACTGTAATTTAACTGTACTATATATAAAACGAAATGGGGGAATAATATGAATAAGAGAAAATTTATCTCTTTAGCTGTAGTTTTCACATTTATATTTACAACTATTAATCCAAGTGTAAACACCGTAGTTAAAGCTACAGACAACACACCAACAATAATTTACAATAATGATTTTGAAAATGCTTCAAATCTACCTTCAGGAAAAACCGCATCAGATCTTTCAAAAAATGTAAACGATAGCACAGCATTAAGATATGATGTTAAGTTTGACCCTAACTCAACCTGGGATGAGAAAGCTGAAATGGATTTAAACTATGAATATTCAAAGCCTATTAATTCTGGAGCTAAATTGCAAATTGATTTAATACTTCCAGCAAACAGCGCTTATACTGGTTCAATTAAAGTTGTAGGTGTAACTAAAATGGGTTCTGGCTGGACCTGGACTCAAAGTAATACTATACCAGAAGTAAAAGCAAGTGATTTTACTCAAAGTAATGGTTATTTAGTTAAAACCGCAGAAATTCCTTTTGGAGATGAAATTACCACTAATACAGGCTTACATCAAATAATCTTTAAACTTGCAGGATATAAGTGTAATTATAATGGAAAAGTTTATATAGATAATGTAAAATTAATTGATGGAGCAGAAAGCAGTCAAGATAATAAATACGTAGATAAAACAGTTCAGCCTATTAAACAAACAAAGGTTAACCCTAGTTTATTAAACATTCCTTCAGAAGTTAATTTAGTAGATGGAAATGCTATAAATCAAACTGCTTCACTTTATGCTTACTTAAAAGGTATTGGTACTTCAAATTATGTTATATATGGTCATCAAAACGACACTCACCATAAAGCATTTTTAACAAACAGTGGGACTAATTCTGATACAAAAGATATAACAGGTTCCATTGCTGGAGTTTGTGGCATAGATGGTCTTTCTCTTACCGGTTCAGAACTTTCACTTCCTCAGGGACAAACTGATTTAGTTACCGCCGCTGCAAACGTTTCAATAAATGCAGCAAAAGAGGGTTCCATTGTAAGCTTATCTGCACATATGCCTAATTTTGATTTAGTTGCAAAAAAAGGTTTAGTTAATGGTAATTATGATTATTCTGGATATACACCAGATATAACTAGTGGCAATGTAGTTCAAAGAATTATGCCTGGTGGAGATTTAAATAAAGTTTATGCAGGATATCTTGACTTAATTGCAAATTACGGTAGCAAGCTTCAAGATCAAGGTATTCCAGTTTTATTTAGACCTTTCCACGAAAACAATGGAAGCTGGTTCTGGTGGGGTGCTGCTTATTGTGACTCTGCAGCCTACAAAAATTTATATAAATATACTGTAGATTATTTACGTGATGTAAAAAATATTCACAACTTCCTGTATGTATATTCTCCAGGTGGCCCTTTTGAAAGCGAGGATGCTTACTTAGACCGTTATCCTGGTGACAATTATGTAGATATTCTTGGTTTTGATATGTATGATGACAATCCTGCAGCAGGCGATAATACATGGTTAAATTCATTTAAAAACACTATGAATGTAGTAGACAATATAGCTAAAGCTCATAATAAGCTTTCAGCTGTTACAGAAGTTGGAATACGCGATACTCCATCTATGAATGGAATGAAAGTTTCAGGCAACTCGACACCTGATTGGTTTAATGACATACTTAATGCAGTGTCTGGAACTAATATGTCTTATTTCATGACTTGGGCAAACTTTAGTGAGCAAAATTTTTATGAGCCTTATATGGTAAGTTCTACCAAGGGGCAAGAGATGGTTAACAACTTCATTAACTTCTATAACAACGAAGATTCTGTATTTGCTGATGGCATAGGCGATTACAGTAAAATATCTGTAACAAGTGCAAAACCTAGTACAACAGGTTTTATTACCTCGCCAGCTTCTGGTTCAAGAATACTTAATCCTACAACTTTAACCGCCAATATTAAAAATAGTGATAGCAGTAACGTAAGTTTTGTAATAAAAGATGGTGATGGAAATTTAAAAGGTACCATACAGGCGCAAAAATCTGATAATAGTACGTATACCGGAGAGCTTACACAGGATATTCTAAAAAACATAGCTCCAACTTATGGTTCTATTGAATTAAATATCGATGGTAAGCAGTACGATAAAATTAATGCATTAATTAATATACCAGAACAAGCCACAGATCCAGCACAAGTGGATAACTTTGAATCCTATTATGGAAATGATGCATTACTCCAA
This sequence comes from Clostridium guangxiense, assembly GCF_021043395.1. Taxonomy (GTDB): domain Bacteria; phylum Bacillota; class Clostridia; order Clostridiales; family Clostridiaceae; genus Clostridium_S; species Clostridium_S guangxiense. The sequence goes on from NZ_JAJNKE010000005.1 coordinate 9,161, forward strand.
ACAAATTGGACATCTAATGTTGGTCCAGGCTGCAGTATATCTCCTTCACTAACTAAGGATCCTTTGCAGCACAATAGCGGAAGTTATGGTCTTGCTTTTAACTATAATATCACTGGAACATCATCGTCAGAAGGTTGGGCTGGTATCACTAAAAAAGAAAATGTTGATTGGTCTAATTATGATGCTCTACAGTTATGGATTAAACCAGATGGAAAAGGTCAAAAATTAGTAGTTCAAATCACTTCAAATGGAGAAGATTTTGAAGTATACCTTCCTGAATTTGCAGCTACTACAGAGCCTAAACTTTTAACTTTACCATTTAGTAAATTCGTAGGAAAAAATAATGGTAAATTTGATCCTTCAAAAATAACCAAAGTAGGTTTATGGTGTAATACTATAGTACCTCAAGGCAGTAAAGATATTACTGTAAACTCTACAATGTATTTTGATGATATTAAAGCTGTAAATACAAAAGCACCTTCAAATGGGCAAGGATCACAGACTGGAAACTCTACTAGCACAAATACAAGCGGAAGTCAAAATGGAAATACAGCTGCCAATCAAGCAAGTACTACTAAAAATTCGTCAACTCAAGCTTCTAAAGTAGCTACATTACCACAAACAGGTTCAGCTATAGATGGATTTGTACTTGTTATATTAGGAACAATTTTAACCTTAATAGGTGCGGCATTTGTTGTTTTCTCAAAAAGAAAAGCCTTTATCAAAAAGTAATTTTCTAAAAAATTAAGGACAGTAAATAGAATAATACTATTTACTGTCCCTTTCTTTCATTTATAACCTCCTCGGACTTAACTGCATTTTTACTCCTCAATTTCTTACATACCTAACTTCATTCAACTTTTTTCCAATATTAATTTTATTAACTGTTCCATCAAACTTAAATCCAACTTTTTCATAGAACCCTCTGGCACTTAAATTTTCCTCAAGCACCCATAATGTAATTTTCTTATAGTTTCTTTTTTCAAGTTCAGCTAGTCCCCAATTTATTAGTTTAGTTCCTAGCCCTCTATCCCAATATTCTGGCAGCAAGTACAATCCACATATCTCACCATAAGAACCATCTTTATCCTTATCCCTACACTTTCCAATGCATATAAACCCAGCTGGCTTATTGTCTTCAAATATTATTGCATCCTCTTCAAGTTCTTCTGACAATGCCTTTTTAAAATATTTTTCTCTTTTTTCAGCAGTAATATTATCTAATATCTTATCTGGTATTATACTTTTATATGCAGCCTTCCAGGAACTAGAATGAATCTCACCCAAAGCCTTTGCATCACCTACGTTAGCATAACGAATCTTATACATAAAAAACCACCCCTATAAAATTACTAATCTACGCTTCTTCATACTTGTCAGTAATATACCACACATTATTTACTTTTTTAACCGTAAATTTTATAGGTACATTCCATGAACCACCAACTTCTTTATTTTCCGAATCTTTTATTTTTACAGAATATGTCATTTGTACATACACTGTATTAAATATTTTACTTTGTGAATTTTCCTTAAGTTTAAAATCCACCTTAAAAGGTTCTTTGTATTTTTTATCATTTACCGCATAGACCTTATACACATTTATATGATTAAATACCTTTTCTGATATATGTTTCGACAATTCATTAGAATATTCCTTATCCGTAGTAAAGGCTTCTTGTACTACATTGTAAATATCAACATACTTATTGTCCTTTCCGCAAGCCATAAATAGAATTATGCATATTACACATAAAATTAAGTAAATCTTTTTATCCTTTTTTATAATTATGTTAATCACACCTTTCATCTATATTTTGTTATTTTCATTATATACTTTTAAGCAATGCTAAAAATCACAAAACTATAAAAAACTATTTACATTTTTCCAAAAGTGATATACAATTAAGTAAAAATGAACGGAGGTTCACAAATGCAATATTTAAAAGATGAAGTAAGAGAAAAAATACTTTCATCAGCTTTGATAGAATTTAAAAATAATGGATATTTAGATGCATCAATGAGAAATATTGCATCAAAATCAGGAATAGCTTTAGGAAGTACATATAGATACTTCAAAAACAAAGAAGAGCTTTTTAATACATTAATAGAACCTGTATATAATAAACTTCTTCTATATGTTGTTAAAATACAAGTGCAGATAAATAATTGTACAAATGAAAACTGCCCTGAAATTGCAAAATACATAACAGAGATATTAAATAATATAACATCCTTCGTAAAAGAATCAAATAATGAACTACTCATTATATTCAATAAAAGTAAAGGTTCAAAATTTGAAAACTTTAAAAAAGAATTAATATCTTTAGTTAACGATATATTTATTAAATATCCAACAGCAGAAACAACAGATGAAAATACAAAAATAATAGTTTATACAGTATCACATGATTTAATTGAAGGAATTTCTTTTATATTAGAGCAGGACTATGATGGAGACAAAATAAAGATTCTAATTAATAAACTTTTGTATTTTTATATTACAGATATGAATAGACTATTTAGCCCTAAAGTTTAATATAAGGTTTTACAATATATATCATTATAGATAGACACCTGAAAATTTAAAATGATGGATGTTATAATTTTACAAGTAATATTTTGTATGATTTAATCAGTTGACAATGGACAGAGAACAATTGACAGTTAAGGATGATTTACATTTTGCTTTGCTCACGTAAATCTTAAAACTTAATAATGTCAGCTGCACTGAATACTATATTTTATGCCATGCGCAAACATTAAATTTAAGATTTTTCGAAGCGATAACGGAGAAAAATCATCCTTCACTGTCCTCTGTCAATTGTACTCTGTGCTCTAAGTCAAATCTTAGTTTGTCAGAATAAACTTGGAATTTGTAGTTTTCAAATTTCAAGTAATCTATTAATACGCTAATAATGAACAATTGTTCACAATCAGCATTTATTTTTTTGCTATAATAATGAACGCTAGTTCACTTGCAGTTTTAACTGCATTTTATTTGAAGTCAATAATGAACTTCCGTTCACTACAATAATAAATATTACATTAAGGAGGAAAAATTATGCGTAAAATATTAAAAATGAGGTGGCTCCTATTTGTTGTATGGATAATTTCCCTAGCATTATCCATAACTTACTCACCAGATTTAAACAAAGTACTTAGATCAAAAGGTCAGCAATATCTAAGCAGCGACACCCCCTCTGTTAAAGCTGATAATATCCTAAAAAAAATGGATAAGACCTCTGGGAACACAGACATAATAGTATTTAACAGTAAAAATGAGTTAAGTTCCAGTAATATGGACAGTATAGAAGCTGGAATAAACAACATAAAAAGTGATAAAAGTTCTCTTGGAATAAGCAATTTAATTGATCCCTTTAATATCCCCTCTATAAAGTCAAAGCTTATATCTAAGGATAAAAAAACCCTCATGGTTACTTTTAAACTCAATAAAAAAGGCAGAGAAGTAAAAGATATTAAAAATGAAATTAACAGCAAACTAAAAAATGTAAAATCAAATCATTATCTAACAGGAACAGATTTCATAAGTGATGATTATATGAGAACAGTTTCCACTGGTGTTGATAAAAGTGCACTCTTGACTATATTTTTTATTTTAATAGTTCTAATAATCTTATTTAGATCTGTAATAACACCGCTTATATCTTTATTTGCAGTTGGAATATCCTATTTGGTTTCATATGCAATAGTAGGACAGCTTGTTTATAGATTTGATTACCCTATTTCTTCACTTACACAATTAGTACTTGTACTTATACTTTTTGGAATTGGTACAGATTACAATATACTTTTATTTAACAGATTTAAAGAAGAAATGTCACACAGTGATTCTATAGATGAAGCAATTATAAGCACATATAAAACAGCAGGAAAAACCATAGCCTTTAGTATTCTCACAGTATTTGTAGCCTTTTTAAGTTTAACTCTAGCAAAATTTGGTTTGTATCGTTCAGCAAACTGTGTTGCTATTGCAGTTGTAGTTCTGCTGCTTGAAATACTCACATTTACACCAATTATAATGAAAATTCTTGGCACAAAACTTTTTTGGCCATCTAAAAAAATTACCAATCACGGTGAAAACAAGCTTTGGGCTAAAGGAGCTGCATTTTCAGTAAAAAAGCCTATTTTAGTTTCGAGTATTATAATTCTTATACTAATTCCAATAGTTTGTTTTAATACACAGAAATTTTCCTATGACACAGTAAACGAGCTTGGAAACTCTGTAGATTCGGTAAAAGGCTTTAATCTAATCACTCAAAATTTTGGAAAAGGTGAAGCACTTACTACAACAGTTGTTATTGATAATAGCAAACCTATGGATAATAATAACACACTTACAGTTATTGATAGCTTGACAAATAAATTAAAAAATATAAAAGGTGTTAAAAGTGTATCAAGCATTACCCAGCCACTTTCTAATCCAATTGATTCACTTTATCTAGGAAGTCAGACTAAAACCGTGTCAGATGGCCTTTCAAAATCTAAAGATGGTGTTGACACCATAAATAATGGTATAGGAAAAATTAATGAAAGCTTAAATTCAGTAAATTTAAATAATCTATCAAAAACAGATGCTCTTGTAACAGGAACAGGTAAAGTTCAAAATGGACTAAATGCTATAACTTCAGGTCTTAAACAAATAAACTCTGGTATTTCAAGTGGAGCTGATGGTGCTGATAAAATAGCAGCTGGAATAGCTGAAGCCAAAAGTGGTATGGATACAATATCAAAATATACAAAACAACTATCTGACAACTTAGCAATAATTCAAAAAGGTTATAGTGATCTTGGAAATGCTATACCTAATGTTACTGAACTCCAGCAAGCTGTAAGGCAAATGAATGATTTAATGGTTTTATTATCAAAGAATTATGGATTTTCAAATGACAAGAGCTTTCAAGGTGTTGAAGCTTTCTACAACAATATAAACGCTGGTCTTTCAAAGTTAAATTCTGGTCTTAGCATTTTTAAACAAAACTATACAAAGCTTACTTTCGGCTTAAGTGAAGTTACATCAAATTTAAATCAAATAAATGCTAAACAAAATGAGTTATCAAATGGTCTTACGCAGCTCCAAAATGGCTCGACTGCTTTAAGTGACGGACTAAAAAAAGGAGCAGCTGGTCAAAATACGGTAATTGAAAATATGGCAAAGTTAAACTCTGGTTTGGATCAAGTTAAGGCTGGACAAACACAACTTAACAGTATGCTAAATAAGCTTGGATCAAGTGTTCCTCAGCTTAAAGATGCCTTAAACAAAAGCAGCAATGGATTATCTCAAATTTCAAACGGACTTTCAAAAACTAACAATTATATGCAGGAACTTAACGATTCTAAAGACTTTTTTGCACCAAAAGAAACCTTTAGTAATGCATCAATAAAAGAAGCCTTAGATATGTATATGAACAAAAGCAGAACAATAACTAAACTAACAATTGTTTTAGATGCTGATCCATATTCAGCAAAAGCTATGGATACAACAAATGAAATTAACGATACAATTCCAGGCATACTTAAAGGTACCGTCCTTAGAAATGCTAAGTTTGGAACCTCTGGAACAAGCGCTTCGGACTATGATTTAAACAAAACAGCTACAGGCGATTTAAATACAATGAAAGTAATTGTTTTGGCTAGTATATTTGTAATACTTTTAATAGTAATAAGATCTCCATTAATTTCATTTTATATATCCGCAGCATTAATGGCAGCTTACTATATATCCTCCTCCGTTTTAAACTTTGTAGTATTTAATATTTTCAAGTTAGATGGAGTATCCTGGAATGTGCCATTTTTCTCCTTTGTAATGATTGTAGCACTGGGAGTTGATTACAGCATATTCTTAATGATGAGATTTAAAGAATACAAAGATATGGATGCTAAAGAAGCCATAGTTTTAGCTTCTAAACACATAGGTACAGTTGTTATGTCCGCTGCTTTAATTCTTGGAGGTACTTTTGTAACACTCGTTCCAGCAGGAGTTAAACTTTTAACGCAGCTTGCCATTGCAGTAGTTGTCGGCTTAATAGCTCTTTCAATTATACTACTACCTCTGTTTTTACCTGCACTAATAGCACTTCCAGCTGCAATCAAAAATATTTCTAAGAAGAAAAGTAATTCATATAAGGAGGATATTAGTGCTTAACATGATACATTTAGGAAAAAGCTCAGATAACTTACTATAGATTCTTAAAAAACAGAACACATTAATTAAGGAAACTTCAAATTAGAAGTTTCCTTAAAATTTTTAATTAATTTGGCTATTATCTTATTCATTCTTTTTTCCCATCTTCAACCAATTTGATTTGGGAACTAGCGTCCCCTGATGAAAAATCATCTTCCAACTTCCATCAATATATTTCCATATTGAGCTTCTAAGAGAGTATCTTCTATCTTCATTTGGTTCATCATTTTTTATCATTTTGTATGTCGCTTGTACATATTCATCGGAAAGTTTTTTTATTTCAAAATCAATTATTTTGCCATACACTTTATTTGAAATTATCGGCCCATTTATAGTTTCTTCTTTATTCTGATGATATTCATAACCAGAACTACAATATTCAATAAAATCATCTGCAAGTATTTCATTTGATTTTTCTGTTGAATTTCTTACTTCTGGCTGTAATAAATCATTTTCTAGCTTTAATAATTGTTCTTTAATCAAATTCATATAAGCTCCTCCATACATTATACATTTATTTTGACATGCGATATTTACAACTTTATTTGCTTAGCTTCACACTTTATAGATTTCATATCTCTCACAGTAATTTTCTCATCTCCAATTAAGTGTAAAGCTAAAATATTTGATTTTGAATCATGCATCGAATAGTTCTTTTCTACTGTATTATAATTAAAATTTGCATAGCAATACAAACAATTATGTTTGCAAGTATTATACTCACCTATGTCTATACTCTTGATATTACACATTTTTTAGTATATCCCGAAAGTTCTCTGCAAAATTTTTCAAACCATCTGTAATGATATTCCTTAGTATAAAATTCATTCAATAGTAAATTGAAAGTAATAATTAAATTCTTTAAGCTCATCTAACCTTTTAAGCATTGGCTCTGCATCTTTGGTCCAGAATACAAATAAATCCACTGCTTTAGGTGTTAGTTCAACTTTGCTTATCTGTTTTCTGTTAAATGGATTGATTACATATACAAAACCTTCTTTTATTCTGTTAAAAAACCATTCACTATAAAAAGCAGGAATATCGGTTATCCTACTTGCACTAACTATCATTATTTAGCTTTCACACTCCAATTATATATTAAAATTCACTTAATAAACTTCTAAATTACAACCTAAAATAGTATCAATATTACTGTATAATTCAAACAATGCTTTTAATAAATCTTTATCATACTCTAAATCAAGAAGCTCATCTAAATAATAAACTTCATCGTTAAAAGCTCTAATCTTAAGCCTAAACTTATTTTTTCGTACTGATATGTAAAATTTGATATTTTCTGTAGATGCCTTTAAAATATATCTGTCCATTTCAAAATAATTGTATTTATTTTCCTTACAAATATCATCAAATCTAGCTTCAATTTTCTTAAGTTTTTTTACTAAAGCTGCTTTGTCAAACTTTAGCAAAGCCAAATCATTTTTCTTATCAATTTCATCTTCACCCATAATCTCATCCCCTGTAAGTTTTATTCATTAAGCTTTTCATTCTATCATTATATAACTATAGAGGTAAAATTTAAAGCAATTGCTCTTTTCACAATATTATTAAAAAATAATTTATGGAACTTCTATAGATATACCGCTTCAACTATTGAAATTTATTTGTACCATAATGCCCAGAAGACAGCATTTTGGTACAAATAAATTTCAAGTTTTCAGATGATTTATCTTTAGAAGTTCCACAAACTCATAAATTCATGATATATACTTTCTGTAACATCAATTAATTTTTCTGAACCACTGCCAAGTATTCTTATTAATATACCGAATTTAAAGCTCATACTTACACCAAAATTTATATCTTGAAATTGATCAAGTAGCTTTACAAGTGACATTTTAAAATTTTCATCTACTTTTTCACTTATTATTATCATATTAGCTTGATGAGTAAACTTACCATAAAGCCCAATACTATTTAATTGTTGTTCCTTTGGTATTAGCACAGTATTATCCATAAAAATTAACTTATCATCATAAAATATCTTTGTTCTGGACTTAAAACTTTTAAAGCTAAAAACTTCATTTTTCTTGTATCTCCCGCAGGAAATTATTTCTCTAAATATAACCTTACAATTTTTAGAAAGCCTTATATTAGTTTCTCCTCTAAAATCAGAATCCTCATAAGGAAGCGTTGGCTTTAACATATATGCTAAAGTACAATCTTCCTCCATATTAATGTCTACTTTTTGAGCTGCAAACCCACCGTTCATCTTAAAAATTTTACTGTAGGATTGAGAGTATAGTTCCAAAAAAGACTCTTTTTTCATGTCTACAGTTAGATTATAATTATCTCCTTCAAGAATACCAGGAGATACATTTACAAGACACAATCTCATAATATTGTTTTCACCATAAAAAGGCTTTAAAAGTTTAAATGGCGGTGTAAAATAACTATCGCTAAGTATTGTTTTTTCATGTTTTACTTTTGTTTCAAGTTTAAGTACACTTTCCTTACTATAATGATTCATCATAAGTCCTCTAATAACGCATTTTTCTTAATCCAGTTTATAACCTCTTGAAGTCCTTTTTTCTCATTCAAATTAGTAAAAATAAAAGGCTTATTTCCCCTCATTTTCTTAGAATCTCTTTCCATAACTTCAAGACTAGCTCCAACATATGGTGCAAGGTCAATTTTATTTATTACAAGTAAATCCGAACGTGTAACACCAGGACCACCTTTTCTTGGAATCTTATCTCCTTCAGAAACATCTATTACATATATAGTTGCATCCGCAAGTTCTGGACTAAAAGTTGCTGAAAGATTGTCTCCACCGCTTTCTATAAATACTATTTCTATATCTGAGAACTTTTTCACAAGCTCATCTACAGCTTCAAGGTTCATTGATGCATCCTCTCTTATAGCTGTATGTGGACATCCTCCTGTTTCTACACCTATTATTCTTTCAGCTGGAAGAACACTATTCTTAACTAAAAATTCCGCATCTTCCTTTGTATATATATCATTAGTTACAACACCTATGCTGTAATCTTTACTCATTTCCCTTGTTAACTTTTCTATTAAAGCAGTTTTACCTGAACCAACAGGACCCGCTATACCAATTCTAACGTAACCCATTTCTACCTCCTTAATCAATTCACAATGCACAGTTCACAATGCACAATGAAGGTTGATTTTCCGCTAACGCATAAAATCTTAAAACTTATTTCGTTTGCTTAGGCAAACGTGAAGCATTCCTCAAGTTCAAAGATTTATCCGACGTAAGGAAGATAACTCCACCTTCACTGTACTCTTTACTCTGCTTCTATGACATGTACAGTCTAGAATACAAATTTTCATGCTGCATTGCCTTTATATCAAAACCAATGGTACACCTTCCAAGGTCATCTAAACTTAAATCCTTTATTTCCTCGGCTATATTTTTTAATAACTCACTGCTCTCAAAAAGTATAAGCTGACCCTCCATTTGCCCAAGTGGAATAAGCTTTGCACAGTTATTTACTATGCAGGACGCAGAATTATACAAATACGCACTTATACTTTCCATTTTATCAATACCATATTCTGCACAAAACATGCCAAACACAATGCTGTGCTGACCTGTACATTTTCCTTGCTTTATAAGCTCAGCGTACTTTAAAAGCATTTCTTTTTGACCAAACTTTTCAGAAATTTTTAAAAATCTTGCACACATTTTAGCACTTCCCTCTTTAACTTCACGAGGTGCCTTAAGTGCATAAAGTATTTGATCAAGTTCTATTAATTTATGAATATCCTTATCTAAGGTATATTCATAAGCTAATTTAAGTGCAAGAACATCTGTATATTTAATTCCATATGAAAGCATATTGCAAAGATACTCTTTAGCTGTTTTTCCATCTTTAACTATTCCATTTTGAACATAAGTTTCAAGCCCATTAGATTGAGTGTATGCTCCTATAGGAAATATGGAATCAGCTACCTGAAGCAGCTTAAAAAAAGTACTATTCATGCTCATGATGGTTATGAGCATGCTTATGACATTCAACGCCATTTACAAGCTTTCTCATTTCCTTTTTAGGATTAAATCCTTTTTTCTCTAAAAGTTCCATCAAAGGTTTTTCATATGGAATCATTATGCTGCTTTCTGTTAAAAAAAGTGGCACATGCTGATTTCCTATTTCATAGCACATTGTTCCCATATCAACCATATTTTTAGGCTCAATTAATATAGCTTCACTTTCAGGAATATTTACAGCTATAACCTCATTTTCATCCATATAAAGTATATCACCATCATTTATTTTTTTAAGTTCTGAAAGCCTTATTCCTATTTCCTTTCCAGAAGTAGTATCTTTTTTTAATATTTTTTTATTTACTTCATACCATTCCACATCAACAGTATCAAGCCTTCTATTATTCACTTCTACATTTTTTAAATTGCCAAGTATTTTTTCTATTATCAAAATTTTAACCACCCCTTTAGGCAGAGTACAGATAACAGAGTACAGTGATGGTTAGTTTTCCGCTAACGCAGAAAATTTTAAAACTTAATGGGCTAATCGCCCAAACCCATAGCATATCCCTTCAGCAAAGCTGAAGTTATTAACTTATAGATTTATCCGACGCAAGGAAGATAAATCATCCTTCACTGTACTCTGTACTCTGTACTTTGTACTCTGAATTTTTCTAGATTACTTGTATAACCTCAATAAATATACTCCAACTCTTTCCGCTAATATAATAATTCCTAGAACAAGAAGTATCTCTGTCCTAATGCTACTTCTTCTATAGGTTCACATATTATTTTTTCACCATCAACCTTTACCTCGTAGGTTTCTGGGTCCACATCTATTTTAGGACATTTATCGTTTAATATCATATCCTTTTTTCCTATACTTCTACAGTCCTGTACGGGATATACAAGTTTATCAAGATGTAATTTTTTTATGTTTCCATTTTTAATTGATTCTTTTGAAACAAAAGTTATTGATGTCTTTCCCTTAGCTTTTCCAAAAGCACCAAACATGTTTCTATAAAATACTGGCTGAGGTGTTGGTATTGAAGCATTAGGGTCACCCATTTTAGCTGCAGTTATAAAGCCACCTTTTATAATCATTTCTGGCTTAACTCCAAACATTGCTGGTTTCCACAAAACCAAATCTGCAAATTTTCCTACTTCAATTGAGCCAACATATTTTGATATTCCATGAGTTATAGCTGGATTTATAGTGTATTTTGAAATATACCTCTTAACTCTAAAATTATCATTATCTCCAGTTTCTTCTTTCAAAGCTCCTCTTTGCTTTTTCATCTTATCAGCTGTCTGCCAAGTTCTTATTATAACCTCTCCAACTCTTCCCATAGCCTGAGAATCTGAGCTAAGCATGCTAAATACCCCCATATCATGAAGTATATCCTCTGCAGCTATTGTTTCTGGTCTAATTCTTGAATCTGCAAAAGCTACATCCTCTGGAACCTTGCTGTCTAAATGATGGCATACCATAAGCATATCCAAATGTTCATCTATTGTATTTACAGTATATGGTCTTGTTGGGTTAGTTGAAGATGGAAGTACATTTGGGAAAGCCGCTGCTTTCATTATGTCAGGAGCATGACCTCCACCTGCACCCTCCGTATGATATGTGTGAATAGTTCTCCCATTTATTGCATTCATAGTATCCTCTACAAATCCACCTTCATTAAGAGTATCTGTATGTATTGCTACTTGAACATCGTATTTATTTGCAACAGTAAGACATGTATCTATTGCTTTAGGTGTACTTCCCCAATCCTCATGAAGTTTAAGTCCAATAGCTCCTGCTTCTATTTGTTCTTCAAGAGCTTTTTCTGATGAGCAGTTTCCTTTTCCCAAAAATCCTAGATTCATAGGAAAAGCTTCCGCTGCTTCAAGCATTTTTTCAATATACCAAGAGCCTGTTGTACATGTTGTTGCATTAGTTCCATCTGCGGGACCAGTTCCTCCACCTATCATAGTTGTTATTCCGCTGTAAAGTGCAGTTTCTATTTGCTGTGGAGATATAAAATGTATATGTGAGTCTATTCCTCCCGCTGTTACTATAAGTCCTTCTCCAGCTAAAGCTTCTGTTGCTGCCCCAACTATCATATTAGGAGTTACTCCATCCATTATAGATGGATTTCCAGCCTTACCTATGCCAATTATTTTTCCATCCTTTATTCCTATGTCAGCTTTTACAATTCCCCAGTAATCTATTATGAGAGCATTGGTTATAACTAAGTCAAGAACACCTTCATCTCTATCTGCTACTGCCGATTGTCCCATACCATCTCTTAGTGTTTTTCCACCGCCAAATTTACACTCCTCACCATAAACGGTATAGTCCTTTTCAACCTCAATTATAAGATCTGTATCTGCAAGTCTTATTTTATCTCCTGTAGTTGGTCCATACATATTTACATAATCCTTGCCTGAAATTTTAAAGCTCAATTATTCCGCCCCCTTAAAGCCTAATTCTTTAGCTGTCTTAAAGCTTTTTTCTCTTATTTTATCATCACTTATATTTCCTTCAGTAAGTCCACTAAAACCGTGTATTTCTTTATTTCCACCAATTTCAACGAGAGTAATTTCCTTTTCTTCTCCAGGTTCAAATCTTACTGCTGTTCCAGAAGCTATATCAAGTCTCATCCCAAAAGCAGCTTTTCTATCAAATTCAAGTGCCTTGTTAACTTCAAAAAAGTGAAAATGTGAGCCAACTTGAATTGGCCTGTCTCCTGTATTTGAAACGGTGATTTTTTTAGTTCTTTTTCCTGCGTTACAAACTATCTCTTTATTTTTCACTATAATTTCACCAGGTACCATAATTAACACTCCTATCACAAAAATTTTAAAGAAAATCATCCATTTACTAATTAAAATTACTTAATTGGATTATGTACTGTAACAAGCTTAGTACCATCTTTAAAGGTTGCTTCTATTTGAACTTCTGAAACCATGCTAGCTACACCTTCCATAACATCTTCCTCTGTTAAAATTTTAGTACCATACTGCATAAGCTCACTTACACTTTTTCCATCTCTTGCCCCTTCCATTAATTCCGAGCTTATAAGTGCTATAGCTTCTGGATAATTTAATTTAAGGCCTCTAGCCTTTCTTTGCTTGGCCAATTCCCCAGCGTAATGAAGCATTAATTTTTCCATTTCTTTAGGTGTTAGATGCATACATTAACACGTTCCTTTCTTCTATATATAGCTATGTTTAAAACAATTACTTATTTTAAACATAGTCTTACATATTTATTCAAATCATATATATAAATAAAAGTTAAGCTGGCGTGTAGATAAACCATTTCAACTACCAAAATTAATTTGTATCAAAATGCCCATAAAACGGCATTTTAATACAAATTAATTTTGAAGTTTCAAGCATTTTATCTTTAAAACCATCTTAACTTCAAACGCAAAACTCGAAATAGCATAAAATTATATCGAATATTTATACATTTCATCAAAATCAACTGCTATTTTTTATTAATCTAATATTATAATTTGATTCTATCATTATTTTGTCAAAAGTCAATAGCCTGAAATTCTATTTGTCTAGATAAGGTTTTTCTCACAGGACAATTTTTAACTATATCTAATATGTGCTGCTTTGCTTCATCAGAAATATCACCTAAAATGTCAACTGAATAAAGAAATTTAGTTTTATTTTCATCACTTTTATCTAAATCTATTTTAACAATTACTTTTTCATATTTTATATTTTTTCGATCCAGCACCATTCTAGTCGTAATATTAAGACACGAGGCAAAGCCAGCACATAGCAAATCATGTGGTGCTAAATATCGCCCTGTTCCACCTCCTTTTTCTGTTACATCGGAAAAAACAAATGCATTTCCATTTGAAATTTCAGTGCAGTAATTTTCATTTTTACTCTCAGAAACTATCATTACTTCCTCCTTATCAATTAGTACGACATCAACCTTTTTTTTCCTCAATTTTTTTATTGGTCTTATATTTTGTGTAAGCTCTAATGTTCCTATTGCTCTTCGTTATTACCCTTTACAGCAAAATAACTAATATAAACGTGTAACTCACCCATTTTAATTCAAGTTTCTTAATATTATTATTAATTAAATTTTTTTCCCATATTCTCTACTATTAATCGATTGGTTCATATATACTACTCCTTTCATAAATAGTATTTGTATTATTTTTTATTCTATTAACTTAGGATAAAATAATTTTATGTTATGATAAAATTTCTCATATAAAAATACATCTAAATTAAAGATGGATTTCATCCCGCCTCAATTTAGATGCATTTCTAATTAAATTCATTAAATATAGTAAGAGAATATATGACTTACTATAAAAATGTGTCTTAAAACAATACCTGGTATAATGCAACTAATAATAGCACAACACCTGGTATTATAGATATTTTTCCATTTATCTTTTTTGAAAACCCTTTGAGTGCTAAAAAATTACCACTCAAAAGCGCAACTACTTCTGCAACTTCCAATAAACATACAGTTAAGATAATTGGGAAACCTGCTACAGCTAAACCTAAAGCCTGAGCAAAGTCATCAACTCCTAATCCAACTCCAACCAAATACACTTCCAAAAAATTAGCTGTTTTCAAATTACTTGAATAGATGTGTTCAGTTTTAATTAATTCAGCCGGAGTACTTCTTTCTTTCCACCCATCGTATATCATTTTACATCCTACTGCACCTAATATAATTGCACTTAACCAATCAGTTACATAATCTGGCATAGAAGTAAAAATAAATTTACCTATTAGCATTATGCCATAGGTAGATGTTGCAGATCCCAACACCATTATCATTAGTGATTTAAAAGGTAGGCGTGTTTTAAAAAGACCATAAGCTACACCAACTGAAAAATCATCAGCGCTTAGTGTTAAAGCTAAACCAAGGATTGCAAAAAACGTTATTAAAAATTGCACAATCCCCAAAAATAACACCTTCTCCTCATCCATATATTTCCCACTTTACATCTTTTGTTTGTATATACTATGAAACTTGCAGGAGAGTGTGCTATTTAATTTTGATATTATATGTTGGAACTTAGAACTGCAACTTACAATTTGCATAGTTTCCTATAACGACATACAAATCCATTTATTTAAGCATCATAACGACGCATTTAAATGAGTAGCAAATTATAAACGAGCAATTCTTAGTTTCCATTAGTGACATAAATTTTTATCAACATTCTTTTAAAACGCAGCCTTACTAAAATATATCACCATTGTCTTCCTGAATCATTTGCCATAGAATTTACAGTAGCTGCTGGATATAAAACAGAATAGTGACGCATAAAAGGATTTGGTACATTTTTTGTAGGTTTCGGGAATACAAACAAGATTTTGAATTCCTTACTTACAACATAGCCTATTATTTCCTCTCCATTAGCTAGCACCTTATGCTCGGGAACTCCAAATTTTTCTTTTACCATGGAAAGTGATATTTTATTTAACTTACTATCGAGTGATCTAACTTCAAACACCTGTGCTCCTTTATTGGAACCAAAAATCACACTATGCTTTAAATAAGTTGAATACATCCCTTTAGCACTTGTTACCCAATTTGAACTATCTGCCTTCCCCCATTTTTCTTCTACACTATAAACATTTGTGGTTTTAACAGGGTACTCACAATTAATGATTTTTCCTTGCACAGCAAATTTTTTAATGCTCTCAAGGAGCTCATTTTGTAAAGCATTATTTTGATTTTTTTGTTTTTCACTACTTTCAGGAACATTATTCTTAAGAGCATAGTTTGAAGAAGATCCGTTAGAATTTACCTTATTAGCCTGATTTTTGTTCTTATTTACAGAATTATTAGAAGTTTTATTCTGACTTGAACAGCCTACAATAAAAAGCAGTGATAAAGCAATTGAAAACTTTACAATTGTTTTTCTATTAAATAATCTCATGATATTTCCCTCCTAAAATTACATTAATATATATTACACCTTTAATTTGTTTTTAACCATTATTGTACCAAATAGAAAATATTTTTAACCGTTTTGTAACTTTTGTTTTTGACATAAAATATTTACTTAGTATTCAAAAAATATATAATAAGATCATAAATGTAAAAAAAAAACTCTAATGTATTATCAATTATATTATCCTAAGACGGATTTTGTTATTTGTCCTACTGAAACACAAGGTGTAAACAGAGAAAACTGGTTTAAATCAGATTACGGTATTGATAAAGTAATTGGAGAATTAATGGGATGCGGTCATTAATTTAAAGATATGTTTAAAAATTCTAAATCTCTAATAAATTTATATTGAAAAATATAATTTTTTATCTTATGATTAAGTTGTAATATCTATCTTATAATAATTATTATGCTTATATAGGTGGTGAATAATATGAAACCTGTAACAATGTTCATAACCAGCTGGTGTCCATACTGCAAGCAAGCTATGTCAATTATGGATTCATTAAAAAATAAAAATCCTAAATATCAAGATATTGATGTTAAAATAATTGATGAAGAACTTGAACCAGAGATTTCAAAAAAATATGATTACTACTATGTGCCTACATATTATGTAGATGACATAAAAGTTCACGAAGGAGTACCTTCAAAGGATATAGTAAAAAAAGTATTTGAAAAAGCTCTTGAAAATTAAAAAATAAAAAGCGGATTAAAAACAATCCGCTTTTTATTTTTTGACAAAGTTATTTTATTAACCAAAGTATTGCACTTTCAAATCTCTTAGGTATTTCTGTAACTTATTTATAATAATTTCTTACTACCACTGTCTTCCTGGATCATTTGCCATAGAATTAACTGTACCTGCCGGATATAAAACAGAATAGCTACGCATTAAAGGATCTGGCGTATTTTTTGTAGGCTCAGGAAATACAAATAAAAGCTTATAATCCTTCCCAATAGTGTAACCTATAGTTTCTTCTCCACCAGCTTTTACATCATGCTGAGAAGTTCCATAAATAGACTTTACCATGGAGAGTGAGATTTTTCTTAGCTTTGGATCAAGTGACCTAGCCTCAAAAATTTGACCGCCTTTATTTGATCCAAAAATAACATTACGCTTTGAATAAGTTGAGTACAATCCCTTAGCACTTGATATCCAAGCTGACTTATCAGCTTTACCCCATTTTTTTTCAACAGTACTGATGTTTGCATCCTTAACAGGGTATTCAGAATTAATTATTTTTCCTTGAGCAGAAAGTGTTCTAATATCTCCAAGAACTGCATTTTGAGCAGCATTTTTTTGCTGCTTTTGATTAGTTTTATTTATGTAAGACTTGTTAGACATATTGTTGATATCGGTTTTGATTTTCCTTGACTCATTATTCATAGATGATTTTTGAGTATTGGTGCAGCCTACTAAGAAGATTAAAGAAAAAACACTTGCAGCCTTTACAACTAATTTTCTATTTAATACAGACATAATAACATATCCTCCCAACATAATAAATTATATTTTTAATTATTTTATAATCTAGTGTGCCCAATACTTTAAGCATTATTCTAAAATAAATGCTGCATCAAATAGTTTTAAACAAATCCATCTTATAATTTAATTCATTAGCCATAGTAAAGCCTTTTCAAATCTCTTAGGTATATCCATAAAATGCCCACCATTATTCAACTCAAAAGTTAAATTTTCTTTAACCGAAAGCTGACTTTTAAGTATATGAAAAGCCCTTCGAGTGCAATCTCCAACCTTAGCTATGCGCTGATTTCGGCTTTTTTCCTCTATCTTTCCAAGAGACATATACACCTTTGCTTTATTACTTACAGGTCTATTAGCTTCCATAAATTCTATAAAACCGTCATACCACATTGAAGTTGAAATGCTTCCGATTTTTCCAAAAGATGAAGTTTTATAAAGTGTATATAATGCAGCCAGACCTGCTAAAGAATAACCTACAATTACAGTGCTATGCGGTTCTGGCTTTGTTCTATAGTTTTCATCTATAAAAGGTTTCACCTCATAAATAAGCTTATACAAATAATTATCCGCTTCTCCTTTAAAAGCTTCTGCTTTCTTTGTCAAGGCAGGAGCTGGCCATGGAGTATAATCACTGTTCCAATTGTGGGATTCAATACCTACAAGTATAAATGACTGACAATCGTGCTTAAAATGAAGTTCTATTTTATTCATGATTTCGCTTATGTCTTTCTCGCCATTTACATACACTACAGGATATTTTTCATCAGAAACATTATATTGCTCTGGAAGATATATTTCACAATTAAAGCTGCTTATTTCAATTTTTTGTATAGTTCCGTTCATGTTTTTACTCCTTATTTAACAACACAATAGTCATTTTAAATCAAGTATACCATGTATAAACGATGGCAACAAAATTTTATATAACCCGCTATAAGCACCACTATAATAAACAAATCCATCTTTCTCACAAGTTTCTCCACCATTAGATATATTCCCATTTGTATTTCCTTTTTCTTCTACATCATTCTTTATAAAAAAATCCATTTTAGCTTGTTCACTTATTTTTTTCCATTTACACTATGTACGCCATTTCCAACCATAAGCTCATACTTTGCTCCAGCTTCAGGTGCTCCTACTACAACTGATTGATTTGTTATCGCTGCCCAAATTTACAGATACATTCACTTTGTTTCCCCTACTGTCAGTTACAACTATTGCATTTTTAGTTAAATCATCAAAAGCCACATACTTATGTAAAATAAAAATGCTATCAAACTAGAATTTGGTATTAGTAATTTTAATCTTCCAGCTTATTTATCTATATTATATTTAGCAATTCATTCAATTCTCTTATCTCAAATTTAGGTTGTATTTTAAGCTTATTAATTTTACCTTTAGAATTAAACCAGCAAGTGTCAATTCCGTATTCATTTCCACCAAATACATCAGTTATAAGGGAATCTCCAACAATTATTATTTCAGATAAATTCGATATTCCTGCTCTTTTTATTGAATAATCAAAAAATTTTTTACCTGGTTTAGTACAACCTGCATCTTCAGATATTAAAATATCAGTTATATATGGTTCTATTTTAGAATTTACAATTCTTAATTTTTGAATGTGTGAAAGACCATTAGTAACTATAAAAATTTTATATTTTAAACTTAGAAAAAATTCCTAGTACAAATAACCAACTTATAATATTTATTTCTCTTTTCCATACTTTGCTCCCCTCAGATAGAACTCCGATATTTTTTAGTACACAACAAAAAACTTTTTACTAATTTTAAAGTTCCAAGTTATTCATCTATTGAAAACGATAATCCTATTATAAATAAATATCAGAAAACTCCACTGTAGTAACTTGCACAAGTCTATTGTCCAATAAATCTGCCGTTGAACATATATCATCTTCTTTTGAAACCGTTTCATCAGGAAGAAGAATAGTAAATGTACTTCCTTCTCCTTCTTTACTTTTAACTGATATACTGCCATCTAGTACGTCAACAAGTTTTTTAACTAGAGATAGACCTATACCTGTACCTTCTGCCTGCCTTGATAAGGAACTGTCAACTTGCCCAAATCTCTCAAATATAACATCGGCTTTATCTTTCGGTATACCAATTCCATTATCCTTAACTTCAATACATATGTTATCTTTTACAATACA
This sequence comes from Clostridium guangxiense, assembly GCF_021043395.1. Taxonomy (GTDB): domain Bacteria; phylum Bacillota; class Clostridia; order Clostridiales; family Clostridiaceae; genus Clostridium_S; species Clostridium_S guangxiense. The sequence goes on from NZ_JAJNKE010000005.1 coordinate 28,947, forward strand.
TAGTTTTACAACTATAATCTTACCTGTAGGAGTGAACTTAATTGCATTTGAGAGAAGATTTAATAGTATTCTTTCATATTTTTCATCATCCATTGCAATTATTTTATTTTTAATGGAAGTCTTAAAGAATACTGTAACTCCCTTTTGAGATGAATATGTTTGCACAGATTCTACAATTGAATTTGTTAAAAACACCATATCTATATTTCTTTTGTGAATTTTAATTCTACCTGCATCTGCACGAGTAATATCCAGAAGATTATTTACCAATCTCAGCTGACGAAACATATTTTGCCTTATTATACTTATATATTTTTTTGCCTTATCGGATAGTTCATTACCACAAAGACAGTTTAAAGCTTGTATTGCTGTATTGATTACATTAAGTGGAGTTTTAAACTCATGTGATATTACCGATAAAAATTCATCCTTCATCTCAATTGCTTTTTCTAGAGCTTCACTTTTTTCTTTTTCAGACCGTATTATTGCCTTTTGATGATACTCTATAGCTTTATCCTTCAATATTTGCTGAGTTATATCTCTAATAGATAAAATAGCCTCCCTTACTATATCATTATCGCTTTTAACAGCACTTCCATTAACGCTTGCATAAATTTTTTTATCTGGACGATCTATTGTTAATATATAATTTTGAAAACTGCCTTTATTTAAAACTCTAAATGCAGGCAAATCCTCGCGTGGAATTTCATCACCATCAATTCCATAGTAGTATTTATTATATTTTAAGCAGTCACCAGCATTAATTTTTGCAACTGGATTATAAAAGAATTCCTTTGCCGACTGGTTCAAAAATGCGATTTTCGTTTTATCGTTTACAAGTTCTAAACCATCTGACATGCTATCAACTATTGCATTAAGTTCTTTATATTGATGCTTAATTTTCTGATCTTGTAAAACCCTTGTTGTAATATCCTGTATTAACATTATACCTGCACTGAAATTTCCTTCATTATCAAGTATTGGCTTTGCATTAACACACAAATATCTTTTATTAGGATCATAAATTATAATCATTTCATCCTTTATGGATTCACCCTTTGTTAACCTTGCAATATAGGTACTATCAAAATCGATTTTATTTCCTACTAAGTCATATAGTTTAACTCTCTCTAAATATTCTTTAGAATTACTAAATTCAAATGATAAATATTTCTTTTTTAAAGCCTTGTTTAACTTTAAACAATTTCTGTCTTTATCTACAATATATATTTCTTCCGAAATGTTATCAATAATTGCTTCTAACTGCTTGTTCTGTTGATTGATAATTTTTGCTTGTTCCTCAATTTTTCTTGTACGCAAAACCTCTTCTGTTATTTCTGTAGCCATTACAAAACAATATTTTATTTTATTATCCTCATAAATAGGAATCATTGAAAGCTTCCAGTAGGTATCGCCTCTATTAAAGCCTTCATATTTATACATATCAATGTTATACGACTTTCCAGTTTTAATTATGGTTCTCCAGATGTCTTTACATTTACTTTCTGTAAGACCTGTTACAAATTCGTATGCATGCTTTCCAATGCAATTTTCTCTTTTATTATACGGTTCATCAAAAAAGCTCATATATTTATCATTAGCATTAAGAAGTGTCGTATCTGGAATACTATACATACTGGTTCCATAATAATCATCTAAACATAATTTATTAGCCAGCGGGAATTTAATATCAAACCTGGAATTAGGCTTCTCTAAAAAAAAGTATATGCTTTCTTTTAAAATACTAATTACCTGTATATTGACAAACCTGACCTCTAAAGATTTGGTAAACAAAAAATAGTCGACAGTATCATCTATATTTTTATAGCTGACATCTGGACCGACTCTTAAAATTTTAAATACATCCGAAATATCCTTATTTATAAAATCTTCTATTTTAAACTGCGTCATATCAACAAAAGACTTACTAAGTTCAATAATTTTACCATCACTTACAATAATAAAAGGAATTTCCTTAACGTCTCTTAAGGAAGTTACTCTGTCCATAAGTATGCCCTCCAATTCTGTAATGAATTAATCTTCCTAAAATCATACTATATAATTATAACATATTATTCCATAGTTTTATATATTTTTTATTTATTTCAATTTTTTCATTAAGCCTTATATTTTTTCTATTATTTTAATACACTATAGATTTCGGCCACTAGGCTATACTTAAAGATCTCCTTTAGTATCATTTGGTGATTTCTTTAATTATATCAGTTTCAATAGTTTTAGCTACAAAATCAACAATTTCCTTTATTTGAGTTTTTGACAAATGATCTCCATATTTATTATCTAGCTTATCTAGTAAATCTACAATTTTGTTCTCTGCAAAATCCTCTGGATGCAGTTCAGCCAACTGCATTAAGAATTTTTTACATTCATTATATTTTTCATCGCCTATCTTACCCTTAACTAAGTTCAATTCAATTCTTACTTTTGTGACCACCACCGGTACCATAAGCCCTATAATAAAACCCAAGCCACCGTAAATGTAATTAACATAATCCTCCATCCTTTATATAACCTCTCTTAAAATTTCTAAATAACACAAAAAAGCTGCTTACTATATTTTATAAGCAACTTCATGTAATAGTTCCGTATTTATAAAGATAAACAAGCTGAAAGGTTGAATTTGCTAATACCAAATTGATCCTACTAAACTGGAATTTAACTCAGAGTACAAAGTACAGAGGACAGAGTACAGTGAAGGATGATTTTTCTCCGCTGTCGCTACAAAAAATCTTAAACTTAATGCACGCAAAGCGCTTAAAATATAGTGCTCAGCGTAGCTGACACTATTAAGTTCTAAGATTTACCTGAGAGAAACGAAAGGTAAATCCACCTTCACTGTACTCTGTACTTTGTACTCTGTGCTCTGAATCAACTTCCAGTTTAACAGCATTAATTTGGCATTAGTCATTTTAACCTTTCAAGTTGTCTATATATATTTCTCATAATTTTAATTATTAATATTCTGTTTTACAAATCTATAAAATTGTTTAAATTCAACATAATCCTTAAATGCATTTCTAGGTATAAACATAACTTTGTCTTCAAAGGTTACTACAAAAATATAATTACTTGTAATTACTACATCTTTAATTAATGGCCATTTATACTCCAAACTGCAATATTTTAATTCCCTTTTTATAAATTTTTCATTAATAATCAAGTGGTGATTACCATTTATATACTCTTGTTGTTTTAAAAAATATATTTTATTTTTTCTCCCTAATCTATAGAATAAAAATAATATTATAATTAGTAATAGTATATATATGCAAGTTTTATCTAAATCAAATCCAGATAAGAAGTAAAAAACTATTATAGAAACAATTAATTCAATAAATACAACAATTATATTATTTTTAATAGCTTTATTTTTTTTTATTTTTTTTGTCACTTCATGCGTTTCTTTAATTGCTTGCTTGTACCCATCTTCGTCAAGAATAAAATTAAATTCATACTCCAATAAATCCATCTCCTACTTTTCTAATCTCATTTTTTAATTGCCCTTGTGGCATAAAAAGACGGAACATTAAATTCATGAAGTCTACCTATACCATTTGTATCCTGGTATATATTCGTAAGCACAAAACCTGCTTGTAATTGTCCACCAATTTGTTCCTCAATGGTATGTGAAAATTGAATTCCCCAATCATTTTTAATTGAATCTTCGTATAGTTTTTTATTCTTTAAAGGATTAAATGGCAACTTATTTATTATCATTGTCTCTTCATCATTAAAAATATAATTAATTCCGTTATCTAAACCTGCTAATAAAATTCCTCCTTTTTTCAGTATCCTATAACATTCCTTCCAAACAGGAACAACCTCCTCAATATAACAATTAGAAACTGGATGAAAAATCAAATCGAAGGATTCATCTTCAAAAGGCAGAGGTTTAGTCATGTCTGCTCTAACTATTTTTATATCATAATTTTCCCTTTTCGCTACCTCTTTCTCACTTAACAGTTGTTTTTCTGAATAATCTAGTACTGTACACTTTGCACCCAATGCAGTAAATATAGGCATTTGTTGACCCCCTCCGGATGCCAAGCCCAATATTTCAGCGTTCTTAATTTCACAAAACCATTCTTTTGGTACGGGTTTAGTAGGTGTTAACAGCATAGACCAATCATTATTTTTTGCTTTTTCAAAAACTTCATGGCTAACAGGCTGTCCCCATTTCCAACCTTTATCAACCCATTTGTCAAAAAAATGAGAGTTTATTTCCGTATATTTTTTATCCATATAAAAATCAATCCCCTTTAAATTACTGAATTTCATCTTTATATTACTCAAAATTTTGCTTAATAAATTCCATATATCCCTTTCTCGCAACTTCATAAGAATTATCCTTGTACCATTCATAAGATTCCTTTAGCCCATCAAATAAATTTTTTTGTTTTGGTAATAACTCATTTTGTCTTGAAACATCAAGTATATATTCATAATTATAAAAACTAAAATAATCCCTTTGATTATCATGATTAGTTACATATACTTTTTCTAAAGGAGCTCCAACCGCTTCATAGCATAATTCAACAAATGTGTTTATATCCACTGCTTCCGCATTGCCAACATTTAATATATGATCCTTGGGATGTTTTTCTAGAATCTTTTCAATAACTTTACATAAATCCTCTACATGAAAAAATTGTAATTTCATCTTTCCATCGTTAGGAATATAAAATTTTCTATTTTTCAAAGCACATTCAAACACAAATGGCTCTCTATATAGGTTTTGCATTGGTCCATATAAATAAGGAGGTCTTAAAATATATGCATTAGGAACTCTTGAAAGTAAATATTCTTCTGCTTCAACCTTGTCAGCTCCATATTTACCCCAGATAGAATTCAAACCAATCTTTTGATCTTCAGAAAATGGCTGCTCATTTGTTTCTGGATAAACGGCAGATGAACTAATAAATATATAGTCTTTAAACTCGCCTAATGCATCTAATATATTTGTAATATCCTTTTGATTATATGCACATACGTCTATTACGGCATCAAAAGAATAGTTTACTAGACAAGCTTTTAAATTATTTCTATCTGCACATATTAAATTAACATTTTCTACTTGTTGTCTAGTGCCTCTGTTTAAAACATACACTTCATAATTCTTTGCTTTAAAATATTTTGCTACATATTTACTGACAAATACGGTTCCACCTGTAACTAATATACGTTTCATAAAAGCCTCCTTGAAATTATTATTTATATTACTTCTCTTTAGCCTTGTTATATAATTCTTCCCATATATTCTGGTTACCTTTTGGTACATTGAACATTAGGTTTAGTGATCTTTATGTCTTGTAATATTGCTTTTGCTTCTTTTATTGGTATATCAGAAAGATTTAGAAATTGTACTATAGTAATGGTATAGGTAAATCTTTTTCCTCCATGTTAAACCCAATCTTCGCCTGTACGCGACCCGAGTTCATCGACCACAAATCAGTGGTTTCTTCAATCTCGTAATACTGATGCAAACCTTCTCTAATTCCAGGAATTTTAGGATAGTCAATATCTACATCAAGCTCATCAGCATTATTTTAAAGCACAGCCTTTGCAAAACAAACCGCTTCAGGTCTATTTATATACTTGCCATAATTAGGAATACGATAATAGCCTCTTTTTTCGTAGAATGCTACTGCTCTTTTATTTACCAATCGTGTCTCAAGCCAAAGAGTAGAGTAACCCAGCTTTTGTGCTTGCTTTTCTAAGTAACTCAAAATTTTACTTCCAACTCCAAGCTCCTTAGTCTTAGCAAACATTCTTTTAACCTCAGCAACATCTTCATTTATAGGGCGTATTGCTCCACAACCTACGGCTTCACCAGCTTCATCATATGCTACTACAAATAAGGAACGCGGAACACAAACATCATTTGGATTAAAAGAACTTTTTCCACTGTCACCTGTTATAAGTTTTAAACTTTTAGATAGTTCTTCCATCAAATCAATAGCATCTTGTGTATTCGGCTGTGTTTCTATAATTCTCATAATTAATTATATCCTCCATTCACGTGAATCTAGATCTTCCTCTAAAAACTTCAAAGCATTAATTTGTATGCTATCAATGGTGACAATACTGCCAACTTCAGTCAATCATCATCCTTATTTTCAAATTTATTGATTATAATATAACTTATTTGATAATAAGGAATATTAATGCTATCCATACTAATATAATTGGTATTGCAAAATACCACTTTTTAGGTTTTCCATTGCCCCATAAATTTTCTGCTTCAATTCTACATTGATCGAATATTTGGGGTGGAATAAATTTTATTGTTATTGATATAAATATTGGAAGCAAAATCAAGTCATCTAATAAACCTATAACTGGTATAAAATCAGGTATAAAATCAATAGGCGACAACGCATATCCAATTGTAATACCTGCAAAAATTTTTGCTATTACAGGTGTTTCCTTCTTCCTTAAAGCAATGAATACAGCAGGTATATCTGATTTTAATTTTCGTGCTCTATGTTTTAAATTCACCCTTCAAATCTCCTACACACTTTTATCAATCTGGTCATAAATAACACTGGCAGTATTATAAATTTCTGCTTTCTGACGAATATATGGTATTCCTTCTTCCTTAAGAATTTTCTCAAATTCATCTACGTACCTCGTTGAAGCAAAACTCTGAAGAAAATCAATAGTAAACATATTATTAACGCAATTCATCTCTATAAGGTAAGTAGTAGGAATAACTATGTTATGAATCTCACGAATATACTGGCTAACTGAACCAAATGGGTCTCTGCCTGTTGAGCTTACTGAAAATGTTCCAACCTGAAACACCGAATCTGCTTTTCCAAGTTTATCAAGCTTTTCTTGAAGTCCTTCAATTCTGTCATTACTTATATACTCTCTGACCTGTCTGCTTACTTTCTTTAATATCTGCTCTTTAGAAGTTTTTTCTTTCTGCATTTTACGATACTCATAGGTCCGCTTGCCAAGTTCTAATTTTTTCATCTCTTTTGTAAGGGGAAGTTCTACCGATGTAACCAAGCATCCTCCCGCTTTATCCCTATCAAGCATAGGTCTGCTGTTCACATACATTGTAGTAACAATTGGCAGGTTTTCAACGGCACATAGCCGCCTAATAACTTCAGAAAAAAAGGTTGTTATCACTATTCCAGGAGTTCCATGATACTTTTTTACATAATTCATAAACTCCTCCTGTGGTAGTAGAAATGATATTCTTGTGGCACTTCCTTTCCAAACTTCGGGCAGCTGATAAGCTTCATAAGAATCGCCAATATCATCGTTTGGTAAAATTAGGTCATCTGTAAATGGTTCCTGCCATTCCTCATCCTCAATGCTGTTTTCCATTGTTGTAATGCCATCTGGCGATAATTTTATAGCATATTTCTCACTACAATAAAAGAAAAGTACTGTTTTCAAAACTTCCAGCATAGAAATTCCATCAAGAAGTCCATGTGAAGCATCTAAATAGATGTTTTTTTCACTGTATGACCAAGCTATCATATGATAATTTACTTCCGCGCTGCCAAGGTTTGCTGGTTTATCAGTATGCTTTACTACGATAGGTCCACTGTTATGTATATTAATATATTTACCGTCATTTTGAACAACAGCAATATGATAATATGGGTATCTCTCCATTGCTTTTTTAACACTATGTATAAGCATATCACCATCAACTATATCTTTCATAACAATCATAATTCTTATGGTCTGCGGATCACGCTTGTTTGACGCATAGTATATTGCACTAGCTGCGCGATTTGGCAGAATCATCTTCTTAGTATTATTAGGTAATTTGCATCTTTCGTTTTCCATAGTCCTCCACCTCTTTCCTTATTATAAATGAATTTTTGCCTTTTATGTAACTCTAAATTTAGCGTTTAATTTGTCTTAGTGTAGATAAAATATCTTTGTATACCAAGGCTTGCATACTATCACTATATATTGTAACATCTGCTTTCAATAAAGTTTCTTGTATATATTCTACTAAACTTGATTTATATTTTGCAATATTCGGTAATGACTTAATACATTGTCTTGCTGTAATTGGTTTTTCATCTAAAATATGTTTTAAATAATTCTCTATAATTTCATCAATTTTGTTTTCCGTATCCCATTTAGCATTAGCAGATATTAAAATAATGCCCCTACTTCTTATATACGAATTGTTATTTTCAATCATTTCAGCAAACCTATCAAAAAACTTATAGACAGCATTAGATTTTTCACTTTCAGTTTCTAACATCTGTAATGCTTGGTATGCAACTTTATTATCTTTAGAAAATAAGCTTTCAATTAATTCTGTGATACTCTCCATTGTTTTCACCCTCTATTAATTACTGTATAGCCGCTGAACTTCTTATTTAAACCTTGTTTTTCATGCAAATCATTTTCTTTTCCTCAACACCAATGTCCTCTGCAATTACATCACATTTTGTCATTAATAAGAAATAGATATTTTTGTTTTCTTCGCTCAAACATTCATAATTGGCTTGCCCCTTAGCAATTACTACATCTGACTTTTTATAAACTTCTTTAAACTCAGTACTTGTTCGATTAAGCACAGTTCCAAGAGAGCCATCGCCGTTATCTATAACTTCTGCATATTCATCAATTCCTACAGCATATGCATCTTCAGCTATAGAATCATTTACAACAGGTTTACCACGTACTCCAAAAAATATTCTAACATGTGAATTCAGTTCTTTTATTTTCTTTATAAAAAGCTTGTCCATGCAGATTTCTCCACAATTATCGCCTAAGTACAATAATGTCTTTGCATTCAAAATATCTTGCATTAGTACCTTAGAATCATCTATAGCTAGTTTTGCCTCTTCCATTTTTTCGAAATAATCAAAAATATCCTCCAATAGTGTATTGTGAATAGGATTAAAATCTATTATATTACCAATAATAGCATATCGCACCGCTAATTGAAATGAATTTTCAGCTTGCTTAAGCTTTCTTTCAAATTTGGGTAACATTTTTAAAAGCAATGTATTATAATAATTTCTAGTTTCTTTATATGGATCTGGATTATTAATATATTTTTTTATTATGTCAAAAATTTCTCCTATAATTTCTGGTGTCGTTACCTCAAAATCCATTTTACTTAGATAGGTAAAAACTTCCCTTAGTAATTCTTCCTTTTTATGAGTTCCCGTAATATCCGCCACTTTAATAGCTTGATTAACCACACATGGCAAGCATTTATCATGTATTTTCAAATTCCAAACCTCCTAAAATCTAACAACTTACTTCTATAAATAGACAAGCTGAAAGTTTAAAATTGCTAATACCAAATTCATCTCACTAAACTGGAATTTAACTCAGAGTACAAAGTACAGAGGACAGAGTACAGTGAAGGATGATTTTTCTCCGCTGTCGCTACAAAAAATCTTAAACTTAATGCACGCAAAGCGCTTAAAATATAGTGCTCAGCGTAGCTGACACTATTAAGCTCTAAGATTTACCTGAGAGAAACGAAAGGTAAATCCACCTTCACTGTACTCTGTACTTTGTACTCTGTGCTCTGAATCAACTTCCAGTTTGTAGAGATAAATTTGGTGTTAGTAATTTTAGCTTTTCAGCCTGTTTATCTCTATATTAAACTCTCATAAGAATTTTCTATTACGTTTGGCAGAAGCGTGTATATATTGCAACCACATAATTTATCAAAGTACTTTTTTAACTCTAAAAATGCTTTCCATTTATCAATAGTAAAATCCGGCAACCATGTCTAAGTGCCACATCAATTAACCTTTTCTCCATAATACAAGCACCATTCGGCAATGATATTGCATCACACAATTAAATTAATCGATCATAATCATCATATACTGCATTCTTTATAAAGCTGGACAAGAAAACCTTTTGTTCTTCTGTGCAATCAAATTTTCCAAAAAACGTATTTACATCTTGTATTGGATATGAATGTGTTAAGCATATTTTTCCAATCTCTTTTTCATTTAAACTCATCATATAATCATACCCATCAATTGTATGCATGATTGATTTTATACCTGCTCTACGTCCTATATCATGCAATAATCCCATAACATAAGCCTTATTACTATCTAATATATCAATCTTATCCGCAATTAATTTAGCGTTTAAACCAACTGACATGCTATGTTTCACCCATGGTCCCGGGTTTAGCTTTGCAGCTATTTCTAACTCTTTTTCTGCTTCTTTGGGATTTAACATAATATCTTCCTCCATAAACTAAATTTTATGATTTATTATACCATATTAACCCTCAATACTCATATAATTCAAAAATACCTTGTATGATCCCATAATTGTAAATGCATTCCTAAATTGAATAGCATATTCTTGCTCATATTTCCATACTTTTTTAAATAAATGATAATTTAGTTCTTTTGAAAGCATCACTAAAATATCTTTAAAATTATAATCCATACCAAAACGCAGACTCCAAATCTTAAGCAGTTCATCGTCTATTTCTTTATTATACTGGTCTTTACTATATCCATTTAAAAAAGCAACAACATCGTAACATTTTTCTGTTTTACAATACTTACAGGGCCTGCAAATATCATCACAATCTCTAGTAAACCTTATAAATTCTACTTTTCCATTTACAATCATATTTGCGATTAAATAAAAGTTATGCTTATAATTAATATCTGGGACAAAATTTTCTATTCCTTTTCCGTAAAGTTTTAAAATATCTAATAAATGATGTGGTTTTATAACAATATTCTCCATAATTTCTCCTTTAAATTCATTTCGAATAATTATCTAAAATATAACCTAATACTAATTTACACCATTACCTTAGGTAAGGAACAAGTTTATTTAAAAATTATAATAATCTCTTTAAAAAATCTATATTACTAGTATAGTAATCATTGGCTCTTATGTATGACCAACTACAATGGTCTATTATCAAACGAATTAAATAAACCTTTAATTTTTTATAAAACTCACTTTGAATTACCATATATTTGTTATACCCATTGAGAAATGCCTTTTTCATACTGTTTATTATCCAAAAAATACTTAAAATATAAATTTACTAAGTCATTTTCACAATTTTCAGGATAACACGATTCAAAATCAATTATTGCACTTATTTTATATTTATCATTTGCATTTGTAACTAAAATGTTCCTGCCATCAAAATCACCATGAGTTAATCTGGATTCTTTAATATTATTATATAGAAATCCATAATTATCTCTTAATATTTTAATTCCCTTCATTAGCAGTTTAATATCGGGCAAACCTTGATTGGAAATTTCCTCTATGCTATTTTCAATTTTGCTAATTGTATAATCTACATATTTATCAAGCTTAATTTTATTATTCCAATCACCTATAAAGTCAAACTTTTGAGATCAATGTATTTTTCCAAGTTCTTCTCCCATTTGCGCAAATAATAATAATTGGTTGTCCATATCAATGCGAGTGTACATTTTTTCAAATAGCTCACCGTCTATATACTCCTTTAAAATCCATTCACGAGAATTTGATTCTCCATATTTAACAACTTTAGGTACTACCATATTACTTTTTCTTAACAACTCTGATGCTTCTATTTCCCTCATTCTTCTTTTAGCTAAAGAGTATATCTTAAAAATATACCGATTCTCACCACCAACTACCACCTTATAAACTAAGTTCCTACCTATATCGTGGTTTCCTACAGGAATAATAGTAAACTCAACGTCTGTTATTATTGTAGTTAAAATATCCTTTATATCTTTATCTGTATATGGCAACATAAATAAACACCTCTATTTTATATATAGATAAACAAGCCAAAAGAATGAAATGGAGGAAAATTATCTATACTTATAGAAACCTAATTTGTTAAATTTATACCATTCGTTAATTTTTTCTACAGATTTAAGCTTCAAACACAACATAATTTCTCTAGCTCTATTCTTAAACTCTTTTTCATTTTTTCCAGTTCTTCATCAGAAGGTATATACTTTTCATTATACATTTCCTCTTTTGGTAATCTCCAAACCGGTCCAGGGTTTGGCGTGTCTCCTATGTACCTCGGGAAAAAGTGCCAGTGCATATGTACACCTTCTCCTTGACCTAATAACTCATAATTTAATTTATCAGGCTTAAATGCATTGTAAGTAGCCTCAGCCACTAATGACATTTCATTTAAGAATTTATTTCTAAAATCTTTTTCTAGAAAATGTATTTCAGTAGCATGTACCTTACATAAAAACAAAGTATATCCCTTAAAACGTTGATAATCCCCTAGTACAACATAACCTGTTTCTAACTCCTTAACAAAATATCTGTTTTTTCCTTCAAGCGTTTCCTTAATTCTATTGCATACTCCACACATACATATGCCCCCTTAAAATTCACTATTTTAGTTGTACCACAATACCTAGAAGAAGGCACCTTGGTACAACTAAATTTGAAGTTTTAGATGTCTTACCTTTACTCAACTGTTACAATATCAAATGCAAATGGAAATTCCTCAGCTTTTCTATTTTCAAAATCAACCTTATATCCAGTTCCATCTTTATAAAAGAAACCTTGTTTTAATTCTATTTTTATATAACACATATTTTCATCATTTTCGTTATTGTGTGCAAAATACCAAGTGTCAAAAGCCTTTATTAGTTTTTCCCTAATTTCATGATTTTCTTCTAATAATGGATGTCCAGCATTATTAGCAATTCCAGTAAAACGATACAATTTATTGCACATTGAAATTCTAGAATTTTTCTCAATCTCTTTTACTTTTTGTGACTTTGCATAAGAAACAATATAAAATGCGCCATTATCATAAAAGGTATCCACAAATCTAACAGAGGGAACGTTATCATCGCACGTTGCTAAAGCAAATTGATAATCTTTTGCAAACAGCTGTGTTAAAACTTTTAAACTTTTTTCGTAACTAGTCATTTTTAATATCCCCTTTACAAATTATTATTTTTTAATTAATCTAAGCTAGTTATCATTTTTATATCATCAAATTTTGTTTCTTCATTATCTCTGTTTATCCAAATACCCTTCATGCCTATTTCACTATTATCCCTAATTCAAGATAATCAGGATTATCCCGATATTGTTGTTATCCCGAAGTTTTGATACTAATTAAAATAGACCTTAGAAAAACTTAATTTTTCTGGAAAAGTACCATAAAAACTTCGGAATAACATTATGTTGGCGCTACCCCATTGATTGCTAATTTTATGAGATTTATAACATTGTCATTTTCCATGGCATATGGAATTAATGTTTGAACTAAAGATAAATTATTTTCTTCTTTATAGTTTTTAAAGCCATAAATTTCTCTGATTTCTTGCATATGCTCTAATTTTGTATTTTCTCTTTGAGCATATAATTCAAACTCTTTAGGATCTACTTCAATTTGATTAGCTATATACCTCAAAACACTTTCAGGAATATCAGACGTGTTGCTTAATGACCAACCAGGGTTACGCAGCAATGCTAATTGAACAGCAAAGCCTAATCGATTATAATTTCTTCTATGTTTATTTATGATTTTAATATCATCGGGAGAAAAAGTATAAAATTTAGCAATATCATATTCACTTATATTTTGAGGAATATTTATTAGCTCAAGACGCTGATCCTCAGTTAATAGTATTTCTGCAGCAGCCATATAATATCATCACCCTTACAATAAATTTTAAAGCTTAATATTTTTTAGCGCATTATCTTTATCCAATTGGTTAACTCCAAAATATCTTTTTGATACAGTTAAATTTGAATGATTATAAATTTCCATTATAACTGCAGGGCTTATCCCATTATTCCATAAATGGTAGCCCATGCTTTTACGCATGGTATGACAATTAACATTTTCTTTAATACCTACAGCTGCGCATGAGCTTTTTATGATTTGAGAAACTCGTTGCCTTGTTAATGGTTTAGAGATTCCTTCTCTACTTTTAAAAATATATTCATCTTCTTCATTTAGATTTAATGAATTCAAATACATTTTCAAACCTTTTACTGCCATATCATTAAGTACTAGTGTATTTAACTTGCCAGTTTTTTTCTCTTTAACAACTATGTGATCATTAAAAGTTCTTTTTTTATAATCATAGACATCTTTCCATTTTAGGCTAAGTACATCACTAACACGTAAAGGTACGTTAATCATAAAATTTATTAAGCAGTAATATTGCAAATTCCATCCAAGTAAATATTTTTTTAATGCATCTATTTGTTTTTTGTCTCTTATTGGTTCAACTTTAGACATAGAAATCATCCTTTCATTAATTTTACTTTTTATATTTATATTATATTAAAATGTAAAATTCAAAAATGAGATTACATTTTTTAAGAAAGATAAAAGTATTGTAAAGCTAATCATATCAATATTTTAAGCTATTTTTTTGAGTTTTACAATTCTTATAAATTGTAAAACTCAAAAGAAAAGCCATGTTATAAAAAATTTCTTAGAATATTTTTATATTGACATTTCATAATAATAAGTAGTATATTAAGTTTATAAGAATTTAATTATATGCTTATACATTGAAGGGAGAACAATTGATAAACAAGAATTACAAAAGTAGAAAATACTAAAGAAATTATGAAATATGGAGTTATGAGAACTCCTGCGATAGTTGTTAACAAAAGTTATAGGTTTTACGATTAATTTTGTAGTATGCTCATATTCATGTATGAGAAAAATAATTTATAAGTTTGGGAGGTATATTTATGTTTAATAATAAAGAAGAAATAAGAGGTAATATTCGTAAAAGGTATGCTGATGTTGCTAAGAATACTTCAAAAGGTTGTGGCTGTAAATCTGGCTGCTGTGGAGAAAATGAAAATACTTTAGAGTACAATCCAAATTATATCGAAGAAGTCTCTAGTAGAATTGGCTATACAAAAGATGATCTTATGAATGTGCCACAAAATGCTAATATGGGATTAGGATGTGGAAATCCTATTGCTATTGCAGGGCTTAAAGAAGGAGAAGTGGTCCTTGATCTTGGAAGTGGAGGTGGTTTTGATTGTTTTCTTGCAAGGAGGCAAGTCGGAGAAAGCGGATATGTAATTGGAGTAGATATGACTCCAGAGATGATTCAATTATCAAGAAAAAATGCTGAAAAGAGTAAGTATACTAACGTTGAGTTTAGATTGGGAGAAATAGAACACTTACCTGTTAGTGATGAATCAATTAATGTTATTATATCAAATTGTGTAATTAATTTGTCTTTAGATAAAGAACAGGTATTTAGAGAAGCTTATAGAGTTCTAAAATCTGGTGGAAGATTATCAATATCAGATGTTGTTGCAACAGCAGAGCTACCAGAGAATATAAGACAGGATTTATCTATGATATCTGGCTGTATGGCAGGAGCAGAATATGTTGACAATATAAGAGTTATGCTAGAAAAGGCAAAATTTAAAGATATAAAAATGATACCCAAAGATAATAGCAAAGAGATAATAAAATCATGGGCACCAAACACAAGTATCGAAGATTATACAGCTTCTTTTATTATTGAAGCTAAAAAAGAATAGCAGTAATAAATTTCTAGACGAATTGTTGCTAATATTTCTAACAAAATTCATTGTAATACAAAAGATTATTAAAATGTTTAATAATCTTAATTTATCACATTTACGAGTACTTTTGTGTTGACATTTCATTAAGATAAGTAGTATATTATGTGCATAAGCATTTAACTATATGCTTATGCATTAAGGAGGATAACAATGGATAAACAAGAATTAAGCGTTAAAATTTTTAAAGCTTTAGGCCATCCTATAAGATATAAAATAGTTAAGTTTTTATATAATGGTCCTATGTGCGTGTGCAAACTAAATGAGGATATAGAGTTTAGTCAAGCTAACTTATCTCAACATTTAAAAATACTTAAAGAAGCAGGTATTTTATCATGCGAAAAAATAGGTATGAATATACACTATAGTCTTAGTAGTGATGAAATTAAAAATATCATTGACAGTGTAGATAAATTTGTTATGAGCTATACTGACAATTCTAAGTAAAAATATTATAAATTTTAGGAGGATAAAATTATGGAAATAAAAATTTTAGGAACTGGATGTTCAAAGTGTAAAAAGCTTGAAGCAAATGCAAATGAAGCTATTAAGGATCTTAAGGTAGAAGCTAAGATTACAAAGGTAGAAGATATTAAGGAAATTATGAAATATGGAGTTATGAGAACTCCTGCGATAGTTGTTAATGAAAAAGTTAAAATGTTTGGCAAAGTTTGTACTGTTGATGAAATTAAGAAATACATTAGTGATGAAAAATAGAAAATACTACTGAAAAAGGACTTAATTCTATATTCCTTTAGAAATAAAGTCCTTTATATTAAAATATTATATAAGCATTTAATTATATAGTTATAAATTGAATGGAGGATTAATATGTTTACACCTATACAAATTTTTGCTGATTGGCTTATTTACAATGCCTTTGGAATTGCTAAAGAAAGTAAACTTGGGAGTGCCCTTGATTTCTTTGTATTTGATACTATAAAAATATTTATCTTGTTACTGATAATAATTTATGCAATTACATTTATAAGAAGTTTTTTTCCACCAGAAAAAACAAGAAAAATTCTTGCTAAAAGTAAAGGAAGTACTTTTATAGGTCACATTCTTGCTGCTCTACTTGGAATTGTCACTCCATTTTGTTCATGCTCAGCAGTTCCACTGTTTATTGGCTTTGTTGAAGCAGGAGTACCACTTGGAGTTACATTTTCATTTCTAATAGCGGCACCAATGGTAAATGAAGTTGCGCTAGGACTTCTTTATGGATTGTTTGGATTAAAGATAGCCATAATTTATGTTTTATCTGGAGAAGCAATAGCTATTGTATCTGGAATAATAATAGGAAAACTAAAAATGGAAAAACATGTAGAAGGTTATGTTTATGAAATGCAAGCAAATTCAGGTATAGAAATGCCTGATCCAACACTTAAAGAAAGATTACTTGATTCATGGACTTTTACGAAGGATTTAATAAAGAAAATATGGATATATGTAATAATAGGTATTGCAATAGGTGGGGTTATGCATGGCTGGATTCCAGCAGGTGCTTTGGCAAAATATGCAGGAAAAGATAATCCATTTGCAGTATTTGTAGCTGTTGTAATAGGAATTCCATTATACTCTAATGCAGCTGGTGTAATACCACTAGTTAGTGAGCTTACAAGAGCAGGTGTTTCAATGGGAACTTCTCTAGCATTTATGATGGCTGTAACAGGTCTTAGTTTGCCAGAAGGAATTCTTTTAAGAAGAGTTTTAAAACCTAAGCTATTAGCAGTATTTTATGTTGTTGTAGGATTGGGAATTATAATCACTGGATATATGTTTAATTTCATAATAACGTAATACACAAATGTATAGCGAAAGGACGAATAGTATTTAATGAGTAATTATATTTTATATGGAATAACATTAATTCTTTTAACTATTTCATTTTATAAAGACAAGAAAAAAACTAGGATGGCGCTTAAGAAAGCCTGGAAGTCATTTGAAAATATTTTGCCAGAATTTTTAGGAGTTATAATGCTCGTAGGTGTATTATTAGCTGCATTAAATGCAGAAGTAATATCAAAAATCATAGGAAGTAGTTCTGGATGGATTGGAGTTATAGTTGCTGCATTAGTTGGTTCCATAACATTAATACCTGGATTTGTAGCTTTTCCAACAGCTGCAATGCTTATGAAAAATGGAGCAGGCTCTATGCAAATAGCTGCCTTTATATCAACCTTAATGATGGTAGGAATTGTTACTATGCCAGTTGAAATAAAATATTTTGGCAAGAAACTAACTATCCTAAGAAATTTATTTGCATTTATTTTTTCTTTTATAGTTGCATTTATAATTGGAAAGGTGGTTACTGGCATATGAAAAAATTATTTATAAGATATAGATTTTTTATTGGAACATTTATTTTAGTTGGTATTATCACCGTATTTAATATGCAACTTGGACTTAAATCATTTAGTATTGCCGGATATAGTTTTAAAGAAATGGCCTTAGTTATACCACCAGTTTTTGTACTTTTAGGGTTACTTGATATATGGGTTCCAAGAGAAACTATGATGAAATACATGGGTGAAGGTTCTGGAATTATTGGAATAGTACTTGCTATAATTATTGGGTCAGCAGCAGCAGGACCACTTTATGGAGCTTTTCCTGTAGCAACAGTTTTTATGAAAAAAGGTGTGAAGTTTAGTAATATTCTTATATTTATTGGAGCATGGTCTACTACAAAAATACCTATGCTGTTATTTGAAATGTCTGCACTAGGAAGTAAGTTTGCATTAACAAGATTAATTATTGATATTCCAGGTATCATAATAATCGCATATATATTATCAGCATTTTTTTCTAAAGATGAGATAAAAAATATCTATAATAATTCAGAAAATCTATAAAAAATAAGAAAGCTACAAAGTGATTTCTATCACTTTATAAATAACTATTTTAGGGAGGATTAAATATATGTCAAAAACATGGTATCCAGTAATCGATTATGAACTTTGTAAAGAATGCGGAGCTTGTTTTAACAAGTGTAAACATGGAGTTTATAAGAAGGATGAAAATAGACCAATTGTAGTTTTACCAGAAGGTTGTGTTCAAGGGTGTAAAGGCTGTCAAACACTATGTCCTTCTGGAGCTATTCAATATGTTGGTGATAACGGACAAACTAGTGACTGTACTTGTGGTTGCTGTAATAGTTAAATACATTTTAGAAAAACGTACACGATTAATTAATTTTAGAAGTGTACGTTTATTTTTTTATATGTTAAATTCAGTAATTATGTTTTAAAAGAATTGGCACTTTCATTAAATAAAACTTAAATGTTAATACTATAGTTAAAAAAATATTAATTTAGGGTTGCAAAAGTAAATGAAGTATCATATGATTATAATTGAATATGTTCATATAGGAGGCGAAAATGATGGACTTGATACAAGTGATAAAAGCATTATCTGACGAAACACGTATGAGAATATTAAATATACTTAAGGATGGAGATCTGTGTGTTTGTGAAATAGAGACAGTATTAGATATTAGTCAATCTAATGCTTCAAGACATTTAACAAAGCTTACAACAGCTAAAATTCTCGATTACTATAAGGTAAATAAATACGTGTACTACAAAATAAATGAAGATACTATTAAAGAATTTTCATTTGTAGATGAAATTATAAGGGAACATGCAGTTAAATTAGAACAATGTAAAAAAGATTTACAAAGATTAAAAAAGTATAAAGACAGTGGCCTTGGTTGTGATGAATTGAAAGAAGGCAAAGTATGTTTTAATAATAATTGCATAGATTAGGAGTGAATAAATTGAATAATAAAACATCGAAATTATCTTGGCTTGATCGTTATTTAACGGTATGGATTTTCTCAGCTATGGCACTTGGAATATTTTTAGGATGGGCTGTGCCGAGTCTTTCTAACACATTATCAAGCTTATCCGTAGGAACGACATCTATTCCTATGGCTATAGGACTTATAGTTATGATGTATCCACCGCTTGCAAAAGTTAATTATAAAGAACTCCCTAAAGTTTTTAAAAATCCTAAAGTTTTAGGGTTATCACTTTTACAGAACTGGATTATAGGACCAATTTTAATGTTTATACTTGGAATTATTTTCTTAAGGTCATATCCAGCGTTTATGACAGGACTTATATTAATTGGTCTTGCAAGATGTATTGCTATGGTTATTGTTTGGAATAGTCTAGCTGATGGTGACACAGACTATGCAGCTGGTCTTGTAGCTTTTAATTCAATTTTTCAGGTTATTTTTTATTCAATATATTGTTATATATTTATAACTGTTTTACCAACTTGGTTTGGACTTACTGGCTACAAAGTGGATATTTCTATGGCTAAAGTAGCAGAATCCGTAGCAATTTATCTTGGAATACCATTTGCAGCAGGTTTACTTACAAGGCTATTCCTTGAACCTAAAATGGGAAAAGAATGGTATACAAAAAAATTTGTGCCTAAGATAAGCCCACTGGCATTAATTGCATTATTATTTACTATTGTAATTATGTTTACGTATAAAGGTAAATATATAGTTGATCTCCCACTTGACGTTGTAAGAATTGCAATTCCACTTTTAATATATTTTGTCATAATGTTTTCAGCTTCATTTTTTATAAGTTATAAATCAGGAATAGATTATCACAAAACTGTAAGTCTTTCCTTCACTGCAGCAAGTAATAATTTTGAACTTGCAATAGCTGTTGCAGTTGCAGTATTTGGAATAGAATCAAAAGAAGCTTTTACAGCAGTTATAGGGCCATTAGTTGAGGTTCCTGTAATGATAGGTCTTGTAAATATAGCACGACATTGGGGGCGAAAATATTTTAAAATGCCTACAAAACAATAGATAAAAATTAGATTAGATGGAGGAAGATAAAATGAAGCCAAAAGTAGCATTCATATGCGTACACAACTCTTGCAGATCTCAAATGGCAGAAGCACTTTCAAAATTATTTGCAAGTGATGTATTTGAATCTTATTCTGCGGGAACAGAATTAAGAGATACCATAAATCAAGATGCAGTTAGAATTATAAATGATTTATATAACGTTGATATGAATAAAGAGCATAAATCAAAGTTACTGAAGGATATTCCGAGTGTTGATATAGTAGTAAAAATGGGCTGTAATGTAGTATGCCCTTTCCTACCTGCAAAGCATACAGAAGACTGGGGATTAGATGATCCTACAGGGAAAAATGATGAAGAATTTATAAAGATAGCAAAAAACATTGAGAAAAAGGTTAAAGATTTGGCTGAAAGAATTAAAAATAATGAAATTAAATTATAAGAGGAGCGATAAATATGAGTAAAATAGAAATTTTTGATCCAGCTATGTGCTGTTCAACAGGAGTTTGTGGACCAAGTATAAATAAAGAACTTTTAAGAGTCTCAACAGTTATAAATAATATGATTAAAAAAGGTGCTAATGTAACACGCCATAATCTTTCCAGTGAACCACAGGCATTTGTAGATAACAAGAAGGTTAACAAATATTTAAATTCAAAAGGTGCTGACATTCTTCCAATAACACTTGTTGACGGTGAGATTAAAAAGGTTAAAGAATACCCAACAAATGAGGAATTTGCTTATTGGTCAGGACTTTCTAAGGAAGAAATATCTAATATGACAATAAAAAAACCTACTAAAAGAAGCTGCGGCTGTGGACATAAAGGCTGCTGCTAGAAAGAGGGATTAAATGAATAAACTATTTAACCTAGAAGATATTAACCTAACAAAATATATTTTTTTTACAGGAAAAGGTGGAGTTGGCAAAACTTCAACGGCTTGTGCTACTGCAGTTACTCTTGCTGATCAAGGCAAAAATGTACTTTTAATAAGTACTGATCCAGCATCTAATTTACAAGATGTATTTGGTATTGAGCTTAATAATAAAGGAACTTCTATAAAAGAAGTTCCCACTCTTGTAGTAGTAAATCTTAATCCTGAAGAAGCAGCTAAAGAATATAGAGAGTCTGTTTTAGAACCTTATAGATGTAAACTTCCCAAATCAGTAATAGATAATATGGAAGAACAACTTTCTGGTTCTTGTACCGTTGAGATAGCTGCATTTAATGAATTTTCAAATTTTATAACGGATGAAAATCTAAAGAAAAAGTATGATAATATAATATTTGATACAGCACCAACTGGTCATACTTTAAGAATGTTACAACTCCCTTCAGCTTGGAGCAATTTTATCAGTGAAAGTACTCATGGAGCTTCATGTCTAGGTCAATTAGCTGGACTAGGAGATAAAAAAGAAATGTATAAGAAAGCTGTTGAAACTTTATCAGATGCCGAAATTACTACATTGATATTAATTTCAAGACCTGAATATTCTCCGCTCAAAGAATCCGAAAGAGCCTCACTTGAATTAAAAGATATAGGAATTAGCAATCAAATCTTAGTTATTAATGGTGTAATTGAAGAAAGTCTTGAAAATGATGAAATATCAAACGGTTTATATGAAAAACAAAATGAGGCTCTTAAAAATATTCCTGAAAATTTAAGAAATATTGAAACTTATAAGATACCTTTAAGGTCATATAATGTCACAGGGATTAATAATGTACGAATGTTGCTAAAGAAAGATATTAAAGAAGATAATGATAATAAACTTAATACAGAAGATTTAAAAGGTATAAAAAATCTTATTGACGACTTATATTTTAACAAAAAGAAAGTGATTTTTACTATGGGAAAAGGCGGCGTTGGAAAAACTACTTTAGCTGCAACCATTGCACTAGGTCTTTCAGAAAAAGGCGTGAAAGTTCATTTAGCAACCACAGATCCAGCTGCTCATTTAAAATTTGTTATTAGTGAAGGTAATAACATAACTTTAAGTAAAATAGATGAAAAGAAAGAGCTTCAAAAATATAAAGAAGAAGTATTAAAAAAAGCCAGAGAGACTATGGGTGAAGAAGATATTGCTTATATAGAAGAAGATTTACGTTCACCTTGTACTCAAGAAATTGCAGTGTTTAGAGCCTTTGCAGATATAGTGGATAAAGCAAAAAATGAAGTAGTAGTTATAGATACTGCACCTACAGGTCATACTTTATTGTTATTAGATTCAACTCAGAGTTATAATAAAGAGATTAAAAGGTCTGAAGGAGATATTCCTGAATCAGTTTTAAGGCTTCTTCCTAGATTAAAAAATGAAAAAGAGACAGAAGTTGTAATAGTAACTCTTCCAGAAGCAACTCCTGTATATGAAGCTATGAGACTCCAGGATGATTTAAAAAGAGCTGGAATTAATAATAAATGGTGGGTAATTAATTCAAGTCTATTTATTACTGATACTAAAAGTGATTTTTTAAAGACAAAAGCTAAAAGTGAAATTCAGTGGATAAATAAGGTCAATGAAATCTCATCTGGAAACTTTGCTGTTGTTGCATGGAATAGTGGTGAGATTAAAGGAGATAACCTTAGAAACCTGATAAAATAATTTAATGAGTCCATATAAAACACTATGATAGCCTTTTGGCAAGGATATCATAGTGTTTTTGTGTTTTGCAAATATTGATTTCTACTTTGCACAAATAGCACCTTCTCTGGTACTACCCCAAGTAAAATATTTTTAATGGTAATATATGTCTTAAAGTGGGTGGAAATTTGATTTTTGATCCATTTTTTGTCTTAGCGTGGGTTTTGTCGGATTAACTATACTATAAAAATATATATTAAACATAGTAAACTAAGAATCATAACTCTTTAAATTTTATACTTTGTTTACTATAAAACTATACCTAAAACTCATAGTAAAGAAAGTACTTGCATACTTATTCATTTGACCATATTAATCATATTTCTGAATTGTAAATTTTGTCAAGGTCGTGCTTTTCAACGTTCATTTTAACCTTGATTAAATTTATAATTCAGAGTACCTTTTTCAAAGGTCAAATGCTGGTATACCTTCCGTATATATAAACAAAGTTATACACATTGATTTTACTAAGTTAAAGTAATCTTAATATAGATAATCCGACAATGTTGGCGCTACCCCATGTTTACCTAAGTCCGTACAGTTTGCGGATCAAGTTATCATTATTTTCCCAAACTGGTTGTTCTAGAGGTAAAGTGTCATTTTTCATGGTGATCTTTTGTATAGCCAAGCGTTTCATTTCAGTATCAGCATAAGCGTAAATTCGGGTTGTATTTACGTCAGAATGTCCTAGAAACTCGGATAATAAAGGCAATGGCATTCCACCACGATATAAATGAATTGCTCTTGTATGCCTCAACTGGTGCGGATGAACCTTATTAGGAACTTCATCACAACTTTGTTTTGCCAACTTTCCATATCTATTCATAAAACTTGCAACATTATCAGGAGACATTTGATTCTTTATACCGTGTATTATTGTGTAAAAAAGATAGTCATCATTTTTACGAATTTCAATAGGGTGGAATTTATCTAAATAGTACCGAAAATGTTCCACGGTTTTATCCATAATAGGAACTAGTCTTGTTTTTGAACCTTTTCCAGTTAGTTGAACAATTGAACTTTTAGGTTGTACTTGAATATCCTTGACCTTTAGATTCAGCATTTCCCCGCAACGTGCTGCTGTATCATACATTAAAATCATAAAAAATCTATCTCTAATACCATATTTACTGTTTAATGGCTGCTGCA
This sequence comes from Clostridium guangxiense, assembly GCF_021043395.1. Lineage (GTDB taxonomy): Bacteria > Bacillota > Clostridia > Clostridiales > Clostridiaceae > Clostridium_S > Clostridium_S guangxiense. Next base: position 53,132 of record NZ_JAJNKE010000005.1, read on the forward strand.
GCAATGCTTGTAGTGCTTTTTCACTCATGTATTCTACGATAGTAGAAGTACACTTTTTTACAGGAACTTTTGAAACTTCTGACTGAAGTATAATATAAGATGAATCAACCATTCCTGCATATTTAAAAAATGATCTGAGTACCATCAACCTTTGATTCCTAGTAGAAATGCTACAACCTCGAGTCTCTTGTAACCAATCTAAATAGCTACAAATAGTTATATTATCCAGATATTCAAAAGATATTTGAGTTATTGGAATTTGTTTTTCATCCTGCAAATAATCTATCAAGAGATTCAATGTTTCTTTATATGATTTTATAGTGTTAAAACTATAGCATTTTTGTTTTGGAAGGTAGGTAGTTAAAAAACTTCGTATAATCTTAAAGAAAGTATCATCTTTAAATTTCATTGTTCTACCTCCGGAATTAGGCATTCAAACTTATTAATATCCATTTGTGCCATTTGAGGAAAAAATTCTGGAACTAGGTGTATATAATATGCCGTATCAGAGAGCTGTGCATGCCCCATATAGGCACTTAAATAAGGTAAACATGCTGTTAAATCTTTCCCTTCATTTAACCATTTATACAACCTGTTTGTAGCAAAGGTATGCCTAAAATCATATACTCGGGGAGGATTTCCTCTAGAACGTTGAATACCAGTATTCACCCAACATATTCTAAAAGTTTTTTCCATCCATCCTTTTGTATACATGCTGCCATCTGAGCTAGGGAAAAAATATTCACTTTGTGGAAAAATAAGTTGCTTTACTTTATAATATTTTTTACATAGATCCAAAACGTCATCGGCTAGAATTACAACACGATCTTTGTGCCCTTTAGATTCTAAGATATTAAGTCTACCATTTTTTAAGTTCACATTGCATACTTTAAGCTTGCGAGCTTCTGATGGCCTAAGTCCACAACAGTAAATAACTCTAAATATAACAGGTATAACAAGATGTCTTAAAGGAAATTTTCTTTTGTATGGAATTTGGTCTAGTACATTGAAAAAAGATGACAATTCTTCTTTAGTGTAAATATGAGGAATGTATCGTTGTCCTTTTTTTACTAGATCTACAGGAATTATATATGCTTCAATACCGATACGATTCATATATCTAGCAAGCTCGCGAATAGGCATAAGTCTATTTCTAAAACTATTGTTTTTCTCTGAATGATTAATTTGTGCCCAAGCAAGCCCGATTTCTTTTGTGAGATTGACCTCTGTATCAAAATTTTTTATGCAAAATTGGTCAAAATTATAAAGAATGCGTTCACTTTCTTCATACGGATACCCTAATAAGTGTTTCTGATCTACTAAACCCCTTATATGTTCTTTAAAATGACTGCTAAATATATACTTCATTGTAATTCCTCACTAGACACTTCAATTCCACATAGTTCCAAGGCACATTCTTTAAGTTGTCTTTCATTGGTACTGAGATATGGCTTTGATGAATCTATATTTGAATGTCCAAGAAATTCGCTAATTAATGATAGAGGCACTTCAGCTTCAAGCATTTTTGCCCCAACATATCGGCGAAAACTATGCATACCCTTCCTTTGAGTGTTATCATTTTGAACGCCTGACCTTTTAATATATCTTGATGCAATAGCACTGACAGAGCGCTCTCTAAGCTTTTCATAAGGTGGAGAAGAACGCAAAAAAATATATAGTGAATCTGATTTAGGTCTACCATTCAAAATATACTCTACTATACTATTACCAACAACAGGTTCAAGTGGCAATAGTAATGGCTTATTTGTTTTATGTTGAATGATTTGAATTTCATTATTATTCCAATCAATATTGCTATATTTTAAATTTGATATATCAATTGCTCGTAAACCAGTATTCTTTGCTAAAGTTAGAATGGCATAATCCCTTTTCCCACAAGGAGTTTCTCTATTTACTGTAGATAGAATATTTTCAGCTTCTGATTCTGTAAAACCATCATGGATTTTTCTTCTTTTAGGGATAGTTGCCATAAGAACAGGTACCATATCAACATTCATAAGTTGTTTTTCATTAAGATATTGTCCAAAAACACGTAATATAGATATAATATTTCCCATACCACTTGGATGAGTCCTTGCTGCAAAAGAAATATATCTATTTACATCTTCTAAAGTTACATTTGAAAAATTTTTATGACCATTTCCTTCAAGGTATAATAGAAACTGACGTATCTCCACTTTATGCCCTTTTAGTGTGCCTATGCTGTAAGTACTACTTTCAATTTTATTTTGTAAATACAATGATAAAATTTTTTCAAAGTATTTATTTAATTTTTTAGTGTACCAATTTGGTAAGCAGGACCAGTTGACAGTTCCTGTTTCGAAACATTCATCCATCATAGCTGCGACTTTTCTAATGTTTTGGTATTTGCTTCTATTAATAAGTGACAGTTCATATTGCTTACGTGCTTGAAACACTAGATTATCAATTATTTCTTTTGAATAATACTCTTCATGATGTTCAGTAAAGTAAATGCTTAAGATCCTAAATCCTTCATAATCATAGTTACTTAATGTCTTGTCACTTAATCCAAAGGTTAGCATCTTCTCTTTAGTCATTGCTATTAATTCCGATAGTTTAATTTTGTTCAATAAATACACCTCAAATTCTAGTAAGTCGAGACTTTTCTCGCTACTATAATTATTGGCAAATCGTAGAAAATTATTCCGATGTTTTGTTGATATTTTGATTTAGCATACTGATTCAATGCACTTTTTTACATTTTGCATTCCAATCTTCGGAATAACTGTTTCTTCGGGATAATCACTACAAGGAATAATATCTATAACTAAAAATCATGCTTTTTTCTATTCCCATGTTTATCAAAGTTTTTTCTTAAGGCTACCTCCGTAGGAAATATTGAAGCAATTAAAAAAACAAGTTGTACAAAGCAAAGTATACCACCAAAGCTACCTACAGTACCTTCATCTTTTCCGATTGCAAACAACATTGATATTACAGAAGGAACAATCATTATACCTCCTATAATCATCCACAATTTTCCGCAGTAATGGTGTGCAAACTTCTAGGTATCTTTGTTTTTCGTAGACATAGATGTTCTATATCCAAAAATCTGATTAATTTCCTTTGGTGGATTTTTAATAAGATATTTACCGAATCCAGCCATCGTAAATGGAATTAATAAATCCATTACCATCATAGAGCTCCAAAATTCCATCTTTGTATCACCCTTTTAAATATAAATAGTTTCTTATTATATTGTATTTCCAAGATATCCATTTACACCTATAATCAATATCCTCACAATTAATTCTCCTTCTAAATTTCATATATAAATCATTTTAATCCCAATTTACGTAACTGCCTTACATAAAAAACAACTAATTTTTTCGTAAAATAACATGATGAAAGGATGCTACAGCTTTATACACTTCCAATTCACTTACCTTTAATTCTATTTTAAGCATTTGCTCCTGCCAGGTTTTATCCTTTTGAATTTCTTGATTTTGCTGCAAATCCCAAAAGGTTCTCATTCCTAAGATTTTTTCTACTCTAAATTTATCTGACCATTCCAATATATCTGAATCCTCATAGTAATTAATTTCACCAAACTGCTGTGCATGTCCATTTTTTCCTTCTAACAATTCATTTGCATGTTCAAAGTTATTTAGCAGTACTACCATCTGTATAACCCTTCCAGCCCTATTATGTTTTAAAATAGACAAATATCCATTTTTCTTCAATACTCTTGAAAATTCATTTATAATTTCTTTTCTTTCATCTGCATATTCAAGAACATTGTGACATAATATCACATCAAAGGATTCGTCTTCGAAATTCTTAAGTTCATTGATATCCCCTTTTATTTGTGTATAATCATTTTCTGTAAACCTATCGCAAAGCATCTTTTCATTTGGCTCAATTGCAACAACCTCATTATCTACAGCAAAATGATTAGCTGTTATACCATGTCCACTTCCAAAATCCAAAACTCGTTTATTATGTATATATTTTAATTGTTCCCAGGTCATTTTCTTTTGCAGTAACTCCCAGGTAGCAACATCTTTAATCTCCATCATCAATGCCTCCTATTCACATAACATTATCTCAGCGGCCTACTATTTCTTATTTCCATCAAAAATCCATAGGTCTAGCAGTAGGCTTGAAACCAACCTTTTCATAGACACCATGGGCATCCTTTGTAATTAACAGCCATTGATACACATCTCTTAATTCTTCATGCTGCAATATATAATTTATAATTTTTTGACCTATTCCTCTTTTTCTAAACTTCTCTTCTATATATACGTCTGTTATATATGCAAATCTTGTTTTATCAGAAATCACTCTGGCATAACCAATTTGTTCACTGCCATTCGCAAAAGCTCCAATAACCAAGGCCGAATTAATAGCACCTTTTTTTATTTCTTCAATTTTAATCTTAGGACTCCAGTATGCCTTTGAAAGCATCTCTGTTATCCTTTCAAAATCCATCTTTTCAATTCCATCTTTTATAATAATGTTTTCCATAGTAATCCCCTTTCCTAAAAATATAATCTAATACCAATTTACACCATCACCTTAGGTAAGGAGCAACTGCTTTAAAATATTTCTTCGTAAATAATTAAAACTTTGCATTATTCAGCAACCATTTTACTACCCCATCATTATTATTACTTTCTATAATGCCTGTTGCTATCTTCTTTAATTCACTATCAGCATTATCTACAGCATAACATTCATCCGATATTTCAAACATGGGAATATCATTCTTTCCATCACCAAATGATATTATTTTGTCACAGTTATACATTTTTTTTAGTTGTAAAATTGCATTTGCCTTGGTTGCAGACTGTGGCATTATTTCTAACCATTGTTCTTTAGTATATATATCCTTTTGATATACACAATAATATTTATTTTTCAAGGCTTCATATAAAGGTAATAATTTCTTTTCACTGTCTATACATGTAAAATAGAATATCTTTCCAGTAATTATCTCTTTCATATTATCTAATGGATTGTCACGAATATCATTTTTTCGGCTATCTAAAAATAGTTTCATACCGCTGTTAACTTTATAGCTTAAATACGAATATTTTTCCTTTCCATTAATCAAAGAATATACAATAGGGAAAACCTCATAATCCCTTAACATTTCCCAAATATTGTTTTTCTGTTCATCCAAAAAAACATTTGTCATCAATCTTTTCTTTGTTTCATTGCTCAATATGAAAGCACCGTTGTAAACTATCAAAGGAATTTTTGCATTCAGACCTTTTGTTACCTTTTGAGATGTAATTGCAGACCTTGCCGTTGCATAGGAAAATATCATTCCTCTATCAACTAAGTCATTCAAGACTTTACAACTATATTCAGATATTTGCTCATTACTATGTAATAATATCCCATCTAAATCTGAAACGTATATAATTTTTTCCATATCGCTTCTCCTTCAAATTATATAACCCCTATATTAAATAACTCCACTTTCCAGTATAGAAAATGTTTTATTATCACAATTAATTCTTTATTAGTTCATCTACAGCTTGTTTCCAAAACTTTTCTGGAATATCTGGCCACGCGCAAGCACCTGTTTTCTCCATGCACAACTTCATGGCTCTTGATAGAACTTTACCATGAGATATATTACCACCATGCAAAATACTTTCAGTTATAACACTCCAGTAAGGCGCGTGTTCATATAGATTTGCTTCGTGCATATCGCTAATTACCATATTAGTATCATACTCAAGACTAATAAATTCCTCTGACCATATTCCATCGTTTCCATGCAGTATCAAAAACTGAGTTTTTCCTCCACTAAAAAGAGGTATACCAACGGCTCCTGGATTTAAAGCACATTTATTGTTATGTACAATTTTTCTTTGTACATGGGAATGGCCACATAATATGATTGATGTTGTTACGGTATTCATAGGCGGTAAGTAAATTATAGGCATATAATAATGAGCCACTGCAAAAATTTTTATCCTTCCAACCCTTTTCACCACCAGCACGATATTTTAACCAATAATCTTCCTTATTTCCTTTGATAAAATAGCATTTATATTTTTCATTCAAATCATATAATATCTGCATTGTTTTTTCTGGGTAGGCTAACTCACCAATATAATCACCCAAAAATAAAAAGGTACTAATGTTGCGTGAAAATGCATATTCAAGGCAGCACTTTAGTGCAACGTAATTGCCATGAATATCTGACACAACTGCTATATCCATATTGTCCTCCTTAATCTCCGCTTCATTACGTCTGCAAATTATACTGCATGTTCTTTTGAAAAAAATTCTTGTTTGATACCCTTGTCATCTGTTCTTCTCGTTTCTGTATAATTTCCTTCTGTATATCTTCCAATAATTTTTCTCCAAAAACATATTGCAGGTTCATTAAAATCAAATTGAGAAACCCTCCATTTACCAGGAAACATATCAAAAATCATATTTGCAGCCCTCTCTCCAATTTTTAACCTTGGGTATTTTCTCATGATAAAGAAGTGCCTCAAATAATTAATACCTTCTTCATCAATAAATTTTATAACTGCTAAACCAGCTAATTTTCCTTCAACTTTAATTAAAAATGAACTATAGTTATCTTTAGTATAATACTCATCAACATCATTTAATGGCTGGTACAACCCATCATCATTTATATCCATCTTATTCAATTCACTAAAATCATAAGCAAATAATTGGTTCAAATTATAGAAAATATCTTTTTCATTTTTTGTAACCTTACTTAGCGATATATTTATCATTTTATCCTCCATAAATATGCAAACATCATGCACTTGATTTACTACAATTTCAATAAATACAACATAAGAGCGGTAAGTGAAAGTCCATCTTTTATTTTATTATCTTTTATCATTCTTTTTATTTCTTTTACAGAAATCCACTTTACTTCTTTTACTTCATTTTTATCAAAGTCACTAACAATTCCAAGGGTTGAGGATTTCACAATATTAAATACTTGATTGGACATTCCATTTGAAGGATTGTACGAATAAATAAAATCAGGTTCTGTGATATCATAGCCTGTTTCCTCTAACACTTCTCTTTTAGCCGCCATGCATGGAGTTTCTCCAGCTTCAATTCCACCAGCAGGTATTTCCCATTCTACGGAATTAGTTGTGTATCTATAAGAATGCACAAATAATATTTCCCCTTTATTATTTTCTACTACTGCTGCAACTGCTTGTTTAGGAAAATCTAACATGTGATGTTTCCCAATTATCCTGCCATCAGGAAAGAGAACTTTATCTGCATATAAATTTACCCATTTACTTTCATAAATAGTTTTTCGCGATAACCTCTTAGGTAACATATGATCTGCACTCCTTCGAAACTTTATTCTTCATTATTCTCCTAATTTATATATATTCCTCACTCTAAACGTAATGACGCCCCATTTCCCCAGCCGTCAGCTTCTGCAGTATCTTCTAAAATATAATATTTATTTTTAAATTTTACAACCACCCTCCCATCGCTAGAAGTAAATATTTCTGTCCCTCTTTTTATCCCATTAGATACGCCATTAGCTTTTGGTTTTAAGAAAAATAATATCTCTTTCCTAACAGTGCCAGCTTTAGTTAATCTAATGCCTTTTAGCTTTTGTGGATCTGCAGCAGCAGGTGAGCATATTACGTACAATTTGTTGTTATATCTTAAATATGTAAAGCATAAATCTGAAGGAATAAATCTATTAACAATCATAGGGCTAAATTCATATATCAATAAAATTATTGCAATTGTAACTATCAGATCTTTTAGAAGTCCTACTATAAAATTTTTTAATTGTTTAAATTTAAAATCAATTTCTATAGGCTTTTTCACTACAAACCTTCACCTCAAATTTTAAAATTTATTTAAAGATAAACCACCTTGAAACTTGAAATGGTTTATTTATAATTACCACAACCAATTATCTTTTTTTAACTCATAATACCTAAATACTTCATCCTCACAAACATATTGAAATCCTAATTTTTTCATAATATATTGACTTCTTGTATTCCTAAGAACAGCATCTGCATACAATGTATTTAATCCGAGCTGTTCAAATGCATATTGAATCATAAGTTTTTCTGCTTCTGTTCCATAGCCCTTTCCATTTACGCTATCGTTTACAAGATGAATTCCCAGATTTCCTTTTTTTACTATATTATTAATATATTTTATTTGAACTTCACCAATAGCTGTTTCATTAACAATAATAGCAAATACCTTTCTTTTAGAATCTTTTATACGTTCATTAGAATAAGCATCAACCTTTTCAACTGAGTATTCATAGGCTTCGTGTGTCATCATTGGATCTGCTACATACTTTTTATATATTTCATGGCATAATTCTCTTGTTAATGGCCTTAACGCAACACTTTTACCTATTATATCCACCTTTATAACCTCCAAATACTTTTCATAAATGAACAAGCTAAAATCTTAGAACTTCTAATATCAAATTCACTCATGTAAATTGGAATTTAGCAAGGTGATATTGATTTGGAATATTAAATAAAGCTAATAAATCTTGGTTCAAAAATTGTAAAATGCTTAGATATTTCAATCTGTTTGAGCGTATGCGAGTATAAACATACGCGGGGTTTGGGCTTTACCCATTATCCTTCTAGAACCCAAAGCAACCACTTTTTTTAAATAACCACTTAGATTTATAGGATTTTTTTAACGCAACGAAGCATTGTTACTTCACAAATTCCAGTTTGTATGGATGAACTTAGTATTTGAAATTTTCAAATTTTAAGTTGTCTATCTATTGCACTGCATTAACAAATTACTATCTATTTCTGTAATTGAAGTATTCTCTGTTTTAAAGTTCAGCATCTTATGAAAAGGCGTTTTAGTTAAATAGCATTGTATGCACATAATCACGGCACTATGAGTTACAATTGCAACATCATCGCAATTCTCATTAATAACTTTATGTAGTACTGATAAAACCCGCTCCAACATTTCTTGATATGATTCACCTTTAGGAGGTTTTGTATATCTTCGATTTATGTGCCATTCTTTATATTCCGCTGGATATTTTTCCTCAACTTCTTTCCATGACATGCCTTCCCACTTTCCAAAGTTAATCTCCTTTAAGTCTTCCATTGCTATATGCTCCACATTAGTAACCTTACTCAAAACCTCTGCTGTTTTAAGCGCTCTTTTCTGTGGACTTGAATAAATTTTTGAGAATTTATAATTATTTTTAAGTACCATATTACTCAGTTCCTCTGCCTATTTGATACCAGTATCATTAAGTTCAGTATCACAGCTTCCCTGTATTTTCCCTTTTACATTCCAGTCTGTTTGTCCATGCCTTATTAAAAATAGTTTCATAAATTATTCCTCCATATAAATATCATCTATAAACTGTTCTAATTCTTTATAATTGCTTATTACCTTTACATTTTATCCTTAATAAAGATTCTCACCTAAAATTCCGTAGGAACGGAGGAATTTTTTTCCTTGCGCTACCGTGGGGGCGAAGTAACAATGCTGAAGGAACAGTTTAAAAAAATTCTAATAAATCTTGGTTCAAAAATCATAAAATACTTAGATATTTCAATCTGTCTGAGTATTTTTTCAGCGAGTAAACATGCACGAGGTTTGGGCTTTGCCAATTATCCTTCTATACCTCAAGCAAGCACTCGCTTAGAATCACCACTTAGATTTACAGGATTTTTTTAATGCGACGAAGCATTGTTACTTCGTAGGTTTCCATAATAGTGCATCCTTAAATGTAGTTTCCTTTACATTTGGAAGTACGTCATAAATAGAACATCCAATTTGCTTTTCAAAATATTCCTTTATTTCAAAAGTGGCATTCCAGCGCTCAACAGTAAATGTAAATATTCCATATCGCCTTGTTGTATTAACAAAACGTTTTTCAAGCATACAAAAACCTTGAGCATCAGCCAATGAATCGCAAAGGATAATTAATTTATCATAATCGTCATACGTTATATTTTTTAAATACTGACGAACAAACTCACTCTCCTCAGCACTCATATCATTTTTTCCTATTTCTTTATCAAAGTCTTGAACTGGAAATGAATGTGTCAAACAAATTCGCCCAACCTCATCAAAATCTTTTTCCTTAGCAAAATTATATCCATCAATACCATGTCTCCTTGCACTTACACCATATCTTCTGCCAATATCATGAAGAAGTCCTAAGACATATGCCTTGCCTGGGTTAAGGCATTTGCACCTTTGCGCAATCATTTGAGCAGCTAGTCCCACATTAATGGAATGTTCTGTCCATGGTCCAGTATTTAATTGTCCTGCTATCTTCAATTCCTCTTCTGCCATTTCTTTATCTGGAAACATTTTTTACACCTCCAATATAAAAGCAACCCAAAAGTATAGGTGCCCAACCATCTTCTACTTTCAAACTTGGTAATGCCGGGAAATGATTATTTTCTAAATTACCGGATATTTTAACATTCCATAAATGTACTACCTCAGTATACCTTGCAAATTTTCTAATAATTTCTTTTTCATCAAAATCTGAATCTATCTTATTTTGTAGATGAAGTCTCCCTGTATCCAAGCATAACCTTACAGCTTTATATTTTTCTAATAAGCTTTCAAGAAAATTTTCCTCGCAAACATACTTATTTAGCCCATCAAATTCTAATACAGGAATAAAATTATACTCAAGACTTTTTTCAGATAACCAACAAAAAAGGTTTTTACTGTATTTCTTAAATTTATCAATGGGATAATCTTGCTCATACATATATTCACTTTCATCTGCAAATCTCCAGATATCTTTTTCATCTTTAAAAAGACATGCCTCTATTCCATAAAAGTTTTCTCTAAAATCTCTATCAAATTTTTTAACGTGACAAAGCATTGTTACTTCACATTATTTTCCCAAAAGTATATTTAAAAGCCTCTCAGTATCATTTAAAAAACCTTTCATAACTGAATAATGTTCAGTTTCTTCATATCTAACAACCCTAATTCCATTTTTTATTTCATATATTATTGAGTCAGGATATGCCATTATTATTGGAGAATGCGTAGCAATAATAAATTGCGAATTTTCCTTTACCAAATCATGCATTCTCGATATCATAGACATTTGCCTTGATGGAGATAATGCTGCTTCAGGCTCATCAAGTATATATAATCCATTTCCTCTAAATCGATTCATAAATACTGAAAAAAAGGATTCTCCATGAGATTGTTTATGCAGTGAAATTCCTCCATATGAATCTATTATTCTTGGAATTTGAGGTTGTTCTAAATCCAAATTATCAATATTGGTAGCAAGATTATAAAAACTCTCTGCCCTAAGAAAAAATCCATCTTCCGGCTTCCTTATACCTTTTATTAGCTTAATATAATTTTGGAGTTCAGAATGAGTATCACATGATGAAAAGTTAAAATTCTTAGTTCCACCTTCTGCATTAAACCCATATGAAGCAGCAACTGCCTCTAATATAGTTGATTTACCAGAACCATTTTCTCCAACTATAAAGGTTACTTTAGGATGTAATTTTAACTTTGATAAATTTTTTATTGCAGACAAATTAAATGGATACTTAGAAAAGGACTCTATTTTATCTCTTTTAAGTTCTATACTCTTTACATATTGATTATTTTCCCATATCTCCATATATAATCTCCTAAATTTAACTATCTTAATACTAATTTATACCATTACCCTAGGTAAGTAGCAAGTACTTTTTGCATTATTTTACACTTATTTAAAATATGCACTTTTACTAATTTCGAATTTTTTCTACATTTCTATTCATAAGCTTACGTCCAATATTTTGATAAATCCACCTTTTTAGCGGAGATAACCGCTGCTTATGCTTCTCGAAAAATTCATCAGGTGAATAGAATACTCCAAAATCGCAGTTAATGCCTTCTTTTTGAATATATGTATTATTGGTATTCCACTCTATTTGAGGATTTTGAAAATTATCCGTAGCAACACCATATCCACAAAAACTAGTTCTGCAATCATAAAACTTTTCTTGAAGCTTTTTCAAATATTCACCGTCTAAAATAAAGCCCTCTATGTTATAAAAGCATCCTTCATATTGAATTTCAACCCAGCTGTGAACAATATTTTGGCGAGCAAGCTTATAAATTAATCCTGTCATTGCACCCTTTTGCAATTTCTTATCAATGGTAAAACCATGAATTCTACAAGGTATCCCAACTGCTCTCAAAAGCGCCATAAATAAAGTTCCCTTTGTGTTGCACTGCCCATAACCATCATTTAAAACTTTAGAAGCGAAAATTGTATCATCTGTATTATATCCGAACCTTATATCATCACGAACAAATTTATAGATTTTTCTGATTTTTTCAAAGTCATCCTCCTTTGACCACTGCTTTTCCCTTATCAATTTCTGAGCTGAACTATGGCTAAAATTTAACATTTGAGTTTCCTTTAAATATTCATTCATTGTGTAACACTTCCTTTCTAATAATTACACAATATCAAAATATGCATCAGAAAACTTTCAAAAATCCGCTATCTCTTATTATATTTGTGGCAGACATTCCAGTCATCATTTTGTTTGTATATGCAAGGTGCGATGAACTATCAAAACCAGCATTAAGTGCTGCTGTCGTTATATTTTCCCCGTTAAATATTAATTCATATGCACGTTGAAGTTTACGCAAAACAATATAACTTTTTAATGGAATTCCAGTTTCTTTTTTAAATAAATGTGCTAAGTAGCTTTCAGAAATATGCATCTTTTGAGATAAATATTTTATTTGATGAAATTCATCTTCACAAGAATAGTCATTCAAAAGGTTTAGAACTTCCTCAATTCGTTCATCGAAGCTTATTATATTACAGGAAGCAAATTTATAATCAATGCTCTTAACAAAGAACATCAAAGCCTCTTTGCCTCTCTTTAAAAGTACGTTTTTAAGATTTTGCTGCATAACAGTTGCCTCTTTATGAGGAAAAACATAAAAAGACTTTTCTTTTAACCTTCTTCTCATAAGGCGCCCTAGCTGTGTTGTAGGATCAAGCAGCATAGTAAAATGGATTTTTCCCTCTACATTAAATGTATGTACCGTGTTCATATTTACAAGAGCAGCATTGCAATTAATAAGCTTTCCATCAACTTCAATATTCAAGTTATCTTCGCAATTAAGAAATATTTGCAGCATCCAATGTTTGTGAAGTTCAGCGCTTACAATATCTGAGATTGCAGCAAAATTTCTACCACATTTAATAATATAGTTCATTTTTTAATTTCTCCTTTTCATATGGCTTTTAATCACAAAAACAACTATAGGATTACCAACTCAACTATTACCTCATGAGTAAATTAAATTTATAGTTTTCCCTTTAATTCCACTGCAGCTTTTATCCAAATAAGCTTATCTTTATAGTTCATAAGCCTATCTTCGTGAACTTTACGATTTTTTTCAAACTCATTTGTCCATATAAACATATGCTTTAACATATCATAACTTGGCTTATAGTTGCTTTTTTCATATCCAATTTTCTGCTTTACAAATCTAGCAATTATCCTATATTTCCTAATATATAAAGGTGTATCTAAGAATATTATTTTATCTGCCAAATCATACAATACTTTTTGGCTTTCTCTATAAGTCCCCTCTACAATCCATGAGTTATTTTCATTTATTTTATAAATTATTTTTTTCTGCTCTTCATTAGAACGTTTATATCTTTTTTCATTTGGAAATCCCCACGCGATACAATCTCCCTCATAATAAGGTATATTTAACTTTTCTGATAAGTGTTTTGCTAAAGTTGTTTTTCCACTTGCGACAATACCAAATATAAGTATTTTCATATTTTCCTACATCCTTACAAGCTTTATTAAAGATAAACCACCTTGAAACTCGAAATTTATTTGTACCAAAATGCCGTCTTCTGGGCATTTTGGTGCACATGAATTTCAATAGTTGAAGCGGTTTATTTATAACAAGTAAATTATATAATACATTGAAATATTTTATAATACCAAATTTCCATAAAGCGATATATTATTTACATTTATGATAAAATAAAGAGTTCAAAACCGAGAATTTAACCCCTAAGCTTTGAACTCCTAATCTCATTATTTTGCAGACTTTAAACTACTTCATTCTTTTAACTGTTTCATCCACTGAAATACATTCTGCATATCTGCCATTCCACATAAATTGATTATAATACTTATAGCTTTGCTCTGAGGACATGAATTTATTATCAACTGTTGTATTTGCATATGCTGGAACTATAACATTAAAGCCATGTTCAAAACCGCATTTTATAGTAGCATCCATGCAATAATCTGTTTGCAGTCCAATAATGATTATATCCTTTTCTCCCTTATCCTTTAGATACTCTAATAAACCTGTTCCTTTAAAAGCGCTGTTGACATTTTTATCAAATATTTTTTCATTCTCCATAGGCTGAAACTTTTCATATATTTCAAAGCCATCAGTTCCTTTTGTTAATTCAGTTCCTGCTCCATCATTATGACGTATATATATTACTTCAATATTATTTTCTCTAGCCTCATGTATTATCTTTTTAACATTAGAAACAAACTTATCAAATTCATATAATTTTTGATTTACTATTAGCTTTTGTGTATCAACTACTAATAAAACCATTTTAATCACTCCTATAAATAGACAACTTAAAAATTTAAAATTAGTACTATTAAATTCATCCTGACAAACTGGAATTTGTGAAGTAACAATGCTTCGTCGCGTTAAAAAGATTCTATAAATCTAAGGTTCAAAAATCATAAAATACTAAGATATTTCAATAACTCGCTATCGCTCAGACAGATTGAAATATCTAAGTATTTTACAACTTTTGAACCAAGATTTATTAGAATTTTTTTAAATCGTTCCTTCAGCATTGTTACTTCACTCACACAGTAGTGCAAGGAAAAAATTCCTCCGTGCCTACGGAATTTTGGCGTGAATCTTTATAGTTCATTATTTAAACAATTTATCACTATTTTTATTGTAAAATCTCGCTAATAGTGTATTTTTCGTAGAGAAACGGAGAAAAATATTCCTTGCCTTTCGGGCCCAGTGAAGTAATGTTGACTTGGGATGGTTTAAATAAAGCTTTATAAATCTTAGATGATAAATCATAAAAGTCTTAGAACTTTCAATCTGTTTGAGCCAAAGGCGAGTTATTGAAAGTTCTTAGAATTTTAGGATTTATCATCTTAGATTTATTAGCTTTATTTAATATCCCAAATCAATATCACCTCGCTAAATTCCAGTTTGTGCAGATAAACTCAAATTTCAGTTTACTTTTGAATTAACTATTATTTCTGCAATTTCACTATGAATCTCTTTAGACACGTGTATTCCATCATCTAAAAAATGATCTTTTATTTTGCCTTCTTTTAATAAAATATTTCCTAAATCTATAACTGTAATATCCTTTTCTTTTCCATACTCAACTAATGATTTTCTCAGTTTAGATAAATTTTTATTTACCTCTTTGTAATCCATATCCTCAAACCATGTCTTCTCTACAATATCCTCATTAACTGGTAGTGGTGTTAATACTATAGGAACAATTTTATTATTTTTGCACATTTGAGTCATCATATTTATGTTATCTAAAACATCTGTTATACTGCTATTTAAAAACAAATCATTTGTTCCACCCATAATTATAACTTTTGATGGTTTAACCTCAATAACGTCCTTTATAAATCTTGCTTTCATTTCGCATGTTGTGTTACCCGGTATACCTTTATTAATAATTCTTTCTTTTATTTTCGTAGATAATACACTAACCCATCCCTCTGTTTCTTTAACTCTATAGCCAAAAGTCAGGCTATCTCCTATACATACAATGCTCATTTAAGACTCACCTTTCTTTTCAATTTCCACCAAAAACATTCATCGTCTTCTTTATAAAATGCCATGCCAATTTTCTGTAGTAACTTTTGAGATATTATATTATCTTTTAAAGTATCAGCAATAACACATTTAACATCGTTGTTCAAAAAAGCCCAATTAAAAATTTCTTTTACCGCTTCAGACATATATCCCTTGCATCTATATTTTTCTTGCATATAATATCCTATTATAACTTCACCATCTTCATTAGGATAACCTTTCAGCATTATGTGTCCAATAATTCTATTTTCTGATTTTAAAATTATGACCCAGGTTGTATACCACATATAATTCACAGGATTACTTTTTACACCTTTTAACCTTATTTTAAAAACATCTTTTTCTCTAATTCCAATGTTTTTTTCTGTAATAGTTAAACCTAAGTTTTTTTCCATCTTATTAAAATCACTTATTGATAGTTCAAGATTATATTCATTTAAAGGTAAAATATTTAATCGCTCTGTATTAAGTTTTAGCATACTTGCCTCCAGTTTGTCATATTTTAATTCTTATATTTTGAATCAAATATTATTTCTGCTATTACGTAATTTTAAGTACCATTTCCCTATTTAATTTTTCAAATCCCATTTTTTTATATAATAGGTAGCCATCATCTGTATAATCTAATTGTATTTTTCCTACTTTTAATTTTTTTGCTTCTTCAATAATTTTTGTAAGTAAATTACAAGCCAAACCTTGATTCCTATAATCCTTAAGTGTATACACATTTAACAAAAGGCCTGCTTTACCATTTAGACAACTTGGAGTAGGCAAAGTTTCATAAACACATAAGATACTTGATGAAACAACTTTTTCATTATCAATAGCAATAAAAGCAATTATAGAATCGTCTTCTAAATGTTTTTTTAAATACTCTCTAGTATGTATTTTAAATTCATCTATGTTTGCAACATTTCTAATTAAACACACAAATTCTAACCTATTATCTACTAACATATCAATATCATTTAATTTAGCTTTTCTTATTTCCACATTCTTCCGCCTCCTTTAAAATTATTTTTGCTTATTCTATGCAATCTTTGATTAGAATATTTCCTATACCTTGTCCTTGAAAAAAGGTATCAATATAAAGTTCAAAAATTTCAGCATCCTTACTATCTATTTTTCCCCATCTAATAAGTCCCTTTACGATTCCATCATCATATACATATAAATTGTCTAACTTATATTCTTTATCTCGAAAATCTAAGGCTAAATCTAAAACCTGCATTTCATTAAAGGAAACATTATCATTATTAAATACTTTTCTGTAGGCAGTTCTTTTTGCAAATATTAAAATTTCTGCAAGCCTTGATGCATCTTTTGTTTCTGCTTTTCTAATCATATTAATAGCTCCTATTATTTATTAAATGACCCAATCTCAATAAGATTGCCTTCCGGATCTGCAATATAGCATGTTCTTTGTCCCCAAGGTTCTGTTGTTGGTTTCATCACTGATTTTGCACCTTTGGAAATAACCTCTTCATATGTAAAATCCACATCTGCATGCTTAGGAACGCTTAAAGCAATTTCATAGTGACCATTTACACCCTTAGCATAATTAAATCTGTTATTTGTCATATTTTCAAAATCATTTCTTCCATAAAACATAAACAATACTCCATCTTTTTTAAGCATTACATTTGGCTCTTTTCCATCCCAATCTATTTCAAAGCCAAGAACATTTTTATAAAAGTCAACCATTACCTCCATATTGATAACAAATATTCCAATACCATCTAATTTCATTTTAAATCTTCCCTTCAATTAAAATTTACAGCTTCTCTGATAAAAATATTTCAATATCATTCTTGCCCTTTTTATCAAAATCAAATTTAATTTTATTATCATACCTAAAACCGCATGACTTAATTAACACATTCATTTCAAGCAATGTTTCATTTTGAATTTCATATGATTTTACATCCTTCCAACTGTGGTAAACTCCAAAACTTAATATTCCATTTTCTCCAATTCCATTACCAGCTCTATAATGCCCCCCTGTATCAAAGTTAATATTAGCATCATAAAGCATAAAGGAAATGGATTCATATCCATATCAGGTACAAGCAAAAATATTCCAAATATAAAAATTGTATTATCCTAACTTACTTTATTTTACCACAGTCCTGTATTTTAGGTACCAATAAATGCTAAGAATTTTATGGTTCAAAACAATGTAATACATTAATATATCAAAGTAAAATATTTAAAGAATAGAAACCCAATATATGTGTAACATGTTTGATATTTTGTAAATTATGTTATAATAAGTATTATTAAAAACTATAATCTAATGAATAATAGTAACTCACAGTACATAACAAAAATAATTTAGAGTATGTTTTTAAAGAGGTAAGGTGATTATTAATGAAAAAGAAAAAGATAAGTATAGAGAAACAGACAGAACTTTTATTAAATGATTTTCAAGAAAAATATGAGCCCAAAAACAAAATTATTGATGAAATTATATTGAAGGGACAAAATGAATTGAGCAAAGGTCAAATTCCTCAAGTTGTTTTAAAACATGTAGTCCTTGCAATTTATCGAGTAGTCTTTATTGAAAAAGTTACTGTTGGGGAAAGAGCTTATATGGTCGGTTGCCTTTAGGAACCTTAGTTCCTTTTTAAAAAATAATAGTATAGGAAAGAACTTATTTGTTATATTGAGTATTATAGTTGGACAATCCTATCTATAATTTTTATATTCTAACACCATATTAAAGCATGGCCTAATATTTCAATTGTTTTAATATCATGTTCTGTCTCGTGAACCCATTCTGTCACCTCCAAAATTAAAAAATCTAAAAACAATAAAGATGTTATTATCCATTATTTTTAACTTTTAATCAGAATAATTTTGTGCCCATAAATTAAGTTTGTCCTTGAACTGCATTTTTTAAGACTTAAATTTTATTCAGCACTACTTATTAATCATTTTTTAGTTTTCTTATAATTCTTCTATTTGCTATACTCCAATTAACGGCTGGATGATAGCTATGATATATAATTTTTCCATAACCTTCTCTGCACAGTTCAATATCAATATAATCTTTCAATTTCTCTGTGCATGCATTTATTATAACTAATGGTTTATAATATTCTATTCTTTGCAAAAAACACTCCCTCATATCGTCAATATTCCATAATTTTAACCAAACATCATTTCTTAACCTATTATTAAGTTTTCCAAATAGTAAGCTCCCTAATGATGTTTGATACTGAATTGGATTTACAATAAGAAAGTTATACGAATTATCCTTAAGTTTAATTCCTTTCAAAACATCACATAAATGTTTTTCAATTAAATTTCCTGCATCAAATGGCTTTTTCCCTTGTGCTGGGGCTATCCCCATATAATACCCATCCAAATCCAATTTAATCTCACTTTTATGTGGAGATTCTAAAAGTAATACAATATTATTTTCCAAATTTTTTGTGATTTGAAAATCACAAAAATTATTTATTTGCTTATTAACATATATCAAATTTCTACCAAAATTACCTGGAATTAACTTTTGTATTCCCTTCTTATTAACTTCTACTTTATACCTCCAAACATCTTGGACTTTTGATTTTTGGATAAAGAAATTATTTAACATATCATTATTATAAAAAAATTGATGTTTGCTTAACTCACATATAATATTATATTCAACATCTACTGAAATTTCTTCAAATTTATCCTTACATACTTCCACAGAAACCTTAAGCTTTTCCATTATTTCCTCCTTTACATTTAAAGTAACCGTAATTCTTGCTGAAGTCGTTACTTTTTTATTAATATGAATTGCATTATTATTATAAAACAAAAATGTAACGCGGTTAATACATGAGTTTTACCAGATGCATTATATCCTTCAATTATATTTATCATTTGTGATTTAAAATCAAAGCTTAATCTTTTAAATGGACCAAAATTAACTATTTCAAGCTTTTTAATATACATTTTATCCTCCTCAATAATATTAATCCTACACATAATTTATTAATCTATTTATTTAAATTATGTGGAGCAAATACATGCAATACTATTATTCCACTTATTGAATAATTTTCCTATACCCTATTTATTATTTTTGAAAATATCTTTTAAAGTTTATTTTGTACTCTTATGCTTACAATACAAAAATAAAAAAGTCGTTTTACATTTTTGTATACTTTTGTTATAATATTTGTAAAATATGGATTGTTAGGAGATATTTAAAAGTGGAAAATTGTACAGTACTAACAGATGGTGATAAATTAAAAAATATCAGAAAAAAATACGTTTTAAAGCAAGAAGAAATTTCAGGAAGTGCTATTACACGAAATTTAATTAGTGAAATTGAAACTAACAAGGCTACCATTACTAAAAATACAGCTGAAATTATAATCAAAAATTTGGCTTTATTGGCAAAAGAAAGACATTTTCAGTTCACCGAAACAGTAGAGTATCTATTAGAAAATGAGACCATGCAAGCAAATAAAATTGTGAATCATTACATAAATGAACTAAAGTCACTAAATATATCCAAGGATGGTAATTTTACTACTAAACTAAAAGAAATAGAAAGCTTTCTACTGAAATACGATATACCAGATAAAAAAATTATAATCTATGAATTAGCAGGTGACTACTACTGCAACAAAAATGAAATGAGTAAAAGCGTAATATACTATGAGAAAGCTATTACCTTGACAGGCAAACTCACATTAAGTAATACATCGTTAACCTTACTTAGAAAACTCTCAATGGTCTATGGATATCTTGGAAGATATAAAGAAAGTATAGAATGTTGCTAATTTGCATTAAATAATTTTACAAACATGTCAAATGAGATGCTGATAACTTTTAGGTATAATAATGCATTAAATTATTACAATCTTAAAAATTATATAATCGCATTAAATAACCTAAGAATAGCTGAAAAATTAGTATCTACATCAAATAAAGAATCTTATTTCTTGATACAAAATAATCTCGGCGGTTATCTCTTTGATATGGGCAATTATACTGAAGCTCTTGACGTTTTTACTGCACTTATTAGTTACTTAGATAAAAACATAACCGATAAATATGTGATGACTCTACTGAATGTAGTAAACGCTTGCTTATCCCTTTCCAAACAATATGAAGCACTTGAAAACTTTAATATAGCCTTAAATGAGTTAAAGAACTTAAATAATACCTCTTACATGGCAGATATCTATTACGAAATCGGAAAAATATACAAAAGACTTAATAAAATTGATTTATCTGAATCCTACTGTTTAAATGTGGTTAATTTTGCTGAAAATTACAAAAATTATGTTTTGTTAAGTAAAATATTATGTGATTTAATAGATATATATTCCAATTCACATAATATTAAAAAAATGGAATATGTTAAAAATAAATTGCTAAAATAACTCATTTACAGGGCTATTTTAGCAATTTATTAGTATATAAATTATTTATTTTCTATGTAGATCATAACAAAGAAACAGCCAAAAATATCGCTAATTTTGCCCTAAATTTTGAAAAGGAGGCTTAAAAATGTCAAAAAAATATTATAAATATTCACTATTAGCTTTAGGAGCAGTAGTAACAACTGCATCCTCAGTATTATTAAATCTTGGTACAAACTTAGGAGTTATAATAGGTCATTATATGTTTTATGTACAGCAAATACATTTGCTTAAATAAAAACTCAAAAGGATAGGTAAGCATTTTCCTATCCTTATATTTTGCACTATCTTTTTTATATTTAATTATCTACTAAATTTTCACACCAAATTTTTATATGTCCCATCTTAACTATCATTGCTTTAATAACTTATTTTATCTTTCTTAACCTTAATCCTTTGAAAATCTATTAAGATTTTCTCTATCTATGTTTCGTAATAAAAAACATCCCCATCTCTCCCACACCCTCTCACCCCTTATCTTTCCTCCCCTAAAGCCACATTCCAATTTCTGTATCATATTAAAAATCCCCAAGCAAAAACAGCTCTATTCTGGAACTTATCCACAGGTTGGAGTTAAGAATAAAACATCAAAATCATAATAAAGTTCCCCAAAAGATCCAATGAAAAAAACACGTTTAAAATGACTGGTTCTTTGCTTGCTTCCTTCAAATATGGAATCAATCTATTCTCAATGAATATTGCTTAATGTAGAGCTAAAAATAAAAAAGCATGAAAGAACACAAGATTTTCTCTTGCATTTGTTCCATGCTTTTAAATCGTACTTTTTAACCAATCCCTATCTATTTTTCCCGAACTTTTTTATGAGTTTGGGGATTTTGAGTTGTAGATGGGGAGGTTTTATTATTAGTATACAAATTTTATCCTATTTATTCATAGCCTCTTCAACAGCAACTGCTACTGCAACTGAAGCTCCAACCATTGGGTTGTTACCCATTCCGATTAATCCCATCATTTCAACGTGAGCTGGAACTGATGATGAACCTGCGAATTGAGCATCTGAATGCATTCTTCCCATAGTATCAGTCATACCATATGAAGCAGGACCTGCTGCCATGTTATCTGGGTGAAGAGTTCTTCCAGTACCACCACCTGATGCAACTGAGAAGTATTTCTTTCCTTGTTCGATACATTCTTTCTTGTAAGTTCCTGCAACTGGGTGCTGGAATCTTGTTGGGTTAGTTGAGTTTCCAGTTATTGATACATCAACGCCTTCATGGTGCATTATAGCAACACCTTCTCTAACGTCATCTGCTCCGTAGCATCTAACCTTTGCTCTTTCTCCATCTGAGTAAGCAGTTTCTTTAACTATTTTAAGTTCTCCAGTGTAATAGTCAAATTTAGTTTGAACATATGTGAAACCATTGATTCTTGAGATTATAAATGCAGCATCTTTTCCAAGACCGTTTAATATAACTCTTAAAGGTTTCTTTCTTGCTTTGTTTGCTGAATTAGCAAGTCCAATTGCGCCTTCAGCAGCTGCAAAGGATTCGTGTCCAGCTAAGAATGCGAAACAATCAGTTTCTTCTCTTAAAAGCATTGCAGCAAGATTTCCGTGACCTAATCCAACTTTTCTGTCATCTGCAACTGATCCAGGGATACAGAAAGCTTGTAAGCCTTCTCCTATTGCTTCAGCAGCGTCAGCAGCTTTTTTGCATCCTTTTTTAATTGCTATTGCAGCTCCAACTGTATAAGCCCAACATGCATTTTCAAAGCAAATTTGTTGAACGCCTTTAACTATATTATAAGCGTCTACGCCTTTTTCATCACAAACAGCTTTAGCTTCTTCTATTGAATTGATACCGTATTTTTTTAATACTGGTAATATTTGGTCTACTCTTCTTTCATAACTTTCAAATAATGCCATAACAATCTTCTCCTCCTATCTCTTATTCTTGTCTTGGGTCGATAATTTTTGCAGCTTCAGCATATCTTCCGTAAGTTCCTGTAGCTTTTTCTAAAGCTTCTGCAGGCTCGATTCCCTTTTTAATGAAGTCCATCATTTTTCCAAGGCTTATAAATTCATATCCTATAACTTCATTGTTTTTATCAAGAGCTATGTGCTTAACATAACCTTCAGCCATTTCAAGATATCTAGTTCCTTTAGCCTTAGTTCCGTACATAGTACCAACTTGGCTTCTAAGTCCTTTTCCTAAATCTTCAAGACCTGCTCCTACTGGAAGTCCACCTTCTGAGAATGCAGTTTGAGTTCTTCCATAAGCTATCTGTAAGAATAATTCTCTCATTGCAACATTTATAGCATCACAAACAAGGTCAGTATTTAATGCTTCAAGGATAGTCTTTCCTGGAAGAATTTCTGATGCCATAGCAGCTGAATGTGTCATTCCTGAACATCCTATTGTTTCTACTAAAGCTTCTTCAATTACACCATCTTTAACATTTAAAGTTAATTTACAACCACCTTGCTGTGGAGCACACCAACCAATTCCGTGTGTTAAACCTGATATATCTTTTATTTCTTTAGCTTGTACCCATTTTCCTTCTTCTGGTATTGGAGCTGGTCCATGATTTGGTCCTTTTGCTACGCATACCATTCTGTCAACTTCTGATGAATAAATCATAAAAAAATCTCCTTCCTTATAATTGATTATGTAGCTTGTTAAAATAAACGCAATCAATAATAATCTATTATTACCAATCTCATTATTCTTCAACTCTTTTATTTTAGCAAATCTAAAGCTTTCTAACAATACGTTTTTATAAAATAATATTTAATTTCTTCTTTCTATACATATTAATTCAAGTGAATTATTAATCTGATTCATGAAAAAAGCTTAAATGCGTTGAATTCCTTTTGATTAATTTTTTGACAAAATTCTTCAACAACTTTCTTTTTTACCACGGCTACAACATTGTTAAAATTATCACTACTCGCAGTTGCATCTCCAATTAAATTGATTTCTTCATGCTCTCAATTTTATCGTCAACATTTTTTTCAAGGATGTCAAAATTTAAATTCTCGGCATCACCGTAATCAAGTATTTTATTATAATCCACCTCATCAGAAATATCAATAATATATGAACGTGTTGGCGTTTCACTTATCTCCATTGATAGTAAAAGCCAACCATTCTCAAGAAGTAAATTTTGAAACTCATTTTTAAAATACTGGCATATATTTTCAAGGGTGGAATTTAATGTTTGAAATGGATCGACCTTATTAAGATATGAGTCTTGATATTTTTCTAAATATTTTTCTATATTCTTTTCTATATCATTAAAAATAATAAAGTTATCCTTTAGCTTTATTGTGTTAAGAGTAATTTCCCAGGTATGTGGATGCTCCTGCCCTAATACTCCATTTAAATATATAGAATGAGAGGCATTAAGATAAAATTTAAACCTATATTGATTATATCTCATTTTCTTACACAACCTTTTTATTTAATATTTTATACGCATATTTTCTAATAAAATACATGATAAAAAATGGTCCTACTATTGATACACCTTTACTTAAAAGTAATTTTATATTATTTTCCATAAAGTAAAATAAATATTCATATGATACATATATAAGTACATCAGCGCAAATAAGACCTAATATAAAAGTTAAAATATATACTGTAAACCCTTTTATTCCATAGCCAGTGTTAAAAACTGATTTAGAAGCTAGAATGTAATGAATAATAAAGCCTAGAATTACAGCTATTGTATTTGCATATATTAAATTCACATTTAAAAAATTTGTTAATGCCCAAACTACAAAAAAATCTATAACTGTAACAATAGTTGAGTAAAAAAGATATTTTAATATCAAAAATATTCACTCCATCCTCTTTTTTGTTCTCTGACACTTTTCTTTGCAGTACTTAAAACATCAAAAATATCATCATTTTCATCATTTTTTATTGCAATTCCAAAGGTAAACTTACAAAGGATTTCAATACAACTATTTTCAATTTTATCTTGAAGTTCATCTAATATTTTATAAGCATCCCTTTCATTTATACTAACAAGCACCAATGCAAACTCATCATCATTTATCCTTGAAATAATATTGTTTTGCCCGCAGTATTCCTTTAAAAGTTCTGCTGTTTTTATTAATGCCTCATCACCTTTGTTATGTCCAAAAGTTTTATTTATCTTTTGTATTCCTTCTATATTTATTACAATAATTGCTATGGGAAAAAACAGTTCAGAATTAATTTTTGATAGAAGTATATGCAAAAATTGACGATTATAAACCTTTGTAACTGCATCATACACACTCGCTCTTTTTAAACTCTGTTCCATCTCCTTTAACTTTGAAGCAGCTTCTTCTATCTGGATTCTCCTATTTTGAAGTTCCTTTTTCAATTCACTTACCTTTTTATGTGAAAAGAATATATAAAGTACAAAAGCAATAAAAGTTGCAGCAAACATCATAGTAAATATTAAGATAAAAGTATAAAATCTTACAACGTGCTTATCAAATGAAATATCATTTAACAAATAGCTTTCAGATGTTGACATTCCTAAAATATAAGTTTTATTTGATACTTTAAAAAAACACCAAGAAAGAATTTCGCTTCCATTTTTACTATCTTTCATTATTTCGGCTGTGCCATCTTGTTTTGTATTTATAAGCTTTTTTAAATCATCTAAATTATTTCCACCATTGTATTCCCATAAATTAAACACTTCTGTTAATGTTTTATCACTGTATTTTTTAGTATTTGAATCACTTTTTTCAAATACTACATGATTAGTATCATAAAAGAAAATGTACTTGTTATTAGAATTTGTCTCTTTCTTTATAACATTTTTTATAATATTTTTTTCAGTTGATTTTAAATCTAATTTATAGTCTTTCATGTAACCTTCCATAACAATTTTAACTTTATCAGCTAAATTGCTATTTTCAGAATACTGCTGTTTTAAAAAAGCATTTATTGTATTTTCTTTGTGATTATTTATTTCACTAACTGCTGCATACCAAAGCGCAGCAACCACTACTACAGCCAGTATAGTAATTATAAATATTTCAAATACGATTCTCTCCTGTTTTTTTATTTTCATCGTAGCTAATTTCCTCTCTCAAAATTATTACACATTGAGCTTTTCCTTTAATGTTATTAAAAATTTTATGCTATTAAAGGAAGTTTTCATAACATTCATCTTGCTTGCTCCTTTTTTTAAATCATATCTAAGTTCAAAAGGAACTTCTGCAAATACAGCTCCGCATATATAAAGTTTGTATAAAACTTCTACCATGCACGTAAAACCAGTTTCTTCAATAATTTTTTCACCAAATTTTTCAATTAGCTTTTCCAATATGGATCTTTTATATAATCTATAGCCACAAGTATAATCCTTAACATTAGTCACTTTAAGTATAGTTGAATAAACACACTTCGCTCCTATACAGGTGGTTTTTCTAAATAAAGAAAGACCTTTAACTGAAGAACCTTTTTCATATCTAGATGCTATTACAATATCCGCTTTTGTGAGTTTTTCTTTTTCCAGCATGCTAAAAATGTATTTAGGATCATGTGTGTTATCACAATCCATAATGCAAACATATTTACTTTCCGGAAAATTTTTTATCGCATATTCAATACCGCTCTTTACAGCCATTCCAAGTCCTTTATTTTTCTCATGATTAACAAGAATGAAATTATCATAATTTTTTTGAAGTTTTTCTCCTATAGCCTTTGTTTTATCACTGCTTCCGTCATTTACTAAAATAGTTCTCAAGGTAAGATTATAACTTTCTTTCAAAGCTTGCCTATGTCTTTGCCACTTATCTACAAGTTCTTCAACATCCTCTTCCTCATTGTAAGCGGGAAGTATAACTGCAATATCATTCATTGTTTACAACTCCCCTTATCTTTTTTATTATATTAACTACTCTTTTGAAATCTTCATTAATTACAGAGCAAAAGCTCTTGTATTCTTCTTTCAAATTTAAAGCTTTCCATTTGCTTCTAACTTTTGCGCTATTAATAATTCCAGCAAACCTTATCCAAAATATAACAAAATTATATATTGGCATTAAAAAAATTAAATATAATTTAAAGGCATAGTATTTTCTAACACCCTTATAACTTTTAAGATAGGACATTACATTAATATAAAACAAAAATGCAGACAAAACATACAGCAAATATATTACAAATACAGAACCAAAAACGAGTTCAAAGGGATAGTTCATAAATAATAGAAATATCATAGCAAAGTACCAAATCATCCTTGGGAAGGCAAAGGTGTGGTCGTACATCAAAGTCCTTATCATAAAATTACTTATAAATCCTCTTGCAGTAAGTGCCCTATTTTTAAAAAACATATGGGATACTTCCAGCTCGCCTCGCTGCCATCTCTGGCGTTGAGTATAAAGTTTGCTTAGATTATCAATTGGATCAACAAAGAATAGTGCATTTTCACATAGGTGTACCTTTTTCTTAAGCAAATGCCTGACTTGGAAGGTTATGTGTGTATCTTCACATACAGTTTCACTATTATAAAGCTGTGTTTTTAAAATTGTAGACTTTCTAAATGCAGAAAAAGCACCTGACAGCGTATATATACTATTTAATTCCGATTCAAAGTTTCTACCTGCTAAAAAAGCTTGAGCATATTCTAAAAATTCACACTTTCTAACTAGTTTTAAAAGCCAGCTTGAAGTATTTTCAATATATTCTTTATCCGTTAAAATAGCCCCTGTCATACAGTGAATATCCGGATTTTGTTCAAAACGAATGACCATATTTCTTATTGCATCAGGCTCAAGCTTACCATCGCTGTCAATATTAATTATGTATTTACCTTCACTATTAAAAAGCGCCATGTTTAAAGCCTTTGATTTGCCTTGTTTTGCATTCATATATTTTAAAGAAAGTTCTTTAAACTCCGCCTGGCACTCCGTAAATACTTCAAAGCTGTTATCACTGCTCATATTATTCATAAGCATTACATCCATAAGCTCACAAGGATAGTTTGAGTCATATACAGATTTAATACATTCTCTCAAAGTTTCAGCTGAATTATATACAGGAATAATTATAGTTATCTGCGGAAGTTTGCCCTTAAACTCTTCTTTTTTTACTGTTAGTCTCTTTTTTATTAAGATAAAAAATCCAGCAATAGCAGGTATAATCTCCATAATAAATGGAATAACTATCCATGCAATCCAAAAGATAATTTCTTTATATGTTCTACTTAACATCATCCCCATAAGCAATATCACCTACTCTCTGATTTTTAATTTGTGATTTAGTAAATACGTGAAAATATAAAATTATAGACAATCCATAAAAAACAAATCTAGCAAGTATGGTATGTGCAAAATAAAACATATTGTTTCCGTAATAATATACCAATATGCAAATAATAAAAATTCTTAAAACATTAGCTGCAAATATCCAAATTACACCTATTATGTTATACATAATCTTTTCCATGAAGTTATACACTGGAAAGAACCACAATAGAGATGTAAAAGCAAGAATTTCTATTACACCAGAACATTCATAATCTATGTACATTGACACAGTTGATGTTCCACTGGATATTAAAATAAGTGAATACTGATAAAACGCCTGATAATAATTAGTGATTTCTCCTATGACGCCAGCAACTGCTGTAACAAGCTGACTTAAAGCACCTACAAGATATGGCTGCAGTATCACTATAGTAAAGAAAAATAGGCCAACTGCTCCAACAATAAACTTAAAAAAATACAAATTTGCTCTTTTAAAAACCGATATGATATAGGCCCATAAAATTAGTAGAAAAACAATCAATATTTTCATGCTGTTTTCCTTTTCTTTCTGGTATAAATTATAAAACTAAAAAAAGCTACAGCACTGCAAATAGCTATGCCTGTATATGGATGGGTACTTCCAACCTCGAAATGTATAGTTCCCTTTCCTAAGTTTGGGAATTTCATCTCTATACTAAGCATCTGATCTTTAGCCCCATTTTCAAAAACACTTAAAGGTATTTTAAGTTCACATTTTACCTCACTATTTCCATAAAGACCACCACTATTAGGTATTACTTTGCCATTCGAAAAAACCTGAACACTATTACCAGTGCCTTTCTTAGCCTGTAATTCGTATTGTTGTCCAGTACCGTTTATTTGATACTTTATAGGACAACTTGGTTCTTGTCCTTTCTTACTATTTGACATGTCTATATATAAATACAGATAATTATCATCGGTGTACCATTTTACTATGTGTTCTTGCTTCATATTGCCGCTGCCTCCAGGAGTAAGTATTATTTGTGGTTTATCACTCCAATCATCAAAGTATCCATCTAGTGTTATTCCAACACCAGCAGCATGAACTGGTATACTAAAAATAAGGATTAGAAGTGTAGAACATAAAATTATTCTCTTAATTGCCTTTTCCATTTATAATTTTCCTCCTCTTATATATAAAAACGAGCAGTATTCCAAATCCTGTAAGACCTATTAAAGATACTACTATCCCATCGGTTAAATATGGATATGTAACTTTAATATTTGCTTGTCCTTTTTCAATATTTAATAAATTTTGTTTATCAGAAATCTTTCTTGTACTATTATAAGAATCTAAATATGCAATAGTTGTATTTACATTATCTTTTGGTGAATTTATAGAAAATGAATTATTATTATATTTAACACTTATAGGTACAATCTTTCTTTCTGGCAGTACAGATGAACTATTTCCAAGTATTGAATTCATAATGCTAATAGCGCCAGCATCATCATCCTGCATTGCATGAAACATTAAGTTAAACCCAACATAAGTTATATTTTTATTGTCTCCTACACCTTCGCCGACAAAGGTCAGCTTTTTATTTTTTATCCATGCAATACCCTCAACTTTAGGCAAATCCTGTAAATATACTGTATTCCAATTTTTATACTTTTCATCAAAGTTTACAGATATATATTTCTGCCCATTAAAGAACAAATCTGGCATTTTCTTGTCAAAGCTGATAGGTTGTGCTGTAATTCCCATAAAGGTCATACTTTTTGTAACTGCATCTGCTGGAATCTTGTTCATATCTATAATTATTTTTACTCCCATGCTGCTGAGTTTTGAAAGCATTTCTTCCGCTTTCTTTCTATCGTTGTAGCTAAAATCGGAAAGATATATAACCTTATATTTTCTAAGTTCGTCTATTGTATAATCTTCTATATTTTGCGATTTTCCTATTTCAAAGCTTGGATACTGAAGCGGTATCTGCTCTGCTGAT
Organism: Clostridium guangxiense; assembly: GCF_021043395.1. Classification (GTDB taxonomy): domain Bacteria; phylum Bacillota; class Clostridia; order Clostridiales; family Clostridiaceae; genus Clostridium_S; species Clostridium_S guangxiense. Next base: position 83,656 of record NZ_JAJNKE010000005.1, read on the forward strand.
CTGCCTATGCACAGTCCAGAATAATTTGTGATCACTCCAAAGTTTTTAGGTGTATCTCTATGGAATATGTAAGCATCTCCTGTTTCCATATCCAATTTAAATTTAGAAAGTTCTGCTGCTGAATTTATTTTATTAAAACTCCTCTTACCTTTTTTTAAAGAATTCTTTCTTACGATTACTGTATCGCATCCCAGTTCAATCGATCTATCAAACATGTAATTATAATATCCATTTTCAAGTGCTGTGTTTAATAAAACTATATTTTTAGCTGTAGAAGCTCCCTGCCATGCCCATCCATAGGAATAAGATACTTTTTTGCCACTGCCAATAATATAAAATGATGGATACGATTCAAATAGACTGCTGTCAAGGAGGGCAATTCTCTGATTAGTAATTCGTTTTGCCTCATCCATTATGGTTTCTACATTAGAGTTTTTTCCCTCCGGATATAATGAGAATCTAAATGATAAAGAACTGTCAGCAATTATTATCATTAAAAATATTGCCATAAAGCGCTTCTTACACTTTGTCCAGTTAAGCAAGCTAAGCATAAATATTCCATACGCTATTGGTGTAAATCTCATCATCCATAAAAGTTGATTTAAAGGTAATTTAATTAACACTGGTATAAAAGCTGTTGTTGTCCCTAAGAATACTATTATTACTGTAATAAAACCTGGCAAACTTTTTTTACTAGAAAGTATAATTCCTAAAACTGAAACTATTATAATTGACAGTCCATAATAAAAATATCCAAGTCTGCCACTGCTTCCGAGTCGTATAAAAGGATTTAGTGACGTTGTAAATGGTGTACTGAGTGATTTCATAACCTCCGAAGTCGCACCACTATCCATAGATACCAGTCCACCTTTTAGTGCTGGATAAATCCAAATTCCGCAAATTACAAATGCCAAAAGCATAGCTATAATAATCTGTGATGACTTTAAAAACTTTTTTAACACTACCGAGTAAATAGCCAAAAATATGAAAGTCGTAATTCCAAGCATGGCTCCTACCATCAAATGACTCATGATTATGAGGATCATAAATATAGTCATTGGTATAATAGCAGATTTCTTTTCGTGCTCAACAAATTCCCATAAGAAGAAAAATAAATATGGTATAAGCGCTGTTATAACAACCCTTGGTATATTTCCTTCAAAAAAAAGTACTCTCAAATTTTCTGGAAGAAAAAACCACATAATTCCAATAATTAATGCAATAAAAATCCTTTTTGACTTTATACCCCAAAGAAGCCATCCAAGTCCACCAATAAAAAATACAGCCCCTATAAAAATAATGTAAGCCTTAATTGGATCTCCACTTGAAACAAACTGAAACATTGCAAGCACATAATAGGAAAATGGAGCCCAGTATCTAAAAGGTTGTATACCGTTATACCAATATTCCGTAAAAAGTGGATATAAGTTGCCCTTTTTTATGTTTTGATATAAAATATCTGCTTTAAATATATGTCCATATGTATCCAATCCCCATGGATATCCCCAATGTTTTCCTAAATATATTGATAAAATTACAGCTCCAAATATTAAAACTAAAATCGAGGCTGCTATTTTAATAATAGGATTATTGATTTTCCATTTATTTTTATCCCTTTTCTGTATAATCTCACTTTCAATTTCTGGTTCATTTTCTGCATCTTTTTTTTCCAAAACATCCTGAGGTCTATTTTCTTCAGTTTTTTCAAGCATTTCTTTGCTTTGATCGAAATCTTCAAACTTTTTTACCAATTCTTTTGATGATAAATTAATAATATTATTCATCATTAACTTTGCTATTTTTTTCGTACTACTACCCGCTATATTTACTTGTCCATTGCCATTAATAACATAAACTCTTGTTGGAATTTCACTTATTTCTAATCGTAAAAGGTTAATGTTATTTTCTTTTAAAATTCTGCTAAGTTCTTCAAACAAAAAGTCTCCTATATTTTCAAGTGTAGGCTCAACCTCACGAAATGCTTCAAATTCATTAATTTCTTTTCCACTATATGCACTCAAAAATTTATTTACTACCTTTTCTACTTCATCATATATTACAAACTCTCCACCTTGCATTTCAACAAATAGTGAAATAAGAAAGGTATGCGAATGTGATGGTCCCCTTTTATTATTTATTAAAACGCTGTGAGAAGCATTCATATTAAATTTATATAAATATCCTTGAAATTTCATTTATGCCTCCCTTCAATTATTTTATACTTATATAATATCAGCGGTTAACATAAGAATCAACAAAAAAATGGGCATTTTTATTATTCTTTTATGCATTATATATATTTAAGTAATATGCTGTCATTTTTTAATTTTATTTTTAATAAGATAAAATTATATTTTAAATTTATGTGCAAATTTTATGAAGCGAAAATATATTATGTCAACTAGCAAAACCAGTGCACAATTCATAATGCATAGTTCACAGTAAAGGATGACTTTTCTCCGCTCTGCTTCAATTTCCAGTTTGTCGGGATGAATTAGTATTAGCAATTTTAACTTTTCAAGTTGTCTACCTAAAAAGCGTATCCTATAGAAAAAAATTCTTGACTCTAACAATATTCTATGATATATTATTACATGTCGATTAGATATGCCGAAGTGGTGAAATTGGCAGACGCAACGGACTCAAAATCCGTCGGGGGTGACTCCGTGCGGGTTCAAGTCCCGCCTTCGGCACCATTAGTATCCGCACTTAAGAAAGTGCGGATTTTTATTTTTTTGTTCTAATGCCTATGCTCTCATAACTAAGTGTTATTTTTAGTAATTCTTCACATCTTTACTCAAACAATTTAAAAGCTACATATCCTTAGTTATTTATAGCAGTAATCATTAATTTCGATTTACCTCCAGTAGGAGTCACTTCATTAATCCAAATATTATTTGAATTTTCACCAAACATTATTCCTTGCCAATTTGCAAACATATATTTTGTAAAGGCATTGCTAATTATTTGTTTATACTTTAGATAGAAAATTTGGTCATAATTCTTTATAAAATCATCTTTATTTTGTATTTTAGTAACCTTACTATTAATGTTGACAGTGATAGGGTAGGATATTTGTTCAGATAACTGTTCCTTATTATCATTCACTACATAACTTTGAACTTTACTAACAAAATTCTCTACATCTTGGTCACTCTCTGTCCCTACTGTTTCTGCATACCTTTTTCCATATTCAACCCCAGGGATAATACTTTTAAGTGATAATGTAAATTGATAATTTGTTTTATTGTCCGCTCCCATCCAGGTTCCTTTAATTTTATCAACACTGTTCAAAGTTCCTTTAAAAATTCCTGTATTTTTACTCGTATCATCATATTCATATAATACGATATCTTTCGCCCCTGCCTTTCCCTTTAGTTTGATTTCCTTTCCCTTACTGTCATAAAAGTATGAGCCAACTATATCTGTTCCTAATGGATAAATACTCATGTGAATTGACATATTATTACCTACAGTACCTTGATAATCATAGTACCCTTTTTCAAAAGGACTTTTAGCAGTATTTATATTATCAAGCGAACTGGACTTCGTATTACTATTAATATTTTTAGCACTTTGAGAGGTATTTTGGGGCTGTGACTGAGGTTGCTTAGTGTTACTTACTGAAGTATTCTCAATTGCAGTATTATTAGCATTCTTTTGAACGTTATTATTAACTGAAGGTTTTTCGTTTGAACATCCAGTGAATATAATACTTAAGGCAATTATAATTTCCATCATTTTTTTCACTTCTAATTCCCCCATATGATATTAATTTTTATCAGCTATTTCATTATTAAAAAACTAAAACCGCTTATATTTTTTCATATTCTATTGTTTCTAAAATTTATATTTAATTCTTGATTAAATCTACATCTTCCATATTAAGACTCCCATAACCATTCATATAGTTTTATTATACCATATTATTCAAAATATTAATTTATAATACCTATATAGCCTTATGTTTATTAATATCGTTTATCTTATAAGATTTTCTAAATTTCGCTTTATCCAAAGAAAGGCTGCCACACTAAATGCGGCAGCCTCCTTTTCACTATTTTTCCACCTTGTCACTAATTATTTCACTGTACTCGTTCAAAATAGAATCTAACATCTTGCTTGCAGCAATAACTTGTGGATCAAGTAAATTTTCCTTTTGCATAATTAATTCCGTCAGCTTTTCTCTTAAATTTTGTATTTCCACTTCTACATCATGAATTTTCGACATTTTAAAACCTCCTTTCTAAAAACATTTTAAGAAAGAAGGTAAATATAATATATATTAAATTGGTACAATTATTCTTTTTTTGTCTTTTTTTTACGAAAATACAAAAGTCCTTATAAAGTTGTTTAAAAAAATTTATGAAATTAGTTCAATAGTTTTATTTTTAGCATAAAAAAAGCCTAGCATTTAAGCTAAGCTTTAATCCTTTTTCTTCAATGGACAATCTTTACGACATCCTTCTTCTGGACAATGAGGCCTACTTCCTAAGCCATAACATACCATAACAGTATTGCCGTCTAAATCCAATCCTTTTGTTCCACTAAGCCTGCATTTATCACATTCAGCTTTGCCCTTAAACTCTAACTTTAATATATACTTCATAATATCCTCCTTAAGCGTCTATATATTTATATATGTATGCTGCAATTTCCTTATGTTTTCTCTTTTATTCCTTCATGTCTTACTTCTATTAGCTTGTCTAGAGATAAATCATTTGAAACTTCAAAATTAACTTGTGCAAAAATGATATCTTCTAGGCATTTTAATAGATATTTTTAATTACCTATATATTTCCCTAACCGAAATATTAACGCATTAATATTTTCCAAAATATAAATTATTGATAGTATGATAAAAAAATATTGCTTTAAACCAAATTCATTGTTAAAATTGTATTAATAATTTCGCTATAAGCATATAATAATAGCGATTTATTTGATTGAGGAGGGGTTTGGCAAATATAATGAAAGCAAACATTGATAATAAAATAAAGCTTTATGGTTTCAATAATTTAACTAAAACATTATCCTTTAATATGTATGATATATGTTATGCAAAATCAGCAGAAGATAGGGAAGCTTATATTTCTTATATAGATGAGCAATATAACGCAGAACGACTTACTCAAATTCTTACAAACGTTACTGAAATTATAGGTGCTCATATTTTGAATATCGCAAAACAAGATTATGACCCTCAAGGTGCTAGTGTTACAATATTAGTATGTGAAAATCCAATGGAAGAAAATTGTAAAGAAGCATTAGTAAAAGAAACTCCAGGGCCACTGCCAGAAATCGTGCTTGCTCATTTAGATAAAAGCCATATTACAGTGCACACTTACCCTGAATATCATCCTGATGAAGGTATTTGTACCTTTAGAGCTGATATAGATGTATCTACCTGCGGAATGATATCCCCTTTAAAGGCCTTAAATTACTTAGTACACTCTTTTGAAGCTGATATTATGACTATGGATTATAGAGTTCGTGGTTTTACTAGAGATATCACTGGTAGAAAGTTATTTATTGACCATAAAATCAACTCTATTCAAAATTATATACCTAACAGTGTGAAAAATAGATATAACATGATTGACGTAAATGTTTACCAAGACAATATTTTTCACACAAAATGTAAGTTAAAGCAATTTGATTTAGACAATTACTTATTTGGATATACAAAAAAAGATTTGAGTCCAAAAGAAAGAAAAATAATAACTCATAAGCTAAAAAAAGAAATGGATGAAATTTTTTATGGTAAAAACTTTGATGAATCATATAATAAATAAAGCAATGGAGGAATAATATGTTAGATCTTTGGTTTTCAGAAAGTCATGCAGATGACGCAAAATTTTCAATAAGGGTAACGGAGCATTTATATAGTGAAAAAACTCCTTTCCAACAAATTGATTTTTTTAAGAGTGAAACTTTTGGAACATTTTTTACTCTTGACGGTTATATAATGCTAACTGAAAAAGATGAATTTATATATCATGAGATGATTACTCATGTCCCAATGGCAGTTAACCCTAATATTAAAAAAGTTTTGATTATTGGCGGCGGCGATGGTGGAACTTCAAGAGAAATTTTAAGGTATAAAACTGTAGAAAAAGTAGACTTAGTTGATATTGATGAAAGAGTTGTTAGACTCTGCCAAAAATATTTACCACAAACAGCTTGTAAATTTGATAATGACAGCAGGCTTACTGCTCACTTTGAAGATGGTAAAGAATTTGTTAAAAATACTGCAAGTGGAACTTATGATTTAATTCTTGTTGATTCAACGGATCCAATTGGTCCTGGAGAAGGCTTGTTTACTAACGAATTTTACAGCGATTGTAAAAGAATACTCAGTGATGATGGAATTTTAATAAATCAACATGAAAGTCCTTATTATAAAAATTACTGTCATGAAATGAAACGAGCTCATAGTAAAATAAAAAATAATTTTCCTATTGCAATGGTTTATCAGTTTCATATGCCAACTTATGCTTCTGGGCACTGGCTCTTTGGATTTGCTTCAAAGAAGTATCATCCTTTAAATGACTTGCATGCTGAAGAATGGAACAAACTCGGACTTAAAACAAAGTATTACAATACAAACTTGCATAGAGGTGCATTTGCACTGCCAAACTATGTTATTGAAGAGTTAGATAATGCCAAGTAACAATGCTTCGTCAAATTAAAAAAATCCTATAAATCTAAGGCTTAAAAATTGTAAAATCCTAAGATATTTCAATAACTTGCTATCGCTCAGACAGATTGAAATATCTAAGTATTTTATAATTTTTGAACCAAGATTTATTAGGATTTTTTTAAATCGTTCCTTGTGCAGTGAAGCTGCGCTGAGCACTATATTTTACGCCATGCGCAAGCATTAGGTTTTAGATTTTTCGAAGCATTGCGGAGAAAAATCATCCTTCATTGTGAATTGCTTCAACTATACTTGAAACTCCATCTGGTATTAAAGTTATTTCTGCATCTTTTCCTACAATTTCAAATGCAAGCTCTAAAGCTCTTTTAAAGTCACGTGCATGATACATATGCATATCTTCTATTATTTTAGGATAACACATGTCCGTAACAATTATAACCTTGTGCTTATTCAGTATTCTAGCTAAAATTTGAAACTCCCATTGATCCGGTACAGTATCCTTCTTTGAAACTTTAAGTATTTTGCTTAGAAGTTCTTTAGGATTTTTAGCATCAGCTACATTTCTATAAAAAGACTCTCCACCATGTCCATCACAGCAGGAAGCAATCATTATTATAACTCCTCCATCTCTGCATAGTGATTCTCCAGCAGTCATGCCTTTTACAGCCTGATAAACATTTTGATCAAGAGGATATCCTCCATTAGTAGTAACTACAATATCTGATTTAGTTCCACTAACGCCATAAAACTTAGAGACAAATTCACAACCCTTATTGTGTGCAAATTCACTGTCTCCAGCAAAGGCACTTATTATTTTTTTATCTTTATCAAGAGCTACATTTAGTATGAAGGCAAGCTTAGATGCCTTAGCTGCATAAAGCATATCCCCATGTATTGGGTTATTAAAAAGTTTACCTGTTCTTGAATTTTCACTATTTATAAATTCTGAACAGTGGTTTGCCATTATGGTTTCAGCTCCAGAAATTCCTGGGAGTATGCTTTTTCTTCCTCCTGAAAACCCTGCAAAAAAGTGAGGTTCTATAAAACCTTCTGAAATCAAAAGTTCAGTTTCTACTGCCAATTTATTTATCCAGAGTTCTCCGCCCGATGGAAGGATACCTATTTTTAAAAGATTATCTTTATCCTTTGCTTTATGACAGATTATATTTTCATTTTTAACTAAAGTTTCTCCAAACTTTTCTACCATCTCCTCTTTTGTAGTTGGTCTATGAAGGCCTGCAGCTATGAGTATTTTTATATCAATGTTAGGATTTACCCTTCTTATACGAGTTAAAAGTATGGGGATAGTTATTTTACTTGGCACGGGTCTTGTATGATCACTGGTTATTATGACCATGTTTTTTTTATCTTTAACAAGTTCTTCAAGACTTTTAGAACCTATTGGATTGTCAAGTGCTCTTTCTACGATTTCTTTCTCTCTTAAATTCGTCTTATAATCAGCAGCCTTTGATATTAAAACCCCTTTTAAATTTTTCTCTGGCAGCTCTATTTCCATTATGCCTTTGTAATATGGTACACTAAATACAGGCATTTTACTCACATACCTTTTCTGGATTCAATATATTCTTAGGATCAAAAGCCTTTTTTATATTCTTCATAAGTGAAATATATTCTTCTCCATACTGCCTAAACAAATACGGTTTCTTTGCAAAGCCTATGCCATGCTCTCCTGATACAAGACCTTTTAATTCCATAGATCTAGTGTACATACATTCGAATACTTGTTTAAGCTTATTCTCCCATTCTTCTTTACTTAAATTATCTCTTAATATATAAACATGAAGATTTCCATCACCAGCATGGCCAAAACTTCTTATTCTTATATCAAACTGCTTTTGAAGTTCATTTGTATACTTTATAAATTCAGCCACTTTATTTCTTGGAACAACAACATCGCACTCATCCATTTCTGTGGTAGAAGCTTTAACTGCTTCAAGAAAAGCTCCCCTTGCATTCCAAACAGCTTCTTTTCTTTCATCCGTATCAACTATATAAACATCAAAAGCCCCTTCACTAAGGCAAATTTCAGCAACCTTCTCATAATCCTTTTCCACTTCTTCCTTACTGTTTCCATCAAAACTTAAAAGAAGATATGCATCTGCACTGTTATCAGGGAACTTTTTACCTAGATATTCCTCTGCCGAAAGTATTACCTCTCTTTGCATAAACTCTATAGCTGTAGGTATTGCCTTTGATTTTATAATTTTAGGTACAGTTCCTATAGCACTGTCAAGATCTTTAAAAGGTACTAAAAGACTTATAGTTTTTTTAGGAAGTGGAAGAAGCTTTAAAATTGCCTTGGTTATTATAGCAAGGGTTCCTTCAGAGCCACATATTAAATCCTTTATGCTGTAACCCGAACTGTTTTTAACGACCTTTCCTCCAAGATTAAGTACATCACCATTTGGAAGCACAACTTCAAGTCCTCTTACATAATCTCTTGTAACTCCATACTTTACAGCTCTCATGCCCCCAGCATTTGTACTTATATTTCCTCCTATGGTAGCAGACTTTTCTCCAGGATCTGGTGGATAAAAAAGATCATGCTGCTCAACAAATTTCCCTATTTCCATTAAAAGAACTCCTGGTTCAACGGTAAGTGTTAAATTTTCTTCATCTATTTCAAGAATTTTATTCATACTGCCCATATTTAGCATTATACCACCGAGAAGTGGTACAGATGCTCCAACAAGACCTGTTCCTGAACCCCTTGGGACGACTGGTATACCTTTTTCATAGGCATATTTCATAATCTTAGATACTTCTTCTGTATTTTGAACTTCTAAAAGCACTTCAGGCATTCTACTTACTCCACCAAGTTCATCATGGCTGAAATCTTCATTTATTTCGTCTCCACTAAGTACTCTGTCTTCTCCTAAAAGTGATTTAAAATATTTTATATCCTCTATATTAACCATAAAGCTTCCCCTCCTAAATTACCGATTCCATTTTTTTATTTTCTTTTAGCTTCTCAATAAGCTTTGGTACGATTTCATATATATCTCCCACAATTCCATAATGACTTGAGTTAAATATAGGAGCTTTTTCGTCTTTATTTACAGCAAATATATATTCGCTGTTATTCATACCTGCTGTAAACTGAACTGCTCCTGAAACCCCTAGGACTATTATAAGTTTAGGCTTTACAGTTCTCCCACTTAAGCCTATTTGACTTTTAGCATCAATCCAGCCTGCCTCCACAAGTGGTCTTGTTCCTGCAACTCTTGCATTTAGGAGTTCTGCTAGTTCATATACCATGTCCATATCCTTCTTAGCTTTAATACCTCTTCCAACTGCAATTATAACTTCTGCATCAGATATACTATTTTCAGGCTGCTTTTGAGTAATTTTTAAAACCTTTATATTAGAAGTAAGCTTTTCTTTATCTATATTGCATATTGAAATTTTTCCACCTTTACCTTGCTTTCTTTCCGGTGCACTCATAACTTTGTATCTAACCGTAGCCATTTGAGGTCTGCTGTTTGGATTTATAATTTGTGCCATTATATTTCCTCCAAAAGCTGGCCTTATTTGAACTAAATCCGTATTTCCCTTCATATCAAGTATTGTACAATCTGCCGTAAGTCCCGTTTTGAATCTTGCTGCAATTCTTGGTGCAAGTGATCTTCCAACCGTGGTTGCCCCAACAAGTATTGCCGTTGGTTTTATCTTGTTTATTAAATCTTCAAATACAGCTGTATAAGGCTCAATAGTAAAATCCTTAAGTTCTTCATAGTCGTATACAAAAACTTCATCAACACCATAATGTAAAAGTTCTTCTGCTTTTTCCTTTATGTTATGTCCAATAAACAGTGCATAAACAGGATGATGTATTTTTGAAGCAAGCTCCTTGGCCTTTCCTATAAGCTCAAAGGTTACAGGGTGTATATTTCCTTCAACGTGATCTACATATACCAAAATTCCATTCCATAAGCTTTTATCAATGGCCTTTACTTCTTCCTCTACAAATTCCATGATACCTTTAGGTCCTTTTCTAACGCACATTTTACAAAGCTTGCAGCCTGCATTTATTTCGATTTTACCGTTATGATCTTCTATAGCATTAAATGGACATATATTGACAAGCTCTTTTATATTTTCCTTTGTAAGTTTATCTTGATTAACAACTAACTTTCCCATAATAACTCCCCCTATTAAACATATTTTAATTGTTTAAGCTTTTTAAATATTTTTCCTGATACCTCTTCACCGCTGCCCTTCCAAATTTCCCTATCATTATTTACTGAAGGAGGAAATATTCTTTCCACTTGAGTTGCAGAACCATTAAGACCGTACTTATTTTCATCCTTGTCCTCAAAATCATTGAGGCAAATAGTTTCTATTTCTCTATCTTTAGTTTCAAGCTTTTTTCTATAGGAAGGAAGTCTTGGCTGGAATATATCCTTATCAATTGTAAGAAGACATGGATAGCTAACCTTATCCAGTTCTATAGTATTTGGCATATCCATTTCAACAGTTATATCTTTTTCACTTGCTTCTTCTACTTTTATTACATTTGCAATATGAGGTATTTTTAAATATTCTGCCATTTCAGGACCAACTTGAGCTGTATCTCCATCTGTAGTTTGCTTTCCGCAGAGTATTAAATCAAAGTTGCCCATTTTTCTAATACCTTGAGAAATTGTATAGGCTGTGGCAAGCACATCAGCTCCTGCAAATTTCCTATCTGATATCAGAGCTCCTCTATCAACTCCCATCATATATGCCTCTTTAATAACTTCTTTTGCCTGCGGAGGTCCCATAGTGATAACGCTTACACTTCCTCTAAACTTTTTTTTAAGTCTAAGAGCTGTTTCAAGAGCATATAGATCATACGGATTCATCTTAGAATCTACTCCATCTCTTTTTAGTACTCCAGTTTTTTCATCTACCTCAACTTTACTAGTACCTGGAACTTGCTTAATGCATACTAATATTTCCATTGTAACCCCTCCATATTTAATATTGGTATCGTGGTATGACCAATTTTTAAATAAATTATACCACAATAAAAAAGTTAATTCCATAAAAAAGCAAAAGTTAAAAATTTAACTTTTGAAAATAGACTTATTTATGAACTCTAAATGCTTTCTCATTTCTTCCGCAGCCTTTAATGCATCTTTATTTAGTAGTGCTTTATATATACCTTCATGTTGCTTTATTAATTTTTCCTTGTTTTCTTCTTTTTCTATAATTCTATATCTGGCATCACTAATAAAAGTATCTATTAGTACAGAGGTAGCAGATAAGATATTAACTAAAAGAAGGTTTTTGGAAGCCTGTGCAATTGCATGATGAAACTCAACATCTAATTCTGTATTTAACTTTTCATCCGCAGTGGCCTTAAATTTATCTATTATAGCTTTTATGTCTTTAAGTTCATCAGCTCCAATTCTTTTTGCTGCAAGCATTGCTGTTTCAGTTTCCAAAACCATTCTGAGTTCAAGCACATCTTTTGGGCTACTTTCCTGAAGCATAAACATAAGTGATAATGGTTCAAGGAGACTGTCATCAAAATTCTTTTTTATAAAGTTTCCATCACCATGTTTACTTTCAACAAGCCCCAGTATTTCAAGAGATCTTAAAGCCTCTCTTATTGAAGTCCTGCTTACCTTAAGTTCTTCTACAAGTTCTCTTTCAGGAGGAAGTTTATCACCTTTTTTAAGTTTCCCCGTTTTTATCATTTCTTTTATTTGTTCAATTACTACTTCATACACCTTTTGGTTCTTTACTGGAGTAAACATAACATCACCTTTTTCTATAAAGCTTTGTAACATAAATTATACTACAAATTTTATATTGTATCATCATTTAAATTAAAACATATATCACATCGCTAAATTCTGGTCATGTTTTGAAAATAGTACTCACCTTATTAAATTTGTTTTTGAACCTTTTACTAGTATATTGATTTCCTCCTAAAACAGAAAGTTTTCTTGAAAAATTCTTGACTTATATTATATTTTTTTAGTTACAAATTATTACCAACTTCAAATATATTTACTTCAGCAATTTTTTTGCTTTATCCACTGTTACTGTATTATTACTAGCATAAACACCAATCTCCTTAATTGAATATCCATATTGAGTTGCAGGAGACTTACAGTATATTCTTACATATTTTGCAGTAATAACCGAAAAATCTAAACTTACATCTCCGCCATTACCATCGGTAACTGATTTAACAGTTTTCCAACTGCTTTCATCTTCTGGATTAACTGCTGCTACCTGGATATCATATCCTTTAGCATAAGCATCTGACCAAGATATTTTTACATTATCTATAAAATAAGGATTCCCTAAACTTACATATACGTATTCTGGGTGATTATCTTTATTTGCCATCCAATTTGAACTCCATCTGGTTCCACTATTACCATCAGTAACATTCTGAGGTCCAAGCCCATCAGCTTCATTTGATGAGGATACTGCTTTTACATTAAGTGCTACATTAACATCTTGATCAGAAGTAACTGTTGTTTTCACTAAACCATTAACTGCACTATATAATTTTCGTACGGCTACATTAACTTGACCATATGTTGCTGATGAATTATTTGAAATATCCTTACCTACAGTTATAGCTGAAGCTAAAGTCGCCCAAGAATCAGTTGTATAGTCACTTGCTTTAAACTTGCTTACATATTTCAGTTCTGCTGCTAATGATGATTTACTCACAGAATCTTTTATCATTGGATTAACTGAAACTAAAGATTTTGCTGGTACAGTTGTATATCCAATTTCTCCAGAAGCATTACGAAATTTTACAGTTAAAGGAGTACTACCTGGATTCCATATTAAAGCTGTGAACGAATTACCATTTTTGTATACACTAGCATCTCCGTTTTCTGCCCATATTTCATTTGTACGTTGTCCAAGAGTTGCCATATTATTTACAAACCAATAAGTGTTATAGGTCTCATTATGTTGTACCTTTGATGGATCCCACTTAGTAAGCACTGCTGCTGGATCACTTAAGGATTCAATTGGCCATGTTACATGACGCCAGCCTGATTCTGGATCATTAGGGTCTGGTGCTGCTCCCTTATTAGGATCAGTACTATTATTATAGTTAGCTATAATGTCTTCCTTCATACCTTCATATAAAGCTGCTGCCTTGTCCTTATCATTTTCTATACCGTAGTTTGTTAAATACTCTGAAGTTGGAAGCCAGTGTATTCCATAAATACATACTGGATCCCCACTAAAGAAAGTACCATAAAAGTTAGAGGCTCCATATACTTGTCCTACTGTCTTATGTTTATAATCTGGCACCCAGTTATCTCCATCATAATTAAACCAATATTGTTTTACTGATCTTAATTCTGTAGTAAAACCATATATTCCAGCATCTCTATAGGTAGTATTTCCCGAAACCTTTCCCCATAGATATTCTCCTACCCAACCAAATAAGGATTCTCCTGCTGCTTCTTGATTATTTCCATCTTCATTATCAGCATATCCACCTGCCCAAGAATGACCTTCATATGGATCAAAATTTCTAAATTGAGGAAATTTATCATCTGTTTTTGATGGATTAGCATAATCTCTTATTAACATTTCTACCATTTGACCGTACTTCTTTAAGAAGGCATCATCATAGGAAGCTAATACTGCTGACGCAAAAGTAAAATATCCATAAGTAAAGTGGTGATCTGTAATACCCACATTTGCACCAAACTCACTATTTTTGTAAATTAATGTTCCCCATTCTGGGTTATAATCAAAATAATAGCCTTCAGTTTCTCCTGGTGTATAAGTTAACCAATTAGTTAAAATCCCCTTAATTCTAGCAAGGAACTTATCTCTATAATCCGTTGCATGAATCTGGTCTGCCACGAGCACACCCTCAGCTAACGGATGCAGTGCTTTTCCTTGCCAATAAGCATCTCCGTTCATGTAACCTGAAGTAGTATCATCATCTAACCCTTTAAGATACTTAAGCAATTCATCACGTGAATATCCATCGTTTAAAGGTTCAGTGAATTGAGGAACTATTCCATTAAACTTATCTACTGTACTAAAGGAATTTCCTTCATGTACCTTAAGAGTTCCTCTTACAGAAGGATATGATAGATTAGTAGTTGAATCTGAGCTAGCCTTCCATTGACCTGGAAGCATGCACATTAATGTATTCTTAGAGAGATCTGTACGCTTTAAGTCAGTAATAACTGTAAAGTTTGTAGTAACATTCGAACTTACAGGATCATAATTATAGTTTACTTTAGTATCTGTAACAAAAGCATAAGCATGTTGATAGAAATAATTTAAATTACTAGCAGCAGGCATAGTAGCAATTGAAAGATAGCCTTGTCCGCCTCCTAGCTGCATTTTAATCTTAGCTCCTACCTTTTTAAAGACAGTACCTTGAGGTGCAAATATTCCATAATATTTCTTAATATTACTTGGCGTAGGTGCCCCATCTACATTTGTTACTTCTATGCCAATATGATCTGCAGTTATAGTTTCTCCATCGTTTAATAATACAGCATTATTGTTATCATCATATATTTTTGTAATTACTGTTGAATATAACTCAACAGAATTAGGATCGCTAAACTGAGAGAATATATATGGTGAGCCTTTTACAAAAGTAGTTTTCATTTTTTCTGCATCGTTATCACTTAATACAACACTCGCAGAATAATCACCATATCCACTTATTTTACTGTTCATCTTAGCAGTATCTATTGTATTTGACATTAAGTAAAAATCTATGTTTCTTTCTGTCTCAACGGAGTTTCCTTGAACCCAACCTGCACTTGGAGTTAATACTCCTAAACCCTGTTTTGAATATTTAGCTTTTAAAGGTAACGTTATCAACGGATTTCCTAGATTTTTTATTAATATTGATTGCCACCAATCATTTGATGGAATTGGAGTATTTATATTGCTTGTTTTTTCATAAGGTTCAGCTGGCTGAGGAAATTTATTAGGATCCGTTAAGTAGCTGCCATTTCCAACTTGTGTAACTGCAGGGGTAGGTAAATCTGGTATTGTATAAACGGGTTGAGGATCTCCAGTAACATAATCGTAAACCTTAAATTCTTTTAATCCAAATTCACCCGTAGTAGTTCTTGTTATCCCACTCATTCTTACATATCTTCCAGTTGCATATAATTGAATATTTTCCTCTCCGCCTCTACCATTTAATTGTCTATAAACTTTTTTCCAGTTAGCAGCATCATCTGACACCTCTATATCATAGCTCCTTGCAGGTGAATCCCAATCTAATATGACTCTTCCTATAGTATGCGAACTTCCTAAATCAACGTATATCCATTGCAAATCATCCATTTCAGAGCCCCAGTGAGTACCTAGATTCCCATCAACTGCTTTATCAGGATCTACTTGACCATCAGTAATATACCATTGTTTATCAACTGAAGATGCTACTGCATGCTTGTTTAAAGCTATATTCTCTCCTAAAGGTGCTGGTGGTGGATTTAATCCTCCTGTACCATATACCTGAAAGTCATAAATTGAGTAGCCATAATTACTAAGTGCTCTTTTAATAAGATGCAGACGTACGTATCTTCCTGTGCCACTTACTACAATATCTTCATCTCCACCTTTGCCATCTATAACTGGACTAATTGTATGCCAGGTGTCTTCATCATCAGAAGCTTCTATTACATACTGTGAAGCATAAGCACCCTCCCATTTGATTTTAACATCTGAAAGTGATGCTGTAGAACCCAAATCTACATAGATCCACTCATTATCTTTTCCCCACTCCGATTCCCAACGTGAACTATTGTCCGAATCTACGGCTTTGTCTGAAGTATTTGCTCCATTTGAAGAAGATGCATAGGTTGCCCTATTTAAAGAAATTAAATACGGAGAAGTTTGAGCCTTTACAATTTGCGTGGAACGCATCTCAAACATACCAAAAATTATAAAACAGGTAAGTAAAATAGCAGTTAATTTTTTTAACATATACCTCTTCATAAACACTTTTTTATACATTATTCCACCCCTTTAATTTTTTTAATACAGCATACTTATTTAAAAAGTAAGTTATTAGGTATCATATATTATAAAATTTTAACTTCTAAATCGGTTTCGAAAATCTGTAATAAACATTAATTTTTATTTAATAATGAATTACTATGTCGAAACGTTTTCACCTCCTTATAATCAAATTTTTTATAATATAATAAAACTTCCTGAAAAATTAAAAGTAGCTTTGTTATATTTAACATATAGCAAATCTTATACCAAACACTAATATAAGCAATACACACAGGTTTTATTATATTTTTAAACGCAAAACAATGTGTTTAACTTTTTTAAAGTAGTGTAACAGCTAAATAGCAAAGTGTTTAAACACTTTGTTATCAAAAAATTTCTTAATCATATCCCCTAAAATAATCCCCTCTGATGTTAACTATTCGCTAGCAAAGGCACCTTTTTAATACATAGGAAAACTTTTTCTAATAAAGCTCTAATAATCTGAATTATTTCATAAAAAATAGCCTGTATAACAATTAATCATTTTAAAAATTATACAGACTACTTTGAAATTTGCATTTTATAATATTATTTAAGTATTATTTTTATAATATGCTTTGTCTCCTTATCAAGAGAAGTTATTATTTTTCTTTCTATCTTTGGATATTCAAAAAATTTATATTTCTGATCATCAATATAAATTTCACTTATACTATACTCGCCATATTCCTTCTTGTATTCATTCAAATATTCAATTCTAAGCTTTCGTTCCGCAAAATTCATTTCAATAGCAACTTTATTCTCATCATCAAATTGCCTCAATAGTACTTTGGGTAAAAACACTAAATTGCCCATTTCTCCTTTTATTCCAAACATTTCGGATATTACAGTAAGTATTAACCAGCTTGCCGCTCCAGTTAAATAGTGATACATGCCTCTTCCTTTTTCATTTATATATTCAGGTACACCTGGGTAAATTCTACTTACATCAAAATTATTGCAGTGATTATAAAGAGTATCAATAACTTTAAAACCTTCTTTTGCAAAACCTCTCTTATAAAGTGCATTTGCATACATGATTGCCATATGACTGAATACAGCTCCATTTTCTTTATGACCATAAGCAAAACCAAACATTCTTCCTAAATCAGTTTTTACTTCATTAAAATTAGTGTTTAATCTATATCCACCTATTGATTTATCATAAAGATAGTTATCTGCTGCTTTAATTATATTTTTTACTTGCTCTTCGGTAGCAATACCGCTCATTATGGTAAATACTTGACTTGTTAACATCATGCGAACTCCATACTTATTGTCCCCTTCAACTCTTCTAGCATTATTATCGTAATAACCGTTATACCAGCTGTATCCTTCTTTACTAGTAATCCATTCATTCTTTCTTATATGATTCTTAAGCCATTTTGCTTTTCCATTAATATTAGAAATGAGCTCATCACATTTCATATTAATAACTTTTCCACTAATATTACGTCTGCAGCTATAGCAATACCTTCTTAATAATTCTTGTTTTTCTTCTACATTATCATAAAGTTCATCATTCCCTTTTAAAAGTATCAACAGTTCCTCAGCAAATTCTACATTTCTAATATTCTTCTTGTCCCTTAAACATTTTAATAATTCTACAATATCAGAAAGATTTTCTGCATAAAGGGCACTAAAAGCAACACTTTCGCCTTTCTCACTTGCCATATCAAGTCCATCATTCCAATCAGCACCATGAAGCTTTAAATTATTATGCTCACCCACATCATAGAAAGCCGTTAAATGTTGTATTAAAATATGCTCCAAAATTGTTCCTTTATATTCTTCATGCTCATAAGTCATCAACTTATTTCCCTGTTCTAAGTTCCATAAAAGATCCTTTTCCAATCCTCTTACCTCTTGAAGATCTTTAAAATAATTCTGTTTTTCTAAAAGAAATTCTATATCTCCAGTTTGGTCTATATAAAGCTTTGTAGTTAAAAATGGCCATGATCCATGATCCATCCAAACACGAGTAATATTATTTCTGTCAGCGATAAACTCACCCTGCTTTGTTCCAATAATCGTAGCATTAGTTCCATCAAAGCGAACTCCACCAAAATTATCTAAAAGCATTCTTCTAACATTGCCTGTATCCATTGCCAATAATGCCAAACAATCTTGCCATAAATCTCTCCATCCCCTTCCGCCTTTACCATAATCGTGATACGGCAAAAACGAACAGCCATAAATTCTTCTAAGCATTGGTTGGAAATTAACCCAATGCATCCAAATGTCAAATTGCTTATCTTGTGTCTCATATAAAATATTTATTTTTTTATCCCAATACAATTTAGTATTTTGAAGAAGACTATCAAAAGCGGTTTCGGATAAGTATTTATGAAAAGCACCATCAAAATCTCCAAATCCTATGGCTATAATATATGTCTTAGATTCATTCTTTTTTATTATTTCATCTTCAAAACGTATTGCTCCAATTGCTTCATAGCCTTCTAATTTAGTGTTAGCCTTAACCTTAAATTGCTCATTTAATATTATAGTTTTTGGAACCTCAAAGGTTCCTCCTTCTCCAATAAACTCTTCTACTATTGGACAAAAACTTACTGTTTTTTCCCCATTTCCCTTTGCAGCAAAAACTCCATAACTTATCGTATTTTTTTTATGTCCTCTTTCATCAAAAGTTAACGTTGGATTTACGGCAACTCCATATTCAGTAGTTTTTATTCTGTTCAAAAGTGAAGTTACGTGTCTGTGATCTCTAATATTGTCTGCAGAACGGCAATATAATGGTATTGCTGCTGTTGGTGTTATTTTTTTATACTTATTATCAATATTAGTTACCGTTACCTTCATTAACTCTATTTTTTCATCTATCGCTGGAACAAATGATGTTATCTCACTTTTTATACCATATTTTTTTGATTTCCTAGTTACTTTATGCCACATTATTCCAGCTTCTAGCTCTGATTCTTCTTTATCTTTGCTAAAAATTTCAGCCTGTTGAGCTGATGAAACTCCAGTAGCGGACCATTCACCTATCCCATCAATATATATCCAAAAATTTCTTGATGACTTATTATTGTGAAGATTTTCACTACTTACTGGGGAAAGTATAAATGTATTTTGCCCCATCTTACAATCTCCATTTAAAGTTGGAGTTATACTTGACATAACTCCAGCCTCATTTGCAAGTGGAAAATACATATAGCTATTTCTCTCTGGATCTTTTAATTTAAAATCTCCTTTATTATTTAAAAATTTGTACCCTAACATACTGCAAACCACCTTTACAATATTTCTACTATTCTATTCTCTTACAAGAATTTCTTTCTATAAGCTCCACTGGTATTATTTTATTAATTTTGAGTTTAGTCTTTCCATTAATCTGTTTTACTAGCAAATCAACTGCGGTTTTGCCAATTTCTTCACGATTCTGTCTTATAGTGGTTAATCTTGGAGTTACATACCTTGCTAATTCAATATCATCAAATCCTACTATAGAAATATCACCTGGCACACTTAATCCTTCATCTTTTAATGCATCTATTGCACCAAGTGCTATCTTATCAGCAGCTGCAAATACTGCTGTTGGTATTTCTTTCAGCTTTAACAATTCCTTCATTGCTCTGTAACCACCGCTAACATCAAAATTTATCCCATCTGCAATATATCCATCAATTACTTCCAATCCTAACCTTTCCATAGCTTTTTCATAGCCTTTTCTTCTTATATTACTTGCCCAATTATCTGATTTGCTAGCACCAATTATATGTGCAATTCTTCTATGGCCTAAATCATATAAATATTTAACAGCTAAATAGCACCCTTCCATATTATCTGACGCCACTGTTGATGTATCTTCATTAAACATATCTATTACTACAATCGGAAAATCGCTTTCTATAAGTTCCAATGTTTCTTTATCATTTGGGTCAGTACAAATTATAGCAATTCCATCCACAGATTTATACTTAAAATATTCCAAAAAAGTATCGTTCTTTAATCTATCATTTTTAGAACCAAATAACAATGAATATCCATATTTATCTGCTTGTCTTTTAAAAGCCTCTATTACGCCTGAAAAAAATGGATGTGTAAGTCCCACTCCAAGATTTTCGAAATATACAATACCTAATGTCCAGGTTTTCTTGGTTGATAAAAATTGAGCTTGTGGGCTTGGTAAAAAGTTTTCTTCATCAAGTATTTTTTTTATCTTAGCTCTAGTCTTATCACTTACATCTGGATAATTATTTATTACTTTTGATACTGTAGTTGGCGAAACTCCTGCAATTTTTGCTATTTCATAAATTGTACTCATTATATACACATCTCTCTTCTTCAGAAAATTTCCGATTATTGTTCTTGCACAATAGTATAAATCGAATTTGCTTTTAGTTCAATTATTGTACTTACTTCATCTATTTCTAATTTAACCAATTTATCTTGGTTTCCTTCATTCATAATTACCATACATAAAGAATTATCTTCATTTATACAACTAACTGCATGTATTTTTTCACCATTGACATTGCTATAAATTCTTTCTGCATTTTTCTTTATAAACTTACTAAAATGTGCAATATAAAAAAATGAACTATTGTAATGAACTTTCTTTGTTACACTGTCAATTATTACTGGAGCATCACACAAATTATTAACATGATTTGGACCTCCTGTTTCATCAAGAGCAATGTTCCAATCCAACCAAGCTTCTATATAATTATTTAAATCTCCAATTATATTTCTACCATACCTTTCTCCTGTATCCCAAGATTCTAATTTTACTCCACCTTCTTGACATCCTTCAGTAAAAATAATATGTTTATCAGTAAACTCATCATGAACCTTTGATGTATTAGAAAATTCTTCAGAAACATACCAGTGTATTCCTGTTCCCCATACATATTTAGCTGCTTCCTTATCTTCAAGCACGGTTTTCGCTCTATCATAAACTATATCTCTATTATGATCCCAAATTATTATCTTCTTATCTTCTAATCCATTTTTATGCATTGTTGGTCCCAAGAAGTATTTCACAAAATCCCTTTCTTCTTCAGCTGTATACAAACAAGAATCCCATACCTGACATGCAGCTGGTTCATTTTGAACTGTAACTCCCCAAATATCTATGTCTTTTTCTTTCATCTTATTTATATATTTTACATAATAATCTGCCCACAATTGTTTACAGTCTTCTCTAAGCTTACCGCCATTATTCATTTCACCATTGGTTTTCATATATTGTGGAGGACTCCATGGACTTGCTAATATATTTAAGTTATCATTAGCCATCTTTTTAACTTTTCTTATTAATGGGAGTACATATTTTTCATCCCTTTCTAAGGAGAATGTTTCTAATGTTGTATCTCCATCTTCTACATAGCTGTAATTTCCTAAGGAAAAATCACAACTATTTATATGCACTCTGGCGAAGCTATAACCTATTCCTTTTTCTTTACTATAATAAGATTCTAACACTTTTTTTTGTTTATCTTCTTCTATTTTAGAAAGAGCATAGGCACTTGCTTCTGTTAAAGCTCCTCCAAAACCAAGTATCTTCTGATATTTCCTATTAGTATTTATTTTAACACTATTTTCAACTTTTACATCCTTATTTATAATAAAATTTTCTAATTCATAGCACTTTAGTCTATCATCTGTGTTTTTAGACGTTACATATACATTAAATTTATTCATTTTTATCCTCCTAATTTATAAGATAGCAGCTTGAATTTCTACTATTTCTTTATTTCTAATTCTTTCAGCAAATTCCATGCATACTTCATTTCCTTTAAATGTAGTTACACCGTTATTCTTATCAATCAACCTAATTTCGACTATACTTCCTTTTTCTTGTCCAAAAGTATCTTTATTGTTTACATTCGTATAAACAAGCTTTATATCGCCTAAAATTGTTGTAGTTAAAACACCATTGTTAAAGAAATCTTTCGTCAAAATAGGATTTAACCTAAATTTTAAAATTTCATTTTCACATGTAAATAAATTTTTTCCTACCATCATCAATTCCCAAATATTAAGCATTTCTACAGTAGTGCCACTTAATCTTGCTACAAACCCTCTTCCGTGATTTCTTTTATCAGGATTACTGCTGCTTGCAATAAAGGATGAATTTTCTAATATGCTTCTTCCATATACTTCTGGATTCATAAATGGTGGAAGTATAGTTTTTATATCATTAAAAAATTCTTCATATAATCCATTTTTTATTAACTCTAAAATATATTTAAATTCCATATGCATAAATACAGATTCTCTTTCAAGCCACCCAGCTGTGAAGGTTCTAGCTCTTCCGATTTCAAACGATACATCTTCCAATGACTCTGAAGTTTTATACATCTTTAATTTTTCATCATAAATGCCACTATTTTTAATTGACTTATAAATTTCTTTCTTTTCTTCAATATTTAATTTTGTCTTAAAATATCTAGCAGGTCCTTCTAAAAATAGCGGTAAAAAATTAACTTTGAACTCTATAGGCTTTATTTTTCGATTATCATCTATTTCATACCTTTTCGCCTCATAATACATAAACGTAGGAATGTTGTTTTTATTCATACTTTTCGCTTTTTTAATTCCTAAATCAATTTTAGAAATCATATTATCTATAATAGCCCTAATGGTATTAGCATCTACATTACAAACCTTCCCACTTATCGAATATTTAATTTTTTCCCTATACTCCTCTCTTATATAAGAAACTTTATCCCAATATTCTATTTCATCTAATTCGTTATTTAACTGCAATGAAAGTAATTCTTTTACTTTATATACTGCTTCATAAAATTCCTCGGGTATATTTACATGATTCTCCACAATCGACATATTTTCTTGTATAAATAGCAGCAATCTTTTTAATTCAGCCGTTTCTGCAAAACTTGAGCCTAACAGTCCTGGTAGTCCATTCATGGCGTCATTCCAACCTGGCTTTCCTGCTTCCATTTCTATTCCAATTCCCATAGGATCTAAAGTCATAAATTTAATTCCTGCAAGAATTAATAGTTTTGTAAATAAATTTGTTTTATATAAATTGCCGTTTTTATCACAAATCCAATTATCTTTTAATTTTTCTTTTTTTCCTAATGCTGCATATTGCCTTACTTTTCCATGATCCAAAACATACTTTTCACTTCTTGGCAAAACATATTCTGGCGAATTATAAAATTTATAGCTTTCATTTTCAATTAATAATTGTCTTATTTTATCTGGATAAATATTTAAATACTGCTCTATTAAATCAAGATTGTAAGTCCAGTGATCAATCCAAAAACCTTCTCCAAACTCTGCCTCTATTTCTTCTTTTGACAACTCTATAATACTATTCATTAATTCATTTATTTTTTCACTTTGAATATCCCCTATACTTCTTAAAGCAGAATATAATTCACCTAATGTAAATCTGTCACATAATACTTTTTCCAGTTTTTGTAGATCGCCTCTATTAAATAACTTTAATATCTGCTCTTTCACCTTGCTGTCTATATAAAATTTTTTACCTTCAATAACCAAAGGATTATAACCATCTAATTGTATTAAATCACTAAACAATTTAATATTTTCTTCTTTAGTAAATGGATGAATATACACATCCATTCTTCTATTTTGATTAACGTCTCTAAAATTTCCATTTCCTTGAGAATAAAAGTTAGGTTCTATGCTAAAAAAGTTATAATCCCTTTCTAAATCTCCATGTTTTCTTGAATATACATAATAAACCTTCTTATTATGATCACCTACCTCTAATGGATATCCTCCTCTTAAGACATTATCTATATAGCATTGTTTTATATAAGCATCAAATAAAGGATATGAAGATCTAGTATAGACGTTTTTGCTAATATTTTCTATTATTTCATTGCTTTCATTTACTTTAGCATTAAAATAGTTTTTATCACATATTTTATCCAATGATTTGTTAATATCTTCACTATTGTTCATATAACCTATGTAGCTATATATGCAAGTTTTATCCTTTCCATGTAAAAGTGCTGCTTTTCCTGTAAACGCACAAGGAACTTTATTATAGCAAACATCATTGTTATTTTGTAATTCCTCAATATTAACATTTTTAAATTCCAACGGTTTACTTAAAGATGTATCACATCCAAATATATTTTCTGGATCAACTATTGGATCTA
Source organism: Clostridium guangxiense (assembly GCF_021043395.1). Classification (GTDB taxonomy): domain Bacteria; phylum Bacillota; class Clostridia; order Clostridiales; family Clostridiaceae; genus Clostridium_S; species Clostridium_S guangxiense. Next base: position 108,454 of record NZ_JAJNKE010000005.1, read on the forward strand.
AAATATTTTTATTTTCATCGAAAGCCACATAAAAATAACCGCTTTCCACTTTATCAACTTTTGTTGTATCTCCTGTTGAAGATCTAACTTTATATATAGCAGTTTTATCTTCTTTAATTTCTCCCTGCATCCAGCTTCTTAATGTATTACCACATTCTTTATATTCCATATTTTTAGATCCATATGGTAATATAGCTGATAATCCATCTAATATTTCAATATTAATTTTCTCATTAGATTTATTTATGATTTTCAGTTTCCTTCCTAATGCTGAAAATTTCTCATTAGGAAGTGTGAAATAGGTGATTTCTATATTTATATTTAATTCATTATTTATTTCAACTAATCTTAATTCATTATTCTTTATTTTTATAATTCTTTTTATTTTTTCATTTGTAGTCACAGAAAATGGTTCATAAACAAATTGTTTTTCCTCAGCTATAACTTTCAAGAAAGTTCTAAAACCATTACTATATACCATCTTATAAGCCTCATTAGCTGGAAAAAATTCCATTATGCAATTATTTTTATCTCTTATTCCAATACTACTTATAGCCTGTCCTCTATTAACATAGAACGACCACATGGGAACTCCTTCCACTCCAGCAATACCTGATAGAAAACTAGCAAATGGAGCTTTTTTATCATAGTTTTCTATAACATAAAATCCCAATTCATCTATAAAATCGTTTTTTATTATATTCTTTGTCTCCATAATAAAACACCTCTTACTTAATTTTTTATTCTTTAACGCCACCTGCTGATATGCTGCTAATGATATATTTTGAGAAAAACGCAAAAGCTATCATAATAGGTAACGCAGATATTGCAACTGTTAAGTAAGTTGCCCCTAAATTATTGACTATATCTTTTGATGCACTTAATGAACCTACCATAACTGGCAACGTAAATTTCTTTGGACTAGTTAACAACACTAATGGTATCAAATAATTATTCCAAGATCCTATAAATACACCTATTGACATTGTTGCTATTCCGGGCATCATAATTGGCATGCCAATTTTATGAAATGTTTTTAGTTCACTAGCTCCATCCATTCTTGCTGCCTCAATTATTGACATTGGCAATACTGAAGTTAAATATTGCCTTAAGAAAAATACTACAAAAGGACTTGCTATAGCCGGTATTATAAGTGGTATATAACTATCCATCAAATTTAACTTATTTACCAAATCATAAAATCCTAACAATCCTAATTGAGCTGGAACCATCATCAATACTAATATTATGGTAAATATGAAATCTTTACCCTTAAATTTATAAATTGCAAAACCATACGCTGTTAAAGCTGAAAAATACCCTGTTAAAAATGTACAACATACTGAAATAAACAAACTATTTCCAAGTCCTCTAAATATATTAAAGAATCCAGACATCAACTCCCAGTTTTTCATCAATGCATTTCCAGGAATAAATGTAAATCCAGACATTATCTCTTTACTGTCACGTGTTGCATTAACTAACATGACCAGAAATGGAGCTAAGCACAAAATGCTTAAAAATATTATTGCCGCGTATATTATAATTTTTTTGATTTTCGTAGCCATTATTTTGCCCCCTTCTTCCTTACTGAATGATACATAGATTTAAATGTAAATGCTGAAAATATTGCAATTATAATAAACATTACATAGGCAATTGCTGCTGCATAACCAACATTATTATATTTAAATGCAGTATTATATAAGTACATAACCATAGTATTTAACGAATTAGATGGGCTTCCAAGTCCGTCTGTAATCAAGAATGGAATATCAAATATTTGAAGGCCTCCAATAAGTGAAGTAATTGCAACATACAACAAAATTGGCTTTAAAAGCGGCAAAGTTATTTTACCAAATATTGTCCATCTTCCTGCGCCATCAATAGTTGCCGCTTCAAAATAATCTTTAGATATACCTTGAACTCCTGCCATTAAAACTATAAATGAATTTCCAAACCACATCCATGCTCCAATAATTGAAACTACAAGCGGTGCTGTTTGTGTTTGTCCTAACCAATCTATTTTGGAATGTATTATTCCAAGATTTAATAATAATTGATTAATTGAGCCATATTGCCAATCCATTAAGCTTTTAAATAAAAATGCTACTGACGCAGCTGAAATCAAATTAGGCAAGTAAAACAATGCTCTAAAAACACTTAATCCTTTAATCTTATATTTTATATCACTAAATATAATAGTTAATAAAAATGCTATTCCAAGTTGAAGTACAATATTAATACCCCAAATTTTCAATGTATTTAAAAAAGCAGTCCAAAAAAGTTTATCACTTAAAACACGAGTATAATTATCAACTCCTATAAATTTTGCTTCACCAAATCCATTAAAGCTAGTAAAACTTAAATATAAGGTTCTTAATATAGGATAAATGCTAAATACTATAAATGTGATTAGAAATGGCAATATGAATAAATACCCAAATTTATTTACATCATTTATACCTTTTGCTCTTTTAGGTTTTAATTTTACAATGCTGGCTTTTGCTTCTAATGCACTCTTATCTAAACTCAAATTCTTCACCTCTATCTAAATTTTTTAAAAGGTGAGGAAAATCCTCACCCTTTTACCCATTAATTAGGTACTTCTATTTGTGGATATACAGTTTTAACATTTTTATAGAAATCTTTCAAAGCAGCTTCTTTTGACATTTTACCTTTTTGAATTGATTCTATTGCTTGTCCAAAGAATTTTCCAATTTGATCATCATATTTAGTAACCAATGAGTAATCAACTTTTTTAGCTTGCTCTAACCAAAAAGCATAAGTCTTTTGACCGCCAAAGGCTTCATTTTTCATATCCTTATTAGCCTCAAGTGCTGCAATATTCGAAACAACATCACCTTTTGATTCTTTAATCCACCATTTAGCTGTATTCTCATTTAAAGTACAATACTTAATAAAGTTCCAAGCTGCTAATTTATTCTCACTATAGCTACTAATAGCCATAAATGTTCCACCAGCGAAATATGCATTAGGTCCTGTTGTGACTCCAAATTTACCAATATTGTTCTTAGCATTATCTCTTATTATTAAACTTCCCCATGTTGGTAATGCATATGAGAATACTTCAGTTTTAGCTGCTTTAGGATTTGCTTTCTTTAAATCCCCATTACCAGTATCTGTTGGAATTGAACCTGCCATTGACGCATACCAAGCTGGAGACCATTGGGGTGCAAATGCAACTAATTTTTCTTGATATAACTTTACAGCCGCATCTACATAAGCTAATCTATCTTTTGTAACCATTAATTTTTTATCCTTAACCCATGGTTCAGGATCTTTACCATAAACAAAAGGTGCTAAATCTCCTGTATCTGCAAATATTTTATATCCTTTAGCAGATAATTCTTTAGCTGTTTCAGAAATCGCATCAAAATCCTTAAACTTTCCAGCAATAAAATCTGGATCATCATTTCCCCAAACAGCTTTAGCTATATCTCTACGATAAGTAATTCCACCTGCAGTAACTTGATAACTTAAAGCTTTAACTTTCCCATCTTTAGGATCTTTACCGGCTTCATATACATAATTTACAATTTGATTTTTGTATTGCTTTACATTATACGGTTCTTTTGTTAAATCTTCGCAAAATCCAGCTTCAAAATAATTTGGAATCATTTGAGGCTCACCAACTATAATATCTGGAATTTTTGATTTACCTCTCAATGCAGTTGTAACTTTGGTTACATAATCTGCTGGAGCTATAACAGTGACTTCAACTTTTTTTCCTGGGTTTTGTTCTTGATAATGTTTTGCAAAACTCTTTAAGTCATCTGACAATGTCCATACTACTATTTTTCCGTTTCCATTATCTTTTGCTGTTTTACTACTTGATCCACATCCAACAAGCGATGTTACTATTAATCCTGATAAAACAAGTGACATTATTTTTTTAAGTTTCATAAGACATTCCCCCTATAATTAAATAAATTTTTACTAAAGAACAATATTTATTAAATTAGTTCTTTTCAAAAAGAATTTTAGCTTTTCGAAACCAGTTTCGAAAAACTGTAAAAAAAATTGCAATTTTTTTTTTGGCTTTTTTAGCTTTTAAAACAAGTTTTGAAAATTTGTAAAATAAAAGCTCCAATGTTTCATTTAAAATACAAAACCGATTTCGAACATGCTATCATGCCATAAATAACGTTTACAAATACATTGTATACCCTTTTTTAGATTTTGTAAAGTTCTTTATTTTTTATTTAATTAAATTATCTTTGAACTCAAGATAAAATAGAAAAGGACATTTAGTCCCTTACTATTTTATTTTGATAATTCCACCTCCACAAGAGAAGAATGATTTTTAACAATTTCTTAGATTAATGCCCACATAAACGCACTAATCATACCATTATTCCCCAGCTGATGCAATTTCATGTGAAATAAATATTACAGCATCTCATATTCTACTTAGTATTTAAACATACACCTCCATGTTTCCTTGCCCACTATTCCATCGACTACAAGCCTTTCACCATGATTTCTATTAACATTTATCTGAAAGTCTTTTACTTTACGTTCAGTACCTCTTCCAAATATACCATCTATTGATGCTCCAACACGCCATTGTATCCATCTTGTTGCATATTCATAGTGAGGATAATTTACTCCAGCTGTTGGATAACTTCTTATTTGATTTATGGCTCCCCAAGTCTTTATTCCTGGGATACCATCCGCAGAAAGACCCATTATTGTTTGAAATTTTTTAATTGAAGCTGTAGTAGCTAATCCTAAAATTCCATCAACTACAAGATTTGCATTTATCATACTGTTTAACTCTTGTTGCAGCCTTATAGATAAATTATTATTTGAGTTAGTGGAACTATTTGACTTAATATTAAAACTTGGGCCACTAACATTTAAATCTACATTTCCATTTACCCCATTAACTCTTCCAGTTGATGAATACTGCCATATAGCATAAGTACCCCACTTTGGCGTACTTGGACTTGACACTCCATAATGTGCTATCCACAAAGGATACCTTGTTATATTTGAATTTAGATGAAGATTTATATAATTAGGATTACAATAAATTAGCGCAGTAGTTATAGATGATATGCTATTTAAAAAAGCTAAACAAGCTTCTGTCATATCTCCACTGCATTGTTGTTCAAAATCTAAAACCACAAAGTCTACATTTGAAGGACAATTTTGTTTAAAAAAGCTAGCCTCCCTAATAGCACCAGCTTTATCTGTAAACCTTGCGAAATGGTATGCTCCAGCAATAATTCCGTTATCCTTCGTATTCGCTACATTTTGCTTTCCGTATTTATCTATAAAAGTACTTCCCTCAGTAATTTTAGAAATTATAAACCCATATCCACTATTTTTTACAGCAGCAATGTTTACACTTCCATTTAAATTGCTAATATCTATCCCATTCATCAATCATTCCTCCTAATGTTAACAGAAAAATCTTAACCCTTATATAATCATAATATTCATTTTATGCGTAGATTCTCACAAAAAAGATATTTAATATTAATTTGTGAAGCTATAAGTATAGTTTTAAACATTATAAAAAGCAGTCTTTAAATACTGACTGCTTACAAAAGGTTATTTTTCATGTTTACTTAAATTAGAAAGTTTTGATTGTTATATATACGAAAAGTACAAATGATGCTATGCCTATTATGTGGTCAAGTTTAGAACCACTTTTTACAAGTTTTAAAGTCACTTTACTTTTCATTGGATACATTAATTCCACTCCATTATTTGTAATCAAATCAGCTAATATGTGTGAAATAAATCCTATGGCAAAATATGATGACATTTCTCCAATAAGCATTCTAAATCCTATGTAAAACAAAATGAGTCCTAATATACTATGTGAAAAGCTTCTATGTTTGGTAAGCTTACTAAATGCAACACATGAGGCTACTACAATAATGCCATATTCAATCATTGAATTGGGTTTATAATTAAATTTAATTTGACTAAAATGTATATTTCCTTTATAAACTACAAATCCAGCTATAGCCAATATAACAAAAATATAAGCAAATACTGTCCTACCAAAACTGCTTATTTTACTTGTTTTAATATCTATATCTGGCATTAAAGCACCTATCATTCCTAATGAAAGCCCAATGATAAATTTTTGAGGTGTTGGGTGACTTGTTGATAAAAACGCTGCAGATGCAGCAACTCCTATTGTCATGTGCGTCTTACCTGTCATTCTAATACCATCCTTTGTGAATTTAAATTTCCAGAACGAATGTTCTTATTCATTATATCACAAAGCATATAAACTAGGCTAGATAAATTTATTAGGTAAATAAGGTTCCACTATTATAGAATTTCCCTTTAATTTAGCTACTTCTGGATAACTAGGTTTTTCATCATTATCCGGCGATCTAGAAATCCTCTTAGCAATCTGCAAAATTTCAGGTTCAAGCTTAAAAGCAGCTATTATAGCTCTTTCATTTCCATTTATGCCTGCATGAACTTCGCCTCTTAAAACTCCAAATACAATTATATTACCTGCTGCATAAACTTGAGAACCAGGATTTACATCTCCAATTATTACTATATTTCCAGAATAATTTACTATTTGTCCACTTCGTATTGTTCTACGCAAAAATTTAGTTCTTCCTTCATATATTCCATTAAAAACTTTACTGCTTTTTTCTTCAAAATCTTCAAAGATACAATCTTTTATAAGAAATTCATCAAAAAGAATATCCTTAAGCCTTCTTAAATTTCTATCACTTATCTCCTTAAGAGATATTGTTATTCTTAAAGTAGCACCTTTATAAAATCTCTTGCCTTTAGATAGTTTTTCTATTAAAACCTCCAGCATCTCATCAAAATCTCTAAAATTATTTATGCTTATTACTACATTAAGTCCTTCTCTATTTCCTTTTAGCACTATTCCGTCTTTAAACATATTAACCCTCCACACATGTTTAATGTAGTCATTTAATTATAATTCAACATTTTATTATAAAATCCTTCTTTGTAAAGTATAATTTGAATTTTAATATAAAAATATGCCACTTCAATTTTAATATGAAGTGGCATGCTTAACAAAATACTAACTATTTACCATCAGTCTCTGCTGCTGCGTCCATTGGAAATTCTTTAGGGAAGTTAGCTGTTTTTTCTATTTTATTGAAATAAGCCTCGTATATAGCCTTTGCTACATCAGTACTTCCGCCTCCGAATCCACCATCATACAGTATAGTAGCAACTGCAATTTTAGGATTATCTGCTGGTGCGAAGCCAACATAAAGTGCATAAGATGTTCTACCTATTTTTTGCTCAAATTCATTAGTACTAAATGGGTCTGCCGTACCTGTCTTACCCGCTGTTTCAAATGGGAAATTACTAAACTTACCAGCTGCAGTACCAATAATGTTAACCTTTTTCATTCCCTCTTTTACAGTGTTAAGTGTTGACTGGCTTACTTTAGTATCTTCAATAACTTCAGGGTTATTTTTAAATACTACACTTCCATCGGTAGGATCAGTTATTTGATCTACAAGGTGTACTTTATACCTCTTACCACCATTTGCTATAGTAGCAATATAATTTGCAATTTGAAGAATAGTAAAGTTATCATTACCTTGTCCTATAGATGCAAAATAGGTATTAGCTGGATATCTTGCTTGATCAACATATGTTGCTACAACACCATTTACTCCTCTAAGAATAGAATTCATATCCGTATCTGAAAGCGTGATTCCTTTATAAGTAGGACTACTTTCCATAAGTTTATTAAACAACTCCATAAATTTATTCTTATCAAGTTTACCTGAAATAATGGAATTTTTTATTTCACTTTTTATACTTGCTTTCAAATTTGCAACTTCTTTAGTATCTGAATCACTGGTATATAAATCTATAGATAAATCTCTTTTCATATAGGATTTATTTTTAAGATCCTGCATAACCTTCCATGCAGCCTGCTGTCCAAAGTTACTTCTTATACTATAGGAGTTGAATACTTGACCAAAATTTTCCTGTATTTCAATTCCCGTTGATGCACTTACACCTGAATTCGGCTGCACTCCAAGCCCAAATTTCCATGCATATTTTGCTATTATATCTTCTCCAAACTTTTGTCTTAACCATCTACCAACTGACATAAAGTACGTATTACTTGACTTTGCTATAGCAGTAACTAAATCAATAGTACCCATTGCTCCATCAGCATCAAATCTTGCTATTATCTTACCATTGTCAGTAAAATAGCCAGGATCATCTACAGATGTATATGGTGTTATTACTCCTGTCTCAAGTCCCGCTATTGCTGTAAGTGGCTTAAAAGTTGAACCTGGAGGAGTAAGACCTAAAGTTGCATAATTGTAAAGAGGTTTTGCCAAATAATCATAGGCATCTGTTCTTTGCCCTGTACTTTTATCTATAGGAAACATAAAATCCTTTTGCTCTTGTGTTAAATTTAAATTTTTTATCTGCTCATCTACAGTTGGAAAATACTTTTTCATAGCTTCATCAGAAAGACCATTAGGATTTGCAAAGTCATTTGGATTAAAATTAGGGTAAGATGCAAGTGCTATGACTCCACCAGTATTTACATCTATAGCAACTGCTGCTCCTCTTGTAGCATTTCCAGTGTAAGAATTATGAGGGCCATCTGGATTTTTACGTAAATTCTCTAATGCTGTTTTAAGCGCTTGTTCTGCTGCATATTGAACATCAGCATTTATGGTTGTTTTAATATTTTGACCTGGATAAGCATCTTTACTTGCAAATTCGTTTATTACTCTTCCATTTTTGTTTACTTCTACAACTCTTCCACCAGCAGTCCCCTTCAATCTATCTTCTTCTGCCGCTTCAAGGCCAGATATTCCTATAAGATCTGAACTTACATCATATCCTCTTTCAGTATATGAATCCGATTCATCAGTACTTGCTGGCGTTATTTTGCCTATATATCCAATTACATTTGACGCAAGCTGTCCATAAGGATAATTTCTTATAGGCTCATCTTCTATATCTACTCCAGGTAATTCATTTAGCTTTTGTAAAAACGATATAGCTGTTTCCCTTTTTACATTGCTTGCAATATCAACAGATTTATATCCAGAATAACTTTGCATTTTAACTGCATCTCTTACAACCATAAATCTCCTAATATCATCTAGAGTACATTTTTTACTTACAGTTTTTCCATCTATAGTAATGGTGTAAGAGTCAGGTATATCATACACTTTTTTACCTCTGAGCTTTTCAAAAGCATATTTAGGTGATACCTTAAGTAAATAACTTTTTACCTTATCCTGTTCAGCAGTTGTGAGAGCATCCCACTTTTTGCTCCCATATAAATTTTTTATTATATTATCTCTAAAACCTCTATCAGATAAAAATTTTATGGTATCAATTTTTATTTCACTAGGATTCGTAGTGTTAAAATCAAAGGAATAGGTGCTGCCATTTATTTTTATTGGAAAGTCATCACTTTGAGTTTCACCATTTTTATCAAGCATATAAAATACCTTTGCCATAGTATTATAAAATACTTTCTTAGTTGAGTCTGTTTCCAAATAAGTAACATTATAACTTTGCTTCGTTGTAGCAAGAACTTTTCCTGAGGAATCTATTATATTACCTCTTGCCGCATCTTCCTTTATGAACTTGTGAGCCTTAGTATTAGCTTTTGTCTTATAAGTTTGCGCATCAACAATCTGCATATAAACGAGTTTTGTACATATAGCGGAAAATACAATTAAGATAATAACGGTTAAAGCCGTAAATCTTGTAAATTTCTTTTCCTTATTTTTTTTCATATGTGGTATCTCTCCTTTAAAATCCCCATTTTTTAATCATATAATCTTTTTGACACAACTTATATACAGCTTTATACATAAAAATGGATACAACAAAATTATAAAGCGCATTATAAAAACTGATGTTTACATTTGTATTTTCGCCGCACATATATAAAATAACGAATATTAATAATCCTTTAACAAAAGTCATAACAAATATACTTATGGTAGGTATAAATATTTTCTCTTTAAAAAGATTTTTACCTACTATTCCTGCTGCAAAACATATTAAAACATTAGTAAACAAATTAACTCCAAATCCATTAAAGAAATTAATATCCTGCAAAAACCCAGTAATAAGCCCAATCCAGAGACATGACCAATCACCATTTACTATAGAGTAACTTAACGCAAATACAAATAACAGGCTAGGGGAATAGCCATTTATACCAATGAATGGAACTACGCAATTATCTAAGATTTGTAGCAATAAAATTATTACTGCTAATACAATATACTTTTTCATACAAAATCACCTGACATTTTAGTTATCATATTTAATTTCTCTCTTATCCTTAGGGATAACTACAGTGACTCTTTCAAGCTTATCAAAATTTACATATGGCTTTACTATAGCCTGCTTTTCCCCTTTACTAGCATTGGTTTGAACGCTTATTACCTTTCCAATTAGTATATTCTTAGGATAATATTCTCCAATTCCAGAAGTACGTATTACATCTCCATTTTTGATATCAGTATTTAAAGGCAGCATTATAAGCTGAGCTAAATTTTCATTATCACTATCTACATATCCTTTTAAAACGCCGCTATTATCACCTGTTCTATTTATAGAAGCTGCAACTGCTGTGCTTTCATTGCAAATAGTTTCAACTGTAGAATAATTAGTACTTACAGAAGAAATTATACCTATAAGGCCATCTGCATTTAATACTGCCATTCCCTTAGCAATTCCATCCTTACTTCCTCTGCTTATTATATAACTTTTTAATACGTTTCCCCCGCTGTTTCCAATTATTTCACAGCCAATATATTTAAACTCGTCCCTATCTGTTTGAAAATTAAGCTCCTTTTTAAGTTCATCATTTTCTTTTTTTAAGGAATCATATAGTAAAGCCTTCTTCTCAAGCTGCGAATTTCTATCTTTAAGAGCAGCATTTTCACTCTTAACATCAGAAAAATTAACGACAAAACCCAAAAAATCTTTTATATTATCATTTATTTTATAAAAAAAACCCTGTACTGTATTAAGTGTTGTTCCCACACCATCTTCAACAAAAGATGCACTATTTCTTTTGAAGCTGTAAGCAATTAACATCAAAAAGCTAACTGACAGAACAATTATTGTTACTGTCAGCTTATTTTTAAAAAGTTTCATTCTTTATCCTTAATCGTCAGATAATTTTTCAAAATGGTCTAAAGCTTTTCCAGCTCCAAGTGCAACACAGTCAAGAGGTGATTCGGCTATATGTACAGGCATATGGGTTTCTTTATTAATTAAACTATCTAATCCTCTAAGAAGTGCACCGCCTCCTGCAAGCATTATTCCTTTATCCATAATATCTGCTGCAAGTTCTGGTGGTGTTTTCTCTAGAGTTAATTTTATTGCATCTATTATTGCAGATACTGGCTCATTCAAAGCTGACCTAACTTCTTCTTCTCCAATTTCTATATCCTTTGGAAGCCCAGTAACTAAATCTCTACCTTTTATAACCATGATTTCTTCAGTATCATTAACTTTGAAAGCAGATCCTAAAGTCATTTTTATATTTTCAGCAGTTCTTTCACCAATCATAAGATTGTATTCTTTTTTTATATAACTTATAATTGCTTGATCAAGCTCATCACCAGCAATTCTAAGTGATTTACTTGTAACAATACCTCCAAGTGATATTATTGCAACTTCAGTAGTTCCTCCACCTATATCTACAATCATACTTCCCATTGGTTCTTCTACAGGAAGTCCTGCTCCAATAGCTGCTGCCATAGGCTCTTCCATAACTTTTACTTCTCTTGCACCAGCTCTTTTAGTTGCTTCCTTAATTGCTCTTCTTTCAACTGCTGTAACTCCTGAAGGATGGCATACAAGTATTCTAGGACTTGCAAAAGCACTTTTAGCACTTGTTTTGCTTATAAATCTTTTAAGCATATTTTCTGTAACATCAAAATCTGCAATTACTCCATCTTTTAATGGTTTTATTGCAACTATATTACCAGGAGTTCTTCCTATCATTTTTTTTGCTTCTTCACCAACAGCAAGCACCTGCTTATTTCTAGTGTTTATTGCTACTACTGATGGCTCCCTCAATATTATACCTTTTCCTTTTATGTAAACTAAAGTATTTGCTGTTCCAAGATCTATTCCCATGTCTCTAGATATTCCAAAAAATCCCATTAATTTTTCTCCTTTCAAATCTATATTATTCCTTTTTCTTTTAAACTTATATAAACTCCATCCCCAATAATTATATGATCCAACAACTCTATACCTATTATTTTTCCGCATTCTTTGAGTCTCTTAGTTATATTAATATCCTCAATACTAGGCTCAGGATCCCCAGATGGATGATTATGACATATTATAATAGATGCTGCATGTTTAACTATAGGTTCATTATAAACTTCTCTCGGATGTACTATAGAAGAATTCAAGCTTCCAACTGAAACATCAGAAATTTTTATAACTATATTTTTTGTATTAAGCATAATAACATAAAGATGTTCCTTGTCAAATACCTTAAGCTCATCCATAACAAGCTTAGAGGCATCCCTAGAATTCAATATTTTATAATTTTCACCAGACTTATACGATTTAAATCTTTTAGATAATTCACCTAAAGCTAAAAGCTGAACAGCCTTAACCTTTCCTATTCCTCTAACCTCTACAAGTTCATCAGCCCTTGAATTTAAGAGTCCATTAAGCCCTCCAGTGATTTTTAAAAGCCTCGTACTTATAGAAAGTATATTTTCCTTAGATGTACCATTTCCAAGTATAATGGCAATAAGTTCACTATTTGATAGTGTTTCCGCGCCATATCGTAAAAGTCTTTCTCTAGGTCTTTCATTTAACGGTAAATCTGTAAGTCTAAAATTATTATTCATAATTTATCCTTTCTTATTTTAGATTTACCCCCATCTCTAAAAACATTTTATATAATTTATTTAAAGGAAGTCCTACAATATTATAATAGCATCCTCTAATTTCTTCAACAAAAATTGCTGCTTTTCCTTGAATTCCATAGGCACCTGCCTTATCAAGGCTTTCTCCAGAATCAACATATTTCTTTATTTCATCGGCAGAAAGCTTTGAAAAAACAACTTCTGTACATGCATAGTCAACTTTAAAAATATTTTTCGATGCATTAAATAAAGTAATACCTGAATATACTCTATGGATATTTCCACTTAATGTTTCAAGCATAATTTCAGCTTCTGAAATATTTTTTGGCTTTCCCAATATATTATTTTGGATTTCTACTACAGTATCACATCCAATTATTAAAATCTCTTGTTCGAGTAATTTAGCATACTTTGCTTCATTTTTTATCTTATTTGAAACATCCTCAGCCTTTGCTTTTGCAAGTTCAATAACATATTCGGAAACATCTCCCCTAAATTTTATAGTTTCTTCGTCAAAACCACTTTCAATAACTATAAAATCATCTGTGATTTTTTTTAAAAGCTCTTTTCTTCTTGGAGATGACGATGCTAATATTAATTTCAACTTTTCACTTCCTGACTTTCTTATATATTATTATTGCCAATATCATACATGCTATAGACATTAAATTTACATTTATATTAACTCCAAATGTAAAACTTAAAAATTTCAGATCAATTACAAATGGCTTGGAATTTCCTATATTGTAAGAAACTTTAAGAAAGCTAAGTCTAGCAAAATGATTTCCAAGTATATCACCTACTAAAGTTCCTCCAACACCACCGATTAACATAAAAAGCAAATAATATTTAAAGTTTCTATTATAATTATTCACCTTAACCCCACCTTAATCACATCTTATATAGTTTATCATTTAATATATCGTTAAACAAGTATTTAAAGAATTATTCAAAAAAATTTACATTAATTTAAAAAAATATAAAAGGAAGAGACTTATTCTTCCTTAAATTATGTCATTTTATTTTCTTTAATTCATTATATAGAAACAAATTTAGATTCTTTATATAGGTCTTATCTATTTTATCTGGAAATTTACTAGTATAAGCCATAAATTCTTTAAGTACAGCATAATTGTTATTACTTTCATTTACCTTTTCAAGGTTTTGACACCACTGTTTAACAGATTTAGTTTGTATATCTTTAACATCCTTAGTTGACAGCCTATTTATTATTTCCAAATATGCATCTATAATTTTCCTTATTTCAGTACTGCATTCATCATCATTATCTAAAGAAATTGTTGTTCTGCTTAAATCTATACTATTGCTTTTAATCAATTTTTCTGCACCAGAATAGTCTTTCTCGTTAACTACACCATAAATAACCTTGTAGTACTTGCCTTCTTGTACAATAAATGGATTTCCAATGGTGCTTAACTTACTTAAAAGTGCCTGAGCATTCTCTTGTTTCGCATTAACTCCACATTGTATAATGAAGTATTTTGAAGTATTTTGTGCTACAGCATTGCTTTGAGTTTGAGACTTCAAGCTGCTGCTTTTCACCTTTGATCCTTCATTTGCAAATATTAATTTAAATATTCCGGTTCCTATAAAAAATGACAATATAAATATTATAATTACACAAGTAAAAAAAACATGGTCATCATTTTTCTTTTTAAGATTATACCTTGTATACCTCATTTTTTCATCTCCTAAAGCTTTTTTAGTTTTAGCTATCTTCGCTATATTTACATTTATATTAGCTTAGGAAAGTTATTATTCGTTTAATTTATCTTCTGAAGTATAAGCAAATCTTCTTTATGTTTATAATTTGTATAAAATTCTTTATTAACTCTTACTACCTTAAAATTAATTTCATTTAAAATTTTTATAGTATTTTTTTCACTTTGAGCAACACCCGTTAAGAAACACGATACTCCAAAACTCATGCAAAAGTAATTCATCATATTTTCAAGAATAGACTTTTGTTCTTCTTCATTTATAAGATCTTCATTTACACAAAAACACGATATCCATACCATATTTTTAGATTTAAATTCTATTCTTCCTTTTAGTATTCCTGAAAGGTTTCCCTTTTTATTAATCTCCAGAAAAAATTCACATTCGCTCATATAATACTCTAAAAATCTCTCATATAAATCATTAAAGTTAATATAATATTTCAAGTCCATATGTTGTGATATAAACCATTTTTTTAAATTATGTATATCTTTTTCTTGAATACTTTTTATACATATATCACTAAATTTAACATCTATATCAAACATAATGTCACCCCTTAATAGTTAATTCTACACAAATTTAATTTTCCCTTTTACATTAGTATAAAAAATAAAAAGAGTGAAGGAATAATGTTTCAGAACGTTAAGTAAAATTAATAAATCTAAATGAGTACATTTTGAAAGTTATAAGTATTTTCAAAATGTATCCATAAGATTTATAAAATTTTATTTAAATCATTCCTTTAACACTATTCCTTCACTCAAGTTAAAATCACCAAAAACTTTTCTTCGCTTTACTGCGAAAAATATAGTTTTAAAACAATTCATCAATGTCTACGCTTATGATTCTTGGCATTAAAAATGGCATGTCATAATCAAAAGAGTTCCTATAATCAAAATTTTCTGAGTAAGGACAATGATGGCGGTCCATGCTGTAAAGATACCTCATATATGGGCACTGCACCATGTCATGTCCATGCCCATATTCCATCATATTATTAGGCATTTGTTCGTATTCGTAATCAAAACCATTATATTCCATTTTACCTCCACATACTATTAAAATTACTCATCTATAAAAAACTATGTTGGTGAAACGGATTTTAATACAAAAATTATAATTATTTTAAATTAATACTATATTTTGAATAAGTGTTACTTCTTATAATTATTCAAAACATATCTTATATTAACGAAACTCCATCTACATCCATAGTTAACTCTAATATTCTCCATTCATGCTGCAGTCCCTTTAAAAATACACTCATTTTTTTAAAATAATCAGTATTATTTTCATCTACTATAGATAAAAGTGTTGAGCCCGAACCACTTATAAATTCGCCATAAGAACCAAGCTCTCTTGACCTAATGAAAATCTCATCTAAATTATGTATAAATTTTTTTCTATATGGTTGATGAATCCTATCTTCAAAGGCAAACTTAAGTTTTTCATTTTCTCCATTGTTCAATGCAGAAACAAGCATAGCCGCTCTTGAAATATTAAAAACAGCATCACTTCTCGAAAAAGATTCTGGAAGAACTTTTCTTGCATCTGAAGTGCCAACTTTAAAATTTGGAATCATTGCAGCATATTTAAAATCAGACTTTATATTCACCTTGGAGTATACTATATTTTCACCTCCAGCAATACTTGTTACCATCCCCCCCATAAGCGCAGGAGCTACATTATCTGGGTGTCCCTCTATACTCACAGCTATTTTAAGCATTTCATCTACAGATAATTTATCTTTAAGCATCTTATTTGCTGCGAATATTCCTCCCACAATACAAGCAGCACTACTTCCAAGTCCTCTTGACATAGGTATATTGGACTTAGACATATCAATTTTAAAGTTTTTGTAAGGACTATTGCAATATTCATAAGTTTTTATAATGCTTTGATATGTTAAATTACTTTTAAAATCATCATCATACTTATTTTCAAATAGTTTTATCTCAGTTTCACCATTAACTTCTTCAACTTCAATTTCGTTATAAAGTTTAAGTGCTATACCAAATGTATCAAAACCAGCTCCCATGTTTGCACTTGTAGCTGGAACTCTAACTCTAACCATTACAAACACCCCAATATTTTTTATTTATTATTATTCCATAGCTAAGATTTCAACCTTTAGCACATTTTCAATGTTTTTAAGCTCATTCAAAAGCATTTCAATACTGCAATCTACTTCGCTTATATCAAAAGTGATATTAACATTTGCAGTATTATTTATAGGTATACCCTGATTTATTGTAAGTATATTGGCATGCCTTTGTGCCAGTTTATCTAGCACTGTAGAAAGCGTTCCAGTTCTATGTCCAATAATAAAGGAAACTGTCACTTTATGACCTTTAAGCCCTTCCGAAACTGTGAATACATAATCCTTATATTTATAATAAGTACTTCTACTAAGTCCGACATTTTTTACAGCTTCTGTTATATCCTTAACCTTACCAGAACTAAGTATCTCCTTAACTTTAATTACTTCTTCAAACACATCAGGCAAAACCGATGAATCTATTAATAAAAACTTTTTTTCTCCATTCTTTCTTATGATAATCACCGCCTTAATGTTTTCATGTTGCAAACAAATGTATGTTGAATAAAAACTAACGTACTTATAATAGCATAAAACTTCATTAAAAACAACCTTTTATACTTTTTATATAAATTCATATATAAATATAGTAATATCTCTAAAAAAATATTATAATTAAGTATACAAATTATATTAGGGGGTAGTTTTTATTATGACAGCAGATGAACACTATAAAATTGCATTAAAAAAAGGTAAAAGTGATTATTCCTTAAATGGTTCTCTGCAATTCCTAGAAAAAATATTAAAAGATAAAGAAATTGTTGCTACTATAAATTTAGGAATTTTTGAGATACCTTTAAAAAAAATAATAGGAACTTATTCACACCTTAGAAGTGTATGTTTTTCAAAAAACTTCCTTCCTTTAATGGACGAGAAAACAGAATTTTGCGGTAAATGGGTTGCTCTGTGCAATTCACACCTAAATGAAGGAATTAATCATCCAATAAAAGTTTATGAATATTTAAATCAATACTTTGTAATAGAGGGTAATAAAAGAGTTAGCGTATTAAAGTACTTCGATGCCTTTTCAATTTCATCAGAAATTATAAGACTAGTTCCTAAAAAGGATAAAAAAAATATAACTAATTCAATCTATTACGAATTTTTAGATTTCTACAATAAAACTAAAATAAATTCAATATGGTTTACTAAAAAGCATAGTTTTAAAAAGTTAACAAAACTTCTTGAAAACTATACCCCTCCAAAAGACGATATAGTAAATGATAAATATAAACATTTTGTTTCTTTTATATATAATACTTTTAGATCAGTCTATTTAAACATGGGTGGTGAAAAACTTCCAATTACAACTGGAGATGCATTCCTTGAGTATGCTAAAATTTATGGAATAAACGAACCAATTGATGAAACGCAGCTTTCAAAAACCATGAAAGAATTTATGAAGGAACTACTCCACTTTAAACAAGATGATGTAGAAATCCAAACAGATTCAGATGACAACCCAAGTAGTATGCTTTCTACTCTTTCAAATTTAATAGGTCCATCAAAAAAATTAAAAGTTGGTTTTGTTTATGCAAGAACTATTGATTCATCAGGTTGGACTTATGGACATGAACTCGGCAGGCAATATGTAGAGGAAATCCTTTCAGGACAAATTTCTACTAAATATATTGAGAATGTTCCTGAAAATGAAGACGCATATTTTTCAATAAAAGCTTTGGCAGACGACGGTTACAATGTAATTTTTACAACAAGTCCTATTTTTAGGACAGCAACGCTAAAATGTGCTCTTGAATATCCTCAAATTAAATTCTTCAATTGTTCAGATGATAAACCTTATGAACACATGAGCTGCTATTTTGGAAGGATTTACGAGCCTAGATTTTTAACAGGACTTATAGCAGGCGCTATGACTAAAACAAATTTGATAGGATATTCTGCTACTAGCCCAACTTCGGAAGTAATAGCTTCTATCAATTCCTTTGCACTTGGTGCAAAAATAGTTAATCCTTATTCAAAGGTCAAGGTTTCTTGGACAAGAGAGTGGAATAGTCATGCAAAGTTTACAAACAGCGATTCAGTTTTACTTTCAAAAGGTTGTGATATAATTTCCAATAGAAATCTTAAAATTCCAAGAGATGAGACAAAAAAATATGGAGTTTATTCCATGCTTTGCAGCTTTGATAAGGATAAGAACATTCCAAGTAAATATCTTGCAGCACCAATTTGGAACTGGGGCATTTATTATGAAAAAATATTAAACAATATATTGAATGATACCTTTAGAACAATTTTAAATATGTTTAATTCTAATTCTAAACTTATAAGCTTTTGGTATGGTATGGATGTTGGTGTCGTAGATATATACTATTCTAAAAAATACGTGCCAATTGAAGTCCAAAGGCTCGTAGAAGCTATGAAAAAGATGATTACAACTTATGAATTCACTCCATTTATGGGACCAATTTACGATAATAAAGGAAACTTAAGACTTGAAGAAGATGAAGTTGCACCTTCAGAAGACATTTTATCAATGAAATGGTTTGTTGATAATGTAGAAGCTGATGAGTACGTAAAATAATGCAAAGTAACAGTGCTGAAGGAACGATTTAAAAAGAATCCAATAAATCTTGATAAAAAATTGTAAATACTTAGAGTCTTCAATTTGTTTGAGAGCAGCGAGTTATTGAAAGCTCTTAGGATTCACAATTTTTTTACCTTAGATTTATGGATTCTTTTTAATGTTGCAAAGCACTGTTACTTGGCATTTTTATCAGTACTCAACAATATAGTGATCATATGCATTAATAACAGTAGTATTATTATACTTAATTATCCTTGGCTTCATGCCATAGCTTAAATGAACATGTCCATGAATAAAATACTTAGGTGAATACTTATCCATAAAATCAACAAAACACTTAAACCCTTCATGGCATAAATCCTTTTCATCACTTATGTCTTTTGGTGCTGCATGTGTAATTATAATATCACAGCCCTTATTTAAGAATAATTTAAGCCTTAGTTTATTAAGCCTTTTTTTCATCTCACGTTCAGTATAAACAAATGGACTGTTGTTATATTTCATACTTCCACCAAGACCTAATATTCTTATACCTTTATATTCAATAAGTTTATCATCTATGCATTCGCACCCCTCAGGTGGTCTATTTAAATAACCATAATCATGGTTGCCATGAACATAAAATAGAGGTGCTTTTATCATGGTTACTAGAAAACTAAGATAATCCTGTTTTAAGTCTCCACAAGATAAAATAAGATCTATATCTGAGAATTTATCTTCTTGAAAGAAATCCCATATGTACTTTGATTCTTCATCTGATACCAATAATATTTTCATGGGTTTAACCAACTTCCTCTTGTGTAAACGTTAATAAGTAAATTATACCACACGAACCCCCCAATAACAATAAAAAATCCATAATATATAAATCATGAATTTTCTATTGTTTTATATAATAACAACAATATTTCATATACCTCTTATCTTCTTCTACATCCAGAATTAGAACCAGAACCATAGATAAAAAAGTTGTTCTTTAAATGTTGAACATTTGAAAATTCTACTTCTATTTCATTTGAATCCCTCTCATATCCAATATCTACTATTAGCCTTTCTTTGCATCTTACCCCATCATTTGTTCTAATTATTATCATTAAAAATAAATTATTTAAACTGTTATATATTTGTTCTCTAGTATAAAGTCTTAAAAGTGCAGCAATATTATATGTTATTCTAAAACAATTAGCGCTTGTATTAGCTATTTGATCCTTTAGCCTAAAAAGTAAATTATTTAATAGCCTAATATCTAACTCTGTTAGATTAGTATCATTAAAATTAAAACTTATTGATGGCACTAATATCCTTCCTCATTTATTGCTATTAATATATTATATGCATTTTCATATAATAGTGATTTTAATTTTTTATATAAATAAAATTATAAGTATCAAATTCTAATTTATGAGGATAAGCTTTGGATTTACAATTTTTAGGTTCTAGGTTGTTTATCTATATATGCGGACATCAGCAAAAGAAGAGACCAGAAGCCTCTTCCTTTTAACATATTATGTCCAAAATACCGCTGCCCTTTCATTGACACCTATCCATTCAATAGGTGGGTATTCTCAAAGATTACTCTATCTTCTTTTAAGTACAAATGCACAAAAGATACATATCATAATCCTCTATTGAATTCCCTTATAGCAACTGTAGGTTCAAGATAAGAGCCTCGCAAATATTTCAGAAAACCATTACATTCATGTTTAATCTAATTATATCATAATTATTAATAAAATCAATACTATAAAATAAAAATGTACAAAACAACGATATTCTGTACATTTTGAGGAGATTACTTTAAAGCAAGTTTGTCTATTATGCCTACAAGCTCACCCACCTCTGGTTTGCTAAGTTGAGCATCCGCCTTTACAGCTTCTCCTTTATGCTTTAATTCATCAGTTATAAGTGAAGAAAATATTATAACTGGAAGCTTTCTTAAAATTGGGCTTTCTTTTATCTTTCTCGTTAAAGTATGTCCATCCATCTGTGGCATTTCAACATCCGTTATAACAAGTTGTACATCTTCGGTAAACCTGTCTCCTTTTTCACTAGCCAATTTATCTAAATAATCATAAAGTTGTTTTCCATCATCAAATAGCTTTAACTCTTTAAATCCAGCTTTATAAAGAGTATCTTTTAAAAGTTTTCTAATAAGTGCAGAATCATCTGCCAATGCAATTTTTATATTTGATCTATCCTTATACTCAACATCAACAATTCTATCTTCACTTATACCAGTTTTAGGGCTTATATCTGTAACAATTTTTTCAAAGTCCAACATTAAAAGAATTGTTTTATCAAGCAAAATATTTCCTATAACCAAAGAATTTGCAGAAATGTCATCGGGCTTTAAGATTTCCTCCCACTTTATTCTATGAACTCCAAGAACAGCATCTATGTTAAATGCAACTTTTAATTTATTAAATTCACAAATTATCACTTTTGAATATGAATCTGCCTGTTTTTGTTTTTCTATTATGTACTTTAAATCTATAAGTGTTATTATCTCATTTCTGCATAATATTAATCCAGCAATTGCAGGATTAACTTCCGGCAATTTTGTTATGTTTCCATTTTCAATATCAATTACTTCTTTTACCTTTATAATATTAATAGCAAAATGCTTTTTTCCTATAACAAACTCTAATACCTCAACTTCACCCGTTCCACTTTCTAGTAATATATTGCTCTCCATAAACTCTACCCACTTTCAATAATATTAATTATCATGATTACTACAAGTCCATTATATACCAAATTATAATTATTTTCTACATTAATTTTATTTATCAAAAAGAGAGGTTTATACAACCTCTCTTATCATACTTCTTAAAATCCAAAATACCGCTGCTCTTTCATTGACACCTATCCATTCGATAGGTGGGTGTCCTCATTAATGCTTCTATATCCTTAATGCCTTAAAGGTCTCACAAAAGATGCATATACACATTAAAATTTGAACTCCCTTGACTTAACTGTAGGTTCAAGACAAGAGCTCACAAATATTTCAGAATCTATTCATCTGTCGAAAAATATTATAACATATGGATATTTCAAAATCAAGTTTAGGTTAAAAAAGTTTTGCATATATTTTTTCTATTTCCTGTCTTGATAAAAAAACATAATTATTTGCAAGAAGCCTTTGTTGACCTTGTATTACACTATCTGTAAATTGACCTATCTCTTTTTCCTTCATACCATACTCTTTAAGTGATTTCTTAACAAGTAACTTGTCAAGAATTTCAGATAGCTTCTCATACACTTTGCTTGTATCTTTTATTTCTAATATACTAGACAAGATTTCATTTAAATCACTTATTTCTCCATTTGGATTTATTCTATTATATGTATTAAATACTTCAATAAAAAATTGATAATTTGCTTCTCCATGAGGTACATGATATACTCCTCCTAGTGGATACGAAAGTGCATGTACTGCTCCAACTCCAGCATTTCCAAAAGCTATTCCCGCATAGTTACTGGCAAGTATAAAATCTTCAATGATTTCATTTCTGTAATCTTCTCCATTTCGAATTACATCCTTATAACCATTAATTATTAGTTTTATAGCCTGCACGCTAAATAGTCTTGTAAAATCATTTGCATTTGGCGAAACATACGATTCAACTGCATGTATAAGTGCATCTATAGAGCTTGTGACAAAAAATTTATACGGAAGAATCTTTACTAACTCTGGTATTAAGACTGCATAATCAGGATACATTTCATCAACAGCAAGGCCCATTTTAGTATGCCTTTCTTTTATCTCAGCTATAGCTACATTTGTAACCTCACTTCCTGTACCGCACGTAGTTGGTATAACTATAAGTTCCTTTTCTTTAACTATTGGAGCTTTCTTATCAAATAAATCTATTGATTTATTCGTATTTTTTAATGCTAGCAATTTACAAATATCTATTATAGATCCACCACCGATAGCTATAATCCTCTTTATTTCTTTGCCTTTCATATCTGATACTATTCTATCTATCATCTCATCTGAAGGCTCACCCTTGCCATAATCCTGTCTAAATACAAAATCAGCTTCTAAATTTAACTTTTTCATAAAAGGTTCATATAAGTATTTATTGGTCAATATAAAGTCGCCTTTTCCTATATTAAATTCCTTTGCAAAATCACAAAAATTATCAAACTTACATATCTGTGGGGTCAAGCTAATTAATTTCATAAAAAATTCTCCTTATTTCAAATTAATATTTTACTTATACCATATTACTATATTGATTTTAATAGCACAATATCTCCAAGGGACAAATCTCTCTTTAAAAATCTTGCCAAAATATAAGTCTAGTAATTAATCAAATTAATATCTAGAGTTAATAATAATTTAATTTCAAGTAAAGATAAGAACCTTTTTTATTTAAGTTGCATAGTATAATCTGAAAGTAAAAATATTGAGGTGAACAAAGTGGCTTTTTCAGATAGGGAGCTTCTTGCAAGAATAATAAAATGTGAAGCTGGTGGAGAAGGCGACGTTGGTATGAAAGCAGTAGCAACCTCTATTATGAATAGAGTCAGGGTACCTTCTGGTGAATATCACAGAATTGGTCAAGGAGATGTTAGAAAAGTAATTTATCAGCAGGGTCAGTATGATTGTATGCGTTCATACCTAGGAGGTGTAGCAAACCCTCAAACCATATGGGCAAATCCTCCAGATCAAATACATTACGATATTGCTGATTGGGCTCTCGCTGGTAATAGACTTTATCCCATTGGTTATTCACTATGGTACTTTAATCCTTATGGTATATGTCCATATGCTTTTCCACAAAATGGAACAGGCAGTTTTCAAGTTAGCATTTTACGACATTGCTTCTATAATCCAACAGCTCTCTACTATACCACTTAGCATTTAATTTTTTAGGAGGTTCTTTTATGTATCGAAGATACTGTAATGATTGTTTCCCATCATTTTACTTACCAAACAGGCAAAATCCAAACGTTAATACTGATATGCAAAATGCAAGTCCTAAAGCACCAGGTTCAGCAGCACAAAATCAAATACCAGCTCCAATGCCAATGTCCCCTTCAGATTTTGAACAAGCGCCAGGTTCTCCAACAAATTTAGATACTCAATATACTCAAGGTTACCTAAAAACAAAAATAGGTAAAAGAGTGAGAATATCTTTTCTTCTTGGAACAAATACATTTCAAGACCGTACTGGGACACTACTAGAGGTAGGTATAAGCTACGTTGTTATTCAAGATATTGATACAAATACTCAAACACTTTGCGATATATATTCAATCAAGTTCGTTACTTTTTATTCTTAATATTCAAAATATAATCTAATAATTATGATATCTATCTGTTTATCCTATTAATTAAAATATTTTACTCGTAATTGCCATATACTTATATTATAAGTCTGTACAAAAGTAACAATTTTCGTTTTGAGATACCAAACTGTTAGATAGCACAAAAGCAGCATTAACAAGTGTTAATGCTGCTTTTAATACGTTTTATTTTGCAGAGCATATTTCATTTTATATAATTGACTTAATTCTATGTCCAATTAAAACAGGCTTTACTTTTCATACTTATATATAGCCAGAAGTAAACATGCTATATTCTTCCAATAAAAAAACACCTATAAAAGGTGTTTAAATCTAATTTAATATCCAAAATACCGCCACCCAAATTTTGACACCTATCTCTCGATAGGTGGGTGTCCGCATAAATGTCGCTATCTTCCAACTGTCGTTAAATCTCTCACAATAGTCCTGATATTAACATTTACTATAAAACTCCCAATTAAGTAATGTAGGTTCAAAATAAGAGCCTCGCAAATATCACAGAAACAATAAATTGGTGCGAAGGACGGGACTTGAACCCGTACGGTTGCCCACACGCCCCTCAAACGTCACCTTGAATTTTTATATGAAATTGTATTTAAACTTCTCATTTAAACACGCTTAAACATTCATATTAATAACACGTTGTTACTATTCACAAGAAGTATTATAACATTGAAATATATTCAATGCAATACTTAAATAAAAAAATTCATATAACATAAAGATTTAGACACTACCAACCAATTTGTACATTAATAGTTTTCTTTTTAACAGATACACCATCACCATCTGTATATATTAATACTGTTTGTCCTGTTGAAACACCTTTTAAAATAACGCTTGTATTTGTTTGACTAACTATACTGGCTTTACTTATATCACTAATTGTCCATGTTCCGTTCGGTGCTGTTCCATCAGTATAATCAATAGTATAAGTTCCCGTTTTATTAACATTTAATGCTTTATTTCCTTGAATTATATCTAAAGTTTTTGTAGTTGCTGACTTTGATATTATATTACAAGATACTGTTGCTGTATGTGCTGTATTATTTGTATCTGTATAAGTTACTGTTATTGTTGAATTTCCTGCCTTTATGCCTGTTACAAGCCCGGTAGCATTTACTGTTGCAATAGTAGTATCACTACTTATATATGTAAATATTGCATTGCTTAAAGTATTTCCATCTTGTGTTACATTTGCTGTTAATTGTTGTGTACTTCCTACCTCTAAACTGCTAATACTTGAAGGATTTACACTTACAACATATGTATGTGTAGTTGCTGTATGTTGTGGTATTTCATTTACTGTATCATCACCAGTAATAAAAACATCTACCTTACAATTCAATTTTAATACCCCTGCAACAGTTCTATCTATTGAAGTTATTTTCCAAGCATAACCAAACTTAATTAGCCTATCATTTAATGCTATAACATTTGTACTTGTATTGCTCTGTACAGTTATATATACTTGTCCGTCAAGCAATTGCATATATGTTGTAGTTGTAGTATCAAGCACCTTTGTATCTACAAATATAGGAGTTTGCTTTAAAGTATCACCA
Organism: Clostridium guangxiense; assembly: GCF_021043395.1. Lineage (GTDB taxonomy): Bacteria > Bacillota > Clostridia > Clostridiales > Clostridiaceae > Clostridium_S > Clostridium_S guangxiense. The sequence continues at coordinate 134,620 of NZ_JAJNKE010000005.1, forward strand.
CACCAATATTTTAGGACAAACGGGCATTCCCTTACAACATAAATACAATATACATTATTTATGTTCTGATTTAATGTAATAACAATATATGTAACATTATTATAAGTAATCATATCTCCTTGCTTTAGATCTTTTGTAGTATAAAAATATTTGGTATCAATCTCTTTTTCCTTATCATCTATCTCCTTAAATACACCTTTTATATTAGTAGAATTATTTAATATGCAACTTTTACCACTTCTTTTAATCAAAGCATTAAATTGATTAAGTTGAGTATTCATATTATCGCCTACCTTTTGTAAACAATAAACTTATATTAGAATATTCCTCTGTCGTATCTGTAGAAGGTAATGTTGCTATCCTGCTTTTTATATCTTGTATTCTACTCTGTAAAAGTTTATATGCTTCACTTGTACTTAATCCAGTTGTATCATCACTTACTTTTCGCATTAAGTCAACATCATTAGCAATTGCTTCCAAAATATCCACAACGGACAACAGTAAATCCCTCTGCATTGTAGATTTATCATAATTATCAGTTGCAGTTAAGTTATTCTCTGATAAGTACATTGTATATGTAGAATCTTCAAAATAATCTTTGTTATTTAACTCTATTTTTAAACGATCTAATACTGTCATATTATCAATCTTCCTTTCATTAATTTTAAACACAAAAAAAAGATGTCATTATTGCGACACCTTATAAATAAATTTACTATATATAATATCTAATATTCCTTTATTTCCTAGGAAACTCTCCATTAGTACCAAAATGATTATTAAACATATTTTGTAATTTAATTACCTCAGAGTTACTGTTGGTATCAAAATTTTCAGTACAAAAAATCATGTATTTTTTTCCTAATGCAATAAAAGTTACACCTAAATTATAATTTTTATTTAATACATCACAAACAGTGTTTGGTTTATATAATTCTAATATACTAATTGCATCACTATAAAAATATCCTAATCTTTTTATTTTTCCTATAGTAAGATGCCTCCATTGCTCAATTTCTTTACGTAATAAATCAATATCTTCATTAATCATACTACGTTTACCTCCTACCAACTTAAATTCTGTATTTTGATATACAACTGTTGGTATTTTTACATTTCTTAAATCTTCTAAATCATCACTATATGTAAGTGTAAAATCAGGATTCTTTGCATAATAATTCCCGCTACTCTTATTATAAGTAATTTCAAAAACAAACCCTTTATATGTATAAGTTTCTATACAGCCACTTGATTTTTTCATAATAAAAATAAAAACCTCCTTATATACATCTTTTTTTAATTTAATTCAGGTATTATTTTATGCAACCTCTCTGCAACTATTGGTACATTTTTATGTTCTATTACTATATCTTCATTCTCATTTTTATCATTTATATAATTTATAACTATATATTTAGTTATATTCTTTTCTTTTTTAGGTACTCCAAATGCAAAAACTCCTAATGCAATCAACCTACTAATTGTAACCCTTTGAGATATTTGTTCTTTAGATTGTACAGTGATACTTTTTATACTATTAATTGGTACTAATAATATATCTCCTTTAAAAACATCATGCAAAATTAAATTATGACTATTTCTTTTTATAACAATACCTTCTATATGTGAATCTAGTATCTTAGGACAACCACCAATGTAAGTACATCCAATTGCTATAGGAGTAACTTTATCCTTATTAACCTTGTCAGTATTATCGTTACTATCTTTGTTAAAATTATCCTTAGGCTTTAAGACAATGACAATCATTAGAATGAATAGCAAACCTATAGTAATCAAAAAAATTTTATCCATATCTCTATACCTTCCTTATTATGTTGTATATTAATTATTCTACAAAATAACTATAACCCCTTCTATATTTATCAACAATTTACAATTAACTAATTTTTTTCTGTGGGTAAAAAATACACTTACTATAGGTCGACCTCGAGAAAAGGGGCAATTACATTAAAAAAATTAAATTTCTACAAAAAAATAGAGAATAATATCTTATTCCCTTTAGAATTTTTATACCATTATTAAATTCTACTTTCCTAAATTTCACTAGAATTGATTTTAAAATATCTTATTTAATATATCTACTGCATTTTGCTTATCCTCTGAACTAGAATTTACATAGTATTTATAAGTAATATCGGTTGAAGAATGACCTGCAATTCCAGCAATGGTCTTAATATCTACACCATTTTTAACCATTGTACTAAAGCAAGTATGTCTGAATTCATGAGGTGTTACTGTATTAATTTTTGCATCTCTGCAATAACTATTCAGCATTTTATTAATTGCTATTCTTGTTAATGCTCCTCTTTGCCCTTGCAATAATTTATTATCTTTTGTAACTGGTCTTACTTCTAAATAATCTTTAATTGCCTTTACTACTGCACTATTAAGATTAATTCTCCTATTCTTATTGCCTTTGCCGTTCCTTATATTAATGTAAGAATAATTGTTACTTCCGTTCCTCTCCGTTAAACATATGTCATCAAGTTCAATATTAATTAGTTCTGAACATCTTACACCTGTATTAATCAGTATTTCGTATATGCATATATCACGCTTATTATTGGATGCATATATTGTACGTTTTAATTTAAATAAATCATGTTTATCTATTACTTTTACTTCTGTATTATCAACACTCTTTTGTTTAACATCTTTTGTATCTATCATTATATTACTGATATCTGTATTGTTAAGATATTTCACATACTGAACTATTGATTTAACTTTTCTATTAATTGTATTGGTGCTTTGCTTCTTATTAATGTTTAAATATTGTACATATTGCTTTACATCTATTTCAGTTATTGTAGTTGTATCTGCTCCTACTGTATCATATAGCCATTTTAAAAATTGGTTGATATCTGTTTTATATGCACTTATTGTATTATTACTTTTGCCTTCTCTTTTTAACTCATCAACAAATTTATCCACCATATTCATATATAGCCCCTTCTTTCACTATCTTTATTATACTACTCTATACATAACTTTGCAACATAATCTTATGTTATGTATAGAGTTTTGATAAAAAAGTTATGAATTTATACTCAAAATAGTTAATTAAGAATAGAAAAACTCTATACATAACTATTTAAGAATAAACAAGAAGGATTTTATATATGATATACATTCCACATAAGTGTGGAAACTTTTCAAATGCAAACATGAAACTCATTTCATATTTATCATATTTCAAAAAATTTCCATATAAGGGGCGATTTTTTTAAAAAATTTCAACTTCAAAAAAATTTTTTAAAATTTCTCAAGGGTAACAGGGCAAAAATTTTTAATTAAAAACTTGAAACTCACTTCAACTTTAGTTACCCATAAATTTAATATTTATAATTGTTAATAATTTATTACTATTTTCCCTCATTTTTAACTTCATTATCTTGTACATTAGATGTCGTGTTTTGCGACTTCTCATTATCATTATTATCTGTATTATTTCCCGTAGAATTATCTGAATTATTTTCTTCTTTTAATCTTTCCATTTCTGTAGATACATCTGTAGTCAATGGTGACTTCTCTATAATGCTCTGTTTGCTTATAGCCCCCATATTAAACTGTGTCTGTATCTCATTTAATAAATCTTGTCCATTAACTGGTCTACTATAATTAAATTCTACATCTACATAATCATTATTATTGAATGTAATACCCAATAATCCTAACAACTTATCAAAATAAAGAAATCTCTGTTGTAATCCTCTCCTCATCCATTTTTCATTTAACATTGCTTCAACATCAGCCAATTGATACAATAACTTTAAACTAACTTCACTAACATTAGCAACGTTACTATTGCCCAATGCAATCGAAGGCATATGTGCTATTGAATTTAATTGTTGCTGTAACTTATCCAAATATAATTTAACTGTATTGCTGTCAATTACAGCATTTTTATAATCAAATGAACCTGTATCCAAATTAATTGAATATCCACACGCATCTGCTGGAATACTTCCTTCTATTTTCTGACCTGTTGTTACTGGCATGGGATTAAGTGATAACGTGTATATACTATCAGACATTTTTGAAAATATATCCTCAAATTCATCGAACAAAGGTTTTAAATCCTCTAATATACTTCTACCAAAATTATCATATTCACTTTCATTGTTACTGTAATGAATAGGTAATCCACTTATATTATTGCTTGTACTAATTAAACGTAAATCTCCGCCTTGATTATTCCATTGTTCAACCCTATCAGCATAATATACATTATAATAACTAACACTATTGCTCTGCATTGTATAATACTCTATAAAGCCAATGTAGTCGCCTGTATCTTCGCTATAGATAGGGTATCCATCTTCACTTTTAATTATTTTACTGCATACGTTCTTATTATTATCAATATAAACATATTCATATGAATCCGCATACTTAATTACATTATCAAGTAATTTAAAATCTATATTATTATAATTGCCTCTCCTATATACGTTTTGATATTCCTTAACTTTCCCCTCGCTTCCAGTAAGTGATAAAGGTTTTCCCAATAAATATGTGCTATGAAAGTTTAGTATTGTTTTTGCTTGATTTAAAATTAACTTTTTAGTTATGTATTCTTGTCCTTTCCATTCTGCATCTTCTCTTTCTAATATCTTATGATGCCCTAATAGATATTCTTTATTATTTATTACATTACTAATTCTTACTATATGATTGCTCTGTTCAACTTCATCTTCAAACCAATTAACATTATTATTATATCTATCTGAAATATAATTTTCTAAAGTTTGCATATTACCGCCCCTCCTATTTTATTTTTGTCAAAAGAAATAAAATAACTGGAATTAATATTACACTAATAACATATTTCCAATTATCAGTACCTTTATTTTCATTACCTAGCATAAAATTTTCTAGCTTTTCACTTAATTTTTCTATTGTGTTATTCAACTTTTCCATACTTGCATTAAGATTTTTAATTGTTACTTGCTGTGTTGCTGTATCAACCTTAATATTATTTATATCTTTCTCACTTGCTGTTATCCTTTGCTCATGATTATTTAATTTTTCTATTATATCCTTATTTTCCATGCAACTTCATCTCCTTTATATAACACATCCTAAGTTAAACTTAGGACGTTAAAATTTATAATAAAATCTATTCTTCATACTTACTATCGCAAATGCAGTAGCCATTACACTATCATCATGTGAACCACTTATTGCTCCCATACTTCCATTATCATTAATTTCAAATACCTTCATTTCCTGTAGCAACCTTCTTGAATTAATTTTTAATTGTCCTTTAGCAAACAATTCAACAAAATCATTTATAATTAGTGATTTACTTTTATTATTAGTGTCAAATCCAACATTCCAAACTGCTCTGTTTAATTCATCATAGGATTGATATTTAGTCATATTCATATACTTATATTCATATCTTAATTTTTCAATTGCACTATGTCCTCCTGAAGCTTTTTCCACTGTAATAAGACCTTTATTATAATATCTGCCCAGTTCATCTATTATTTCAGCCATTTGAAAAGGCTTTAATTTATTATTATAAAACTCTGCTACTTGTTCGCCATTTTTGTCGAAAACTTCTACAACAGAATAATCTTGTGAAACCCCCTCACTCAAATCACAACCTAAAAAGTACCTTTCGCCACTCTTAGCGATTTTATATATAAAAAAAGACCTGCCATAATGATTCCTTAAAATCATAGGCAAATCTATAATATTTTCTTTCTTTATATATGTAGTTTTATTATTAATTATTGCACGTTCTACTGCATCAATTCGTTTATTATCAAATATATTACCCCCTGTACTTATAAATGCTTCTACTGCTGTTGAAGGATATTCTTGATGAAACATATCTAGTCCACTACTTGCAACTTTACCTCTACGCCACATTAATTGCTCTATAGTAGCACCCATTTTTGATAATTCTCGTTCCTCTTCATCAAGTTCATTTTCTGTAAGTAATTTATTATTATTTCTTGATTTATATAATTCGACTGCATTCTTATAATCTTTTTTGAAAAGTGTACTTCCATTGATCCAATTAAAGAAGAAACTTTTATAGTTATTTTCATTATTTTTTGCTTGAAAATATAAATCGTGAAAATAGTTGAGTCCGTTTGCAGTGGATTCGATAATTAATTTTCCTGTTGGTGCAAGTGCTTGTGTAATAGAATTTAACTGTTTTTTAGGCATCTTCCAAAAAGCAAACTCACTTAAATGTACTAAATGTAATGTATCCCCACGAGCAACGTCTTTATTTCCTGCACAAGTACAAGTAATTTTACTGCCATTAGTCATCTTTATTTCTTGTCTATTATTGGCAACTGTCTTAGGTTTAAGCCATGTAGGCAAACTATTAAATTGCTGTTTTAATTTATCAAATATTGCATTACATGATTTTTGGTCATGTGATACCAGTAAACACGCACTATTAGGATATACAATACATTGCCTTATTGCTAGTCCAACTGTGCAAACTGACAAACCTAGCTGTCTACTCTTTAAAACTATATTAAATTTTTCTAATCCTTCAACAAATTCTTTCTGCTCTGCTGTAAGTACGAAAGGTACTGTTTTAGTATCTTTATTTACTATCTTAATAAAAGCACCTATCCATTCAACCTCATGTGCATCTTCCCATAACCATTTTAATTTTTTAACATTTTCAATACTTAAAGCCATTATTCACCACCACTTTTCTTTAATGCAGGAATATCTATACCTGTAAGATAATCGTTCATTTCATTTTGTTTATCTTCAAAGAATTCACTCTTAGAGAAATCAACTACCCATTTCGCAGCATTGGTATCTCCTTTTTCAATTGCTTTTATATACATAGCATCATATACATCACAGATTTTAACAAACCTCTTTTGCTTCATGTATGTACGTATTGCTTCTTGAACATCTTCCCTAATTAGCCAATTTTCCATAGCATTTTCAAATTCACATCCACAACTATTTTTACAACTCTTATCAAAATTTTCTTTAGTTCTGTCCTTTGCACTTGTGTCTACGTACCATTTCACAAAAGGATATATTTTATTTGAATTAACATCTAATTTTTGCATTATTGTTCCCTTTGTTGTTTTAGTTTTCATATATTAGTTGCCCCTCCTATTCAAAATTATTTATAATACAACTCTCTCTCCCGTTTCTTCATATATTTTTTTTGCATATGCCCTCTGTTCCTCGTTTGGCTTATAATATTTGTATTTAACATCCTTCTTATTTCTATTGAAAATTTTATTAATTATTTTTTTTAACATAAATTATTCCTTCTTTCATAATAGTTAATTTTTATGCGTTCAACTGACTGAATACCGCATATTAGATTTATAATTGTTCATTATAATAGTTATATATAAGGGGCGTCCCTCTTGTTTATGTTTCGTTCCTACGTCACTACACAGAAACAATTCACCTTTGCCCCTTAAACCCTAAAGGGAATGATGATCTATTTTTTTATCTGTAATAATTCACACATACAAAGGGGGTTTGGGGGAAATGTTAGGGTGGGCATGGTTTTTGCCCGCCTTTCCCCCATGTATACCTAGTTCAGAAAGTTGTCACTTTTTAAAATACATAATATACGTATTTATATTTGTTATATAATATATAGCAGTTTGAAAAGTGACAACTTTTTTTCTACTAGAATGGCACATTATTTTCTTGACTATTGGGTGTTAATCCTAATTCTTTTGCCCAATAATCTGCTTCTTGTAATTGCTTCTTTGGGTCTTCCATACCTTCAATTTTATTAACAATATTAAGTGCTTTATAATCCAATACTACACGTACACAATTCTCTATTGTTTTATGGTATATTAAGCTAGTAATTCTATCGTTATCGTACTTATTGCATCCCAAAATCTTATGTCTTTCTTGTTTTTTCTTGACTCTCTCTTTTGTCCTTTCTACTGAAAAATAATCAACAACTTCTTTAGAAAAGATATTATTAAATTCCTTCTCAAGTTTCTTAACATTCTTTTGCTCTTGCACATTCTTAACAACAATCTTATACCCTTGCCAAAATCCATCTATATCAATTTCATTTATATCAAAATACTCCATAACCCTATCATTAATTTTTTTATAATACTCCATTCTTAGGGGTATGTTATTAATTAGTTGTTGTTTCTTTATTCCCATTTCTTGCAATACATCTTCTTCTGTCTCTTTTACAAAATCTATATCTATATCATTCATTGGCTCAATGTCACCATCTTTGGCTACTAGATATGTTAATGTATACTTTAATTTATCAGCATTCTGTAGCCTGTTTAAAGCACCTAGTAATGCTGGCTTTATTTTGTTATGCATACAATAGAATAGGTCATTTTCAGCAAGCCAATTATTATGTTGATATGTAGTATATAGAAATTTGTGAAATTTATTTCTATTACATTCACAAACTCGATAATTAAAGTTGACCATCTTTATCATCTGTGCCAAACATGAATTTGTTATGTATACAATATATTCATGATGCAATTCCTGCTTATTATATAGAAAGTTTTCTATTAATTTATCTGTATATTGTGCATATTTATTATTGTTCCCATGGCTACCTTTAGATTTGCCCCTATTATCAATTTTTTCTTTTGGCTCTGCATAGATCTCTGTAACAATAAATCCATTACCCTGTTTTGTATATTTAAAATACCTTTCCCAATCTTGTAATTGCAATTGCTTAGATTTGCCACCTTTAATTGGTTCATCTAATACTTCACATAGTTCCTTATAATTTTTGTATTTTTTGTTTAATTCTAAATTCTCTAAGTTCATAATAATTTAACCTCCTACACATTTAATATTTTTCTAAATTCATTTTTTAAATCAAAAACTTTTTCTACTGCTAATTGTAATTCTTTTGTATTTACAAAACTATACGCCATTTTCCCTTTAAAATTTTTAAATTTATAGTACCTAAATCCTAAAAAACTTAGTGTATTAGCAATATATATTGAATCTGTTTCATAAAATTTCTTTTCCATTCTTAATTACTTCCTTTCATAATAGCTGTGTCAAGATGATACAACCCAATTGACAGCACATTTTTATTCCATGCAATTTTGCACTATCCAAAATTGGCTAAAGCTTGAGATTTAAAATAATTTAGAGGTGCTATTACTGCACCCCTATAAACTTTTAATAACTAAATTTTATATAATTTTTATTTGTTAATGCTTGTGTGAAAATTTCATCATTATTTGCTTCTAAATCTGCTTTAAATCTGCTAAATTGATATAATGGTAATCCTTTATCTGTATATGTATTTGTTTGATTATATTTATTTTTAGGTAAACAAAAAGGCAAGTTAAATAACTTACTTAGTCCGTTAAGGTCTATGGAAGTTTTTAACTCACCATCTTCATTCATGAATATCTTTTTATTTAATTTATATTTTTCTATTATATTGATAAATTCTTGCTTTGTATGCCTTTCTGCAACATCTATGATTATATCTAATTCCATGTCTTTTAGATATCTTCTTTGTGTTCCACTAAAATCAATCTTCCAAGGAAAGAATGGTATATACATTCCATCAATCGCAAGTAAGACCATTAATGCCTCTTCTGTTAAATTAGATATATCATAATCATAGTAACTTATTATCTCTAGTGCTGTAGAACCTGCATATTTGCTATAATATGTATTTTGATTTATACCTTTAATTACATTTATATTGGCACTATTTTCATTTTTATTTAATGTAGTATGATTTCCCCAACACCTGCCAACATTTAAATCCATATCAATTCCACATAATTTTAAGCCATTTTTATAATTATCTGCTCTATACAACTTACTAAAACTATAAAAATGAGATAGTTCATATCCTTTTATCTGCTGTAATAAAATACATGAAAATAAACTATCTATATCGTCTGTTAAACACATATAATATTTCTTATCATTATCAACCCATGCTGGAAAATTCTTTTTAATTTCTTTATTCATAATTTTTTATGTTTATAATTTATTATTGTAAAAAACGTTTATATATTTTTTCTGTTTCCATCGCCTCACCTTCCCGTACTATTCTAAGTTACAATGTTAATTATTAACATTTTTACACCTACCTTTCAAAATTTTGTTTATGTATTATATTTCTTTATATGTAAAACTGTATAAGCATCATTTGCCCCTAGAACGCATTTTAAACGCTGATTAGTGTAATTACATTACTCCAATTTAGACGTTAAATAACGCTCATAATGGCTATTTTTTAGTTGCTCTTTTCTTAACTTCCTCTTTAGATTCTTCTTTAAATAGTTCTTGTACCTTTTTTCTTTCGCCTTCAGTTAAATTTATATATTTTATAATTTTTTCATAGTTTACTGAAGGTATAATTTCTTTTTCATTCATAATCATAGATATATAATTTTTTGAAACTCCCAAATAATTTGCAATTTCTTGTTGTCTAATATCTTTCATTATTAAAACTGTTTTTATCTGTCTACCTGATAACATTAAGTTTCCTCCATTCTTTGTTTAAAAGTTAATTAAAAAAAAGGAATAGATAGTTTTACCTACCTACTCCATAAAAACTATTTATTTTTTATCATAACTATACCTGCATCATTAACTAAGCCAACACCTGCAATTAAATCTGCATTGATTTTAGTTGATTTTGTATCAATGTCCCTTGCTTGCTCTGTGTTAAGTTGTCTCTTATATGGAACTAATAAAGAACCTTTCTTAATTATATAAGTGACACATTGACTATTTGTTGCATCCCATGTACCTTTAGAAGATAAAACGACATTGATTCCTCTAAAATCTCCAATTATATTCTGCTTTATAATTCCATTATCTTTTGTAACTGTAGTATTTGTACTATTTACAAATTCAGGCATATTAATAAATGCAGATTTCAATTTTGGACTAATAACTATGCCTTCAAAATCAGTTATATTTTGCTTGTCTCCGTATAGATTTAATGCAGTATCTACTTCTGCTGCTGTTATAGTTGTTGCACTTGCACAATTTGAAACAAGTGGTGTAGTACCTGCTACACTTACGACTGTATCATCTAATTTTTCTGCAATTAATTGTCCTATTTGTTTAGACATTTCACCTACTGGGTCACCATAACTTGCAAGTAATGCTCTATCTGTTATCTGATAACCTTTCGCAAACTGTTGTAGTTCAATTTTTTGAGTTGTATGTGTTAATTTATCATAAGGAATTGAATCTCCTTCATTTAAAATAACTGCTGAACTTCCTAAACTCCATTTTGGTATAGTTAAACTATCACCTGCTTGTCCTTCTAAATCATTATTAACATCAGCAAAACCTAGCATAACACTATTAGTTAAAATTGCCTGTTCTATAAATGGTGTATACACCTCGGGGATTAACATATCTGCTCTCATACTTCCTGTAAATGCCATAATAAACATCATCCTTTCGTTTTTTAATTATTTTTTTATATAAAAAAACAACTGACCTATACAATTGCAGACCAGTTGTTAATTACACACATTTTTATTAAGTTTTAATTATCAGACATATAAATTAGAAAATTCATTCTTCTGATATTATTATCTTTTTTTAATTGTTCTTTTATTGATTCTATTACTATCTCAGGGTTATCAAGAAATTGATCTCTTGATATACATAGCGTACACTTAGGATAGTTTTGATTAGACAAATCATTCATAATCTTCTCCTCCTATTTACTTAATCTGTTATATAAATCTTTATTACTTTTAAATAAATTAACTCTATCCGTATAACTCATTTTTAAGAATTGTTCCTTTGTAATAGAATCCTTCTGTGAATTATGCTGTGTTGGTTTATACGAATTATCTATTGCATTGTTTTTTATTGTATTATTAAATATCTCCTTTAAACTGCTTATTTCAGTTTTTACATCCTCTGCTCCTGTAAGATATTTTCCCAGTCCAGAAGGCAAACCCTGCTCTTTAAGTTCATTTTCAATATTCAATAATTTTTCTTTCTTAGATACTTCTTTTTCTTTATCCTCAAGCACTTTCAACCTGTTTTCAAGTTCAATTTCACCATCACTTTTCTCTTTTGGCTTGTACTTATTTAGTTCATCCTCTGCTGTCTTTAATTTTTTACTGTATTCTGTTCTTACTTTGTCAGTTTCACTTTGCACTTTTGCATTAAGTAATTGTGTTACTTCCTCTTCTGTATAAGTTTTTACCTCATTTACCTTTGTATCCTCTTGTTTAGTTTCTTGTGTTTCAGTTGTTTTTGTTTCATCTGCCATATTAATTCATTTCTCCTTTCAAGTTTCCTATATTGTCCCTATATAAATAGTTACAATAAAAGACCCTTATAAAAATTTTATTTATTATTAAGTAAAAACTCTTGTAAGTTCTTACTAACTTTGTCTGCTACTTTTCTATCATTTTTCATGAAATGGCTCAGTGTACTCTTATGTACACAAATTTTTGTTGCTATATATGTATATTTAATACCTCTGCTTTCAACATAATTAATTACTTGTTCTCTTATTTCATCATCATTCATTTTCCTTTCTCCTCTATTAATTTCTATAAATTTACACCAACAAATGTTGCATATAAAAAAATATATATAAATTTTTAATTGTAAACATAACAAAAAGTCCCTATAAAAATATAAGGACTATGAAATATATATAAAGAAACTAAAAACAGTTTTCCAACCTGCAAAAATAATTGCTATGTATTAATTCCCATAGCACAGCCATTTATACATTTGCTTGGAGGCGACAGGGTTTGAACCTGCTACAAAATGGCGAAAACTTACCTTGAAATGAATAACATTACAACTTTCTGGGTATTAATAACCCATTTCAAACACCATTTTTAATTATAGTGCCTCAAATCGTTTATTAATATTTACTTATTTACTTCATATAACGGAAATCCGCATAAATCCGTAAACCGTTGATACATATAGCTTATAGCTACTATGATAAAAAGTAACATATTTTATTTATTGGTTATATTCTTCCTTCCCTTAAAGAGAATTTTAATCATACCCTTCAAATATAGATATATCAACGATTATAGCGATTTTTCTAAAACTTCACATATTAATATTTCTTAGATTTTTCATACTTTTTCTTTGCCATTCTAATTGTTTTTCTTTTTTGCATTTTGTCCTTATTTTACTTATATTTTAGGGTGTTAGAATTTTCAAAAAAGTTCACGTTGATTATTTTATTTACTTATTCTCTATACATATTACAGAATAAGAATTTTTTATTAGAATATCCTCTTAACCATTGGTATATCTAAGTTACAGAGATTATTCTATTTTTCTACTTTTATCAAAATTTCTTTTCCATTCCCTTAAAGAAAATTTTAACTACACCTTTGAAACATAGATATATCAATGGTTTTAACGATTTTTCTATTTGCAACATTTACGATTTTCTTGCTCTTTTCTATATAACGGAAAATCGCACAATTTCACAAACCCTTGATATATGTAGTCTACAGTGTTTTTCTATTTTCTCGCTTTTTAATTTTATTATTTCTTTCCCTTAAAGACTTATGAGTAAAAACCTGCAAAGCTTTATATACCAGTTATTCTTTAGTGTGTTAAAGTAATAATGTATTCTGTAAACCTTGATATATATAGTCTGTAGAGTTTTTCTATTTTATAACATTTTCTCTCTATCACTCATATTAGGAAATATACAAATTTTTAAGAAAAACTCTCAAATCCGTTGGTATACGATAGTTTGAAGATTTTCTATTTCGTGACATTTTATAAAATTACCTTTTGGGCTAATCAGTCCATAACTGAATCCTTTTGTGAAGATTAGTTTGCTTATGGAACGTTGTCCTTAACTAATCCAATTTTTCAATTTTTTTGTCTCCCCTTATATGTCAATTAGCACATTTCATATTTTCCTTGTTTTTATTGCATTTTAAGGCTATAATTTTTTCAAAAAAGTTCACTTTTTACACTATCATATAACGTCACTTGGCTATTTTTTGAATCCATTGGTATTACTAGCTTATAAAGGTTTTTACATTTCAAACTTTTTTACTTTTTATTTCTATTCTCTATACATATTACAAAACGGAAATTTTTTATAAAAATGCCTTCTTACACGTTGATATATCTAACTTATATAAGGTTTTCTATTTTCCTAAATTGTAATTTTTATTTACTTATTCTCTATACATATTACAGAATAGAATTTTTTTATCAAAATACTCTCTTAGCCATTGGTATATCTAGGTTATAGCGATTTTTACATTAGTCGAGAATTGTATTTTTCTCTTATTTTTTCTATCCATAGTTCCTAAGAAGATAAATTTGATAAGGCATTGATATTACTAACTTTGAATGGTATCTCTAAATTCAATTAACGACGATAAATGTCAAATATCCGATACGAAAAAAAGGTATCTCACCGACCACGAATATATTCAAGCATCGTATTCGGTGACGACGCTCAACTTTGCATTCACTTTGAAGGGAACGTTAATTACATCCCCCTGCCATGAAGTCGCTCCCCCTTAAAAGTGGATTGCAAAATATTATTACTTAAGCAAATAAATCTAATATCTCCTAAAGCCTTGATATACAATGGTTGGCACATGGTGTGGAAACGTTCTTGTAAATGGCTCAACCATGCGATTTATAGGTAGTTTTTTGCTATACTTTCGTTTTAATTGAACTATAATGTGTTTTGTGAATAATTGTATATCTAATAAAAATATATTGATTAAAAAGCAAGTATATGATACCGTTGCCCACACGTGAGACACTAGACACACATCTGTGGAAATCCCGTTTTGTTATATCTCAAAAATTTTACTCAAGGGGAATTTCCACCTCTAATAAAAAGCTTATTTTATTTACTTATTTACTCCTCATATTAGGAAATATGCAAATTTTCAAGAAAAACTCCCGAAACCGTTGATATACCTAGCTTTACAGTTTTTCTATTTTCCTAAATTTTCGTATTTTTTTCATTCTTTCTCTTGCTTTTTCTTTGTCAATTTCTTTTCCGCATTCATTACAATATTTCTTTTTATTATTAGTTTGCTCTATTTTTTTACCACATTTAATACAATAGCCTTTTTTGTAATTTAAATATTCAGATATAAAACTCTTTAAATCTCTTTATTTCAATAATATATAGCAAAATGAAATACATCATTTTTATTACCTATAAACATACAATTAATATCATCATCTATATCTGCTATATCTACAGTATATTCTTTCAGATTTCTATAATATCTATATTCTATATCTTTTGTTAACATTGTTTTTGTATTATACTTAATAAAAGGAAATAAATTACATCTTGTTACGTTTACTTTAGGACAGCAACCTTTTCCTTGACCTAATTGCAATATTTTTGAGAATGAATCCACTACATTAAACCATCCAATTACAAATGCTACATTACCTTTTTCTCCATTTTTTATTTCTGTGCATAACCAATCAAAATCTTTTTGAAAGGAATCATACCAAATAGTTTTATTAGATTTATAAGTTTTATTTCTTGCTTTACTGCTTTGACTATAACTATTAAAATTCCTTAAGTATTTCACTTCTATTTTAAAGCCCTTTTGCTTAACAACAATATCGTGTCCTTTTCCTTGCATGTTAAAATTCGCCATATTTTTAAATGGATATCCTAATCTTACTACTAAATCTGCTTCACTAAATTCTTCATTAGCCATATATCTTTTCTCTTCTATTGTTTTTTCTTGTAATCTGGTATTAAATTCATCAATTATAAACAAACATGTAGAAATTAGATATTTTTCAATCATAACCATTATCCCCCCATAAGTAATAACTATTATGATTTTATTATAGCATATAATTGGTAAAAAAATACATTTTTATTATATTATTAAATGATAGCTTTAATTTTAACTGCATTTTGGTTCTTTCTGAAACATAAATAATAAGGACACCAACCAAGTGTCCTTTAATAATTTTTTTATATTTAATTTTGTATTGCAGTAACAATACCATTTTTAAAGTATATGTATGTACTATAACCATATACCCATTGTTCTTCTTTTCCATTTGCAGTTGTTGTCGTATTAATATGATTTGGTTTTCCAATCATACTATGTTCAACTTCCGCATATGTCATTCCAATTTCAGGATATTTATCTTTAAATGAATCTAGCCTTTCTTCTTCAGCTTTATCTGCCTTTTCTTTAGCTTGTCTTTTGGCTTCCTCTTGTTTATCATATGTATCCCTTAAAACTTTATTAACAGTATTGTCTTTTGATTCATCTACTATATCATATCCAACAATTGCACCTTTTTCTATCATTAATTTTATAACATCAATTCCACAATTGTTTTTCACAGCGTAATTAAAAACTGAATCTCCGTCAACTTTGCTATTAATATCCACTCCTTTTTCTACTAAATTTTTTACTATACTTTTTTTGCCATGGTCTATTGCTCTTTCAAGATTTTCACCGCTTGTATCATTACTTTCCTTTTCAGTATAATCCTTAATTTTATCATTAACATCATCTTTTATTGATCCTAATCCTACATAATTTATATTAAACTTCTGTGGAATTTCTTTCAATTTATCAATTGCTCCATAATAATCATTTTCATTTGCCATTTTATCAGCATCAGAAATCATAGCATCTATTTTTACTTTTGCTTTATTAACTTGATTAAAATAAATACATCCAAAAACTAATATTACTATACCAATTAATACCAATGTTACTTTTAATATTTTTTTCAGCATATTATCGCCCCAATCCAAAATATATGTATATAATTTGTTAATTTTATATGAATAAATTATACATCTAAAATTTAAAAATTAAAATAAAAATATACATATAAATTACACTTGATTTTTGATTTAACAAGAATAATGTTTGGGAATGTTAAGCAACCTTGAAGTGAGAACGCAGTTTGCCCTAAAAATCACGAGCAAACTAACATAATGTTTGGTATGTGTTGAAGTTTCCCTCTCGTTATGTACTGTTATTGTATTAATGTTTTTACTCTACTATTCGCCCATAGAGTGCCTTATAAGCTACATTAATGCCGAATTTAATCCGAATGTACCACCCCAGATAATTTAGCATAAACGGTCATCTGAACCCGATTAAGGAACATTTATTATAAAAAATAACAGTAAAATAATATGTCCCCATAAATTTTATAGCATCGGCTTTATGTAACCTACTAGAAATTTTAACGTTGCTCTAGTGCTTGGACAACTTACCTATCGTCTAAAAAAGGCAATAAGAAACTAGACCTCTTGAATTTTCTATTTTTTTGAAGTAAAATAGAATTATCAAATTTGTTGAAGCAGAGGTTTAATAAATCTGTATTCAATTATGGACTGGTGTTCTGCGAAAACATCAGTTCATTTTGTTTTTTAGTACCATTCGACGGAGCCACCATCTATGTTCTCATAAACTCGAATCCAATCGCCATCCTTAAAAGTTACTTTTATTGCAACTTTTGTATTTTTTATTTTCATTGGCTTATATCCTTGAATTTCTGATTGCATTTCTTGGGATTGTAGTTTTTTATAATAATTAAATAACTTTTCATATATTGTCATTATCTTTTGCCCCCCTTTTTAAGTGATATATGCTTTTTATCAGAATCAGAAGGCAATATATTCTTTTGAAATTCTTCTACATCTTCAATTAAGTCTTTTGAATATATTTTTGAATATAATGAGATTAATTCTGGACTTTTATGCTGAACTAAAAATTGTATTTTAGGTATTGGAACACCTTGTATTACTAAGCTTTTAATATAGAACCTTCTAAAGGCATGAATAGAGGTCATTTTAACCCCTCGCTTTTTATTGTAATTAGATATATAAGTATAAAGTTTATTTGATGTTAATTGTTCCCCATAGCAACTTATAAGCAAATATTCATTTTTTATGTTTTGCTCACTTAATACACTAAGATATTTTTTTAATACTTTCTTTAATTCTTCAGCCAAAGGCACACAATGAGTTTTTTTATTTTTGGTATGCTTATACATTACAAGATTATTTTCAAAATCAATATCCGCTACTTTCATATTTATTGCTGTACTTAATCTGCATCCTGTAAATACAAATACGTTGATTGCTACATATGCAACATAATCTGAAAAGTTACATTGATGTATATTAGGTTTAACTAATAATTTTTGTATTTCTTCTATTTCATATGTCTTTTTAGGAGTTAAATCTGGAGTTGGAACTGTAATATTAAATTCTGGCATATAATTATTTTTCATGGCAAAATAAAGGAATGTACGTAATCCTCTTATATTTGTAGAAATGGTATTTTGCGAATTGTTTCTTATATCTCTGCAATATTTAATATAATTGCTTATTGTAATCTTAGTAATATTGCATATTGGTTCTTTATAACTTACAAAATGATAAAGTGCTTCTAATACATTATTGTAAAAAGAGAATGTTGCTGGTCTTAAACCTCTTTCTTTTAAGTCATTTTCAAATTCTTTTTGAACTTCTGCAATAGTAATTTGTGGGTATATTGATTCAGATTGATTTGAGATATTCTTTAAAATAATCTTCTTTTTCATGCTACTATCTCCTCTTAAAAATATTGTGAAAATAGCAACATACGTCTAACACAAAAAATAATAACACGTCTAATTAACTTTAATTAATCAAACGTGTTATTATTATCAAACCTTGAAAACCTATTATTTTCAACGGTTTAACGATATTAAATTGGTGCGAAGGACGGGACTTGAACCCGTACGGTTGCCCACACGCCCCTCAAACGTGCGCGTCTGCCAATTCCGCCACCCTCGCATACAAAATTACTGACAAAAAATATTATACTACTTTTTTTACTTTTGTCAAGGATCTTTTATAATACTTTTTGAAGCTTCTATGATTGAAAAGTGATAATGTCTTAGTGTACCACATTTGATTATGTCCTCAAAAACAAAATTTATAGTATAATAAA
>NZ_JAJNKE010000050.1 GCF_021043395.1 Clostridium guangxiense
AATCTGTTTGAGCGTATGCGAGTTATTAAATTCTCTTAGATTTTTAGGATTTATCGTCTTAGATTTATTAGCTTTATCTAATATCCCAAATCAATATCACCTCGCTAAATTCCAATTTATCAGTATAAACTTAGTATTAGTCATCTCAATCTTTCAACTTATTTATCTATAATTATGCTGTGCAGCTGTCGCAATCCTCAACTGTAAGTGATTTAGATCTAACATAATAAATGCTCTTTATTCCAAGCTTGCATGCCTCAATGTATAAATTCATAAGCTGTCTCATTGTATAATCAGTTGTTATATACAGGTTAAAAGATTGAGATTGATCTATGTGCCTCTGTCTTATAGCATTTGCTTTAACACATAATTCTTGGTTTATATTATAAGCCGAGATATAAAACCAATAATTATCCTGACAAAGATTTGGTGCAGTCTTTGGCGTAATACTTCCTTTCTTCTCTTCCATCCAAAACCTCGACATAACCGGATCAATTCCTTCAGAAGTTCCTGCAATAGTTGCTGTAGAGCCATTAGGTGCGACTGCCATAAGATAACCATTTCTAATTCCATATCTTTTTATTTCATCGTATAAATCCTGCCATTTAGCAGCTTCATAGCCTCTTATCTTAAAGTAGTCACCATTATCCCAGTCAGACCCTTTAAAAAGTTCGTATGCCCCCTTTTCCTTTGCAATATTCATAGATGCCTTTATTGCATAGTAATTTATTTTTTCATAAACTTTATTTGTAAATTCAAAATGTGCATCACTAGTCCAAGGAATTCTATTGTTTGCGAGCATGTGATGATATCCGCTGGTACCTAGCCCTATACCTCTATACCTTTTATTTGTAATCTCTGCAAAAGGAACTGAATAATAATTTAAGTCAATGACATTATCCATAGCTCTTATTTGAGTTTCAACCACATACTCAAGTTCTTTATCGTCATTAACATCTACATTTCCAAGAACTATAGACGAAAGATTGCACACAACAAAATCTCCCGCTTTAGTCCTTTGAACTACAATTTTATCTCCATTCTCATCTGTTATTTCTTCCTGCAATATATCCATTGAACTCATGTTTTGCATTATTTCGGTACATAAATTTGACGAATATATCATTCCTTTATGCTTATTAGGATTCATTTTGTTTACAGTATCCCTATAAAAAGCAAATGGAGTTCCCGTCTCTGCTGCACTTTTTATTATAAGTCTAACTATATCCTTGACTGACATAACCCTTTTAGCAATTCTATCATCATCTACACATTCCAAATATCTTTTTTCCCATTCATCACCATAAAAGTCTTCGAGACAGTAACCCTTAACTGTACTTATTTCATGCGGACACATCATATACCAATTAGCATCAATATTTTCTTCTGCAAGCTTCCAGAAAAGATCTGGATAACATACTCCAGGGAAAACATCATGAGCTTTTTTTCTATCATCTCCATTATTTGTTCTAAGCTGAAGAAACTCTGGCAAATCCTTATGCCAGGCATCTAGCCAAACAGATACACTGCCATTTCTAACTCCAAGTTGATCCACTGCTACTGCTGTATCATTAAAAAGCTTAACCCATGGAATAACTCCTGCCGATGCTCCTTTAAAACCTCTTATAGAAGAACCCATCGCTCTTACCTTCCCAAAATACACACCCATTCCCCCACCAAATTTTGATACATTAGCAAAGTTATCTAGCGATTTATATATTCCCTTTAAGCTGTCATGTACTGTATCTATAAAGCAAGAGCTCAATTGATAAAACGGCTTTCTTGCATTTGACATAGTTGGCGTTGCCATAGTCGCTTTAAGCGAACTCAAAACATCATAAAACCTTTTAGCAAAGTAAACCCTTTTTTCATTTTTTTCTGGAATAGCAAGATGCATTGCTATTCCCATAAACATCTGCTGCGGGAGTTCAATTATTTTTCTATTAAAATCCTGAATTAAATATCTACTTGAAAGCAGTTTTATCCCACTATAAGTAAATAAAAAATCTCTATCCTCTTTTATGTATTTTTCAAGTTCATCTACATCAGCCTTTGAATAGTTGTCTAATATATACTTTCCGTATAAACCTTTTTCCGTTAATTCTAAGATAAAATCATAGAAATTTTCATACAAGCTTCTTTCTTCTAATATGTTTCTATTTTCCCTTACTTCATCATATAACTTTATTATGTATAATCTTGAGGCACAATCAAGCCATTTAGGTTCAGTAGGCGTCGTAAGTTCCAAACAAACTTGAATAATTGAATTAATCATATCGTTACTGCTCATGTTTTCTCTCAAGATATGTTTAAGTGAATTTAAAAGTTTTTCTTTAGTATATATCTCTCTTTTAACATCTATTGCATTTAATGCTTCTTCACATAGCTTCACTAAATTTCTCATTTCAGTATTCCTCCACAACATCTAGTACATATATCATGCTTATGCATATCAAACCACAATATATTGATATATATATTATAGTATTGGCTTCAGCCTTTTGTAAAATAATCTTTGAAGGCAAAATCATCGATTAAAGTATACCATTATCGTATACTTTAATTTTTCTTAAGTTTATTCCAATAGTTTCATAGTTTTAAAACTATTGCTTGAAAATTTAATAACTTTGTTGTACTATAACCTATAATAAAACTTATAGGAGGCTATTTACATGTTTAAAGAAGTGGAAATTAAAGAATTACAATTTAATCCTTTTACAAAAATAGGAAATGAATGGATGCTTATAACAGCAGGTACTAAAGAAAAATTTAATACAATGACTGCTAGCTGGGGTGGTCTCGGAGTTTTTTGGGGAGTAAATACTGTCACAGTATATATCCGCCCTCAAAGATATACAAAGAAATTTGTTGATACAAATGATACTTTTACAATTGCATTTTTTGACGAAAAATATAAAAAAGCTCTTGGCTTATGTGGAAGCGTTTCTGGTAGAGATACTGACAAGGTAAAAGAAGCTGGACTTACTCCTTATTTCGTTGATGATACAGCAGCCTTTGAAGAAGCAAGCATGATAATGGTATGCAAAAAATTATATCATCACACTATGTCGCCAGAAGATTTTGATGCTAAAGAAAATGATGCTAAAATTTATAAAGACAAAGATTATCACACTATATACATTGCTGAAATTAAAAAGGTACTTGAGAAAATAAAATAGATTTAACAAAAATATGTTTTATTAATATTGAGAGCGAAAATCTATACTCACTTTTAATCAAAATATTTTCAATAAAAAAATAAAGACACACATAAATTTAAATTACTCCAATTTATATGTGCCTTTATTTTATTTAAAATCCATACAATATTCCTCTATTATGCTGTCTCTTCTACAGTTGAACCAGTAAATTGACTATTGTAAAGATCTTCATAAAAGCCTTTCTGCTCCATAAGTTCATGATGGTTTCCTTGCTCTATGATAGTTCCATGATTCATAACAAGTATTAAATCTGCATCTCTTATTGTAGATAATCTATGGGCTATTACAAAGCTTGTTCTGCCTTTCATTAAGTTATTCATAGCTTTCTGTATAGCAAGTTCAGTTCTTGTATCTACGCTACTTGTAGCCTCGTCAAGTATTAATATTTGAGGATCTGCAAGTATTGCACGTGCTATTGTTAAAAGCTGCTTTTGTCCTTGTGAAATATTTGAAGCTTCTTCATTGAGCACTGTATTATATCCTTCAGGAAGAGTTCTTATAAAGTGATCAGCATGAGCTGCTTTTGAAGCTGCTATAATTTCCTCTTCTGTAGCACCATCTCTTCCATATGCAATATTATCTCTTATTGTACCATTGAATAACCATGTATCTTGGAGTACCATACCAAACATTTTTCTAAGATCATTTCTTTTAAATTCTCTTGTATCAATTCCATCTACAGTAATTTTTCCAGAATTAATCTCATAAAAACGCATTAATAAGTTTACAATTGTAGTCTTTCCAGCACCTGTTGGTCCTACAATAGCTATGGTCTGACCTGGTTTTACATTTATATTAAGATTTTTCATAAGAAGCTCGTTTTCTTTGTATCCAAAATGAACATTTTCAAATTTAACTTCTCCTTTAGCTGCTTCAAGAACTTCTGAATCTTCTTTATCAGGTTCTTCTTCCTTTTCTTCTAGAAGTTCAAAAACACGCTCTGCTGCTGCCATTGTTGACTGAATTATATTAGCTATATTAGCTGTTTGGACTATAGGCATTGTAAAAAGTCTGTTATATTGGAAAAATGCTTGAACATCACCTATTGCAATAGATCCATGGGAAACAAGTATTCCTCCAGCTACACATACAGCAACATATCCTAAGTTATTTACAAAGTTCATAAGAGGAAAAATTATACCAGACATAAACTGCGCTTTCCATCCTGAAGCATACAATCTATCGTTAATTTTATTAAACTCCTCTATAGAATCTTTTTCCTTACCAAAGGCTTTAACTATTTTGTGCCCAGTAAACATTTCTTCTACGTGTCCATTAATCATTCCAAGTTCCTTCTGCTGAGCTGCAAAGAATTTTTGAGACTTTTTAGCAATAAACATAGTTATTAAAACAGAAACTGGTAATGTTACTACACATATAAGTGTTAACCATCCGCTTATTGTAAGCATCATGACTATAGCTCCAATAATTTGAACAATAGAAGATATGAGCTGTGTTAAACTTTGCTGAAGCGTAGTTGCGACAGTATCAAGGTCATTAGTTACACGGCTGAGTATCTCACCATTGGTTTTTGAATCGAAATACTTTAATGGTAATCTATTAAGCTTATCGTCAACATCTCTTCTCATTGTATAAACAGTCCTTTGAGCCACAGATGCCATTACAAACGACTGTATAAAATTAAATGCAGAACTTATTGCATACAACGCAATTAAAATGAGAATTATTCTTCCTATATATACAAAGTCTATCTTTCTTCCATACTTATTTACTATTTTAGTTATAGCTTGATTTATTTTTGCTTCTGCATTATTGATTGCCTTTTCTCCCGCAAGTAACTTCATCTTTCCTTGTACTACTTGAGGGCTTTTTGCCATTGCAGGATTCATCTTAATAGCAGAATTAAGCTTATTCTTTTGAGCTTCTATTTCTTTTGCCTGCTTGGCAATTTTATCTTTTTGTGTATCTAATTTTTGAGTTGCCATCTTACCAATAAGACCATCTGCGAGTTTTGTAGTTGCTTTACCCATAATTTTAGGACTAACAACACTAAACATAACACTCAAAATTGCAGTTGCTATAACTATTACAAATCTTACCTTGTAAGGTGCTAGATACTTCATAAGTTTTCTTAAAGTACCTTTAAAATCTTTAGCCTTTTCAGCTGGTCTTCCCATTGGTGGACCACCGCCAGGTCCTCTATGGTGGCTCATAGGGGCTGCTTTTTTATTTGATGCTTCACTCATGCTAATTCCTCCTCACTAAGCTGAGAGGATACTATTTCATGATATATCTCACAGCTATTAAGTAATTCTTTATGAGTTCCTATTCCAACTACTTTACCTTCATCAATTACTACTATTCTGTCTGCATTCATTACTGTACTTACTCTTTGAGCTACTATTATAACTGTTGAATTTGAAGTTTCTTTATTAAGTGCAGCTCTGAGCTTAGCATCTGTTTTAAAATCAAGAGCAGAAAAACTATCATCAAATATATATATTTCAGGTTTTCTAACTAAGGCTCTTGCAATAGAAAGACGCTGTTTTTGACCTCCAGATACATTGTTTCCGCCTTCTGATATCTCTGAATTAAATCCATCTTTCATTCCAGATATAAATTCACTTGCTTGAGCAACTTCAGCGGCATGTTTAATATCTTCCAAGCTGGCATTATCATTTCCAAACTTTATATTTGACTCAATTGTTCCACTAAAAAGTATTGCCTTTTGTGGTACAAATCCAATCTTAGCTCTCAAATCGTCTTGACTCATGTCCTTAATTTCCACATCATCAATAAGTATACTTCCTCTATCTATATCATAAAATCTTGGAATGAGGCTAATAAGAGTAGATTTACCAGAACCTGTTCCTCCTATTATAGCTGTTGTTTCACCTGGTTTTGCTTTAAAAGAAATATTTGATATAGCTGGTTCTTCTGCTCCAGGATAACTAAAGCTTACATCTCTAAATTCAACATATCCTTTTTCATTCTCATAAGGTTTTATAGGGTTTTTAGGGTCATTAATTTCTGGTTCCATATCAAGAACTTCATTAATTCTTACTGCTGAAGCTTGCGCACGTGGTATCAAAACGAACATAACTGCAACCATAAGAACGGACATCATGATTTGCATCGCATATTGGGTGAATGCCATCATGTCTCCAACCTTCATTTCTCCTAAATCTATTCTTTTCGCTCCAAACCATATAATGGAAATTACAGTTAAGTTCATAACAAGCATCATTAGCGGCATTATTCCAGCCATAATCTTATTAGCTTTAATCGCTGTATTCGTGTAGTCAGAGTTTGCCTCATCAAAACGCTTTTTTTCAACTTCCTGCCTATCAAAGGCACGAATAACTCTTATACCTGTTAGTCCTTCACGAAGTACAAGGTTTATCTTATCAACTTTCTTCTGCATAAGTTTAAATAGTGGAACAACTCTTCCTCCTATTAGCACTATAACTAACAGCAAAACTGGCACTGCAACAAGGAAAATGATACTAAGGGCTCTATCTTTCCTTAGTGCAAGTATTACACCACCTATGCACATCATTGGAGCAGTAATAAGCATTCTAAGCATCATTATAACAACATTTTGAACTTGAGTTATATCATTAGTTGTTCTTGTTATAAGTGAAGCACTTCCTATTTTATCAAACTCATTTAAGGAATAACTTTCTACCCTCGTAAATAATTTTTTTCTTAAATTTCTTGTGAGTCCAAGAGTAGTCTTAGATGCAAATAAACTTCCTGCAATAGCACAAATTATACTTGCTCCTGATACCAAAAGCATTTTCCCACCTGTACTCCATATATATGGAATATCAGGAGTATTTACACCCTTAGAGTTAACTTTTAATATACCGCTATTTATAATGTCTGACATTAAAGTAGGTAGGTATAAATCAGCCATTGATTGAAAAAATGCTAAAATTAGTATTACTAGCACTGACAATGCAAATGGCTTTAAGTTTTTCAACAGTTTTATCAACTTTGTTCATCTCCTTCAAATGTTTTTTTATTCATATAATCAAATAATTTTGTTAACAAGTTTATAAACTCATTGCTCTCATCTTCTCCTAAATAATCAACAAGTCCATATACAAAATTGTGAAATCCTTTTTGGGCTTTCTCTATTAATCTATCTCCCTTTTCTGTAATTTGTATTCTAACAACTCTTCTATCCTTTAAATCCATTGTTCTTTTAACGAGTCCACAATTTTCAAGACTATTTATTTGCTGAGTTACTGTAGGTGCTGCAACCTTTAATTTTTTGCTTAACTGAGATACTTTTATTCCATTTTTTTCATCCTTAAAACCTTTTTTCATACAAAAGAGAACCATTATCTCTCCATGGGTGACACCATCTATTTCTTTCGGATGAAACTTAACTTTTCTAATTCGCGAAAATGCAAAAATAAGTCTATCTACAATTTCTTCCTTACCATTATCCATTTTTTCCTCCTTGTCAAAATATAGTTAGTCGTATAAATTAATAGGCTAATAATTTATTAGGTAACCTAATTATATTTAAAAGTTAGTTTATTGTCAATATTATTTTCTCTATTTTTGTTATAGTATAAAATATTCTGTGAAATAATTGATTTTGAATTCGTATTAATTAATGCAAGCAGTAAAACAGTAAAAAGGAGTGAAGAAAAATCATACTTCACTCTACTCTATACTCTCTGCTCTGTTATCTTAACGCTTTTTCCGTATAATAAGCAATTCCAATTGCCCCTGGCCCTACATGAAGTCCTATAACTGGTCCTATATCACAAATAAGTACCTTTATATTGAACTTTTCCATTATAACATTTGCAAGTTCCTTTGCTTCATCATAACAATTTATGTGGTGTACAACAACTTCTCCAAGACCGAAGTTTTTTATATCGTTAATCATCTTTCCAACCATTGTTGCTACAGCCTTTTTCTTAGTTCTTACCTTGGCATACACTGAAGTCACGCCATTTTCAACCGTAAGTATTGGAATTATTTTAAGTATATTTCCAATAAGGGCACTTGCACCTCCTATTCTTCCACCTTTTCTTAAATAAACTAAGTTTTCAGGTATAAATAAAAATCTACTCTTTTTTAAATTTTCTTCCGCTGCAAGCTTAACTTCTTTTAAGCTCTTGCCTTCCTTAGCAGCCTTTGCGGCTTGAATAGCAGCAAATCCAAGCTGCATACAATTATCACGCGAATCTACTATCTCAATCTTAGCATCTTTATACTCTTCTAGAATCATATTTTTGGCAACATGTGCAGTTGAGTAAGTTCCACTCATTTCAGAAGATATAAATATGCACAGAAGACTATCTCCATTACTTACAACTTCTTTCATTTCTCTAACCATATCATCAATAGAAGGTTGTGATGACTTTGGTATTCCTTTTTGTTCCATTTTTTTATAAAAAACCTCATTACTTATTTCTATTTCTTTAAAACTTTCATCTTCAAAACTAACACACAGCGACAGAATTCTTATTCCATATTCTTTTCTTAATCCTTCATCCATACAGCTGGTGCTATCAGTTAAAACTTGAACAGCCATAATTACTACTCCTCCAAATTTAATTTATATTTTATTGTAGCATTTTTTGCTATAAAAAACTATTTAAAAAAAGTACATATTTATCCCTTAAGAACAAATATGTACTCCTCAGTACAAATTTTATAAAAATGCAACAAGCCCAAATTTTAAACCAGTAAAAAGTGACAAATGGCAAGTTTCAGTAGTGGACGGAAGAAAAACATCCTAAGCTTGACAATCATCACTTTCCTGATTCTTCTACTAATTTTCTAAATATCTTTACCATATTTTCATCGCCAGCTGCTGTCATCATTTCAGGATGCCATTGTATCCCCATTACAAAAGCTTCTCCATCTTTTTCTATTGCTTCAACAACTCCATCCTTTGAAGAAGCACCTACAATAAAACCATCAGCGACATTTTTAATAGCTTGATGATGAAAACTATTTGTAACTACATCTCCTTTAAAAATGTCATATAACTTAGTTCCCTTTTCAATACAAACTGAATGTCCTATGCTTCCTGGCTGCGACTCTTGTGTATGTTTTATATAAGCTCCTTCGATAAGCGACATATCCTGATAAAGAGTCCCTCCAAAAGCTACATTTAATATTTGATTTCCTCTGCATATTCCAAGCATAGGTTTTTCTAGTTCATATGCTACTTTAACTGCGCATATATCAAATTTATCTCTTTTGGTATATATAAAACCAAGTTTTTCATGCGGCTCATCCCCATAGCATAAAGGGTTTACATCATATCCGCCTGAAATTATTACTCCATCTACATTTTTTATTTGTTCACGAATTAATTCCTCATCTTCAATTACAGGAATAACAACAGGAATTCCACCTGCTTTTACTACAGATACTATGTAATCATTATTTACATAAGCTCTTTCATAACCAGGAAACATTCCTCCTTGATCAATTTGTATGCTTCCCAGTATACCTATTAATGGTTTTCTCATATGTTTAGCCCCCTTGTTACATGCATATTAAAAATACATGTAATCTTTACTCTCTACTCTTTACTCTTTTTTATATTCTAATAAAATTATATCATACGAATTATTAAATTATCAATTACTTTGCTTTCATCTTACTATTCTTGTATCCGTAAAATGCATAAATTAAAATGCCAATCAAAAGCCAGATAGCAAATCTAATCCATGTAACTACAGGAAGATGATATATTAAATACCCGCAAAAAAATATAGTGATAATTGGTGTGTACGGAACACCTGGACACCTGAATTTTCTTTCAACCTCCGGCATCTTCTTTCTCAAAACTATAACGCCAAGAGAAACAAGTGCAAAAGCAAATAAAGTTCCTATATTACATAATTCCATTATCATGTTTAAAGGAAGTACTCCAGCAATTATAGCTGTTAAAATACCAGTTAAAATAGTACATAATCCCGGAGTTCTATGCTTTTTATTTACCTTAGCAAAAACATTAGGCAAAAGTCCATCTCTGGACATAACCATAAATATTCTAATTTGTCCATATAGTGTTACAAGAAGTGTAGAAATCATACCAATTACTGCACCAACTCCAACTAAAGCAGACCCCCAAGTTATTCCTATATGTGAAAGAGCCCCTGGAAGTGCATTATCTATGCTAATATCTTTATATGAAATTATGCCCGTTAAAACTAATGAAACACTTATGTACATAATTACTACTGCTATTAAACATATAGTAAGTCCACGAGGCACATCCTTTTCTGGATTTTTAGTTTCCTCAGAAGCCGTGGAAACAGCATCAAAACCTATGAAAGCAAAAAATATAATTGATGCTCCCGACATTATTCCCTTAACGCCAAAAGGCATAAATGGGTGATAATTTGTTACATTTATATGAGTTACACCTAAAATTACAAAAATAATTATTACTACAATTTTAATTCCAACTATTATATCATTTATCTTTGCACTTTCTGATACTCCTATGTATAAAAGCCATGTTACAAGAGCTGTTATTAACACAGCTGGCAAATCTACAATTCCACCAGATACAGGCGCTTTAGTAAGCATACTAGGTAACTTAATTCCATAATCATTTAATATTCCAATCAAAGCTCCTGACCAACCAGAGGCAACTGCCGCAGCTGAAACAAGATATTCAAGAATTAAATCCCATCCTATTATCCATGCAATTATTTCACCAAAAGCAACGTATGAATAAGAATATGTACTTCCTGATACAGGAAACATCGACGCAAGTTCAGAGTATGTAAGTGCACAAAGAGCACTCGTTATAGCTGCTATTATAAATGATATTGTAACTGCTGGTCCTGCAAGCTTTGCCCCTTGTCCGGTAGCCACGAAAATGCCTGTACCAACTACTGACCCTATACCAAGTGCTGCTAAATCAAAGCTTGTAAGTTTTCTTTTTAAAGTACTCTTAGCATAGTCCTGATCAAAATTTTCTACGGTTTTCTTTCTAAATATTTCCACATTATATTCCTCCTAACATAAGTTCATGCCAACTAATAATTATAAGGCACGTTGAATTCTTATACAAGACTTTATTTCAGTAAAGTTAAAAACAAGCTTTATTTTTAAAGAATGTTGATACATTTACTTGAATCAAAGTCTTAATTTACAAAATAAAAAGGAACCATCTCGAATTTAAATCTTCAAGACAATTCCTATCTAAAAAATATAACTAGGCTATTGATTGTATTGATTCTACATATTCTTGGCCTTTTTCACTGTTATATTGTCCTTCCCATCTTGATATTACAATTACAGCAAGCGAATTTCCTATAACATTTACAACTGTTCTTGCCATATCAAGAATACGGTCTATTCCTGCTATAAAAGCAACTCCCTCAACTGGAATTCCAACTGAACCTAAGGTTGCAAGAAGAACTACGAAAGATGTTCCTGGAACTGCTGCCATTCCTTTTGAAGTTACCATAAGCACAATTACAAGGTTTATTTGAGTAATTAATGAAAGATGTACTCCATAAAGTTGAGCTATGAATATGGCTGCAATTGATTGATATAATGCTGAGCCATCCAAATTAAAGGAATATCCAGTTGGCACTACAAAAGAAATTATTCCCTGTGGTGCTCCAAACTTCTCCATTTTCTCCATAACTTTTGGAAGCACAGCTTCTGAGCTTGCAGTAGTATAAGCTAATATAATCTCATCTTTTAATATCCTTATTATTTTTATAACGCTTGTCTTAGCTATAAATTTAGCTATAAATCCAAATACAAGAAACACAAAAATAAACATGGCTCCATAAGTTGTTAAAACTAATTTTCCAAGCGGAACTAACGATTTAACTCCAAACTTAGATATTGTTAAGCCTATAAGCCCGAAAACTCCAATTGGTGCAACCTTCATTATTTGATTTGTCACCCAAAACATTACATTCTCTATGCCTGAGAATACTTCAATAATAACCTTACCCTTTTCCCCAATAGCTGCCGTACCAAGTCCGAACATAACTGAAAAGAATATTACTGGAAGTAACTCTCCATTAGTTAAGGCTTCAAATATATTTGAAGGAACAATATTCACGATTATGTCTAAAGTTCCTTTATGTGAACTTGTTTTCGCTGTATTAACATATGTATCAATGCTTGTCTTTGCTAATTGGTGCATATCAATTCCAGTTCCAGGCTTAACCACATTTGCTATTATAAGTCCTAAAACAATTGCAAAGGTACTTACTATTTCAAAATACAAAAGCGTTTTTGCCCCAATTTTTCCAACCTTCTTTATATCTCCAAGGCTAGAAACTCCAACAACAATTGCAGAAAAAACTATAGGAACTACTATCATTTTTATAAGCCTTAGAAATATATCTCCGAGCGGCTTTAAATAGCTTTGAGCTGTAGCGTTACCATAGAAAACTGCTCCTACAATAATACCCAAAACAAGCCCTAGTACTATCTGAAATGCTAGTCCAAATTTAATTTTTTTCATATTATTAATTTCCTCCTAAATTTATTTATGAAATTTATATATCTCATCATTGCAAATTTAAATTCAAAACACATTTAGTTTTACTTGACTAAATTATAATAATTTAATGCAATTAATCACCTATATGAGAATTATAATAATGCAACTACGTAATCTAACAAAAAACTACAATTATTCTATTGAATTTTTATCAGATAATTATTAGAATATAAAGTCGTACCCTTAATTTAATAATTAAGAAAATTGCATTGAAAATTTCATTTTATTCATATTGACGAATTTTAGGAGTTGATGAATTGAAAAAGAAGTTATACATACTACTAGTTATGATAATTGTAATTCCCTTAGCAGGAGAACTAAAAATATATCCTTTTCACAATACTTACAGAGTTAGTTTTGGAACACCTATATTTTTCTTCTTTTTGCTGTGGGTTAGAAAAATACATCCTTTAATTTCAGGTTTTATAATAGGTATTTGTGTTGTAATTTTTCGTATAATTTTGCATATATCAATGACGGGAAACTTTCAGGTTTACAACAGCTTTATGCTAAACTTTCCTGCATTTTTCTACTATTTCACCTATGCTGGACTTTTTTACCTAATAGGAAGAAAATACTTGAATCACTATCTTTTACTTGGTTTTTTATCTGCACTAATAGAAATTTCTGCAAGTCTCGTTGAAATTTCTATTAGGCATCTATCCTTAAACGATTATATAAATATGAACGTTTTTAGTGAGGTTATAATAATTGCAATCATTAGGAGCTTTTTTGTGCTTGGCTTCTTTTATATAATTAAACTTCACGAAAAGGATCTTGAAGTTGAAAGACAACAAGAGCAAAATAGAAATATGGCCATTTTAATTTCAAGCTTATATGAAGAATCCATCCAGCTAAAAAAATCTCTATTGAATGCAGAACATATCACTAGAAACTGCTATAATCTATATAGAGAATTAAAGAATTCAACTGAAACTATAAACTCAAATACTTTGTCTAAGCAAATTTTAGGTATAGCTGGAGAAGTTCACGAGATAAAAAAGGATAATCAAAGAATATATGCTGGTCTTTCAAAGATGATCTTAAACGGAAATTCAAGCGATTACATGAATTTAAAAGAAATTATAAATATAGTAATTAACACAAATACAAAATACGCTGATTCGCTGTCTAAAACTATTAATTTCATTTTAAATATTGAAGAATTTAATGATTTATTCCATGTATTTATACTTTTATCTATTTTAAACAATCTTGTTTCTAATTCTGTTGAAGCTATTAATAAAAAAGGAATTATTAAAATCTCCATAAAAAAGAAAACTGAATTCATTGAATTTAGGCTTTCTGATAATGGTCCTGGAATACCAGATAAAAAAAAGGAACTTATATTTAAACCTGGTTATACAACAAAATATGATAATACAGGTAAACCTTCAACAGGAATAGGTTTATGTTATGTAAAAGAAATTATAAACAATCTTAATGGCACCCTTGATTTAAAGTCTACAGAAACTGAAACTTCTTTTACAATAAAATTACCTTTAATAAACTTAACAAAGGAGGAGTAACTTATGCGATTTTTTATTGCTGATGATGATGAAGCTATTTGCACAATGCTTACAGAAATTATTGAAGATTATGATCTTGGCAGCATTGTTGGGACTTCCGATAATGGTTCAAATATAGATAAAACTTTGCTTACCCTCAAAAATATAGATATTCTTATAATTGATTTGCTTATGCCTATATGTGACGGTATTGAAACCATACGCAGCTTAGGTTCTAATCTAGATACTAAAATAATTATGCTTTCTCAGGTGGAAGATAAAGACATTATTGCAGAAGCTTATTCTCTTGGTGTTGAATATTATATCACTAAACCAATTAACAGACTTGAGGTTATAAAAATCATTGAAAAAGTAACTGAAAACATAAAACTTCAAAAATCAATATACGACATAAAAAAGACACTTAATATACTTGATTATGATAAGAAAACCTCTAGTGAAAATGATAACATGGATAAAAAAACCATACTAACCTCTGGTAAGTTCCTCCTATCAGAACTCGGTATAATAGGAGAAAATGGAAGCAGTGATTTATTATCCATGCTTAACTATATATATAATTGTGAAAATGCAGAAGGTTCAAAAGATGAATTTCCTGCTTTAAAGGATATATTTACAAACGTAGCTATAAAAAAACTTGACAAAAATGCATCTTCTTCTGATATAACAAAGGAAGTTAAAGCTTCAGAACAAAGAGTTAGAAGAGCTATTTCTCAGTGCCTTACTCATTTAGCTTCCCTTGGTCTTATGGATTATTCTAATGAAAAATTCGAAGAATATTCCTCAAGCTTCTTTGACTTTGCTGAAATCAGAAAAAAGATGCTTGAACTTGAAAACAACACAAAATCCTCTGAATCAAAGGTCAGAATTAACATGAAAAAATTTGTTAAAGTGCTTTATATGGAAGCAAAGAAAAAACTTTAAATATAAAAAATAAGCTACTTTAACTATTGTAACTTAGTTTCAGTAGCTTATTTTTATTGCTTTTAATATTTGGCTTTCTTTTTTAAAAACTTACTCCAACTGCAAAAGAAATATATCATTATAAATACAAATGGAAATGCATATCTTCCTTGACCTTCTGTTATAAAATACACTCCTGTAAACATATAAAAAATAATAAGCGCGTATAAATCAAATCTATCTATTTCATTTTCTTTTCTTTTAATGAGCATTTTTATTACTTTTATACTATAAGCAATAATTGCAATTATTCCAGGTAAAAATATTATGTTCCTCACAAAATTGGTATAAACCATTAATTTATTCTTAAATTCACTACTTAAGTTGGTACCATTGTATGTGAATAATATATCATCGCCTACAAAATAAGTATTAAGAAGTCTTTTACATCCTAAAATAAGAAATTGTTTCGGATGACTTTTTATCCACTTTTTAGCTGCTGCTGAAAGCATTTTATTTTTCTCCGTCATATTTGCCTTTTTGTACTTGGTAGTTAAAACTATTGAATTTTTAACATCTGCTGCCGGCATCCATCTTCCCCATTTATTTTGAGAATTGTTGTTTATGTATAAAACTATACCACCGTTGTTAGCTACAGAAGTAAATTGCCCCATCATCTTAGTATTTCTATAAACAAATGGAGCTATAACAACACAAGATAATATAAGCACTATTAATGAATTTGTAATTGGCTTTAACAATTTTTTATTCTTAATTACTTCAACTAAAAATATAGCAAAGAAAAAAGCAATAAAAAATGGCTTTATCATCGTTTCTACTCCTGCTAAAACTCCTATAAAAACATACTTAAATTTATTATCAGAAAAGTATATATTTGTAATTAAAAGAAGCAGCATAGTAAAAAGTATCTCAACTG
Source organism: Clostridium guangxiense (assembly GCF_021043395.1). Classification (GTDB taxonomy): domain Bacteria; phylum Bacillota; class Clostridia; order Clostridiales; family Clostridiaceae; genus Clostridium_S; species Clostridium_S guangxiense. Next base: position 16,078 of record NZ_JAJNKE010000050.1, read on the forward strand.
CAAGAAGACTATTGTAAAAAATATTAGTGGGGAAAAATATAAAAAGTATAAAAATCACTCTTTTTTTAGTTTCACTTATATTAATTTTCCTAAGTAAACTGTACATTAAAAAGTAACTTATGATAGTAAGAATCAAATTAAAAACTTTTGCCACAAAAATTGTTTTTCCAAAAATGCTATATATAAGTCCAAGTACTATAGAATAACCTACAGATGTATATGTATCTCCAAAACTTCCACCACCTGCAATTTGTTTTGCCAAAGCATAATAATAGTTGAAATCCGAATAAGGTATTGACTTAACAAGTGCAACCCATAAAACGCATACTGCTGCTGCTATCAGCATTGAAATCATATAAAATCTATTTTCTCTTTTTAATATACTCAAAGTTATCCTCCTAATTGTATAAATTTCCTAATTAAAATATTTATATAAAATTATATCATACTAAATGCTATATGTACCAATTATGTTTTGTCTATGATAATAATTATTGACAACATTCCCTTATAGCTATAAAATATATATAGAAAATCCGAGTTAAATAGTCGGGTATAAATTTAGAACTATAGCAGGCAAATTTTGTTACCTCTATAGAATCGGGAGTGAATTTTATGTTAGAAAAACTTTTGGAAATAAATAGCATACACGCTGAAGCTGATAAAAAAGAAATACTTAAGGGTCTTAACTTGACAGTAAATAAGGGAGAAATTCATGTGATAATGGGACCTAACGGAGCTGGAAAATCCACTCTTATGAATGTAATAATGGGGCATCCTAAATATAAAGTAACAGATGGCTCTATTAGCTTTGAAGGCGATGACATAACTGAACTTAAAACCAATGAAAGAGCAAAAAAAGGAATATTTCTTTCCTTTCAAAACCCTGAAGAAGTTCCAGGAATAACCGTTGAAAGCCTGCTTAGAAGTGCAAGAACTGAAAGCACTGGAAAGCCAATAAAGCTTTTAGCTTTTAGAAGAGAATTAAAAGAAAAAATGGCTCTTTTAGATATGAATGAAAGCTACGCTGAAAGATACCTAAATGTTGGTTTTTCAGGCGGTGAGAAAAAGAAAAATGAAATAATCCAAATGCTAATGCTAAATCCAAAGCTTGCTATACTTGATGAAACTGATTCTGGTCTAGATGTAGACGCAGTTAAAATAGTTTCAAAGGGAATAAGCGAATTTAAAAATGAAAATAATTCTATACTTATTATAACTCACAACAGCAAAATACTTCAGTACCTACAACCTGATTTCGTTCATGTACTTTTAGATGGAAAAATAGTAAAAACAGGAGACGCTTCCTTGATGAATGAAATAAATACTAAAGGTTTTGCTTCATTTAGAGAAATGGTATAAGGAGGCTTACTTATGAGTGATGAAAAAACTTATATAGAAGATCTCGAAAGAGGCGTCTATGATATAAAGAATGAAGATAGATATAGTTATAAAGTAAATAAAGGTTTAACAGAAGATACAATAAAAAAAATATCTAAAGAAAAAAATGAACCTCAGTGGATGCTTGATTTTAGACTTAAATCTCTAGAAACTTACAACAAAACATCAATGCCAACTTGGGGACCATCTTTAGATGAACTTGATATGGATAATATAGTAACTTACGTAAGACCAGATACAGATATGAAAGGAAACTGGAAAGACGTTCCCGACGACATAAAAAATACCTTTGAACAACTTGGAATACCACAGGCTGAAAGAGAATCACTTGCTGGTGTTGGTGCACAATACGATTCAGAGGTTGTATATCACAGTATAAAGGAAGATCTAGTTAAACAAGGCGTAATATATACAGATATGGATTCAGCTATAAAGCAATATGAAGATATAGTTAAAGAGTATTTTATGAAACTTGTCCCACCAAGTGATCATAAGTTCGTAGCTCTTCATGGTGCTGTATGGTCCGGTGGTTCTTTCGTATATGTACCTGCAGGTATTGATGTAGATATACCTCTTCAATCCTATTTCAGGCTTAATTCCCCTGGAGCAGGTCAGTTTGAGCATACTCTTATAATAGTTGAAAAAGGAGCAAAACTTCACTTCATAGAAGGTTGTTCTGCACCAAAGTACAACGTAACAAACCTTCATGCAGGCTGCGTTGAACTTTATGTAAAAGAAGATGCTACTTTAAGATATTCAACTATAGAAAACTGGTCCAGAAACATGCTTAACTTAAATACAAAACGTGCTTTAGTTGAAAAGAATGGAACAATTGAATGGGTATCTGGTTCCTTTGGATCAAAAAAATCAATGCTTTATCCTATGAGTATATTAAAAGGCGAAGGTGCAAAATCTGAATTTACAGGGGTAACCTTTGCGGGTACTGGACAATTTTTAGATACAGGTACAAAAGTAGTTCACGCTGCTCCTTATACTTCATCTACTGTAAATTCAAAATCAATTTCAAAAGGCGATGGTACTGCAATTTACAGAGGTTCAGTTAAGGTTTTACCTAATGCTCATCATTCAAAATCAACTGTTTCCTGTGAATCCTTGATGCTTGATGATATATCACGTTCAGATACTATACCGGCACTTGATATACTAAATGATGAAGTTGATATAGGTCATGAAGCAAAAATAGGAAGAATAAGCGACGACGCGATATTCTACCTAATGTCAAGAGGAATAAGTGAAGAAGAAGCAAGAGCAATGATAGTAAGAGGTTTCGTTGAGCCTATATCTAAAGAACTTCCTCTTGAATACGCTGTTGAAATGAATAATCTTATAAAGCTTGAACTTAATGGAAACATAGGATAGGTGGTGATACAGTTATGAGTAATACTTTAAATAAAATAAATAACATTCCAATGAGAACTTGGAGATGGCTTGGTGTAAACAATATAACTATTGATAGAACCTTACCAGAACCAAAAGAATATAATTTAAGTATAACAGATGAACTTGAAAACAGTGAAGTAAAAGTAAAACTAATGAATAAAAACATTTCGTCAGAATTTGTTCCTTCAAAATATGAAGGTCTAAATGAAGCTTCACTTGAGCAGTGTAAAAATAATTACAATACAGGAGTTTATATTAATTCGGCTATTGATAAAAAAGCATCAAAACCTATTTTTATAAATTACAATGCTGATGAAAAAAATGATTTAATAATAGATAACAATTTAATAATTGGTGAAGAAAATAGCGAAGTAACAGTAGTTATAAATTACAGTTCACAATCTTCTGCTTTTCACAACGGGCTTACTCAGATTTACGCAAAGAAAGGTTCCACTGTAAACTTAATAAAAATACAGGAATTTTCAGATAACAGTATACACCTTGATGCCAATGTAGCGCAGATAGAAGATAATGCTGTTGTAAACTATATAGAAGTAGACTTAGGCAGCTTATTTAGTGTTACAAATTACAAGGCAGACCTAAATGGTTATAAAAGCAAAGGAAACATACATTCAATATACTTAGGTGACAAAGAGAGAATCATAGATATTAACTACCTTATAAATCATTACGGAAAAGAAACAAAAAGTAACATAGAAGCAAGAGGAGCTCTTCTTAATGAAAGTAAAAAAGTATTCAAGGGAACTCTTGACTTTAAAAAAGGCTCTGTTAAATCAAAGGGTCAAGAAGAAGAATACACTGTTCTTTTAAGTCCTCATGTAAAAAATGAATCTGTTCCAATACTTCTTTGTACAGAAGAAGATGTTGATGGTCAGCATGCAGCAAGCGCTGGAAGAATAGATGAAAATAGATTGTTTTATATAATGAGCAGAGGTTTTAGTGAAGCTGAAGCAAAAAAACTTATTATAGAAGCTGCTTTTAACCCTATAATAGATAAAATTCCTTCAGATGAATTAAAAGCTAATATCTCTAACAGTATTAGGAGGAAGCTTGCCGATGAATAAATATATAGAAGATTTTCCAGCATTGAATCAAGAATTCAATGGACATAAGTTTGTATATCTAGATAATGCAGCAACTACTCAAAAGCCTATTTCAGTAATAAATGCTGTTGATGAATATTATAGAAAAAATAATGCTAATCCTCATAGAGGTGCTTATGCTTTAAGTGTAAAAGCAACAGAACTCTATGAAAATGCCAGAGAAGTTGTGAAGGATTTTATAGGAGCAGATAAAAGCAAAGAAATAATATTCGTAAAGAATGTTACCGAAGGTCTTAACCTTATAGCTTATTCTTATGGGCTCACTTTTTTAAATCCTGGAGATGAAATTGTAATTTCAATAGCAGAACATCACTCAAATTTAGTTCCATGGCAGCAAGTAGCTATGGCTAAAGGAGCAGTGCTTAAATATTTATATATAAATGATGAAGGTATAATTCCAAAAGAAGAAATTGAAAGTGTAATAACATCAAAAACAAAAATAGTTTCTGTAACCCAGGTTTCAAATGTACTTGGTACAATAAACCCTGTTAAAAAAGTAATAGAAAAAGCCCACAGCGTCGGAGCTATTGCTATTGTAGACATGGCTCAAAGCATTCCTCATATGAAAGTTAACGTTAAAGATTTGGATGCTGATTTTGCAGCTTTTTCAGGTCATAAAATGCTCGCTCCCATGGGAATAGGTGTAGTATATGGAAAAGAAGCTCTACTTGAAAAAATGCCTCCTTTCCTTTGCGGAGGAGACATGATAGAATACGTATGGGAACAAGAAACTACCTTTGCTGAAGTTCCTCACAAATTCGAAGCTGGTACTCAAAATGTTGGTGGCGCAGTTGGACTCACAGCAGCCATCGAATATATAAATAAAGTTGGTATTGATACCATAGAAGCTATAGAAAAAGAGTTAACTAGCTATGCTCTTGAAAATTTAAGTGAAATACCTCATGTTACAATTTACGGAACAAAAGATATCACTAAAAAAGCAGGAGTAATATCATTTAATATAGATGATGTTCATCCACATGATGTTGCTACAATACTAGACTCATATGGAATAGGTATTAGAACAGGCCATCACTGTGCGAATCCTCTTATGAGATACATGGGAGTAAATGCAACCTGCAGAGCAAGCTTTTATCTTTACAATACCAAAGAAGACATTGATGCCTTAGCTTACGGATTAAAAAATACAAGGAAGTGGTTAGGCTATGGATCTTAATTCCATATATACTGAAATAATAACAGAACACAATGCTTCAAAGCATAACAAACATGAACTTGAAGGTGCAAATATAGTTGAAAATGGTCATAATCCAAGCTGTGGAGATGAAATTACCCTTCAGTTGAAAATAAAAGATAACATAATTGAAGATGCCTCATTTACTGGCATTGGATGTGCTATTTCTCAAGCTTCCACTTCAATAATGATTGACCTTATAAAGGGTAAAACTGTTGAAGAAGCAAAAGAACTTGCTCATACTTTTATTGGAATGATCAAAAGAGAAATAACAGATGACAAAGAACTTGAAGTACTTGAAGATGCTTTAGCCTTTAAAAATGTTTCAAACATGCCTGCCCGTGTAAAATGTGCAGTACTTGCATGGCACACACTTGATGAAGCAACGACAAGCAGCAATAGTGATAATTAACAAGTTAAAGGATTTAAATCCTTTAACTTAAAATGGGACCGTCTCACTAAAAAATTGCGAAGCAATCATAATAGTGAAGGGTTTTAACGAGCAACGTGAAGTTAAAACCCTTCATTTTAATTAGTTCACAATTTTTATATTTAGTGCAACAGCCCCATTTTTCAAACATAAAATACTAAGTATTATTCCTATAAACATAACTATATGATAGCAGTTTTTATTTTATTTAAAATCTTACTCACCTAATCTCTCCTTATATATTTTTCACAAGTTAATTAAAAGTAAAATTATCTATTTTTAGCCTTCTTCTACAATAAGCCTAACTGCTGAAAGTTTAAATCATTTATCAACTCTTCTTAAATCTCGATTGTACCACTTTTTTCACCACATCAAAAAAACTTAACGATTGAACCATATGACTTGGATCAACATATTTTCGAACAGCACGAAGTACTTTTTTTGCATCTTTAGAAGCAAAAGTATAAGTACCATTTTTCTTCGTTTTGATCGCATATCGTGGAATCCACTTTCCTTTTAGCAATACGGACGCAATAACATAGTCAACCTCTTCCCAAGGAATTTGAATATATTTACGAGAATCACGAGAATTATAAAATTCAAAACCTTTGTCACCGATCATTACTTTTCCATAGTCTGTAAACCCCGTAAAAGCTGTTGCATCCATTACTAGATCCACCTTTGTATTAAGTGATTGAACCATATGATTTACCCCTTTCTATTTACAGATGTACAACTTAGGAATATTAAAATTAGCATTACCAAATTCATCCCGACAAACTGGAATTTAGCGAGGTGATATTGATTTGGGATATTAAATAAAGCTAATAAATCTAAGACGATAAATCCTA
>NZ_JAJNKE010000051.1 GCF_021043395.1 Clostridium guangxiense
AGATTTTTAGGATTTATCGTCTTAGATTTATTAGCTTTATTTAATATCCCAAATCAATATCACCTCGCTAAATTCCAGTTTGTAAGGATAACCTGGATATTTATAATCTTTAAGTCGTCTGTAGTAAAAAGTATCACTTGGTATCTTGCATTATACACTACTAAGTGATATATTATAGTTGTACAAAATAAACAAGGAGAGTAATGATTATGAATACGCAGTTAAAAAAGGGAATCCTGGAACTTTGTGTACTCGCGGTATTGGATAAGAAAGATTGTTATGGATATGAGTTAGTAAATGAAATATCCAAGGACATAGAGATTTCAGATGGAACTATTTATCCTATTTTAAGAAGATTAAGCAAAGAAGGCTATTTTACAACATATTTGCAGGAGTCTACAGAAGGACCTCCTAGAAAGTATTATAGATTAACTGAACTTGGGAAGGAAACGAGAAAAAAGCTTACAGATGAATGGGAAAACTTTGTTGAGAAGGTTAATAATATTTTAAAGGAGGCTGATATTGATGAGTAAAAGGGAAGAATTTATGGATGCCTTGAGACATTATTTAAGCGATTTTGGTAATGATGAAAGGGAAGAAATTCTTTACGATTATGAAGAACATTTTAGAATTGGGATGGAAAGCGGTAAAACTGAAGATGAGCTTATAAAGGAACTTGGAAGTCCAAGGGACATAGCTGCTCAATATAGAAATACAGATGATAATAGTAAAGTTAATTCAAATCAGTCAGTTGGAGGATCTATAGGAATTTTTATTGCATTAGTATTTTTTAACCTTGTATTCATTTTAGGACCGTATCTTGGAATATTAGGGGCACTTATCGGAATGTGTTGTGGAGCCATTGGTGTTTTAGTAGCTGGAGTTGTTACAACTATTTGTACTATATTAAGACCAATATTTCCTGGACTTGTTAGTACGCCTAATGGTATCCCTGACATATCAATATTTTTTGTGGGTATAGGAACAACTGCGTTAGGAATTTTGTTTTGTATAGGAATGTTTTATCTTGTGAAGTTTTTTATGGGAATTACAGTTAAGTACGTTAAGTGGAATATAAAAACAATAAAGGGGGAGTAGGAGGTTATGGATTTTAAGAATAATTTTAATGTAAAAAAAGTTGTTTTGTGCTTGCTTGGAGTAATGTTAGTATCATATGGTATAGCAGCTTTAACATTTTTTTCTTTTGGGAATTTTTCATTTACTACTAATGATAAGCTTGGAGGGCATGGTCTTTTTCAGCTAGCTGGTAACAGTTATAATTATCACGCTAGTAAAAGTATGGATCTTGATGGAATAGATGAAATATCAATTGATTTTTATTCTGGCGATATAAAATTTAATAATGAAGGTACAAATAGTATTAAGGTAAAAGTAGATGGAGAAATAACTGCAAGTAATGCTTATACAGAACCAGAACTTAAATGCTATAAGGAAGGTAAAACTTTATATGTGGAATTAACTAAAAAACATATGGGTTTTTTCTTAAACTATAGCTCGGATATAGTTGCAAATATAAGTTTACCGACTTCATATAAAAATAGTCTAAAGGTAGTATCTTCAGCAGGAGATGTGAATATAAACGGATATGAGCTTAAAAACTTGGATTGTAAACTTAGTGCAGGTAAATTACAAATGAAAAATGTGTCAGCAACTACCTTCACATATAAGAATTCGGCTGGAAATTTAAATGCAGACAATTTAAAAACTAGGAGTTCAAATTTAAGGGCATCAGCAGGAAAAATTCAAATTACAAAGTTTACTGGTGATATAGAGGGATCAAACTCTGCAGGTAATACAGAGATTCAATACGATAAATTTAATAATAATGTTGATTTTTCAGCCTCTGCTGGACGAATAAAACTGACACTTCCTAAAGCTTCAGCATTCAAGTTAGATGCAGAAGCAAGTGCTGGAAGTATAAAAAGCGATTTTTCTAGTATAAATATAAATGGTGAATTCGGTGAAAAAACGGCAAAGGGAGAGGTAGGAAAAAGTAATAATATGATTCAATTAAAGGATAGTGCCGGTAGTATAGAAATAAACAATATTAAAAGCAATTAAGGAAAGCTAAAAATAGCTTTCCTTGATTTTATATTAAAGTATTAAATAGTTTTTCTAATTCTTTAATATCTTTTTGGCTTCTATCGGCATAATCTTCTAATTGATCTCTTCCAATTTTATTTATTGTAAAGTATTTAGCTTCTTTATTTGCAAAGTACAGTCCGCAAGTACTTGAAACTGGATCCATCATGTAACTTCCAGTTAAGTTAACTCCAATGTTTCCTTCTTCGTAAAGCAGCTGAAATAATTTTGCCTTTTCAGCATGATTATTGAGACAAGGATATCCAAAAGCAGGACGAATTCCTCTGTAAGCTCCTTTAAGCAAATCTGGAAGAGATAAGTTTTCTTCTGGTGCGTATCCAAAGTAAGACTTTCTAACTTCAAGGTGAAGTATCTCAGAAAAAGCTTCTGCAAGCCTATCGCATAATATTTTTACCATGGCAGCGCCGTATTCATCACCATTATTCTTTAATTGTTCAGAGTATTCCTTTGCACCAATACCAGTAGTTACAATAAATCCACCGATATAATCCTTTATTCCACTTTCTTTTGGAGCGATGTAATCTGAAAGTGATTTGAAATAATTGTCTTTCAATATTTGCTGCTGGCGAAGCATATTAAAGATTACAGTTTTTTGGTTATGATATACTTCAATGTCGTCACCAATTGAATTTGCAGGAAAGATTCCAAGGACACCATTTGCACTTATTATATTTTCATTTTCAAACAAATCTAACATTTTATTAGCATCATATAGAAGTTTTTTTGCTTCAGCTCCGTATTTTGGATCCTCTAATATTTTAGGATAAACCATTTTCATATCCCAAGCTGTAAAGAAAAAAGTCCAATCTATATATTTTCTAAGTTCCTTTAAAGGAAAATTTATAATCTTTTTTATACCAATGAAGTTTGGAGTTTTAATTTCAGTTTTTTTCCAATCAATATTAAATTTATTTTTTCTTGCCTTTTCTAAAGTTATAAGGTTTGCTTTGTGCTCAGAAAATGTTTTGCGTATATCATCATATTCTTTGTGAATTTTAGTTATATAGTTTTCACTTTTAGAACTCATAAGGTTTTTAGTAACCTCTACTGCATTGGAAGCATCTGTACTATAAATTACTTTTTCATATTTAGTTGCGATTTTTAAAGCTGTATGAGTTTTTGAAGTTGCTGCGCCGCCAACTATAAGAGGAATATTTAAGCCTTGACGTTTCATTTCTTCTGCAACATGACTCATTTCATTTAGGGACGGTGTTATTAAACCACTCAAGGCTATTATATCTGCTTTTTCCTTTATGGCAGTTTCAAGTATAGTTTCGCATGGTACCATGACACCAAGGTCTATAACCTCAAAATTGTTGCAGGAAAGCACTACAGAAACTATATTTTTTCCTATGTCATGGACATCACCTTTTACAGTTGCAAATACAATTTTTCCCGCACTGGTGCTGCTGCCTTTTTCAGCGTTTATATATGGAAGTAAGCATTCAACTGCTTTTTTCATAACTCTAGCGCTTTTAACAACCTGAGGTAAAAACATTTTTCCTTCACCAAATAGCGCTCCAACCTTTTTCATTCCATCCATTAGAGGGCCTTCTATAATCTCTAAAGCACTTTTGTATTCTTTTCTTGCATCTTCTATATCTTCAGCTATAAATTCTACATTTCCTTTAACTAAAGCATGGCTTAGTCTTTCACTGGAATTTTTAGATCTCCATACATCTTCAGTTTTATTTTTAGTTTTTTCCGAACTTTTGTAATCTTGGGCAAATTCGAGGAGTTCTTCAGAGGCATTATGTTTTTTATTTAGTATTACAGCTTCAACTTTAGATAAAAGCTCTTTGTCTATATCATCATAAAGATCAATCATTCCAGGGTTTACTATTCCCATGTCCATTCCTGCATTTATCGCGTGATATAGGAAAACTGAGTGCATAGCTTTTCTTATTACATTATTTCCTCTAAAAGAAAAGGAAAGATTGCTTACGCCTCCGCTTACTTTTGCATAAGGTAAATTTTCTTTTATCCATTTTACAGCTTTTATATAATTTACAGCGTAGTTATCATGGTCTTCTATTCCTGTTGCAATAGCTAAGATATTAGGATCAAAAATAATATTTTCTGATGGAAAGTTTATTTTTTTAGTTAGGAGTTCATAAGCTCTTTTGCAAATTTCTATTTTTCTTTCAAAGGTCTCGGCTTGACCATTTTCGTCAAACGCCATAACTACAACACCAGCGCCAAAGTTTTTAATTATTTTTGCTTCCTCTAAAAATCTTTTTTCTCCAACCTTAAGACTTATAGAGTTTACAATTGCTTTACCTTGAATTGATTTAAGACCAGTTTCCAAAACCTCAAAATTGGAGGAATCTATCATTACTGGAACCTTTGAAATTTCAGGGTCACTTGCAATGAGACGTAAAAATGTTTCCATCTCAACCGTAGCATCTAAAAGAGCATCATCAAAATTTACATCTATTATCTGAGCCCCATTTTCAACTTGATGTTTTGCTACAGATAAGGCTTCCTCATAATTCTTCTCCCTTATAAGCCTTGCAAATTTTGCTGAACCTGCTACATTTGTTCTTTCACCTACATTTACAAAGTTACTTTCCTTGTTTATTCTTACAGCTTCAAGACCGCAGTAAATTGTTTCTGGTTCTAATTTAGGAATTTTTCTTGGTTTTATGCCATCAACAGCATTACTTATGGCTTTAATGTGATTAGGGGTGGTACCACAGCAGCCTCCAACAATATTGATGTTTCCGTCTAGTGCAAGCCTTTTAACAAGAGAAGCTGTTTGTTCTGGAAGTTCTTCATATTCTCCAAGTGAATTTGGAAGCCCAGCATTTGGATAAAAAGATATATATTTATCTTGAGTATCAGAAAGTTGCTTTATAAAAGGTACGAGTTCTTTTGCACCAAAGGAACAGTTAAGGCCTATGGCAATCACATGCTCATTTTTCATGCTTTCTGCAAAAGCTTCAAGTGTTTGACCAGAAAGAATTCTTCCACTTTTATCCGCTACAGTTCCAGATATTATAATAGGAAGGACACGAGATTTTTTTTCAAATACGCTTTCGGCAGCCAATATAGCGGCTCTTGCATTTAAAGCATCGAATATAGTTTCTATAAGAAGTAAATCTACACCACCGTCTATAAGACCTTCAATTTGTTCGCTGTATGCTAAAACAAGATCATCAAAATTTACATTTCTAAAACCGGGATTTTCAACGTCTGGTGACATGGATAAGGTTCTGTTTGTAGGACCAATAGAACCAGCTGCAAAACGAGGTTTTCCTGGAGTTTTTTTAGTGAAGGCATCAACAGCTTCCTTTGCAAGTTTAGCTCCAGTAAAATTGATTTCGTATATTTTACCTTCCATGTTGTAATCACTTTGAGATATTCTGTTTCCATTGAAAGTATTGGTTTCAATGATGTCAGCCCCAGCTTCAAGGTATTTATTGTGAATAGCTTTTATTACCTCTGGATTTGTAAGATTTAAAATGTCGTTGTTGCCCTTTTGATTTATATGGCAGTGAAGAGATCCGCAAAAGTCATGTTCATTAAGGTTAAAGCCTTGAATACACGTTCCCATAGCACCATCAAGCACAAGAATTTTCTTGTTTAGTAAGTCTACTATATTTGAATTCATTTATTAGCCCCCTTTATATCAGTTCACAATACACAATTCACAGTGCGCGGTTTTGAATAATTTTTTGTTTTGACAGAAAATCTTAAATCCTCACATAACAAAAAACCCGAGAAAAATCTCGAGTAATTACTCTAAGGATTATTCTCATCTATCAGCCTATAAGTATAAAACTTACCTAGCTGCTGGAATTAGCACCATATACTACATGTATAAGTACTGGTTGCCGGGCTTCGAAGGGCCAGTCCCTCAGCCTCTCTTGATAAGATTGTAATTAAAATTTTACTTTATTATATTAGTTAAGATTGTAAATGTCAATAAAATTTTATTTTTGTAAAGTTTATGAATATAAATATGAAAAAAAAAATATATATTTTGTATGAAGATTATATTTTATGGCTTGTAATTTTAAATTGCCATTAGGAGGTGCGTTTATGGATTTTAAAGAGATAATAAAGAATGATAGGGAAAACTCAAATAAGATTAAATTTGAAGGTACATTTCTTGAATATCTTGATATAGTTAAAAAAAATCCCGATGTTTGTAAGCTTGCACATAAAAGGATATATGACATTATAAAGGAAAAAGGATTTGAAGTATTAAAACCAGAAGAAAATCCAAGGACAAGAAAAATATATGGGAACGAACCTATAAAGAAATACAACTTTTTTAAAGATGACTTTTTTGGAATAGATAAAGTTATAATGAAACTTGTAAATTATTTCAATGCTTCCTCAATGAAAGGGGAAGAGGCAAGGCAGGTACTTTATCTTGTTGGACCTGTTGGAGCAGGAAAATCATCATTAGTTGAAGCTATAAAAAAAGCACTTGAAGCTTCGCAGCCTGTTTACAGTCTTAAAGGATGTCCTATGAGAGAAGAACCGCTGCATCTTATACCTAAGCATTTAAGGGGAGAATTTGAAAAAGAACTTGGTATAGAAATAGAAGGAGATTTGTGTCCTGTTTGTAAGTATAGACTTACACATGACTATAAGGGTGAATACGAAAAATTTCCAATTACAACCAGTGGCTTTTCAATAAGATCAAGAAAAGGTATTGGTGTAGTTCCACCAGTAGATCCTAACAATCAGGATACTTCAATTTTAACTGGTTCCATAGATATATCAAAAATGGATTTATATTCAGAGGACGATCCAAGGATATTCTCCTTAAATGGAGCTTTCAACGTTGGAAATAGGGGTATGGTAGAGTTTATAGAAGTATTTAAGAATGATGTTGAATATCTTCACACAATAATAACTGCTACTCAGGAAAAATCTATACCATCGCCAGGAAAAGGTGCAATGATATATTTTGATGGGCTTATTATAGCTCACTCAAATGAGGCAGAATGGAATAAGTTTAAATCTGATCATACAAATGAAGCTATACTTGATAGAATAGTAAAAATTGAAGTTCCGTATTGTCTTGAACTTAATGAAGAAATAAAAATTTATGAAAAGATACTTAAAAAGAGTAATTTTACAGCGCATATAGCTCCTCATACTTTGAGCACAGCAGCTATGTTTGCAATACTTTCAAGACTTAAGCCTTCCTCTAAAGTTGATATTATAACAAAGCTTAAAATATATAATGGTGAAGACATAGTAGAAAATGGAACAACTAAGAAGGTTGATATAAATGAACTTAGAGAAGAAGCTGGAATAATGGAAGGAATGAATGGAATATCTACAAGATTTATAGTAAAAGCAATAGATAATGCACTTTCTAGTTCTGAATATGACTGCATAAATCCTTTAAGCATAATGGAGAGTATTATAAAATCTGTAAAGGAACTTGATATATCCGAAGATGAAAGAAAGAAATATCTTGGATTTGTTCAAAATGTAATAAGAAAAGAATATAATAAGGTACTTGAAAAAGAAATAACAAAAGCATTTATACAAAGTTACAGAGAGCAGGCAGAAACTTTGTTTAATAATTATCTTGATAATGCAGAAGCATTCGTAAATAAGAATAAAATAAAGGATAAGTCCACAGGTGAAGAACTTAATCCAGATGAAAAGTTCATGCGTTCTATAGAAGAGCAAATTGGAATTTCAGAAAGTTCTGCAAAAGGATTTAGAATGGATGTAACTTCCTATATGTTTTATGTTGTAAGAAATGGTGGAAATATAGCATATGATGCATATGAACCTCTTAAAGAAGCCATAGAAAAGAAGCTCACGGCATCTGTAAAAGACCTTTCAAGGATTATAACTAAATCTAGAGTTAGAGATAAAGAACAAAATGAAAAATACGATTCAATGGTTGAAGAAATGAAAAGAAATGGATATTGTGATTCCTGCTGTGATGTAATTTTAAAGTATGCAGCCAATAATTTGTGGAAGGATTGATGGTATGGCAATATTTAGAGATTACAATATCAATCCAACGGATCATGATAGAACCATAGGAGATAGAAGAAGGCATAGAGAGCTTGTTGAGAAAGCTATTAAGGAAAACTTGGCTGATATTTTATCAGAAGAAAGTATCATAGGCGAAGGTGCAAACAAAAAAATTAAGATACCAATAAGAGGACTTAAAGAATATGAATTTATATATGGAAAAAATTCTCCAGCGGTAGGCAGTGGAGATGGAAGTGAAAAAAAAGGAGACAGTCTTGGAAAAGAAAGAGTAAAAGCTGGTAAGGGAAAAGGTGGAGCAGGTAACGAAGAAGGAGAAGACATATATGAAACGGAAGTTACCATAGAAGATGTAATAAACTACTTAATTGAAGATATTAATTTGCCTAATCTTGATAAGAAAAAGTATTCCGAAATAGTTACAGAAAGCTCGAAGAAAATGGCAGGTTATCAAAAGTATGGCATAAGGCCAAGACTTGCAAAAAAGAAAACTGTAGTTGAAAAATTAAAGAGAGAGCAGGGGAGGAAAAGAGCCATACGTGAGGCGGAATTAGATGAGAGCAAGGAGAAGGATAGATTTCCATTTAGAGAAGAGGATTTAAGGTATCACAGAATAAAAGAAAAACCTAAAAAGGAATGTAATGCGGCTATAATGTGTATTATGGATTGTTCTGGTTCAATGGATACAACAAAAAAATATCTTGCCCGTTCCTTCTTTTTTATATTGTCAAGATTTATAAGACTTAAATATGTAAGTGTTGAAATAACTTTTATATCTCATTCTACAGTTGGGCATGAAGTAAATGAAAATGATTTTTTTCATAAGGTAGAGTCTGGAGGAACGTATATATCAAGCGGGATAAATAAGGCACTTCAAATAATAGAAGAAAGATATAATACAGAGCTTTGGAATATATATGGTTTTTATGTAAGCGATGGTGACAATTTTACAGAGGATGATGAAAGGGCTTTAAAAGCTTTTAATGATCTTTGTAATGTATGTAACATGGTAGGTTATGCTGAAATTTTACCATATACCTATTCTGGAACTATGAAATATAAACTTGATTCAAATATGAATAAAAATAATTTTATATCTTCAACAATAAAAAATAAAGAAGATTTATGGCCAGTATTAAAAGCAATGCTTATAAAGGATTTGAAGGAGGGAGAGTCATAGAAAATTATACTTTGAAGGATTTAGAACAGTGGAATGAAAAGATTGAGAAAAAAGTACAAGAGGAAGGGCTTGATTATTATGAACAAGAATTTGAAATTGTAAGTTATAATGATATGCTTTCTTATGAAACTTATACTGGAATGCCGTCAAGGTATCCACATTGGAGCTTTGGAAAAGCATATGAAAAACAAAAGACACTGTATAATTATGACCTTGTTGGACTTCCTTACGAAATGGTAATAAACTCAGATCCGTGCCTTGCATATTTAATGAAGGAAAACACACTTTTACTTCAAATATTAACGATGGCACATGTTTATGGTCATAATGATTTTTTTAAAAACAATAGGCTTTTTGCTATGGGGACTGATGCTAGTTATACCATACAAATGTTTAAAAATGATGCTGATATAATAAGGGGATATATAAATGATCCATCTATAGGAAATGCTAGAGTAGAACATATTTTAGATGCAGCTCATGCGATAAGATATCAAACCTCAAGGGTAGTAGGAGTTAAAAGGTTATCTGATAGCCAAATTAAAAGGAATATTATAAATGATTTTAATAAAAAAATTGAAAATAGAAACCAATATGAACCTATAAGAGAAGCTAAAGAACCTGATCTAAATAAAATTCCTATTGAACCAGAAGATGATGTTGTTTATTTTATTCAAAATCATGCTCATCTTGAAGAGTGGGAAAGAAATATAATAGAAATTGTGAGGAAAGAAACTTTTTATTTTATACCGCAAATTGAAACTAAAATAATGAACGAAGGATGGGCAAGTTTTTGGCATTATACCATATTAAATGAACTTGATCTTCCGACAGGGCTTCATCTTGAATTTATAAAGAGGCATAATGATGTAATTGCTCCACTTTTTGGTTCGTTAAATCCATACTATCTTGGATTTATGCTTTTGAAGGATATTGAAAGGAGATATGGAAGAGATAAAATTTTTGAAGTAAGAAAAATTGAAAGAGATGAATCATTTATAAGAAGATATCTTACAAGAGAAATATGTGAAGAACTAAATTTGTTTCAATATTCAAATAAAAATGGTGAATATACTATCGATGATGTAGCTGACGAAGATGGGTGGATGAACATAAGAAATTCAATTTGCAATTCCTGCGGCATGAATAATATACCACTTATACGTGTGATAGATATGTCACTTAAAGACAATACTCTTACCTTGCAACATGTTTATGATGGAAGAGAACTGAATTTAAATTATGCCGAATCTACACTTAAATATATGGTTGATTTATGGAAAGGTAAAGTAATACTTTTAACAAAAGTTAATGGAAAAGAATATAGAATAACTTGTGATGAGACTAAAAGAATTTTTGAAGTATAATTCTTATGCGAGAAAAATTTCAAATCAATAAGTTTATGGATGCCAGGAAATCATTTTTAAAATTGTTTTCTGGCATTTTCTATAATTGTATAATAGTTGAAAACGTAGATGAATTTTATTACACATAATGATATAATTGACATGTGCATAATTGTAAAACAATTATTGAAGGTTTATAAGGGGTTGAAAATTTATATAGAAGGTGACTGGTTAGGAAAAAGTTGGGAGTGTGGTTTATTGTGGTAGGAATAGTAGTAGTTTCGCACAGTTTTGATCTTGCTAAGGACATAAAAAAGCTATGTAAGGAGATAGCCTCTAATGCACATATAGCAGCAGCGGGTGGTACAGAGGACGGTAGGTTTGGAACAGATGTAAAGAGAATTATTGACGCTATAAATGAAGTATATTCTGAAGACGGAGTAATAATAATTTTTGACATGGGAAGTGCATATAATAGCGCAGAAATGGCAGTTGATTGTATTGATGAATGTAAAAAGGATAAGATTGAAATTATTGACACGGCATTTGTTGAAGGATCGCTTACAGCAGCGGTGGAAGCTGGAATAGGAAAAAATATAGACGAGATTAAGAGAATCTTAAATACTATGTGCTTAAATAAGATGCCGTGAATAAAATTAAAATTACAGCTCCACACTGTGTACACAATTATAATGTGTCTGGATTTAGTTTAACTAATACTGAACTATATAATTTGATTTATTTTAATTATATAGTTCAGTATTTTTTTATAAGCTTTTGCTTTATAACACAGCTTTTTATAAATATTATTTTATTGATAAAGTTAATACTTATGTTAAAAATGTTAATATTGACATTAATTTTATCAATATAAATATAAATATTGATAAATAATTTTAATATAATACTTGAAAATGTTTAATGGCAGTGTTATATTATATTCATAGGAAGGAAGTGATAACTTGGCCTACAAAATTTTAAATAAATGCCCAGTTTGTGGAGGAAAACTTAATATAACAAAACTTGAATGCAGTAAATGCAAAACTGTAATTGAAAATAAATTTGAATTATCAACTAGATTTGAATATCTTACAAGTGACCAGCTAAATTTCGTTGGTGCGTTCCTTAAAAATAGAGGGAATATAAAAGATGTTGAAAAAGAACTTGGAATATCGTATCCAACGGTTAGGGCAAAATTGGATGAGGTTTTAACTGCTCTTGGGTATAATGTTGCTCCTTCCACTTCAAATGTGGATAAAAAGAAAGTTATTGATATGCTTGATAAAGGAGAGATAACTCCTGACGAAGCAATTAAAATGTTAAATGAATAAAATGGAGGAGTTTATTATGAATGAAGAAATATCAAAAATTTTAAAAATGGTTGAAGAAGGAAAAATAACTGCGGATAAAGCACAGGAGCTTATAGAAGCTATAGGTGATAAAAAAACAAGTACCAGCGTTCAGTTAGCTCAAGATGATGACATTATAAATAAAACACTTAAAATAAGAGTTAATTCGCATGAAGGTGATGTAGTAAATGTAAATTTACCAATTAAGTTTATAAAAACTGTGCTAAAAACCTTCGGGAAAATTCCTATAAATACTGATGTTAAGGGGATGGAAAATATTGATTTAAACCTTATAGCAGAAGCGATTGACAATGGGATTTCTGGAAAAATAGTAGATGTAAATAGTGCTGATGGAGATATTGTGGAAGTAACTATTGAATAGGAGTGAGGCATATGCGTGTATATGTTAAAACAAATGGAAGAAGATTTTTTGTGCCAGTTCCATTATGTCTTGCAAATTTAGGTATATCATTGATACAGGCTCCATTTATACAGAAATATATACCTGAAAAGGATAGAAAGTATATGGATATGATTGATTATAGAGCATTAAGAAAATCTATTAATATTTTAAGACATTACAGAGGCTTAAGACTTGTGGAAGTGAAAGCTAAGGACGGAACAGAGGTTACAATAACAATCTAAGGAGATATGGTATGAAGAATAAAAGAAATTTTATATTATATTTGGCGGGAAGATTTATATCGTATATAGGTACAGGCGTGCAGCAAATAGCACTTCCGCTTTTTATACTTGATTTGACGCATTCAGGAGCACTCATGGGAGTGTTTTCTGCACTTAATCTACTGCCAAATCTTATAACATCACCTTTTGCAGGTATATTAGGAGATAGAAAAGATAGAAGAAAGATAATGATTGCATCTGACTTTGGAAGAGGAATTTTAATATGCGTACTTGGATTTTTAGCTTTTGGTGGAAAGATTAATATATATATTCTGTTTGGATGTCAAATTTTTATATCGATTATGGATAGTATATTTAATTCAGCTTCAAGTGCAATTATAGGGGAATTGCTTGATGAAAATGAACTTATGAAGGCAATGTCTGCAAGAGGAGGCCTCGATGCATTTTCTATGGTAATAGGGCCTGCACTTGGTGGTATTATTTATGGTTTTTTTGGTATAAAAGTAGTTTTTCTAATAAATGGCTTATCTTTTATAATATCAGGAATAATGTCTGCGCTCATAATATATGTATGTAAAAATCACAAGCAAGAAAAAATGACCATATCATTATTCTTTAATGAAAATGGAGAAGTGCTTACCTTTATAAAAGGAGATAAAGGACTAATGCAGTTATTTATCTTTGCAATGATATCAAATTTACTTGTAGCTCCATTTGTGGATATAATTATGCCATATGTGATTAAAAAAGCTATTGGTTTTACATCACAGCAGTATGGTTATATTATGGCGACATTTACTGTCGGAATGTTAATTGGAAATATAGCATTAGGTATATTTTCTAAAAAATTAAAAACAAAACTTGTCATGAATTTAGGATTGATTGTAGAAGCAGTGATGTTTTTGACTTTAGCCATAGCTGTTTTCCCAAGTGAAGTTAAATTGCTTGGAGGTCATTCTTGGATATTATTTGCCTTTCTTGCTTTCATATGTTTGATAATTGGAATTTTTAATGCTTGTGTCAATACGCCAATAGGA
Organism: Clostridium guangxiense; assembly: GCF_021043395.1. GTDB lineage: Bacteria > Bacillota > Clostridia > Clostridiales > Clostridiaceae > Clostridium_S > Clostridium_S guangxiense. The sequence continues at coordinate 13,658 of NZ_JAJNKE010000051.1, forward strand.
GCAAATCTTCAAAAAATGGTTCCAAATGATATGCGTTCAAGGTTCTTCTCACTTCTAGGAATATTTTCGCAAGGAGCGGTTCCTTTGGGTTCAATGGTATATGGAATTTTGCTTGATAAGTTTCAATATTATTATATTTTAATTGTGGTGGTAATATTAAATGCTGTGGTTACTGGAAGGTTTATTATTAGAGCAGTTGATGAAGTTTATGAACCCAAAGTAGACGAAGGAACAGTATTTCAAGGTATTAAAGAAAATTAATAAATCTAAGAGACAAATTTTTTGATTTCATGTTTGGAAAAATAAGAAAGCTAAAGGTTCGTAGAGGTAACAAGTAAAATTATTAAGGGGTGCTTTATTTATTAGGGCATCCTATTTTTGATAGCTTTTATGTAATTTTATATGGTAAATAAAATATACACAATGATAACTGCATTTATTAATTAATTTATCAAAAAATAACTATTATATTTGATAAATTATTGACATTGCATTTTGCAAAAAGTATAATAACATTATAAATCTATAAAATGGAACTTGAGTTCCGAAAAACGGAATGAACTAACTTGTGCAAAAATGTATGTTATATTTGGGGGGAAAAACAAATGTATAGTATTGATTTAAATAGTGATTTAGGTGAAAGCTTTGGAATATATAAAATTGGACTAGATGAAGAAGTATTGAAGTATGTTACATCTGTTAATATAGCCTGTGGTTTTCATGCGGGAGATCCTTCCGTGATGCATAAAACAGTGGAAATGGCAATTTTGAATAAGGTGGCAATTGGAGCACATCCCGGGCTTCAAGATCTAATTGGTTTTGGAAGACGAAACATTGTAATTTCACCAAAGGAAGCATATGACATAATGGTATATCAAATAGGTGCTTTGTATGGTTTTGTTAAGTCTGAGGGAGGAACAATGCACCATGTAAAACCGCATGGTGCTCTATATAATATGGCTGCAAAAGATAAAGATTTAGCAGAGGCAGTGGCAGAAGCAGTATACAAGGTTGATTCTGAGTTGATTTTGTATGGACTTTCAGGAAGTGAACTAGTAAAGGCTGGAGAAAAGATAGGTATTAAGACTGCAAGTGAAGTATTTGCAGATAGAACTTACCAAATTGATGGAACGCTTACTCCAAGAAGGCAAATTGATGCAATGGTGACAAATAAAGATGAAGCAGTGTTAAGAGTAGAAAAGATGATTAAAAATAAAAAGGTTATGTGTCAGCAAGGCAAAGAAATAGATATAAAAGCGGATACTGTATGTATTCATGGAGATAGTTCAAATGCTCTTGCATTTGCTAGTAAAATAAATGAACATCTTAGGAAATCTGGAATTTTGATTAAAGCGTTTTGAAGCTGCTATCTTCACTGTACTCCCTACTCTCTACTCTGATTTACAAATCAAGTTTGTCAGGATAAACTTGGAGTTTATAATTTTTAAGTTCCAAGTTGTTCATATATATCTATAAATAAGGGGGCTTTTAAATTGGAAGAATTAAAGGATGTAAGAAATAATGAAGATAAGGTGGTAGGCATAAAAAAACCTAATTGGAGTTTGCTTCTAGGAGCGGCATTTTTGATGGCTACTTCTGCAATTGGACCTGGATTTTTAACTCAAACTACGGTATTTACTCAAAGCTTGGGGGCTAGCTTTGGATTTGTAATTTTGATATCAATATTATTGGATATTGGAGCACAGCTTAATGTTTGGAGAATAATATGTGTTTCAGGAAAAAGAGGACAGGAAATTGCTAATATTATTTTGCCTGGACTAGGCTACTTGGTTTCTTTTTTAATAGTATTTGGAGGAATTGCATTTAATATAGGCAATATTGCGGGAGCAGGCCTTGGAATGAATGTACTTTTTGGAATTTCAACAAAAACAGGTGCTGTTATTAGTGCCGTTGTTGCTGTTTCAATATTTTTATATAAAGAAGCTGGAAAAGCTATGGATATGTTTGCAAAGATATTTGGTGGGATAATGGTTCTTTTGACTATCTATGTTGCCTTTTCATCCAACCCACCTGTAGGGCAGGCGGTTGTAAAAACTTTCATTCCTGATAAAATAAACATACTTGCTATAGTTACTTTAGTTGGTGGTTCTGTTGGAGGATATATAACCTTCTCTGGAGGGCATCGACTCGTTGATGCTGGCTTAAAGGGTAAAGGTGCAGTAAAAGAGGCTACTAAAAGTTCAATTTCAGGCATTTTAGTTACATCAATTATGCGTATAGTATTATTTTTAGCTGCATTTGGCATTGTTGCAAAGGGACTTAAATTGGATGCTGCAAATCCAGCTGCATCAGTATTTAAATTGTCAGTTGGAAACATAGGTTATAAAATTTTTGGTATAGTAATGTGGTCGGCAGCAACAACTTCAGTAATTGGAGCTGCGTATACTTCTGTATCCTTTCTTAAATCCTTTAGTACAAAAATAGATAAATATTATAAGTGGATTATAATAGGTTTTATTGTACTTTCAACTATGGTATTTGTATTAGTAGGACAGCCTGTAAAGGTACTTCTTCTTGCAGGGGCCTTAAATGGTCTTATATTGCCAATATCATTGGGGTCTATTCTTATAGGAGCACACAATAAAAAGGTTGTTGGAGAATACAAGCATCCTAAATGGATGACGGCTTTTGGAGGAGTAGTAGTTGTAATCATGGCAGGTTTGGGAATATATACTTTAATAAATCAACTGCCTTCACTATTTAAGTAGCATATAGAGGTGAAGAAATGAATAAAGATGGAATCAATGCGAAAATGTTTGCTATTAGTGAAACTTCCATTCTAGTGGAGTTTGGAAATGAAATAAATAAATATATACAAAGAAAAGTAAAAGCTTTTGCAGATTATCTCGATAAAAATCCAATTAAAGGGATGATTGAGTATATACCTGCCTTTACAAGTGTAACAGTAAATTATGACCCTATGGAAGTTAAAAATTCATATAAAAAACATGATAAGTTTGCTTATAAAATAGTAGAAGATGAAATTAGTGAAATTTTAAATAATATAGTTGTGGTGTCAGATGATAATTGTAGAATTGTGAAGATACCAGTTTGCTATGGAGGAAAACTTGGACCAGATTTAGATTATGTAGCTTCTTACAATAAAATTTCTATAGAAGAGGTAATTAAAATTCATTCAGAAGGTGAGTATTTAGTATATATGATAGGTTTTGCACCTGGTTTTCCATATTTGGGAGGTATGTCAGAAGAAATATCTACGCCAAGAAGAAAATCACCTCGTACCGCAATACCAAAAGGTTCAGTTGGTATTGCGGGTATGCAGACAGGAGTTTATCCAATAAGTACACCTGGAGGATGGCAGCTTATTGGAAGAACCCCTTTGGAACTTTTTAGACCAAAAGATAATCCTCCAAGTCTTCTTAGAGCAGGAGATGTAGTTAAATTTGTGCCAATTTCCTATGAAGAATATAGAGCATATGAGGAGGGAGAAATTTGAGCATTACAGTTTTGAAACCAGGACTACTTACTAACATTCAAGATTTAGGCAGAACAGGTTATCAGAAGCATGGAATTATAGTTAGTGGCGCTATGGATTCATATTCTCTCCGAATTGCTAATATTTTAGTTGGAAATGAAGAAAATGAAGCAGCAATCGAAATTACACTTCTTGGACCTTCTTTAATTATTGAAGAAGGAACTCTTATTTCTATAACTGGTGCAAATCTATCACCTACAATTGATGGTAAGGCAGTTCCTATGTATAGGCCTATCTATCTGCGAAAAAAGAGTATTCTAAAATTTGGACGATGTAAGTCTGGATGCCGTGCATATTTAGCAGTAGCTGGTGGATATAAGATTCCTAAGGTTATGGAGAGCAAAAGTACATATATTCGTGCTGGTATTGGAGGCTTTAAAGGAAGAGCCTTAAAAAAGAATGATGTTATTGAGCTTAATTTACGGAGCGGTTTATCGAAAAAGATTGAAGCTTACTTAAGTTCAAAGAATTTGGGCAGTGCTTTTACTTATCCAAGCTGGTTTTTAGAGAGGAAAAACTGTGATTCTGATGACTTTATACGAGTTATTCATGAAAGACAATTTAATGAATTTACCTGGGAGAGCCAAGAAAACTTTTTTAATAATAAATTTGGCATTAGCACCCAATCAGATAGAATGGGATATAGATTAGGCGGAAATGAATTAAAATTAAAAAGTCAGCTGGAGATGATTTCAGAGCCAGTTTCTTTTGGAACAATCCAAGTGCCACCAGATGGAAATCCAATTATATTACTTGCAGATAGACAAACTACAGGTGGATACCCTAAAATTGCTAAAGTTGCAGATGTGGATATACACAAAGTTGTTCAAAAGAAGCCAGGAGAGTTTTTGAAATTTAAGGAGATTTCTCTGGAAGCTGCAGAAAGGCTTTATATTGAAAGAGAAAGGTATATTAAAAATCTTAAGGTAGCAGTTAGTTTGAAAATATAGAAAGTGTTTTAAGGGAGTGAAATTGTTGCTGAAATTAGAAGATATAAAAGAAATTATTAAAATGGTAGATGAATCTTCACTGGAAAGTTTTAAGCTTGAACAAGATGGCACTAAAATTGTTATTTCGAAGGGGAACGGCAGAGCACAAAAAAGAATACATACTAATTTAAAATTAGAAGATGATGATTTTGTTCAAGATAAAACTGACTTAAAGGAGGAAGAAGACGAAAACTACAGCATAAAATCACCAATGATAGGAAACTTTTATTTAAGTGAGAAGCCTGGAGAGGAGCCGTTTGTTAAGAGTGGTCAAAAAGTAAATCAGGACACAGTAGTCTGCATTATTGAAACTATGAAGATATACAACGAAGTTGAAGCAGGAGTTAATGGTGAGATTATAGAGGTTCTAGTTCAAGATGGTGATTTTGTAGAATACGGACAACCACTATTTAAAGTTAAAAAAGCTTAAAGGAAGGAGGAGTTTTATTGAAAAAAATACTTATTGCTAACAGAGGGGAGATTGCAGTTAGAATCATAAGAGCCTGCAGGGAAATGGGAATTAATACTGTAGCTATTTATTCAAAAGGTGCAGATGAAGAAGCACTGCATGTAAAAATGGCAGATGAGGCTTACTGCATAGGTGCTGCGCCATCAAAGGAAAGTTACTTAAATATTGCTAATATAATAAGTGCAGCAGAGCATGCAAAAGTAGATGCTATACATCCAGGATATGGTTTCCTTTCTGAAAATGCTGATTTTGCTAGAATATGTGAAGAAAGTGGATTCATTTATGTGGGACCAGTTTCTGAGGCTATAAGAAAAATGGGAGATAAGGCTGAGGCTAAAGAAACTATGAAAGATGCTGGAGTTCCTACTGTTCCTGGTACCGATGGAGCTATTAATGACGAAAAGACAGCTGCTGAGGTTGCGAAGAAAATAGGTTATCCAGTTATAGTAAAAGCATCTGCCGGTGGTGGTGGAAAGGGCATGAGAGTTGCAAGAGATGAAGAGGAGTTAAAAAGCTCCATTCGTAAAGCTGAAAAAGAAGCTGAAGTTTCGTTTGGAAATTCTGAAGTATATTTAGAAAAATATCTTGAAAATACTAGACATATTGAAATTCAAATAATGGGAGATAAACATGGAAATGCTGTATATTTAGGAGAGAGAGATTGTTCAATCCAAAGGCGTCATCAGAAGCTTTTAGAAGAGTCACCATCTCCAGCATTAAGTCAGAAGCTGCGTGAGAAAATGGGTAAAGCTGCAGTAGCGGCTGCAAAGGCTGTTAATTACAGCAGTGCTGGAACTATTGAGTTTCTTTTAGATAAATCTGGTGAATTTTATTTTATGGAGATGAATACAAGAATACAGGTTGAACATCCAGTGACAGAATTAGTAACAGGTATTGATCTCATTAAGGAGCAAATTAATGTAGCTTTTGGAAATGAAATTTCTTTTACCCAGGAAGATGTAAAAATAAATGGTTGTGCTGTAGAGTGCCGTATTAATGCTGAAAATGCATTTAAAAACTTTATGCCTTGTCCAGGAAAAATAAAAAAGTATTTTCCACCGGGAGGATTTGGTATAAGAGTAGATAGCGCAGCTTACTCAGGTTATAAAATAACCCCATTTTATGATTCAATGATTGCTAAAGTTATTGCATGGGGAAGGAATAGAGAAGAAGCCATTGAAAGAATGAAAAGAGCTCTTGATGAATTTGAAATAGAAGGTATAGATACAACTATTCCATTTCATAAAAGATTGCTAGAAAATCAGGCATTTATAACTGGAAAATTCAATACTAATTTTCTAGAAAAAAATAAAATTATATGATAAGTTGTTTTTATTGATTTTTATTGTATAAAGATGTAATATTTATAGTAAAAAACAGTTATGAGGGTATTAGTGTATGCAAGATAAGAATAAAACAGTTGTAAAATCAATGGATATTTTGAAGCTTTTTAGAGAAAATCCTAAGCTTAATTTAAATGAAATAGTAGAATTATCTGGAATACCCAAAACTTCTGTTTATCGTATGCTTGGTTCATTAGAGCAAATGGAATTTTTAAAAAAAGATGATTACGGTAAATATGAGCTTGGGCTTATATTTATGGAATTTGGACAGTTAGTAAAGGAAAGAATGGACATAAGAAAAATTGCACTACCTACTATGTATTTTTTAAGGGATGAAGTTAATGAAGCTGTAAATCTTATTATAAAAGAAGGTAATGAGGCAATATACATTGAAAAATTAGATACCCTTCAACCTGTTAGAGTTTACACTAAAATAGGGCGAAGAGCACCACTATATGGAGGAGCATGCCCAAGAATAATTTTAGCATATCTTCCAGAGGTAGAACGTGAAAAATACATTGATGAAGTTGAGTTAGTTGCATTTGGATTTGGTACTATAACAGATAAAAATAATTTGCGTGAAGTATTAAAAAAGGACAGACAAAATGGATATTCTGTAAGTCATTCTGAGCTTCAAGATTATTCCTCTGCTGTTGCTGCTCCAATTTTTGATTCATCAAACAATATTGTGGCAAGTATTAGCCTTGTAGGACCAAGTATGAGATTTCAAGAAGAGCACTTAGCAAAGCTAATAGATGCAGTTAAAATAGGGGCAAAAGAAATATCTTTAAAATTAGGTTGGAGATGATACATATGTTACTTGTGAAAAATGGTAAAATTCTTACAATGACAGGTAGAAATTATGAAAAAGGATGTGTACTTGTAGATAATGGTAAGATAGTACAAGTTGCTGAAAAAATTGGGGAAACTTCTGATATGGAAGTGATAGATGCCGAGGGATGCATTGTAATGCCTGGTATTATTGAGGCACATTGTCATATTGGTATTCATGAAGAAGATAAAGGCTTTGAAGGAGCAGATGGAAATGAAACAACAGATCCAGTTACACCATATCTTAGAGCACTTGATGCTGTAAATCCAATGGATACAGCCTTTGATGATGCTGTGAAAGCTGGAATTACAAGTGTTATGACTGGTCCCGGAAGTGCTAATGTAATTGGTGGACAATTTGTGTTTATGAAAACTAGTGGAAAATGCATTGATGATATGGTTGTTAAAGAACCTTCTGCTATGAAAATTGCTTTTGGAGAAAATCCAAAAAGAGTATACAATTCAAAGGGGAAAATGCCATCCACAAGAATGGCTACAGCTGCACTTTTGAGAGAAGCTTTAACAAAGGCTAAAGCTTATAAAGCTAAAAAGGAAAAAGCTATTAAAGCTGGTGAATTATTTGAAGAGGATTTTAAATTAGAATCTCTTATTCCTGTGCTTGAAAGAAAAATACCTCTTAAAGCGCATGCTCATAGGGCAGATGACATTTTAACAGCTATTAGAATTGCAAAAGAGTTTAATGTAAGGATGACACTTGATCACTGTAGTGAAGGACAATTTATAGCTGATAAAATAAAGCAAACAGGTTTTCCAGCAATTATTGGTCCAACCCTTACAGCAAGATCAAAAATAGAAGTTCAAAATAAAACCTTTAAAACACCAGGAATACTTGCAAAAGCAGGAATCAAAGTGGCCATAACAACAGATCATCCTGTAGTACCAGTACAGTATCTTCCTATATGTGCAGGTTTTGCTGCAAAAGAAGGGCTTGGAATTGAAGAAGCCTACAAAGCTATGACTATAAATTCAGCTGAAATCTGTGGGGTTGATGACAGAGTTGGAAGTTTGGAGGTAGGTAAAGATGCTGATATAGCTATTTTTACAGGAAATCCAATGGAAGTATTTACAGAAACGAAGTACACAATTATTAATGGAAAAGTAGTATACAGTGCGAAGTAACAATGCTTCGTAGCGTTAAAAAAGGGGGCTGTCGCACTAAATATATTAAGTCATAATTTATAAAAATTGTGAAGCAATAACTAATTTTTTTCGCCTAAAAA
>NZ_JAJNKE010000052.1 GCF_021043395.1 Clostridium guangxiense
ATTCCTCCGTACCTACGGAATTTTAGCATAAATCTTTGTAATACATTATTTAAGCAGTTTATAATCATTTTCATTGTTAAATCTTGTTAACAGTGTATTTTTCGTAGAGAATCGGAGAAAAATATTCCTTGCTTTTTCGATCTAAGTGAAGTGATGTTGTCTATATACGAAAGGAGCTCTTATGTTAACACAAGAAGAATTATTCGGCAAATGCCCCTATGCCACCGCTCAAAAAATTCTATCTGGAAAATGGGCATTAATTATTTTACACTATTTAAGCGAAGGCACTCTTAGATTTAATCAGCTTCAAAAACTGCTACCAGATATTACACAGGCAACACTTACAAAGCAGCTTCGTACCTTAGAAGAATACGGAATGATTATTAGAACTGTTTACCCCGAAGTTCCCCCAAGGGTAGAATACAAGCTCAGTGAAATTGGGCAGGACTTTTCCATAGTTTTAGACAGTCTTAAAATATGGGGTGAAAATTATATAAAAAAGCGACAAGTTAAGAAATAACTTTTTCCGCTTTGCTCCGAAAAATCTTTGAATTACTCTATGTTTTAAATTGAGTTCAAAGCTTTTTCGTGGCAAAGTATAAAGTTTCTTTAATTCATGTTTCAAGAACATTATGTGCTTATTTTGCTTTTATTAGTTTTCCAGTCTTGAAGGGGGCTACTGCGTTATTCCACTGTATTTTGGGTTTAATTTCTTCAACTTTATTTCTAAAATTAACATCACAATAACCTAAAAAAAGAATAGCTTGTATATCTTTATGCTGCGGTAAGTTTAATAATTTCTTTGCTCTTTTACTTTTTGATAGAATACTTTTTCCTGCTCCAGATATGCATGAGCCTATCCCAAAAGCTTAAGCATACAAAGCCATATTATAAAGTGCATATTGTTTACATTTAATACATTTTTTCTGATTTGCAGTAATCATATTTCCCACTAAATTATCCAATATCGCTGAACCAATCTTCCATCATTAGGAACCTCATTTTCTAATACTCCACCACAAGTTTTTATTGTTTTTGCAGAAGCAATATTGTTAACATCGCATGTAAGTAAAACCTTTTTCATTTTTAATTTTCTGCACTTCTTCAATGCAATTTTCAGCATTTCGGTAGCATAACCTTTTCTGCGTTCAGTTCTTCTTACACTATATCCAATATGTCCTCCGTAATTATATAAATATTCATTTAATGTATGCCTAATATTTATCATGCCAACTAATTTATTGTCATTTTCTCTAATTGCTAAAAACACACTTGCAGTTACTTCAGTATGTTTCGTATTCTCTTTTTCGTTATCAAATACAAATCTCATCCACTCTTCATAATTATCATATTCTTCCAAATATGAAGTACCTGCTAAATCATCACCATCTTCTATAAATTCGTTTTTGTATTCTAAAACCTGCTGTTTATATTGTATGGATGGTCTTGATAATAATAATCCCATAACACTATCCCACCTTATAAAAATACAGTGACAAATTACGGAGAAAAGCTTAATTTGTCACTGATCTTAAGTTCTTAGATCTATCTAATATTTGAGGATTCCATTATTCTATATACTAACTTTTTCTTGATTGCCAGTAGCCATGTCTTTTACAACAATTTCTCCACTATTAACCTCATCTTCACCGATAATTATAACCTTCTTTATGTTAAGCTTATCTGCATAAGACATCTTCTTTTTAAGCTTGTCATCTTCTAAATATATTTCTGCTTTAGAGCCTTTTTCTTGAAGTTTTTTGCAAACCTTAGCGCAGTAAGGAATTGTATCTCCTATAGGAATTATTAAATATTCTATTGATGAATTGTGATTATACTTATCTATAAAACCAATTTCCTTCAATACAAAGAATAATCTTGTTATACCAATAGACATTCCTACTCCTGGAAGTACATTGTCTGTATAATTTTGTGCTAGGTTGTCGTACCTACCTCCAGAGCAAACTGAACCGTAAGATTCGTTTCCTTCTAATATGGTTTCAAATACAGTTCCAGTGTAGTAATCAAGTCCTCTTATAATTTTAAGATTTATTGTAAATTCTCTGTCCTCTACACCAAATATGTTTAAGTAAGTTTTAACCGCTTCTATTTCTTCTACACCTTTATTAAATAACTCACTGCTTACATTAAGCGCTTTAAGCTGAGAAATAATTTCATCATTAGATCCCTGTATTCCCATTATATTATTTATAGCTTCGCTGCTCTCTTTTCCAACAAGTTCTTCAAGCTCAGATAAAAATTCTTCTTTTGTAATTTTTTCGTATTTATCTATAAGTATCATAACTTCCTGCATATTTTCTATGCCAAGCGCAGTTAAAAATCCACTTAATATTTTTCTGTTGCTTATTTGAAGCTTATATGTAGTTAATCCTATTTTCTTAAGCGCTCTTGATGCCATAGCAACTACAAGTGCATCATTTTTTATACTTAACTTGCCATTTCCAACTATATCAACATCACATTGATAAAATTCTCTATAACGTCCCTTTTGATTTCTTTCTCCTCGATATACTTTTCCAAGCTGATATCTTTTAAAGGGAAACGTTAAATCATTCATGTATTGTGCTGCAAATCTTGCAAAAGGAACTGTAAGGTCAAATCTAAGCGCAAGTTTTTTATCTCCTTTATTAAGTCTATATACCTGCTTTTCAGTTTCCCCTGCTGATTTTGCAAGAAGAACTTCCTCTTTTTCAATTATTGGGGTATCCATAGGCAAAAAGCCATTTTCCTCGTAAACTCCTGTTATTTTTGAAACTATATCATTAAATATTAACTGCTCTTTTGGTAAGAGTTCCATAAATCCTGGTAAAATTGAAGGTTTTATTTTATTACCCATTTTTAACACTCCTTTATCTTTAAATATAAAAACCATGCAAGCTTATACGTACCTGCATGGTTAACTAAATTATGAATTCATTATCACAATCACCAGGTAGATACAAGCCCTTAACGTTTATTAAACTTGTATCTACGATTATTCGAGACACAAGTCTTCCTAGTAATGATGATGTATTAAAATTGTCACTTTAATTCTCAATGAAAACATAATAATCCTCCTAGTTTAACATTAGATTTATTATACATTATTAATGCTCAACTTTCAATACTATTAAAAGGAAAACAACATATCATCTAATAATTGAACTATTTACCTCTACAAATTAAAAATATAAGCCAATTAAAGTGCACATGGCATTTTAATTGGCTTACATTTTTTATATAAATTTTACACTCTCGCAAATTTAAAGTATAACTAAGGAATAAACTGCTGATCCATGTTTACTACAACATTATTTTGTAAGAAAACCCAATATAGCAATTTTCCTTCTTCTGAATCTAAAATACTTTTTAACTTATCATAGCTTACAGATTCATTTATGCTTGAATTCCCAACAAAATTTTTATCTAATCTATACTTTGAAACATCAAACTGAGCATTATCAGAAATTTCATATTGAGTTGTTCCATTGCCTACTTTTCTGCTATACCACTCCATTGAAACACCCTCTTGATATACCCCATCCTTCTTAGCCTCTTGTACAGCTCTATCTCCTCTATAAAACTCTACTTCATCAATAACTAAATATCTTTTTCCATTGCTCTCATACAGGCTTTTTACAAATCCAATTATTTTTCTATTTACTACAGCAGTAGCTTGTTGAGAATTACTTACACTTTGATTTTCACTTGGTTTTTGATTGCTATTATTATTTTTATTTTTTTCAGTTGATGCATCTTGAATAGTTAATTTATTTGCCTCAAGTTTTGCCTTTATCTGTGAAAGCAATGTTTTCATATTTTCAACATCAACATTATTTGTAATTGCTTCTTGTACTACATCATACGCTTCTTGAAGCTTTCCCTTTGACAAATACTTATCCTTTATAGTTAGATAAGTTTGTTTATCCTTTTTATCTAACTCAATTGCCTTATCATAAGCTTTTTTTGCTTCGTCATACTTTCCGCTGTCTACCAATTTATTTCCCAAATCAATGTTCTTTTTAACTTGATTTTCTGCCTGTTTTGATTTTGCAGCCATTTTTACATCTTTAGTCACTACAATTTCCTTATCCTTATGTGAACAGCCGCTGATAGATAGGGAAAATGCCAAAAGTATTAATAAAATTAAATAATTTGTTATATGATTCCTTCTCATTGCACTCTCTCCTTTTCTTTTTACAAGTTAATGATATCACTGATTTTTTATCAAATTTAATAAAATTATTGCCAAGTTGTTTCCATTAGAGGTATTTTTATCTTTACTACAATTTTTTCTCCATTTTCAATTTTTATTTCTCCATTATGCTCTTTTACTATTTCATCGCATATATACAGACCTAGTCCACTGCTATGCTTTTCTATTGATTTTTGTGATTTCACAAAAGGTTCAAATATTCTCTTGTAAATATTGTCTGGTATTGGATTCGCTTTATTTTCAACTTCAAATTTATAGTAATTGTCAAGAATCATACCTCTAACATAAATTTTATCTTCAGTAGAATACTTTATGGCATTATCCAAAACATTTATTATAAGCTCTCTAATTTTATTAGGTTGTCCCAAAATGTTGCCGTCTTTTATATCTCTGCATATAGAGTGAGAATACTTTTTAGCCTTCATATTCATATCATCACATATTTCAATCAAAAGCTTTCTCATATCAATTGGCTTTGAGGCTTCATCAACAAACGAATCGCCCTTTGATACATCAATCAATTTTAAAACAAGCTTATGAAGCCTTTCACTTTCAGAATATATCCTTTTTACAGCTCTTTCCTTAAACTCTACATCCTCTACTATTCCTTCCGTTAGGATTTCTGCATAACCTGAAATTGCTGTAAGAGGAGTTTTAAGCTCATGCGTTACGTTGTCAAAGAACTTCTTTCTTACCTTTTCAAGCCTTTCAACTTTTTCCTTCTCACTTTCTATAGTTGTTATTTGTTCCTTTATCTTGTTCTTCATATTTATAAATTCTCTTGCTAATACTCCCATTTCGTCATTGGTTTTACACTGAATTTCATAATCATATTCCCCATTTCCAACTTTTTTTACTGCCTTGGTTAGCTTGGTGATTGGCTTTGTTATTTTATTTGTTATAAAAAAAGCCAAAATAAAAATGCAGATAAAAATAGCAAATTCAATTATGGTTATGAAATTTATTATTCTATTGTTATCTCCATAAAGCTGGTCATAATCTTTGCATACAGTCATTATTCCAATATAATTTTCATTTTCATATATGGGATATGATAGAATACCATTAACTCCAGTATTGTTATATTTAAATTCTATTACTGCTTTGCCATTTTCAGCGGCTTTCACACTTTTTACAACTGTATCTTTAAAATCTACATTAATATTATTTTTAATTGCATACCCATCCATACTGCTAATCCTTGAAGTACAGTTATAATTCATATTTATATTCTTAACAATACTTGAAGACGCTGCTTTTAAACCTTCCTCGTTCAAACCATAACCACTTATTTGATCATCGCTAAATCCCATTGAATCAATAATAAGTGTATATTTTATATATTCCTGAGTACTTTTCATTACTTCCTTCAGCGAATTGCTTATTTGCTGCTCCATATTAGAAATCAATGCCTGCCTAATTATAATATTTAATATAATTCCAAGAACTACAAGTATAACTGATAAGCTAAGCATAAATTTTAATTTTATTTTCATTTTTCACCTCATTATATACCCTACTCCAAAGACGGTTTCAATTATCGATCCACAATTTTCATTATCAAGTTTGCTCCTTAATCTTCTCACATGAACATCTACAGTTCTTAATTCACCATCATACTCATCGCCCCATACTCTATCGAGAAGCTCCTCTCTTGTGAATACTCTCCCTTTATTTTGGGTCAAAAACTCAAGCAAATCATATTCCTTGGGCTTTAATTTTACTTCCTTATCGTAAGCTTTTACAGTTCTGCTTTCTATATCAATTTTAATGTTGCTATTTACATTAAGTACATTGGTAATACTATAATTTTTATACTTTTCAACTCTTCTTAAGGCAACTTTTATCCTTGTAAGCACTTCCTTAATATGAAAAGGCTTGGTTATATAGTCATCAGCGCCAAGTTCAAGACCAAGCACTTTATCAACCACATCATTTCTTGCAGTAAGCATAATTATTGGTATTGAATATTTTGAATTAATGTATTTGCATAAATCAAATCCATCTTCATCTGGAAGACATATATCAAGAAGTACCAAATCAGGTTTAAAGCTATCAAGGAAACTTCTTGTTTCTTTTCCTGAAAAGGCACTTGTAGCCTTGTACCCATTAGCTTTTAATGCAGTAGTTAAAATATCGTTAATTGATAATTCATCATCTACCACTAAAATTTTCAAATCCATATATCATTCTCCTTAATATAAACAAGCAAAAAAAGGACACAAGTTTAAAACTCATGTCTGCTCAACAGTTACATATTTTTCATTTACACTTTTAGTATAATATTGCTTCATAACTTTGTCAACTTTTAACTTATAAAAATAACTTTTTTCAAGTAGTTCTATTTACTTTTGCTGTTTTCTGCTTTCTGATTACCTTTGTTACTTTTATCCGTGCTAGTACTAGCATTGCTATTATTCTTATTATTACTGCTGTGATTTGTTTTTGAGTTTTTATTGCTATTATTAACACTGTTTTTATTTAAATTATTTACTGATTTGCCATTGCTGTTATCCATTTTACTATTTTTGCTATCTGCATTGCTTTTAGCACCTGCATTTACAGGAGAAGAAACATTACTGCTGGCTGGAACATTTACCTTTGGAGGATTCGAAACTCTGTTTTGATTTTTCACTTCATTACCTGAATTACTTAAATTATTTACCTTTTTGCTATCAGCTGAGCTTTCCTTTTTAATGCTTTCATTTATCAATGATAAATCCACACTTCCCTCAAGTGGATTAACTTTCACCTCAGAAAAAGATTTTATTAATTTTTCTTTTTTTGCTTCTAACATAAGTTCTTTTATAGCTCTATCTACTAAAATATTTTTAATTTTGGTTTTGCTTAATATTTCCTCTCCTCTTTTATCTGGAGTAGAAGCAGCCATTACACGATTCCATCTATTTAATTTGAGCATTATTTTTGAATTCATATTAATTTCTACAGCTTTCACTGGATTACAATAATCTATAATTCCTAAAACAAATATAAACACTGCAGCTGCCGCAGTTATAAACGCTTTTCTAAGGGAAATTGTATCTTTAGCTTCATATCCTTCATATTCTTCACCGCATATTGGCATAGATTTTCCACACCTTACTCTGGCAAATTCTCCTGTTTCGGTCATTACAATTGCGCTGCTTCCCCTTATTTCCATAACCATTCCCTTTTTTTTCATCACATTTATTCCTCCTTTCTAATATTGAGATACGACTTTAAATACATAAACTCATCATTTGATAAAATTATTATTAAAGATATTAAATACCTTCTCCACTTTTCTATAAATTTTCTATTTTTATTTGTTAATCTCATTATTTCAGTAACGGGGAGTCTTTTCTTCTCCTCCAATTTTCCTTTTATGTATTCATTTTTTACACACAAAATAGCTACATTAAGAACCTCATCCCTTGTATCTCTATGGGAAGGAGAACTTTTTGAAAGTTCAAAGAAATCTATATCATACTGCTTTAAGTGCTTCTTATAAATATTTATCTCATCTATTCTGTTTTTGCGTTCCACCTCCATATCATATTTATCTATGGACATATTATTGTGCATTTCCCTTTCCCCTTCTTCATTATCAAAATACAGAAGCGGCGTCCTGCTAGAATTTTTAAAAAAGTCTATAAGACTATTTCTAATAACTACCTTAGCATAGGAAAAGAAATTTCCTCTTCCCTCTGAAAAAGTTTCACATGCCTTATTAAAGGCTTCTATTGCAACACTAAACTCTTCATCATTATTTTTATCAAGTTTTTTCTTACATATAAAAGAAGCGGTTTTATATATAAACTCCATATTTTCTTCTATAAATAAATTTATATCTCCTATACGGAAATCTTTTTCCATTCTTTCACCCTTTCTACATATAGGGTTACCGACTCTAGCTTTAGGTTATGCTTGTCTCATAATACCTTAAACATATCATTTTACAACATGTAAACCTCAAGCTTCCGTGCGGTAACCCCTTAACGGGACCACGTTTAAACTTCAGAATATTAATTAAAATACTTTTCATCATACATATATTAAGTACGAAAATACTCCTCTATTTTAAGGGGCAATTTTAATTTTTTTTAATTTCCCCCCTCAAATTAACCAATCTTCTCGTAAATATTACTGAAAATCACAAAGGGGGAAATTTATTATGAAAAGAAAATTTATTTTAGGATTATCTCTATTCTTCACAATGTCTTTATCAGTATCTGCATTTGCAGCAGAAAATACAACTGGTGACTACAAAGCTTATGCAGGTGTAACACCTGGAAGTATATTATATCCACTTGATAAAGCTATAGATAATTTAGAGGTAAAACTTGCAAGTTCACCTTCTAAGAAAATAGAAAAACTTCTTGAAATTCAAAAAGAAAGATTAGGTGAAATCCAAAAATTAATAGAAAGTAAAAAATCAAACTTAGAATTGGAAGCAGTAGATAACCTAAAAGCTGCATCAGATGAAACATCAACAGAAATAGATTCAGTTCTAAAAGACAGTCCTGCATCAGAAGATGAAGCTAAAGATGTTGATACTGCACTTAAAGATGTTGAAAGCTTCAACACAAACTCTATTGATACACTTAATGCTCTAAAAGATAAACTTCCTAAGAGTGCATCTGAAAAAGTGGCTGCAGTAGCAGAAATGCAAGCTAAGAAAAAAGAAGCTGTAAAACAAATGGTAACTGCAAGACATGAATTAAATGATGCTAAAAAAGCAGTAAATACTGCAAAGAAAACCTTAGCTGATGCTACAAAAACTGGAGATACTGCTTCAATAGAAAAAGCTAAAGCTGTCTTAGATGCTGCTAATACCGTACTTGCAGAAAAGCAAACTGCATTTGATAATGCCAAGAAAAATAAAAGCGAAGTTATTAAGAGCACAAAGATAGGAAAAGGAAAAAAGGATAAAAACACTGATACTGATACTGATGAAAATACTACTAATGCTACCTCTACAACCGAAACTACTGAGGGCAGCACTAGTACAACAACTGAAAACAGTATTAGCCCTGCACCTACAAACAGCAGTACTTCTACAGTTCAAACAACAGAAAACACTAATACAACTACTGCTCCTAAAACAACTGTTACAACAGAAAAAGAAGCAACCGAAGCTTCCAAGAAAAACGCTGATGAAAAAGTAAAGAATAATAACTCAAACAATGGAAATAAAGCTGCAGTACATAAAGATGAAAGTAAAAAAGGTAATAAATAGTTAACCTAGCCACTGCCCATGATTTTTATTCATGCGGCAGTGGTTTTAAATTCATAATAAAACAAAGCCCAAAAATAAAATTTTCTTAAGCTTACTATCACTTAAAAGAACTTTATTTCAGTAAAACTCAACTCTATTTCTTCCATTTTCTTTTGCCTTATATAAAAAATCATCTGCTCTCTTTAAGATACTGTTAATATCATCATTATTAAATTCAGCTAAACCTATGCTCGTAGTAACCATCAATTTTTCATATTTAAATTTACAGCATGAGATTTTTTCTCTAACTCTATCGCATAATTTAATAGCCTCCTGCAGCGTAATTCCAGGCATAATTATAAGAAACTCTTCTCCCCCAAATCTTCCTATCTGTATATTGTCCTTAATTTCACTCCTCACTATCTTAGATACCTTCGTTAAGACCTCATCGCCAACCAAATGCCCATAGCTATCATTAATTTTCTTAAAAAAATCAATGTCCATTATAGCGATAGTAAGACCTAGTTGTTTTCCTTTACTTTTTTCAACTTCTTCATTCAATAATTTAGTAATATGCTTTTTATTATATAATCCTGTTAAGCCATCTCTTATTGATTCATTATAAAGCTTAGTATTTAACCTTCTCAATCTATTTTGAGCTTCAGTGAGCTGTGTTACGTCCTGCAATAGCAGCAAGTATCCAGTTACATTATCACTATCAAACTTAATAGCTTTTATAGAACCATAATAATAAATTTTTTTCTCCCGAAATTTGTGGTTAAGTTGAATTTTTAAAGGATCATTGCGTAAATTAGAAAAATCATACCTTGAAATTTCACTAATTAAACTTTCTATTGGCTTTCCTAGCATTTCACTAATACTGGTACTAAATGCATCAACCACTCTTTTATTTAGATCAATTATCTTTCTATTGTTATCCATCACTATCATAAGCTCATCCATGCTTTCAAAAACATATTCTCTTGCAATAGGAACAACATTTATAAATCCATATTGTATTGTAGCAAAACCAGCTATTAATGCAGAAAATAAAAATGAAACAGGTGTAAAATCTATGCAATTACCAAACTGCATGCTAATAGTCTGAACTATATTGCTAAAAATCGGGAAGCTTATGCTTACAATAATACCAATTGCTTGCTTTCTAACATTGTACGGTTTTGAAAAAGCCACTTTCAATAAAATTGCTATATTAATTATATTTATTAAATAATTATATACAGTATCAACCCAAAACCAACTTCCAAATTTTTTGGTAAGAATGTTAAAACCATTTTTTAACTCTATGTTAAAATCATATGCAAATAAATTATTATATGGATTGATTAAAATAATAACAGCTACAATAGTGGGGATAATAAAAAATATTACTTTAAAGTATTCGGGAAATTCATCTTTTTCTGTGAACTCCGCCGTTGCTATTAACCATAACACTGGTATATAAACAATGAATACATATCTAATAGAAAATAATAATGTTTTAATTTTCAAATCATGGCTTAGTAATTCTGCTGCATACATTCCATTCCATATGGAGACTAATACCCAACTTAAAGCAAGCAATTTCCTTCCATTTATGCACAACTTGCTCCATAAAGCCTTAACCGATACCAAAAATATACATGATGAAATTATTAAAACAGCTATATATGGCTGCACAACTTACCTCCTCATACCAGCATATATTTAGTTGAAGTACAATTTATGAAAAGTCTGCTGGAAATACTATTCCTGTCTGTTTTCGTGCATTTTCTATAATATCTATTGAAGTTATAGATTGAAAATATGAATTAATATCGGACTCTAATTTGCAACTTTTAATATCCTGTATAAATCCTTTGATTTCATAATACATTGATTCTTTTCTTTGAGGCATTGATATATCCTCTGTTCTTCCATCTTTATATATAATTGAAACCTTCTCAATAGGATTTATTTTATCAAAAACTATAGATCCGTTTTCCCCTTGAATTTCACCTTGAATATAGGAGTTAGATATCTTTGAGTAAATAACTACACCTTCCATATCATCGTAAGATAAAATTACACTTCCTTCACCATCAACCCCAGATTCAAGTTTCAAGGAAGAAGCCTTTATCTTGTTTGGCTTTCCAAAGAGATTGACTAGAGGCTGTATACAGTAAGTACCTATGTCCATAATAGCTCCATTTGAAAACTCAGGCTTAAAGGCATTTAGAATGTTTCCTTCTTTATATGCATCATATCTTGAAGAATACTGACAATAACTTATAAAACATCTTCTAACCTTTCCTATTTTATGTAGATTTTCTTTTATAATCTTAAAGTTCGGTAAAAATGTAACTTTCATAGCCTCCATTAAAAGGACTTTATTATCTTTTGCTGCCTTAACCATAGCGCTTACTTCTTTTAAATTTGACGCCATTGATTTCTCGCACAAAACATGTTTTTTGTTATTTAAAAATTTTATTGCCTGCTGCGCATGTAGTGAATTAGGACTTGCTATATAAACAGCATCAACGAAATTACTTTTAGCCATATCTTCTAAATTCGTAAATACATTTTGGGCATCATATTTTTCTGCAAATTCTTTACCAGTTTCGTATTTTCTTGAGTATACTGCATTAAGTTTAAAATCAGGTATTAACCTTGCACTTTTTACAAATTGATCAGCTATTTTGCTTGTACCTATTATCCCAAAATTTATCATATTCATCGCTCCTATTAACTTTATTCTTGCTAATACAATTATAATTTACTCTATATATCAATACAAACATTTTTACTTAATATTTTTATAAATTAATAAATTCAATAAAAAAAATTCCAGGTAATTACAAGCTCTGGAATTTTAATCTATTAAACTTTATCACATTCTTTTAAAGCACAACTTATTTATAAAATTTAACTCTATCCTCTAGTGGAGAAAAATCTTTTTGCTCTGGAGCAGAAGTAGGTTTGCCAAATGGCATCTCCCCTCTTAATTTCCATCCACTTGGTATGTTCCATTCTTTGCTCACTTCACTATCAATTAGTGGATTATAGTGCTGAAGAGATATTCCAAGTCCTTCAGATGAAAGTGCATTCCATATATTTATCTGAAGCATTCCTGACGCCTGCTCTGACCATACTGGAAAGTTATCCTTATACAGTGAAAACTTTTGTTGAAGTGCTTTCACTACATTTTGATCTTCGAAAAACAAAATAGTTCCATATCCATTTTTAAATGAGTTTATTTTATTTTCTGTTTCGGAAAACTTTTCCTTAGGTACTATTTTTCTAAGTTCTTCTTTCGCAATATCCCAAACTTTATCATGTTCTTTTCCTAGCAGTACCACAACTCTTGAGCTTTGTGAATTAAAAGCAGAAGGAGTATTTTTAACTGCAAAATTGATTATTTCCTTTAATCTATTATCGCTAATTGTACTTTCCTTGCTTATACCATATATTGTCCTTCTATTTTCTACAGCTTCATAAAAACTTTTTGACATTCTACTTCACCTCATTTAATTTTTATAACTAAGTAACTTTTAGTAACTCGGTAATTAAAGCTTACCTTTTCTATATTTACATGATATATCTATAAATATAAATTGTCAAGTAATAATCATAATTAATTAGTTAAATATCTAAAATAAACTCTAAATAAAAAAATTTAATTGCACCATAATACCTTAAATATGGCATTTTGGCACAATTAAATTTAAATTTCCTATTTTATTAAGCAGCATACATCATTAGCAAATTGTACAGGATCTTCTATTTGAAGTCCTTCTATAAGTAGAGCTTGATTGTAGAGAAGATTTGAATACATCTTTAATTTATCTTTATCCTCTGCAAATGCTTTCTTTATAGCATCAAACATTGGGTGATTTGTATTTATCTCCAAAATCTTTTCTGCCTTAACACCATTTCCATCAGGCATCATTTTAAGTACTTTTTCCATTTCTATAGATAATTCACCCTCGTTTGATAGACAAACTGGATGAGTTTTTAACCTGTTGGATGCTTTAACTTCTTTAACCTTATCTTTAAGTACATCCTTCATGAAATTAAATAATTCTTTGTTTTCTTCTGTTTCCTTTTCGCTTTCTTTTTCATCAGCTTCAAAACCTAAATCCTTGCTTGAAACAGATTTGAATTCTTTTTCTTTGTATTTCATGAGCATCTTAATTGCAAATTCATCTACATCATCAGTGAAGTACAGTATTTCATAACCCTTATCCTTAACAAGCTCTGTCTGCGGAAGCTTATCAATTTTATCTATATTTTCACCAGCTGCATAATATATGAACTTCTGATCCTCTTTCATACGGGTAACATATTCATCAAGGCTTACAAGCTTCTTTTCTGTTGAAGAGTAGAATAAAAGTAAATCTTGAAGAACATCTTTATTGCTGCCGTAATCAGAATAAACTCCATATTTAAGCTGTCTTCCAAAGCTTTCATAGAATTTCTCATAGTTTTGACGGTCTTTTTTTAGCATAGATAAAAGTTCATTTTTGATTTTTTCTTTTATCTTCTTTGCAATAAATTTAAGTTGTCTATCGTGCTGCAAAAGCTCTCTTGAAATATTTAAAGAAAGATCAGCAGAATCAACCAAGCCTTGAACAAATGCAAAGTAATCTGGAAGTAAATCCTCGCATTTTTCCATTATAAGTACACCGTTTGAATAAAGCTCTAGACCTTTTTTAAATTCTTTTGTATAGAAGTCAAATGGAGCTTTAGCCGGTACAAATAAAAGTGTTGTATAGCTTACTGCACCTTCAACACTTGAATGAATTGTCTTTAAAGGCTTTTCCCATCCAAAATGTTTATCCATATAAAATTGGTCGTAGTCTTCCTGTTTTAATTCATTCTTGTTCTTTCTCCAGATTGGAACCATGCTGTTTAAAGTTTCATCTTCAAAATAATCTTCATATTCCTTATCTTTATCTTCTTTGTCTTCCGTACCAGCTTTTACTCTGCTCTTTTTTACCATCATTTTTATAGGGTATTTTATAAAATCAGAATACTTTTTAACTAATTCCTTAAGTGTATATTCTTCTAAGTATTTATCGTAGCTTTCGTCTTCTGTATTTGCTTTTATCTTAAGTGTTATTTCAGTTCCAACTTCATCTTTTTTACACTCTTCAATCTCATAACCTTCTACACCCTTTGATTCCCATTTGTAAGCCTCATCGGAATTTATAGAACGACTTTTTACAACTACATCATCTGATACCATGAATGCTGAGTAAAAGCCAACTCCGAACTGTCCTATGATGTCTACTCCTTCTTTGGCTTCATTTTCATTTTTAAAAGCTAAAGATCCACTCTTTGCTATAGTTCCAAGGTTGTTTTCAAGTTCATCCTTTGTCATTCCTATACCAGTATCAGTTATAGTAAGTGTTCTATTTTCCTTGTCTGCTGTAATTCTAATGTAAAAATCCTCTTTATTGAAAGTTACATTTTCATCTACAAGTGAACGATAATAACTCTTATCAATTGCATCGCTTGCGTTTGATATTAGCTCTCTTAGGAATATTTCTTTATTTGTGTAGATAGAATTGATCATTAAATCAAGGAGTCTTTTTGACTCTGCCTTAAACTGTTTTGTTGCCATGATATCATTTCCTTTCGTAGATTGTATATATTATCAATAAATTTTTAAGTCAATATTTTGTTAGCACTCTATATAACTGAGTGCTAATTTTATTTTAACAATTATTTCTTCTTTGTCAATATGTTTTTAGAATTTATTTAATTATCCAACTTGTAGTAAACTTAGTGGATAAATAAATTATACTTGTCAAAAATAAATAGTGAGTGATTTTCACAATTTCATTCATTTTTTAATATAAATATAGTATTATATTAGTAAGGATGTGAGAAAAATGCTTATACAATTTAATTTTAAAAATTTTAAAAGTTTTAAAAACGAAACTACCTTAGACATGACTGCAACTTCTATTACGGAACACCCTTATAATTTAATAACTTTTGATGATGGCGAAAAGTACATTAAAACTGCTGCAATTTATGGAGCCAATAACAGCGGCAAAAGTTCTGTGATTGAAGCTTTTGAATTTATGAAAACATGGGTGATGGATTCTTTTAAAAACGCATCTAATGATGAAAACATACCACTTAAGCGATTTGCATTTGATAATAATAGTAAAAACAAACCTGCTGAATTTGAAGTTTTTTTTCGATTTAAAAAAGAAGAATATCAATATGGTTTCTCTCTTGATAATAAAAAAATATATGAAGAATGGCTGTATATAAAAAATAATAATGGAAAGTTTATTCCACTATTCGAAAGGGAAGGTTCAAATATTACCTGTGATTCTAAAAAACTTAAAGGTGCTAACAACTTTATTCCTATGGTTAAAGATAAAACCCTATTTCTTTCTATAATATCAAATGCCAATATTCCTTATGCTAAAGATGTTTTAAATTGGTTTGGTCTTACCATGGTCCTAGATTATGGTAACGTATCATCTGAAAAAGTTTTAAGTGAATTTACACCAGATATCGAAAATATAAATTATCAAAATAAATTATTATCATTCCTAAATGATATTGATATTGATATTAAAGGAATAATTGTAGAAAAAAACTTAATTAATGATAAACCCAAATACAAAATATATACAAAACATTTAATTGAAGGAACTAATAAATATTATAACCTTCCTCTTTCTCAAGAATCCAGTGGAACTCAAAAAATGTTTTCACTATTCTACTTTTTAGAAAGTGTACTGGATTTAGGTTTCACATTGTTCATTGACGAACTTGACTCAAAACTTCACCCACTACTTTTGAGGCGTATTTTAACTATGTTTCATAATGAAAACATCAACAAAGATAGTGGTCAACTTATATATGCAACTCATGATAACTACACCTTAACAAGAGATATATTTAGAAGAGATCAAATATGGTTTGTAGAAAAGGATAAACATGCAGTTTCAAGTTTATATTCTTTAGCTGAATATAAACTTGAAGATGATAAAAAAGTTAGAAAAGATGCTTCTTATAATAAAGATTATCTTCTAGGGAAATATGGTGCTATTCCTATACTTAGAGGATATGATATGTGGGGCGATGAAAATGGCAAAGTTAAATAGAGCTGGTCGCAAGCATCCAAGAAAAGAAAATATAAAAACACCTGGCCCTGGAAATTATCTAATTGTAACTGAAGGTATAGAAACTGAACCTAATTATTTCAATGGCATAAAACAGAGAATTGAAAGTTTATTTAAGAGCAAAATTATAGTAGATAAAGTATCTCTCAAGGTAGAAGGGAGAGGACGCTCTACAACATCGCTCGTTAATGAAGCTTTAAAATTGCGCAGCTTAAGTACCTATAGCGAAGTCTGGGTTGTATTTGACAGAGATGAGAATCCTGATTTTGACGAAGCAATACAACTTGCTAAAAAAAATGACCTTAAGGTTGCTTGGTCAAATGAATGTTTTGAACTATGGTTGTCACTTCATTTTCAGAACTTAAATTCAGCAATTTCCGCAAAAGAATATTACCCTAAATTAAATGCTCACTTTAAAAGCAGAAATATCAACAATGGTATTTATAATAAAAATGCTAAAAATATATTTGATGTTACTTTTGATTTTGTTAATGATGCTATAAAAAGAAGCAATACTTTATTTGATAGTTATAAGAATTGTTCTTTGCCTACTAAAATGAACCCCTGCACAAAAGTTCAAGATTTAGTTGAAGATTTAGTAAAGTATATAAAATAGAAACATAAATTCATCTTATGTTTCTATTTTATCTTAACAAACAATTATAAATCTAGATATCATTATATTCTAATTACCCAAGCAAAACTTTTTTATAACTTCTGCCACTCCATCTTCATCATTACTTAAAGTTACAAAATCCGCACATTTCTTAACTTCATCTGGTGCATTTCCCATTGCAACCCCAAGCCCAGCATACTCTATCATATCCATATCATTGTAATTATCACCAGCTGCAAGTATTTCACTCTGTTTTATATTAAATTTTTTTCTAAGAATTTCTATTGCAGATGTCTTCGAAGCTCCTTTTGGCATAATCTCAAGATAAGTTGGCTTTGAAGGATATATATTTAAACTATCAATTTTAAGTTGTTTCTTTAATAGATTTATTTTGTCCGGATCAGCCATACACAAAATTTTGTTTGATCCCGAATCTTCCTTTTCCCATACTTCAAACAAAAACTCAAAATTAATTACATTTGGAATAATACTCGTTATTTCATACTCTTGTCTTACCCACTCGTCCATTTTTTCTATACACCATTCATCATCTTTGTACAAGCTTACATGAACTCCAAGCTTTTTAGCAACCGTATACACTTCCTTAATGTCTAAAACCGACATATGCTTTTGGAATAGTGTCTCTCCATTTTTATCTAAAACTAACGCACCACTATAGCATATAATTGGTGCTTCTATCTCAAGTTCCTTTTGCAAAAATATTATTCCCTTTGGCATTCTAGCTGAAACCAAGATTACAGGAATTCCTTTTTCATTTACCGCAGCTTTAATTGCTTTCTTTGTCTCCTCCGTAATTTGGTGTTTCGAATTTAATAATGTACCATCAATGTCCAAACATATCATTTTAAAATTTTCCATTTTAATACCCCCATTTATTAGAGTCTACTCTTTACTCTGTATTATAGATAGCAAACGTAAAACTTGAAAATTTCAAATTCTAAATTTATCCTGACAAACTGGAATTTAACTCAGAGTACAAAGTACAGAGGACAGAGTACAGTGAAGGATGATTTTTCTCCGCTGTCGCTACAAAAAATCTTAAACTTAATGCACGCAAAGCGCTTAAAATATAGTGCTCAGCGTAGCTGACACTATTAAGTTCTAAGATTTACCTGAGAGAAACGAAAGGTAAATCCACCTTCACTGTACTCTGTACTTTGTACTCTGTGCTCTGAATCAACTTCCAGTTTAACAGGATGAATTTGGCATTAGTCATTTTAACCTTTCAAGTTGTCTATCTATATTAATTACACAGTAACAATCTTTATGTCTTGAGCTTCCATAATGCGAACAAATTCATCCGGTGGCATGCCATCAGTAACTAGCATATCTATTTGCTCCCAATCAATTCCCTTAAAGTAGCTTAGCTTATCAAATTTTTCATAGTCAGCCAAAACTATAACCTTAGAAGAATTTTTGCAAACCTCCTTTTTAATATAGGCATCTTCTTCATCAGCATAAAAAATGCCGTCCTTTGTTATGGACGCTGCTCCCAGAAATGCCACATCAAACTTAACTCCATTGATATAAGTCATACAATCCGGATTATAAAAAAATCTATTTTCCTTATTAAGACATCCTCCCATAGAATACACACATACATCTTTTTTCTCAGATAGTATTTCAATGTTATCAAGAGAATGAGTAAATACTGTAATATTTTTATCAACATATTGTGAAAGAAAGCTTACTGTAGTTGAAACGTCAAAGAAATAATGTTCCCCTTCAGAAACAAACTCCAATGCTCTTTTGGCAATATTCCTTTTCTCATCAGAATATGCTTCAAGTCTTTCCCTGTAATTTTTAATTGTGTTTTTTAAAACTGGAAGACTTATACCCCCTCGACTTCGGACAGCTGCCCCCTGCTTTATGAGCTGTACAATATCACGTCTTGCTGTATCTCTAGATACCTCAAACATTTCACAAATAGTGTGTACAGACATACTGTTATTCTTGTTTAGATACTCTAATATCTTAAGAAGCCTCTCTTCCTGATACATATAATCACCTCATAATTTTATTATAAGTATTTTTAAGTAACAAATCAATATTTTTAAGTAATTATATTTTTGTTATTATAAAGGAGGATGTGAAAAATATAGGTATTCTTTTTTACGAGCCGCTCATAATGCTTTATGCACGGTATAGTAAAACTTATAGAATACCTTTTTTCATAACCTCCTAAAGATAAACCACCTTGAAACTTATTGCTGACGTCATTTTGAGATAATACCTTATGAACAGTGAAAATGCATGTCTCAGTATTATTTCGCAAAATTATGATTTTAAGAAGTCCATCGTTAAATATTAATTTTAAGAACTCACATCGGGGAAGTTTCCCCTGATTTGCTGCAAGACAACTACACACAAAAATTGCCGTCCCTCTAGTCTATAGAATGAAGCTTTCTCATCTTAGCTTAAGTTCATACGGACATTATTATTCTTCTTGAAATATTGTTATAATTAAGAAAAAATGTTTTGTGAGATACTTATGAAAGCTTCAGATAAAGATATTGATAAATGTTTGGAAATAAATATACAAACTCTAATCGATGCTGGATTTATAAAATATAAAGAAGATTTGAGTAAGGAAGAGTTGGAAGAGCTTAAAAAGGTTATTAAGCATGCTATTTGTGATTAAATAATTTCGTCACACACGCATTAAGAAGTCAATATACAGACATCAAGAGAATACATCAAACTAAAATATAAAAAGTAGTAAAAGTTTCATAAAATAAAGCCTTTACTGCTTTTATTGATCATATAATAATTAATTTATAAAATTTATTACGATATCTTATTCTTAACACAAAATTTGACTTTTAACGTTGTATAGCTAATATAAGTAAGCATCAAGAGTATCATTTGGCGATTCAAATTTATCTGTTGGAGTTACAACTATATTAAATCCGCTAAAAGATACAGTAGGAGTAACTGAAAACACGGTTTGCTGGTGAGCATAAGTAAAACAAATATCACTTCTTAATGCATTTGAATTAGCTTTATGTGCAGATACTTGAATAAAACCATAAGGTAGATGGTTTACATCGGTATCCCAATAGTTAAATGGGAATTCAAAATATGATCCAGTTGATGCAGAATGTGCACCATTTGAACTAGCAGTCATGTATGTATCGCTAAGATAATTTTCGGTATTATCCCAGTAATAATAATTATGAGTTATAGCATTATCATCAAACGTAACGTTACTATCATGTGAAAGTCCTATAACATCAGTTTTTTTATTATTGGCATCAGTTAACCATGAATAAAATCCATATACAGTATAGTTTCCACTATAATTTGTATCAAGTTCTGTAAACATTTGTAACCAAGTTGTTTTCTTAGGATTAGATTGGGGACCAGTAACTAATTGATTAGCAAATAACTGAGCATTTTTTTCTTTAGTTCTTTCTTTAATGTAACCGCCTTTATTAAATTTATCAATTTGGCTTTTTCCATTACCTAAGTCTGTAATTCTAACATATGAGTTGCTTGTACTAATTGCTTGTACACTTTTTCCCTCGTGAACCATATTTTTTATTTTTTGAATATTATTATTATTTGCATTTATTGCATTACTTTGTGCATGTGCAATTGAATTACCATTAATAAGACATAAACTTATTAATGCAATTGAAAAAATTGATGTTATTTTTTTTATATTTATTTATAAACCCCCTTAATTGTAATATATTTATATAATATACATATTTTATAATTATATTATAACATTAGGAAAATTAAATAGCAATAATTGCTCTATATATTGTAATATCTTTATTATGAAAGTATAATATTAGATAAATTGTAATGTTTTATACAATATGCTGCAATAAATTTATTACTAATATGGTGTAAAAAATTTTAACAATTATTTTATATATTGCTACTTTTATAATAAGTTATAAACGAAATTTAACTGTGTAGCATGTGCTACAGAGGTACAGGAGGGATATAATGAATACATCAAGTTATGTACTTATAGCATCAATAATGACCAGTATTGTTTATGTAAACCATATATTTATAATAAAAAAAATAAAAGAGGATAAAAATATTTTAGTAAACGTAATATTAGGAGTTATTTTAGTTTTTATACTTTCTTCTATTGTATATGATATTTGTTCGAGATATTAAAAAATAATAATTTAAGAATAAACATGAAAGATAAAAAAAGGACAAAGGTCAATTATAAAGAGCTTTGCCAAACATACATCTACCGAACAATATTTATAGGTACCCTTAAATATTGTTCGGTATTTTTTTATTTTTTACTAGGTCCCACACTAAGATCACAGCCTCATGAAATTCCTGAAACCAAAAAAATACGAACTATAATTTTTTTGTAGTAATATATGGTATAATATTACCGAGAGAATAAAATGTTTTTAGGTAGTCACTCCCCAGAATTTACTCTCTTGCAAAGGAACCATTGCGGTTAATTGGTAGCAGATGGGGTGACAGCTTTTGAGTGATAAACTTGTATTTGTTGCAATGTTTTGTATAACAGCATTAATAATAGCTGGAATGTTTTTCTTTTCAACTTATAAGAAAGAAAAACTAGAATTAAAAACTAAGGCAACCATTAAAGATTTAATCGATGCAGAAATCGCTGTAACAGCTGAAGATAAAAAATCAAAAAAATAAAATACGCTTACTGACATAAGCGCATTTTGAATTAAAAACACATTCATCTAAAAAACCGTAACGGCTTCTTTTAAATATATTATATCACATTTTCATAAAAATAAACATAATATTATACTTTCGCGGATTAATATTA
>NZ_JAJNKE010000053.1 GCF_021043395.1 Clostridium guangxiense
CAGAGGGCTTTTAGCCCAGCCAGTAATATGCCCTTACAGGGCTGAGCAAACCACCGGCTTAGCCGGTGGTCATGATTGCACTACAGTGGGAGCGAAGTAACAATGCTGAAGGAACGATTTAAAAAAGCCCTAATAAATCTTAGCTCGAAAATTGTAAAATACTTAGATATTTCAATTGTCTGAGCATTTTTTCAGCGAGTTATTGAAATATCTTAGTATTTTATGATTTTTGAGCTTTAGATTTATAGGACTTTTTTAACGCGACGAAGCATTGTTACTTCGCATTTAGTATTCAATACTTAATAAGCAAAGCCCATCTGCACTAGCTTTATGACCTACATCTTTCATATCCTTAGACTTAAAAGCTTTCTGAATTATATTCATAGGTAATTGACCAAGTCCAACTTGAATTAATGTACCTACTATTACTCTTTCCATATTTAATAAAAATCCATTTGCTGTCATAGTAATAATAATCTCATGACTAGTTTCTCTTACATCAAGAGAAAGAATTTTTTTAATTGATTTCCTTGTTTTCTTATTAGTAGTAAAAGCTAAGAAATCATGTTCACCTACAAGCTTTTTTGCAGCTTCTTTACTTTTAGCTACATCTATTGTTTGATTCATTAAGTTAACATATCGTCTTTCAAACAAAGGACGATTAGGAGCATCTTTCTTCCATAAGCGATATTGGTAAGTTACACTTTTCATTAAATATCTACTATGGAATCTTTCATCAACAGGTTCTATTGATAATATAATGATATCATCAGTTAAATATTTTTCGAAATAATCAAAAAGTTCTTTTTCGTTTAACCTACTATCTGGTGCTATAAAATTAACAATTTGTCCTTTAGCATGTACCCCAGCATCAGTATTAACCGCACCAATAACCTCTACTTCTTTTTCATAGAGCTTTGATAATATCAATTCTAACTTACCTTGAATACTCTTTTCCAGGTTACCTTTGGATTTATTATAACCAATATATTTTCTACCATCATAGGCTATCATCATCTTATAATTTTGCATTTGAGTCCTCCTTTTCATAAATACCAATCAATACATTTTATCATATATAGATAGGTTAATATAGATAAACTATTTCATAATAGAATTAATTACACCTTCACTGTAATCTGTTCCTAATTTACTATTTTACATCCTTAATCCACTCTTCAGGATGCTCCATTGACAACTGTAAATCCTGTAAAAACAGCTTTATATGATAGCCGTCTATTGCAGCATGATTAACTGTAATAGATAAAGGCATTGTAGTTATACCATTCATTTCAGTAAATTTACCAGATTCAAAAATTGGTGCATAATAATTTTGGGCATTTTGAAGCTGCATGGATATACTGTTAAAAGAAAACCACGGAACGCAGGATATAATATAGTTATTAGAAGGAGGTGCTCCTTTTGGCAACATAGTGCCGTGAATCTTTCCATATTTCCTTATATCTAAAATATAATTTTTATAAAAAATCTCAAAATTATCATTATATTCTGTCCAAAGAAATGTTATTGTTTTATCATCCTCATGAAACACTGGATAAAAAGGAGTTCTATAATCCCAATAGCCTAATACATTATCTTGAATTCCCATAAGAAATTCAGGATGCTTTTCCATAGCTCTAGTTATCAAATATAAATATGCAGGAAAGAATTTTAATCCTTTAATTTTTAATGCATTTCTAAGACTTGTGATATCCATTGTTACATTAATAGAATAAATAACGGTTGATACTGTTTCTGTAAAATATTTATATGTTTCTGCTCTTGACCATGTTTTCATGTCAATATTATTAAAATTTGAATTCATATGTTCATGCTCCTATCTACATTTAATTTGTAAATATAAAGCAAAGACCACACAATTAGTCCCAATCAAGCCCCGAACAAAATCTATTTTTTATTTTGATGTAGTCTCTGCACGGAGCTTTGTTTCACAATACATTTCGATGATCTTTTCATACAGATTCACCTCCTTATATAGTAATCACATAGCCACAAATGGCTATTATTTATTATAATATTGTTTTCCATTAACTACCTATATATGCGTATTCATAATTATGGTATAATATCCAAGTGCAAACTTGTTAACCGTAGATGGATGGCTACGGAGGTTTTGAATGTTTTATCCTCCTTGGGCTATTGGTGAATTATTTCACTGTAGCTTAAGGGGTGGTATTGGATATGCTAGAATTAATTATAAAAAGTTTTGTGACTCTTTATATCATTAGATTAGTGTTAAACCATAATCTATTTATTTCTAAAATGATTATTGAGATAAAGTTTCTTGGTGTTCATATAGAAATTAACAGCAAAGAGAAAAAGCACCCATCCTCCAATGATTAGTGCTTTAAGCTCTTAAATACAACACAATATATTTTATCCAATAGCCCTAAAACAAAATAAATGTTCTAGGAATGCTTAGTGTTATCAGCACTAAGCATTTCTTATTTATATTATATCAAATTTTAACGAGAAATAAACATGAATTTTATAATTTATTTATGACATGATTAACCATACATTAATTCATTTTGTAGTAATAATTTTTTTAATTTATTTTTTATTGATTTCTTTTTTTAATTACTTCCTCAAAATATCAACAGTATGCGCACTTGCGCCAAGAAGCTCTGGTCTTTCGCAGGTAGACAAATGATATTTAAGGAAAAGCTTAAAGGTTTCTTCGTCCATAGCATTCAAAGTAGGTCTCATGTAATCAGCCGGACCATCTGCTGCAATTATTTTTATTCTTTTTAAATTTACTTCATCATTTAACTTGTTAATATCTTCAAGCCTTACATAATCATATAAATCTTGTGGCTGTGATATAGTATGAAAATCCTCGCTAAGTTTGCCAGTATCAACACATGCACGAATATTGTTTTCCTTAAAACCATAGGTTATTACGCTATATTCATTCATGCAATATGCCACTAAGATAAAACCATTGGATTTTGTTACCCTTTTGGCTTCCTTTAGTGCCTGTACTTTATCTTCAAAGGTATATAAGTGGTACATTGGACCAAACACTAAAGTTATGTCAAAAGTATTATCTGAAAATCTCGATAAATCTAAGGCTGTTCCTTGATATGCTTTTACTGTACTTCCCTTTGCCTTTAAAGTACCTAGATTGTGTTTTACAAGTTCAATTGCAGTAACATCATAGCCTTCATTTGCAAGTGAAACAGAATATCGTCCTGTACCTGCACCAACATCTAAGATTTTTGCATTCGGATTGTTTTCTAGATACTCATGAATATACTTCATGGAGGTAATATACTCAACTTGTCCATATCGCGTCGTTAATCTTTTATCCTCACAAAATTTATTGTAGTATTTTTCTAATTCCATCGTTATCTCTTTATTTTCTATTCCCACGTTTTTATGCTCCTCGTTTATAGACAAGCCACCTAAAAATTTTAAAGTATGCTTATCAAAGTTTTATAACAAATATTATACTATAGATAAACAATAATGAGTTAGTATAAATTAAGCTTTGCACATTTTTAAAGATACACATATAATATTAATAAATATAGTCATAGGAGGTAAAACAATGAATAAAAAGATATTTCTAATGCTTGTCATGCTATCTTTGCTGCTGACGGCTTGTGGGGCAGTTAATTCAACCAATTCTCCCAAACTAAATAAACAGCCATCCTCTATGGCATCTAAGCCTAACACAGCTGCGCCAAAGGACTCTGCCGAAAGCAGTTCAGCTGCATCTACACCAAAGGCTTCCACTAAAAATAGCACAGATGCAGCAACTTCAAAGGATGGTTCTAATAACATAAAAAATATAACAGGTTTTACCCCTATTGAAAATCAGTCTTTTATGGTAAATCTAAATTCATGGGCAATGTTAGATTTGTATCGGGAAAACTTACAGCTGGTAATCATGTACCGGTAGTATTTTATTTAACAAATAAAAATGGATTAAAAGATATAATCATAATTGTTTCTGATAGCGACAATATAGGAGGACCAATAGCCGCTGTTTGGCTGCAAAATGCTAATAAAAGTTTTAATTCAATTCCAAGGTTGAATCAATTCACAGTGCACAGTTCACAATTCACAGTGAAGGTAGATTTACCTTTCGTTTCTCTCAGGTGAATCTTAGAACTTAATAGTGTCAGCTGCGTTGAGCACTATGTTTTATGCCATGTGCAAGCATTAAGCTTGAGGCTCTGGATAGTTTTGTGTTATTAACACATTTGTGATTGAACTATTACTGGAAATTTAGCTTTTTCAGTAATAGTTTATTATTTTTAGTAAATACTATTGATAATTCAGCTAAAGTTCGACCCCAATCAGGTGTAGGCTGAGTCCATTTTTCTATAATCTCCATAGTAGCTAGGTATATACATTTATTTAAGGATTCATCTGTTGGAAATATGGTTTTAATAGCTTCTGGTAATCCTTTTAATCCATCCATCCATGCGATTAGTATTTCTTTTACACCTCTATTTTTAAGATCGGTACATATCTTTAACCAATGCACTATAATGCCCAGAAGACGGCATTTTGGTACAAATAAATTTCAAGTTTCAAGGTGGTTTATTTTTAATCATTCAATACTAATTTGGATTTAAACACTATTATCGCATTTCCAGGGACTACCGGCTCTTTATCTTCTATTTTTACCTTAACTTCAATAATGCCTGCCCTTTTTATAGCTTCCTCCTGGTTAGCCTTAAATTTTAAGCAAAGAATCGTTGTGATGAACAAGATTATGGTGAACAATATATGCACATCATATTCGCTGCTATTTGAAGAAAAAATAAAGGCTGTCTCAGAATTATTAAGTTCTCTCGCAATTTTCTGCATTTCAAAATCGGTTAATCCATCTGCATTAGTTATTACTCCTGCCTTATGCCTAAGCATGCCGTTGTTTACTGATGTAACTAAAAATGCACGATCTAAAAATGATTTCATAGTTCCTCCTACAGCTGAAAAATGTACAGGAGAACCTAAAACAATTCCTAAACTTTGTTAATTTCAATTAGGCTCAAACAATCTACTCAGATATCTTATGAATTTCTTAATAAATCTTAATATTTATTCGTGTAAGCATTTAAGAATTCACCTCTACAATAATACTTGAAAACCAAGTAGAGGAGGATTTGAATATGAAAAGATTTATCAAATTTTCAGCAGCCATTATTTGTTTAGCATTAATATATATGTTATTTAAATTAAATTTACTAAGCTGTAACACAAACAGTTTAAATCACTTTCTTAGCACCCATGGAAACTACAAGGAAATTATATTTATTGCCTTATCTTCTTTAAGAATATTGGCTTTAATTCCTAGTGCAGTGTTTATGGTTTTAGGAGGAATAATGTTTAATCCTATAGAGGGATTTATTCTTACTTTTATATCAATTGTCTTGAGCGAAACCTTTATATATATTTTATCAAAGATATTTGTTGGTTCTGCAATACAAAATTATTTAGTGAACAAGTATCCAAAGCTCTACAATATGATATTAAAAAACGACACCAAAATACTTGCAATAGGCATTTCATGTCCAATAACTCCTTCAGATGTATCATGCTTCTTAGCTAGCTTTGCTGGAACACGCTATAAAAAATACATTATTACAGTTGTAGCAGCTAATATTCCAATGATGATATTATACAACCTTCTTGGAAATAGCGTTATGTCATCATCTACTGGCACAGTAATAACAGCAGCTATCATAGCCTTAATAAGTATAGTCTACATTTATCTTTGGAAAAAAGTACAAAAGCAACAAACTGTTCACATCTAAAAACAATTATTTGATATTATAGGAGGAGAAATCAACATGAAATTAATAAAATTTATAATAGAATATTTGAAATCACCAAGAACTATAGGTGCTATAGCCCCGAGTTCAAAAGAACTTGCAAACAAAATGATTAGTCATATAAATTTTAAAAGTGCAAAGTGTATTGTAGAATATGGTCCCGGAACCGGAGTTTTTACAGAAAAACTTGTAAATAAAAAAAAGCAAGATACGCTATTGATACTAATTGAATTCAATAAAAAGTTTTATAATCAGCTAAAAGAAAAGTATAATAAGTATAACAACGTTATAATAATAAATGATTCTGCAGAAAATATAGATAAATATTTAAAAAAGTATGCTGCTCCAAAGGTAGATTATATAATATCAGGTTTACCTTTTGCTAGTCTACCTAAAGAAGTTTCCAACAAAATTCTAAAAAATACTGAAATTATATTAAAAGATCATGGATTATTCATAACATTTCAGTACACCTTACTAAAGAAAGAATATATTGCAAGTTACTTTAAACACATAAGCATAGAAAGAGTAATATTCAATTTGCCACCTGCTTATGTTCTAAAATGCCAAAATACTTAACAGAAAGGGAGTTATTATGCCGAATAAGATACTTATAGTTGATGATGACTCAGAAATAAGAAAAGTTACAGGTATATACCTAGAAAATGAAGGCTATGATGTACTTAAGGCCGGAAATGGAAAACAAGCACTAGAGCTTATAGAAGAGAATAAAATTGACCTTGTAATTTTAGATATTATGATGCCTGGTATGAATGGTATAGATGTCTGTATGAAAATTAGAGAACATAACATGATGCCAATAATTTTTCTATCAGCAAAGTCAGAGGATTTAGATAAGATTCAAGGACTAGCTTCTGGAGCTGATGACTACATTACTAAGCCCTTCAATGCTATGGAGCTAATTGCAAGAATTAAATCACAGCTTAGAAGGTACACGCGATATGCTGCAGCAACAAATATACCTAAGAACTTAATTGAAATTGGTAACTTAACCATAAATACTGATACAAGACAGGTCCTTGTAGGTGATAATGAAGTGAGACTTACTCCGAAAGAATTTGACATTTTGGAGTTTCTT
This sequence comes from Clostridium guangxiense, assembly GCF_021043395.1. Classification (GTDB taxonomy): domain Bacteria; phylum Bacillota; class Clostridia; order Clostridiales; family Clostridiaceae; genus Clostridium_S; species Clostridium_S guangxiense. Next base: position 6,910 of record NZ_JAJNKE010000053.1, read on the forward strand.
GCACGTAATAAGGGAATTGTCTTTAGTATAGAGAAGATTTATGAGAAGGTATGGGGAGAAGAATTTTATAAATCCGATAATACTGTAATGGTTCATATAACAAAAATAAGAGAAAAGATAGAAGAAGATCCTAAAAGGCCTATTTATATAAAAACTGTTTGGGGAGTAGGATATAAAATATGAGAAATAATATAGTTACAAGAAAAATAAGTATAAAACTTCTTTTTATTATCACATTGAGCTTTTTCTTAGCTATAATAGCATGTTCACTATTTTCAAAATATATAATTTATAACTATATTTTGAGCAGAACAGAATCTTTAAGTGCAGCTCAATATAATATATTCGCTTCAATTCTTTTCATTGTAGGAATGGTTGTCTTTATTCTTTTCTTTCTATTTTTTATTAGAAATGAAATAAGGTATATTAAATATATTGCAAATGAAGTCAAAAGGTTTGCTGGTGAAAATTTTGATTTAGTTCTTGAAATACGTGGTAATGATGAATTAGCAGAGCTTTGCATCAATATAAATTCAATGTCAAAAAAGCTAAAAAATACAATTAATAAAGAAAGAGCAGCAGAAAAAACAAAAAACGAGCTTATAACGAATGTTTCTCATGATTTAAGAACACCTCTCACAGCAATGATAGGATATTTAGATATTTTAAAAAATGATAAAGTAAATAATAGAGAAAAGGAAATGGATTATCTTAAATCTGCTTATAACCTTTCCATTAAATTAAAGAAATTAATAGACGAATTGTTTGAATATACAAAATTAGCTGGTGGTGAAATAAAATTAGAACTAATAAAGGTAGATATATGTTCTATACTTAATCAGGTAATAGGTGAATATCTTCCTATTCTTGAAAGTAAAAACTTAAGCGTTATTTCACATATTCCTGACACTCCAATACTAGTAAAAATAGACATAGAAAAGATGGTAAGAGTTTTTCACAATATATTAAGCAATGCTGAAAAATACAGCTATAAACCTTCTATTATAGAAATTAATGTAGAGCAGAATGATAAAACATTATTAATATCCTTTTCTAATAGATGTAAATATATTTCTCAAGATGAACTTGATAGGATGTTTGAAAGATTCTATAGAGCAGATATCTCAAGATCAAGTAATATTCAAGGTTCAGGATTAGGTTTAGCAATTTCTAAAGAAATAGTAAGGCTTCATACTGGAGACATTTGGGCAGAAGCTAATAAAGACACCATAACTTTTAAAATAAAATTGCAGGCAATATAGCGAATTTATCATAAAGCCTAAAGAGGCTCTGGATAGTTTTGTTTTTACACAAAACTATCTACTGTCCCTTAAGCTTAAGATTTTTCAAAGCGTAGCGGAGAAAAATCATCCTTTTTGAATGATTTCAAAGGGCAGGCTTGAAGATATACTTAAATTGACAAGGCATTTATAGTGAGCTATAATAATTAAAAATTAATAGGAAAAACTGTTTCGTATAACCCCAATAATATGGTTTGGGGGTCTCTACCAGGAGCCGTAAAATCCTGATTACGAAGAAATTTGAGTATTCATTTTTTCTTCGTAATCAGGATTTTTTTATTTTAATATAAGGAGTGTATTTTATGAAGATGGATGTGCAGATTCTAAAGAAAAGAATAAAAGTAGCTAATAAAGATATAAAGGCAGATGTTGTTATAAAAAATGGAAGGATAGTCAATGTTTTTACTGGAGACATTACAAAAGGTGATATAGCTATTGCGGATGGGACTATAGCAGGTATTGGTGATTATGATGGAGAAAAGATCATAGATGCACAAGATAAATTTATAGTTCCAGGATTTATTGATGGACATATGCATATAGAAAGTACCATGCTTACTCCATATGAATTGTCAAAGGTTCTTATTAAACATGGAGTTACTACGGTAATGGCAGATCCACATGAAATTGCAAATGTAGCAGGTACAAATGGCATTGACTTTATGTTGAATTCTTCAGAAGACCTTCCAGTAGATATATTCATTATGCTTCCTTCCTGCGTTCCAGCAACGACCTTTGAAAACAGTGGAGCAAAATTAACCGCAGAAGATTTACAACCTTTTTATTCACATCCAAGAGTGCTTGGCCTTGCAGAAGTTATGGATTTTCCATCTATAGTTAATTTAAATGAAGAAATGCTAAAGAAAATTGTAAATGCCAAGCTTAATGGAAGTATTATAGATGGTCACGCTGCAGGTCTTAGTAAAGAAGAACTAAATGTATATGCAGCTGCTGGAATTTATGCAGATCACGAATGCATAACTCTAGATGAAGCAAAAAATCGATTAGAATTAGGTATGTATTTAATGATAAGGGAAGGGACTGCGGCTAAACAGCTAAAAAAGCTGCTTCCTGTTATTACTAAAGTAAATTCAAGAAGATGTATGCTTGTTACGGATGATAAATTGCTTGACGATTTAATTGCTGAGGGAAGTGTAGATCATAATGTTAGGCTCGCAATAAAGGAAGGTCTTGATCCTGTTACGGCAATTCAGATGGTAACACTTAATGCAGCGGAATTTTTTGAACTTCACAATTTGGGAGCAATAGCACCGGGGTATCAGGCGGATTTGTTAATATTAGATGATTTACAGAGAATTTCAATTGATAAGGTTATAAAAAATGGTAAATGTGTCGTTCAAAGTGAAAAAATAGATAAGGAAGTAGTTAAAAAGAATAAAAGTAGTAAAGAATTAGCGTCAAGGTTACCAAAGATAAATATGAAAAAATTACAAAAAAATGATTTTGAGATACACTTATCTTCTGACTTATGTAATGTAATAGAGATTGTTCCAAATAGCTTAATGACATACCATAGAGTTGAAAAGGTTGATATAAACAAAGGAAAGTTTAATACGTCTATCCTTAAGGACCAATTAAAACTGGCTGTAATAGAACGGCATCATTCAACAGGAAATATTGGACTTGGGATTGTTAAAGGATTTGGCATAAAAAATGGAGCAATTGCAACATCAGTAGCTCATGATTCACATAATATTGTTGTTACTGGAACCTCTGATGAAGAAATGCTTTTGGCAGTAAATCAGCTTAAAAAGATGAATGGAGGAATTGCAATTACAAAAGATAAAGAAGTTATAGCAACATTGCCGCTTGTAATAGGAGGTTTAATGTCTGAGAAGGGCTATTTGGAAGTTCAAAAAGAACTTGATATTTTAAATGAAGCTCTAAGTATGATTGGATTTGATGCGGATTTTAATCCATTCTTAACTCTGTCATTTTTAACTCTTCCAGTTATTCCAGAAATTAAACTTACTGATATGGGACTTTTTGAATTTAAAAGATTTTCTCATATAAAAATTGAAGAGCAGAGTATAGGGTAGAGTGAATGTGGATTTACCTTTCGCTTCTCTCAGGTAAATCTTAAAACTTAATAGTTTCAGCTGCGCTGAACACTATATTTTAAGACATGCGCAACCATTACTCTACTCTGATTTAAGAAATGATATCTCTAACATTATAAGTTTTGTTAAATTCTAGTTCGAAATATTTTATACCACTATTTTTTAGCTCTTCTTTATAATTAGATGGGTCTTCTGTATTTTCTGCAAACATACCATAATGACATGGAATACCGACTTTAGGGTTAATTTCTTTTGAAAGCTTGGCCGCTTCAATATAATTCATATTTCCTAATTTGCCATTAATACAAGTTACAATAATATCTATATTGAAACTTTTAACTTCAAATAATCTTTTATTGAATAAACTATCACCTACAAAATATATAGTTATATCGTTATAATTAACTATAATGCCTATACTGTCTTTGTAATGATCGGCGTAAACCGCAGTAATAACAGCGTCATTTAGTCTAATAGAGTTGCCAGCATTTAATTGAATGATTTTTTCCTCTTTAATTCCAAGTAGTTTAAAGTGCTCAACACAGCTCGTAGGACCTAAATAAAAAGTTTTATTAAAATTTGTATATTTTAATGTTTCTTTATCTAGATGATCTACGTGGTCATGTGTTGTTGCTATAATATCTACATTTAATTCACTTGGTGATATGGGTGGTGGAATTAATCTATTGAAACCATCAACATTCAAAACAGAATTTGAAAGATATGGATCAATGCACACTGTTTTGTCTCCTAAAGTAATCATAAAACCATTTTGACCTATCCATCTTAATTTAAACAAGACTATTACCTCCATTCATATAACTAATATTATAGAGTTTTGTATTATTTAAAGCGTTATAATTTATTATATCATTTAGAAATATTATTAAAAGTGATGATAAAAAATTACAAAAAAACTGTTGTTAACTTTTATTTTGTCGCATTATATGATATTCTGATTTTAAATGCTTGGACATATAGGGTTATAGACTCAACTATTAAGTTTCGGTACGGTAACCCTTCAATAAATGCATAAAAGGAGATATTCAAAGTAATGAACGAAAAAAAAGGTAATGCTGTAGCCCTATTACCACTAGGGGTATTTATTGTGCTGTTTCTTGGTGTTTCACTTATAACAAAAGATTTTTATAAAATGCCTGTAGTTTCAGCGTTAATAGTTGCAGCAACTATAGCCATACTTCAAAATAAGAAAGTACCTATAGAATTAAAAGTTGAAAGATTCTGTAAGGGTGCTGGAGATTCTAGTATCATACTTATGTGCTTGATTTTTATTTTAGCAGGTGCTTTTGCTGAAGTTAGTAAGGCTATGGGGGCTGTAGATTCCACTGTAAATTTAGGACTAGCTGTTTTCCCACATAGTCTTATGGTGGCGGGTATGTTTATAATTGGGTCCTTTTTATCTATGTCACTTGGAACTTCTGTTGGAACGATAGTAACTCTAGCACCTATTGCAGTTAGAATTTGCCAAAAAACAGGTTTACCTATGGAATTTTTAATTGCTGCTGTAGTTAGTGGCGCTATGTTTGGCGATGGGTTATCAATGATATCGAATTCTACTGTAGCGGCTACTAAGACTCAAAATTGTGAAATGGTAGATAAATTTAAAGCTAATTTTAAGATAGTACTTCCAGCAGCAATTTTAACATTAATTATATATGCCTTTTTAACTTTTGGCATGCATATAAACAATTCAGGAGCCTATAACTATGATTTAATTAAGATATTACCTTACATAGCTGTACTTATAGTTGCACTAACAGGCTTTAATGTAGTGTTAGTTTTAGTTGGCGGCATAGTATTAGCGGCTATAATTGGTCTTATTTATGGTTCGTTTGATATATTTACTGTATTTCAACTTTGCGCAAAAGGTGTTGCGGGTATGGAGGATATATCTATAATATCCATACTAATTGGCGGTATAGGTGAATTAATAAAATTCAATGGCGGTATAGATTATTTATTACATACAATACGCAAAAGAGTTCATTCCAGAAAAGGTGCTGAATTTGGCGTAGGATTGTTAGTTAGCTTAGTGGATCTATGTACTGCTAATAATACTGTTTCTATAATTATAGTTGGTTCACTAGCTAAAGATCTATCAGAAAACTATGGTGTAGATAGAAGAAAAACTGCAAGCCTTTTAGATACTTTTGCTTGCTTTGTACAAGGGTGCATACCTTATGGGGCTCAGCTTTTGGTTGCTTCTAGCTTTGCAAAAATTTCACCATTTATGATAATGAAGTATCTTTGTTACCCATATCTTTTAGGCGTTGCATCAATATTTGCTATAATATTTGGAGTTCCTAAATTTAAAACTACAGTTAAAGATGATTTAAAACTAGAAGGTGAGAAAACTTCTAGTGAATATTAAAAATGCAAGAAATATACAAGCAAAATTAAATTGACTTATATGATACCATAAAGATACTTTTAATGATATAATTATATTTAAAAGCTGATATGTATAAAAAATAATTAATTTTAAAGCAAAATTTTATTAAATTATTAATACAGCATATAATATAATCAATTCTGGAGGTGCTTCATGGATTTCGTAATGCCAAAGTATAATTGTCCTGATTTTTCAAAGGAATTTTTTCTAAATGCGCCGGATATAAAAACTGAAGCTGTAACTATAAACGGTACGGCTCCCTATAATTATCATGCCACTTCAATATATCCTGAATATTTTAAAATTGATGGCAAATGGATTTTAACATCAGAGAGTCGTATGGACTGTGTTGTGGTCTTAAAAGATAGTAAAACTCTTGAAGTAAAAGAATTTAGAAATTTAAATGTGGGTGATAAAGTAATTTTAGGTAGAAGTGAGGATGGTAGTGAGGGAATATACTTAAATATAAATCCATTTTATATTGAAGACGAAGAAAAATCCGACAATCAAAAATTTGCGTTTAGGACAGGCCAATCTAGAGAAAGTACTTTTTCTAGGGCATACAATAAATTATATGAATTATTAAAATATGAAAAAGAGAATAATGGATATGTCGTATGGGTTTTAGGACCAGCAGTTGTTTTCGATTATGATTCAAAGATGGCAATGGAAAAGTTAATAAATGATGGATTTGTAAATGCTATTTTTGCTGGAAATGCTCTAGCTACACATGATCTTGAAGGATCTTATCTTGGTACTGCACTTGGGCAAGATATATATACTCAGGTTTGCAACTATAATGGACACTATCATCATATAGATGTGATTAATAGGGTGAGAAGAGCTGGTTCTATTAAAAATTTTGTTTATGGGGAAGGCATTGACAAAGGGGTAGTTTCCGCTTGCGTTAAGAATAACGTACCATTAGTTCTTGCGGGTTCTATAAGGGATGATGGACCTTTACCGGAAGTTATTTCAGATGTATATGTTGCTCAAGATACAATGAGGTATCATTGTAGAAAAGCGACTACTGTAATATGCCTTGCTACAATGCTGCATACAATCGCAACTGGAAATATGACGCCTATTTATAAAGTAGAAAAGGATGAAGTAAGACCTGTATTCATTTATAATGTAGATGTTTCTGAATTTGCTGCTAATAAGCTTAGAGACAGAGGCAGCATTGAAGTTACGTCAATTGTAACAAATGTTCAGGATTTTCTAGTACAAGTTGCTAATAAGACACAATAAAATTTCATAGAAAATATCATAAAAAGCAGTAGTAATATTCATAAGAATTATTGCTGTTTTTTTTGTGTGGAATTGAACTTGGAATATAATTACATTATAATCTAATGTATGAGTCTATATTATTGTAAATATTAATTTGATATAAGAACGGGGAGTGGATTATTTTGAGAGCACCTATGCAAGTATTAGTTATACCATATAAAATAACAGACGGGAAACCAGAATATTGTATTTTTAAGAGAAGTGTTGCTCTTTATTGGCAATTTATTGCGGGAGGTGGAGAAGACAAAGAAACTCCATTAGAGGCGGCAATCAGAGAATCATTTGAGGAAGCAAATCTTCAAAAGACACTTCCCTATTATCAATTAACTTCAACATTTTATGTACCCGCTGATTGCATTTCTGAAAAACATAGGCAGTATTGGTCACCAGATACATTTGTTTTACCTGAATATTGTTTTGCAGTAAAGGTGAATTCAAAATCTGTAAAGTTATCATCAGAACATACTGAATATAGTTGGGTTACATACGAAAAAGCAAATGAACTATTATATTGGCAAACTAATAAAGTTGCTCTTTTTGAACTTGATAATAGAATAAAATCAAATATGTTTTAAAAACAAAATTAAATGCTTTCTTATAATTTACATGAACTATGTAAAGTGTGAAGGACCTACTATAGATAGACAACCTGAAATTTGAAAAGAAGAGTAGAGAGCAAAGAGTAGAGTGAAGGATAATTTTTCTCCGCTATACTTTGAAAAATCTTAAACTTAATGCTTACGCATGGCATAAAATGCAGTGTTCAGCGAAGCTGAGCCAATTAAGTCCTAAGATTTACCTGAGTAAAACGAAGGGTAAATCTACTCTTTACTCTGTCAGTTGTAATCTGAGTCAAACCATAATCTTGCAGGATAAATTTGGTGCTGTGAATTTAAATCTTATAAGTTATTTATCTATACTCTCATTTTTGTTATTTAAAATAAATTATATCATCTAATGTAAATTACAGTTTTTTATATTAAAGCGCGTTCTAAAGATTCCCACATAAAATTCCGTAGGTACGGAGGAATTTTTTCCTTGAACCACCGTAAGAGCAAAGTAACAATGCTGAAGGAGCGGTTTAAAAGAGTTCTAATAAATCTTGGTTGAAAAATTGTAAAATACTTAGATATTTCAATTGTCTGAGCGATAGCGAGTTATTGAAATATCTTAGCATTTTACAATTTTTCAACCTTAGATTTATAGAATTCTTTTAATGCGACGAAGCATCGTTACTTTGCTCTTTTTTTTATAGAATTTTTATATTTAGTTTATCAGGAATTTATAAGATAAGGGTAATATATAAATATACTCTTCAGTAAAGGAGGGAGAGATAAGTGTCAATAAAAACAAAGCTTGTCTTATCTAATATAGCCATGTGCCTTATACCGCTGCTTTTATGCGTTATAACATTTTTGGGACTTCAAAATTTGTACTTACAAAAAATACACAGTGAATATAATATGAGTACAAATTTGAGAAGAAGAGAAATTGTTATAAACCCATACGCAGAACTTAGAAACATAAATTTTAAAAAAATTAATAGTATTATAAGCGAAATTGAAAGGTTCCCTAATAAAGTTTATGATGAGAATTTCCTTAAGAATATAAATAATGAGTTTGCGAAAAAAAATTCATATATTGTTGTGAAAAAGGAAAAAAAGGTTATATTTGATGGAGGCAAAAATGATGCTTCGGATTTAAACTTAAAGTTATCTCATGCTAATGATAAGATTACAAAGATGCCGGATTTTTTTATGGCAAATAGTGAACTTGTAGCTAGGGAATTTTTGCTTAACTTTTCTGATGGAACTCAAGGAAGTTTAATATTTGTTATAGATACAAGTAAGTTATTTAATATATACAAAGAGTTTTTAACTGCTCTTATAGTTTCAGCAGTATTAATAATAATCCTTATAAGTGGGCTTCTTACTTTTCTTGTTTCACGTTCAATATTAATACCACTTAAATCATTGAGAAAAGGAACAGAAAATATAAAGAATGGAGATCTTGATTTCGAAGTAAAAGCAAATTCAAAAGATGAAATAGGTGAATTGTGTGAAGATTTTGATGATATGAGAAAAAAACTTAAAGAATCCATAGAACTACAAAATCAATACGAAAACAATAGAAAGGAACTTATATCAAATATTTCTCATGATTTAAAGACTCCTATAACATCGATAAAGGGTTATGTGGAGGGAATACGAGATGGGGTGGCAGATACTCCTGAGAAAATGGAGAAGTATATAAATACAATTTATACTAAGTCTCAAAGTATGGATTATCTTATTGATGAGCTTCTTACTTATTCAAAGCTTGATATGAATAAAATGCATTTTGACTTTCAGAAAATTGATATTACAAGCTATATGGAAGATTTGATGGAAGAAATAAGATTTGATGTTGAGAAGAAAAAAATAAAATTTAGTTATAAGAATAACATTAAAGGCCAAGTAATTGTAAAAATAGATGTACAAAATATAAATAGAGTCATTATGAATATAATTTCAAATTCTATAAAGTATATGGATAAAGAAGAAGGTAAGATAGAGGTAAATATGTACTTAAAAGGCGATGAGGTAATTATAGGTATAAAGGATAATGGTAAGGGAATTTCCAAAAATGCTTTGAGTTGTATTTTTGATAGATTTTATAGAGAAGATTATTCAAGAAACAGCCTAACAGGTGGAAGTGGTCTAGGACTTGCAATATGTAAAAAAATAATAGAGGAACATGGAGGCAGAATATGGGCTGAAAGTGAAGAAAAGATTGGTACAGCTATGTGGTTTACTATAAAAATTTATAATTAAAATTGGAGGGAAATAAATATGAAAAGTAAAGTTATAAAAGTAGTAAGTGTAGTTGCAGCTGTTTGTTTATTAGGCGGTGGTGGATATTATTTTTACAATAAGTCAGCAAAGGCGAAAGCAGCTAGTAATACGACTAGATATTATACAGTAACAGCTCAAAGATCAAATATTGATGTTACAGTTTCTGCAACAGGAACAGTTGAGGCAACGCAAACTAAGGATGTAGTGGCAAATAACAGTGGAACAGTTCAAAATTTAGGCGTAAATGTAGGCGATACAGTAAGCCAAGGAAGTACTATAGCAAAGGTTCAGAGTGATGACATTGATGCAGCAGTAAGTAAAGCCAACTTAACAGTTCAACAGCAGCAGCTTCAAGTTAATAATGCTAAGAATGCTAATGACGAGGCGATGCAGGAGTTGTCACTTCAATCAGCACAAAGTGATTTAAATAATAAGATAGAGCAGCAAAATAAAATGACTTTAACAGCTCCAATAGGAGGAGTCGTTGTAGCTAAGAATGACAACAATGGAGATAGTGTTCAAGCAGGAAAAGCTCTAATTACGATAGCAGATTTAAGTTCAATGAAAGTGGATGTTCAAGTTGATGAACTTGATATATCTAAGGTAAAAGTTGGACAAACAGCCGATATTAAATTTGATGCTATAAGTGGAAAATCATATACAGGTACAGTAGATAGTATATCTCAGATGGGCACAACAAGTAATAACGTGACAACTTATGATGTAATTGTAACTATAAATAATCCAGATGGTGTAAAAATAGGAATGAATGCTAATGTAAATATAAAAGTAACATCAAAGTCTGATGCACTTGCAATTCCTGTAGAGGCACTTATTGAGAGAAACAATAAGAAATATGTTATGCTGAAAACAAATAGCAGCAGTACAACATCACAGCAAGGTTCTTGGAGTAAAAGTAATAATAGTGGAAACAATTCGTATAAAAGAAGTAGTTCAAATGGATCATTTGGTGGAAATAGCAGCGGAAGAATATCAACTTTAGGTGGAAAGCTTGTAGAAGTTGAAACAGGTCTTGAAAATGAAACTACTGTTGAAATAACTTCAGGTATTAAAGAAGGCGATCAGGTTATGATACAGTTACCTCAGTCAACTAGTACAAATTCACAAAGATCAAGCAGCGGCTTTGGAAGTTTTGGTGGCCTCGGCGGCGGAAGCAGACAAAGTGGCTCTAGCAGCAAAAATAATGAAGACAATTCAAATAGTTCATCAAACAACAATTCATCAAATAATAATTCATCAGGTAACAATGGATCGGGCAATAGTGGATCAGGCAAATAAAATGTGAAAGAAGGGAAAAGATTATGGCTTTAGTTATTAAGATGAGAAATATAGGTAAAGTGTATAAAATGGGTAAAAATGAGTATAAAGCCTTATTTGATATAAATCTCGATATAAAAAAGGGTGAATTTGTATCAATAGTAGGACCTTCTGGAGCAGGAAAATCAACTCTTATGAACATCATAGGTTGTCTTGATAATGCGACATCTGGAGAATATTTCTTAGATGAAATAAACACAAGCTGTAATGATAACAAACTTGCTGAGATAAGGAATAATAAAATTGGTTTTATATTTCAAAACTATAATTTATTATCAAAGCTTACTGTTATTGAAAATGTTGAATTGCCGCTTATATATCAAGGCATTAAGAGCAGTGAAATTAAAAAAAGATCTATGGAAGCATTGGAGAAGGTTGGACTTACATCTCACATAAAACATAAACCATCTGAGTTATCAGGCGGACAAAAACAAAGGGTTGCTATTGCTAGAGCGCTTGTTACAAAACCAGAAATAATATTAGCAGATGAGCCTACAGGAGCATTAGACAGTAAAACTGGAAAAGAAGTAATGCAAATGATTAGAGAATTAAACGAGGAAGGAAATACAATAATACTTATAACCCATGATATGAGTATTGCAAAAGAGGCTAAAAGAATAGTAACAGTAATGGATGGAAGGATAACCTCGGATGAAGTAAATAAAGCTGTATAAAAAATGAGGTAGAAGGAGGTTAAAATATGCAATTTACAAGACTTGTCAAGATGGCAGTACAGTCGGTATGGTCAAATAAAATAAGATCGTTCCTGACTATGCTAGGAATAATAATTGGTATAGCTTCTGTTATTGTACTTGTAGGAATGGGGCAAGGAACAAAAGAGAGTGTATCACAGCAAATAGAAAGCTTGGGAACAAATTTAATAACAGTAAGTATAACAGGTAATAGAAATAAGTCATTTTCATCTAAGGAACTTAATGAAATAAAGGCAAAACCCGGAATAAAGGACATAGCACCGGAACTTTCATCTACTGCTAATATAAAAGCTGGAGATAATACAGCAAGCACTAGTATGGAAGCAAGTACTCCAAGTTATGCAGAAATAAGAAATTTAAGTGTAAGTTCTGGAAGATTCATAAATCAAAGAGACCAGGATAATCGATACAAGGTTGCTGTAGTTGGAATTGATGTTGCAAATGAACTTTATAGTTCAACTGACGTTGTAGGTCAAACTATAAATGTAAATGGTGTTGATTTTCAAATTGTTGGTGTACTTACAGCCCAAGGTAGTTCTTCTATGGGATCAGGGGATGATAGAATCATAGTACCATTAAGCACAGCTCAAAGACTTACAAAAACTACAAGTGTAAGAACATTCTATGTTGAGGCAAAAAGTAAGGATACAGTTGATGAGGCGATGGGGTATTTACAGCTTTTTCTAAACACTAAATTTGGCAGTACATCAAACAGCTACAGAATTTTTGACCAAACAAGTATATTAGATACAGTAAATAAAACTACTAGCAGCTTAACTACAATGCTTTCAGGAATAGCAGCAATATCATTACTTGTAGGTGGAATAGGTATTATGAACATAATGCTTGTATCTGTAATAGAAAGAACTAGAGAAATAGGAATAAGGAAAGCTATAGGTGCAAAAAGGAGAACAATACTTTTTCAATTCCTTTTAGAATCAGCAGGAATAAGTGCTATTGGAGGAATGCTTGGTGTGGCCTTAGGTTATGGATTGGGATATCTTGTACAAAAGCTTCTTAAAATGAATATATCGATATCTTTAAATGTTGTTTTTGGAGCTGTTGCATTTTCAGTTGCTGTTGGAATTATATTTGGAATGTATCCAGCAAATAAAGCATCAAAGCTTAGTCCAATGGAAGCACTTAGGTTCGAGTAATCAAAAATGTACATTTAAATTTTAAGTTGGTGTATAATAGATAAATAATGCGAACTAAAAATCAGAGTACAAAGTACAGAGTACAGTGAAGGTTGATTTATCCTCCTCTCGTCAGATAAATCTAAAATTATATAAAAACTTAGCATGATGTTCAGTTAGCTGAACGAATTTAACAGGGGATTATTTTGAAATGGCGCTAGCTATAAGTTTTAGATTTTCTGCAGCAAAGCGAAAGAAAATCATCCTTAACTGTGAACTGTGCATTGTGAACTGTGAATTGTATCTATGGGGTGATTTCATGAAGAAAATTTTAATCATAGAGGATGAAATAAGCATAGCTGAGCTTGAAAAGGACTATTTGGAACTAAGTGATTTTAGTGTAGATATAGAAACTTCTGGAAAAAGTGGCCTTGAATATGCAAAATCTAAAGATTATAACCTTATTATATTAGATTTAATGCTTCCAGAAATAAGTGGATTTGATATATGCAAAGAAGTTAGAAAGATTAAAGACATACCAATTTTAATGGTTTCTGCAAGGAAGGAAGATATAGATAAAATAAGAGGACTTGGACTTGGAGCGGATGATTATATGACAAAGCCATTCAGTCCCAGTGAACTCGTTGCAAGAGTAAAAGCACATATAAATAGGTATGAGAGGCTTACACAGGGAAATAAAAATTTTGATGATGAGATACAAGTTAGAGGTATTAATATAAATAAAGCATCAAGAAAGGTATTTGTAAATGGAAAAGAAGTAATATTTACTACTAAGGAATTTGATTTATTAGTATTTTTAGCTCAAAATCCAAATAGGGTTTTTAGTAAAGAAGAGCTTTTTAATAAAATATGGGATATGGATTCCATAGGAGAAATAGCTACAGTAACTGTTCATATAAAAAAGATAAGAGAAAAGATAGAAAGAGATACTTCCAACCCGGAATATATAGAAACGGTATGGGGAGTGGGATACAGGTTTAAGGGATAGTAATCGCAGAGTAGAGTGAAGGTAGATTTTATGCTTTAGCAGAAGAGCTGAAAACTTATGATTGTTGTCGGCTTTTCTATTTATTCAAGAAAGCTATAATTTTTCGACCTATAAATCATTACCACAATCTTCAATAAAATGAAATTATTAAAAAGCATATTGACATAAAGCGTAAAGCTAGTATAATTAATATTGTAAATTAAAATACTAATCATATTTGAATGATAGGCAATATCTTAATAGTTGTTTAGAATCTTATCAAGAGAGATGGAGGGATTGGCCCGATGAAGTCCAACAACCTGAATAATTATTTTATTTAAGGTGTTAATTCCAGCAGGAGTAACCTGAAAGATAAGAAACGATAGAGTTTAACTTTCTGTAGTTTCTTACGGAAAGTTTTTTTATTTAAGTGTCTTAATTTAGTTTGAAACTTTTTAACACTCATTTAATTTATAAAAATACTATATGGATATTTTGTTGATTCACTGGATAAACCAGAGGTCAAGTTTCAGTTGTTCGCATGGAAATGCTTCATGTGATATGAAACTTGGCCTTTTTAATTTTAATTATTAATGGATTTTAATATAGATAGACAACTTGAAACTTTAAAATTGCAATCTCCAAATTTATCCTGATAAACTGGAATTTGTCGAGCTGAG
>NZ_JAJNKE010000054.1 GCF_021043395.1 Clostridium guangxiense
ATAGCTCAAATCAAATCTATTGCTTATGGTAAAAATTACTATTACTAATTTTTACTTTTCAACTTGTTTATCTATAGATTGGCTAGAAAGTGAAAATTGTATTTACGAAGATTTACAAGTAATATATTTTAGTGCACGATTGACAATGTACAATTCACAGTTAAAGTGAATTGAGAACTGTGAGTTGTGCACTAATTTTATATAGACTATAAATGTTACCGAAAAACTTTTAAATAGAGTAGGGAGTAGAGTGAAGGCTAATTTTTTTATATTATTTTACTTAGCTTTGCAGAGCCTCATTCTTTTAAAACATAGCAAATGTAAAAAATAATTATTAACTTTAAGTATGTGTAACCTTAATATTTACAAGCTCTATATCGAATATATATGGAAGATTTTATTGTGAGGTGAAAATATGTTTTTTAAGAAATCCCTTGAGGATCGAGTAGAGAAGGCAAAAAATGACCGAGAAGAATTAAATAAGTTAATTCAGGAGTATAAACCTTTTATAGCAAGCACTTTGCAGAAAAAAGCAGGAAAATATCTGCAGTATGGATATGATGATGAGCTTTCAATTGGTATGATGGCTTTTAAAGAAGCTGTAGAGTCATATGATAAAAGTAAAGGTAAATTTTTAAATTTTGCCAGACAAGTTATTGTTTTAAGAGGGATAGATTATTATAGAAAAAATAAAAAATCGGAAAATACAGTTTATTTGCAAGGAAATTATGGTGTAGAAAATGAAGATGCAAGCACTGTAATGCTTAATAAAGCTATGGAAGAGTATAAACATAGAAATGTAAATGAAATGAGAAAATTAGAAATTTTAGAATATAAAAAGGAACTAAAGGAATGGGGAATTGAATTTATAGACCTAGTGCAGGTTTCTCCCAAGCAAGAAAGACTAAAAAAAACTTATAAGGATATTGCTCGTTTTATTGTACAGAATCAAGATATCCTTCATAAATTGATAAGCATAAAAAGATTGCCCTTAAAGGAAATAGAGAAGAGTATATGCATAAATCGTAAGAAACTTGAAAGAGGAAGAATATATATTATTGCATTAGTAATTGCTACAATAGGTGACTATGAATTGATACAAGAGTACATAGAATGAAGGTGAGAATATGAAGGGAATTGTAATGGAAGAATTAGAATATAAACTTGTCATATTAACAGAAAAAGGTGACTTTGTAGAGGTAGATAAGTTAGATAGAAAGGTAGAAATTGGAGAAAAGATTATTATCAAAAGACAAAAAATAAATATAGAAAAAACTTTTAGACGATTTGCTTTAGCTGCAGCCGCAATCTTTATTATTATTTTAGCAAGTTATTCAATTTATGGTTCCTTTTTTACACGAGAATATGTAATCGTTAGTATAAATCCAAGTAATAATAAAAATGCAGCCATGGAAATACACTACAATTATTTCACAAAAATAGTAAAATTACAGGGAGCAAATAAAAGAGGAAGCGTTATTGCTAGAAAGATAGATAGATCTCAATTTAAATCCACCAATACAGTGATTAATAAATTTATTAAAGTAGCTCAAGATGAAAATGTTATTTCACAGAAGAAAGAAAATACAATTGTAATAACAATAGCGTCTTCTAGTAAGAAAATTAATGATGAAAGCATTGATAGTTCAGTTGAGCATTACATTAGGGATAATAAGATAAATGCAAAAGCTATGATTGTATTGGGAAATGAAATTGATTATAAAAAATCAAAACAAATAGGTGTTCCAATCGATAAGTTTATTTTGATAAACGAAGCCATAAAAAAGAATCCTTCTTATAAATTTAATGATTTAAATAAAAAGTCTGTAGAAGAGCTTATTAATATAGCCAATCGACAAGGAAACTATGAATAATATGCTTAGTAAAATAGTTCATATCCAATAAAGTAAAAAATAAAATTTAATTTAATTTTTAATATACCTTAAAAAAACACTAAAGCCTGCGTATGTATATATTGAAAGGGGGATAACATAAATGTAAAAAAGTATATCTACAATTTATTTTGGTAGGGGAAAATGATTATTTGGAGGTTTTAGTAATGAATAAGTTGAAAATTGTAAAGCGTATTTTAATTGGTTCTATAATTTGTAGTGGACTTATAACTCAGCAAATTTTTGCTGCAACTAGTAGCATGGATTATAAAGAGACATATGGAATTTCTCATATTACTCGTTATGATATGTTAAAGATACCTGCACAAGAAAACAGTCCACAATTTAAGGTACCTCAATTTAATGCATCAACATTAAAAAATATAGCTTCAGCAAAGGGTTATGATAAAGATGGTAATTTGATAGATTTGGATGTATGGGATAGCTGGCCACTGCAAAATGCAGATGGAACAGCAGCAAATTATCATGGATATCATGTTGTTTTTGCTTTAGCAGGTGATCCAAAGAACCCGGATGATACTTCTATTTACTTGTTCTATCAGAAAATTGGCGAAACGTCTATTGACAGTTGGAAGAATGCAGGTAGAGTATTTAAAGATAGTGACAAATTTGCTGCCAATGATTCTTATCTTAAGTATCAAACACAAGAGTGGTCAGGCTCCGCAACTTTAACATCTGATGGTAAGGTTCGTTTATTTTACACAGATTTTTCAGGAGCTGCAAAGGATGGAGGAACAGATGCTAGTAATCAAGTTTTAACAACCGCTCAAGTAAATCTATCTATACCAGATGCAAGCACCCTTAAGATTGATGGTGTAAGTGATCATAAGTCTGTTTTTGATGGAGGAAATGGGACAATCTATCAAAATGTTCAGCAGTTTATAGATGAAGGAAAGTGGATTTCTGGTGATAACCATACCTTGAGAGATCCCCATTATGTTGAAGATAATGGTCATAAGTATCTTGTATTTGAAGCTAATACGGGAACAGAGGATGGTTACCAAGGAGATAACTCTTTATTCAACAAAGCTTTCTATGGTGGAAGTGAAGGTTTCTTCCAAACAGAAAAAGATAAATTATTAGTTGGCACTAAAAAGCACGATGCTTCTTTAGCTAATGGAGCACTAGGCATTATTGAATTGAATAATGATTACACATTAAAAAAAGAAATGAAACCATTAATTGCATCTAATACCGTAACAGATGAGATTGAACGTGCTAATGTATTTAAAATGAATGGTAAGTGGTATTTATTCACAGATTCAAGAGGATCTAAAATGACAATTGACGGAATAAGTGCCAGAGATATATACATGTTAGGATTTACTTCAGATTCTTTAACTGGACCATACAAACCATTAAATAAAACTGGTCTTGTATTAAATCTAAACATTGATCCTGCTGACACAACATTTACGTATTCTCATTTTGCCGTACCACAAACCAATGGCAAAAATGTAGTAATAACAAGTTACATAACAAATAGAGGACTATATACAGACCATCATTCTAGTTTTGCACCAAGCTTTTTACTTAACATTCAAGGAACAAAAACATCAGTTGTATCAAATAGCATACTTGAGCAAGGACAACTTACTGTTGACAAGTAAGAAATATTAGGTTGTGGTTTAAAAGAATGTTGATAAAAGCTTATGCCATTAACAGACTCTAACATATAATATCAACACTTATTTAAAGCATAGCAAAATATTAAAATGCCGATATCTTATCGGCATTTTTTACATATAAGTTTTGTATATAAATGAGTAAGGGAATGCATTAATTTGAAGAGAAAAAAACTTAAATTATTAACCGTTTTAATGATTTGCACTGCTGCAATATTACTTCTATTATTATTTTTTTATAGGAAAAATAATAATAGAAGTAAAGCTACTGTTTTTCAAAAGCAAAATTATAGAGAAGTGTATCATTTTACAACTCCTAGCAAGTGGAAAAATGATCCGCAAAGACCTATATTTTTTGACGGAGAGTATCATTACTATTATCTATATAATAAGAATTATCCAAATGGCAATGGTACTGAATGGCGTCAGGCAACATCTAAAGATTTAGTAAACTGGAGGGATGAGGGAGTAGCTATTCCTAAATACACAAATAAGAATGGAGACATATGGTCGGGATCTGCTGTTGTCGATGTACAAAATACAGCGGGTTTTGGAAAAGGTGCAATTGTTGCTATAGTAACACAACCTTCTGCGAGTGGTAGTCGACAGGAACAATTTCTTTGGTACAGCACAGATAAAGGAAGAACATTTAAAGCTTATGGTAATCAGCCAATAATACCTAACCCAGGAACAAAAGATTTTAGAGATCCAAAAGTTATTTGGGATATCAAGAATAATAAATGGGTGATGGTCTTAGCTGAAGGGACAAAAATTGGTTTTTATGAATCTCATAATTTAAAAAGTTGGCAATATACAGGCGGTTTTTTGACAGATAATATAGGTATTGTAGAATGTCCAGATATTTTTATGTTGCAGGCAAATGACGGAAATTATAAGTGGATTTTAGGTGCCAGTGCTAATGGTAAAGCTTCAGGTAAACCAAATACTTATGCGTATTGGGTAGGAAGTTATAACGGAAAAGAATTTATTGCGGATGAAAGTGAACCTCAATGGCTTGATTACGGTTTTGACTGGTATGCAGCTGTGACCTTTGATAGCGGCATCAGTAGTGATAGATTTAGAAAACGCTATGCTTTAGCATGGATGAACAACTGGGATTATTCTAATAACACACCAACAATGCAGAATGGTTTCAATGGAATGGATTCTATTGTGCGCCAAATTAGCTTAAAAAAACAAGAAGACAATACATATAGTTTATTCTCACAGCCTGTTGAAAATTTGGATAGCATTATAACATCAACTGATTATTTTAAGCAAATTTCAGTGACAGGATCAAAGCTTCTTAAAGTTCAAGGTAAAGCGTATCAACTTGATGTAGATATTAGCTGGGTATATGCAAAGAATGTAGGACTTAGGCTTCGAGAATCAGCAGATAAAAAACATCATATTGATGTTGGAATCTTTGCTGAAGGCCAATATTCTTATGTGAATAGAGCTTATACAGGAAATCCAGATAAAAGTGGGAAATATGTTGAAAGCAGAGCAACCTTCGATAAAAATAAGAAGAGCGCTCATTTAAGAATTTTAGTGGATAAAGTAAGTGTAGAAGTATTTATTGATGATGGTAAGGTAGTTTACTCAAGTGAGGTATTTCCTAATTTAAACGACAAAGGAATAACCCTTTTCTCTGTTGGAGGTAAAGCCATCTTTAAAAATATTATAATTAAGCATATTGATTAAATATATATTTTGAAAATGTGGAACTATAAGAGAAAGCTCAATTAAGTACATAATATTAAAAGATAGGAGAGGTTTATTTGAAAAAAGGAGAAACTTATAAGAAAATATTTGTCTTAATAGTTAGTTTGGGAATAGTGCTGACTATCTTTTTAATATTAAGTCATAATGCAATTAATTTAGAACATACTAGTATTTGGTCACGCCAGCAAGCGCAAGGTTTCAAATTTACAAAGGAAAATACAGCACCTAATATTAATCCAAATTTTAAACTTGTAGTTCCTAATCTTTGGGTTTGGGATACTTGGACACTTCTTAAAAGGAATGGCTCTCTAGCGGTAGTTGATGGGTACAAGGTTATTTTTGCCTTAACTGCACCTAGAAATGTAGATTGGAATAAACGTCATGATGTTGCAGTTATAAGTTATTTTTGTTCAAAGAATGGTAAGGATTGGATGTATAAAGGCCCAGCTTATAATATAGAAGATGCTCTTGGGTCCAGGCAATGGGCAGGATCAGCTATGCTTGATGAAAATGGAAGGGTTCAGTTTTTCTATACTGCTACTGGCAGAAAGGGAGAAGCGGTTAGAACTTTTGAGCAGCGATTAGTTAAAACTACCTTTAGTATAAATGGGGATAAAAATGGAGTTCATATTTCAAATTGGAGCAAGCATCAAGTTATTCTTGAGCCAGATGGCGTATACTATCAAACCATGCAGCAAGCAAAAGGACCTATAATATATTCTTTTCGTGATCCATATTTTTTTGAAGACCCTAAAACTGGAAAGGATTATTTGCTGTTTGAAGGAAACAAAGGCGGAAAAAATGTGAAAATAAAACCTGAAAATATAGGTGATAAATTATTTCTTAAAAATCATACAGTACCACAAGGAGCAGAAAACTTTAACGGAAATATTGGTATTGCTGTTGCAGAAAATAAGGATTTGACAAAATTTAAACTGCTGCCGCCATTACTTGAAGCAGTTGGTGTCAATCAGCAGCTTGAACGTCCAGAGGTTGTAGTTAAGGAAAATAAATACTACTTATTTATTATAAGTCATAGATTTACTTATGCTCCAGGGCTAAATGGTCCAGATGGGTTATATGGTTTTTTGGGCAATTCTTTACGCAGTAATTATAAACCTTTAAATAAAAATGGACTTGTAATAACCAATCCAGCTAATGATCCATATCAAACATACTCGTGGTATTTAGTATCTGGACATGATGTTATAAGTTTTATAAATGAATATCATGTTAATGGACAGCTTAGATATGGAGGGACATTTGCACCAACCTTGCAAATTAGTTTAAATGGAGATAAATCGAAAATTATGGAGGAGTTTGGAGAAGGAGTAATTAACTATTCATACTAGTTAAAAATATGATTTTGATACAAGTTTCCGCTGTCAGAATAATTAACTACTTTTAAGTCATAATAAAAATAGAACTAATCTATGGGAGGATAACATAATGGAAAAAATTGATGAAGCAATTGATAGAATTAGGGAACTTGAATGTGCAACGGGAAATTTAGAAGATAGAGTTGAAGAAATACTAGAAGATTATAGGGTTGCAAATAAAAATCAAATTAGTGTTAAGCGAGATAAGCATCTCGACAAGGACGAATCACAGGCATATCGAGTTGAAATAGCAGGTCAGAATCAGCCTATTATAGTGTTAGCTAAATCAGGATATGATGATTATGTTGCAAAAGTTACAGATGCTTATAGTAAATCATGAATTATAGAGATAAAAATGCACAGTTTTAATGTCCGAATTGTGCATTTTTATTATTTTAATTGTAACTGTATATGTTTTAATCATTTATTATAGCAATTGCACGAATAGGTGCGCCATCAGAGTTTTCATACTTTATTGGAAGAGCACAGAAGGTAAATAACTCACTTCCAATTTTGTTTAGGCAAGTTAAGTTTTCAATTACAACTATATCATTTTTAGCAAAAAGTTTGCGATGTATAGTTAAGTGATCATCTGAAATAGGATCTATACCTATTACATCTAGCCCAACGCCTTTCTTTTTACTTTGAATTAAATATTCAGCAACTTCTTCTGTGATATATGGATATTCCCCAAAATAGGACCTTGTTCCCCAAAGTTTATCCCAACCAGTATTAAATAAAATGAAATTTGCCTTATCAGCTTTTTCCTTTACAGATTCAATATAGTTCATAGTAATTCTTTGTCCTTTTTTTAAATCACTACAATCAATAACTAGTCCACTGCCTACAAATTGAGTTATTGGAAGTTTATCTAGAGTAGTTCTTTGGGCAAATAAATGTGCAGGTGGATCCATATGTGTTCCCGTATGAGAGAACATTGTAAGTAAAGTTTCCTTAAATCCACTTTTTTCATAGGTATTTGCCACCTCTAATTTTGGTCCATCTGTACCTGGATAGACAGGCATGCCTTTTGAAATAGTATGTGTTAAATCAATAATCTTCAAAATAAAACCTCACTTTTTTATAATTGTTTTAGTTAGTCCAATTATAGCACAAATAATGATGTAATAAAAAATATTAAGTGGTGCTTTAAAAGAATGGAATTAGTTTTTATATAATATTATGCATGATGGATTGCTTTGGTGTTATTCCAGGCTTATTTTTAATGTTCCAAAGCACTGTTATTTTGCAATTTTTTCTTTCTATAAGATAAAGGAGTGCAGCCTATCAATTTTTTAAAGGTTCGAATGTAGTAACTAAAGTTTTCAAAACCATTTGCAAAGGCAATATCCATAATTGATAAATCCGTATTAGCGAGCATGTCCATAGATTTTTCTATGCGAAGCCCTTTTACATATTCAATAAAGGTTTTTCCAAAGTTATCTTTAAAGAATTTGCAAAAATATTTTGGTGACATGTTAAACTCGCTGGCAATGGTTTTTAAGTAAATTTTGCTATTATAATTTTCGTATATATATGAAGTGATATTTTTTAACAAGTTTAATTTATTATATTTAGCCAAAGAAATACTAGATTTTCTTTCCTTTATAAGATCTCCCTTTACCGAAAGATATACTATTTTCAAAAGTGATATCTTAGTTGCAAATTGATATGCAGTTTCTTTTGAAAAGTTCAAGCGAATTAAAGTTTCTAGTTCACTAAGTATTTCTTCATAAACTTCTGAGTTAGTAGGAAGTTTATTTACGAATATAATATCTTGATTATAAAGAGACTCAAGATATGAGCTTTCTACAAGATCCTTCATTTCAAAATTTAGATATTGTATAGGAAATAAAAATGCATGGTACAAGGTTTTAGTATCTTCTGAGTACATTTCATGCAGTTCCTCCTCATTGATAATAAATATGTCACCAGGTGTGCCCACATACTGTTCATTATTGATGTTAATAAAAAGTTTCCCGGATTTTACATATATTATTTCAACATAGTTATGCCAGTGGTGTAAAACAAACATTTTGGCGTTTTCGTTATGCATATGATAAATTTCAAATGGATATAATGATGTTCCGTGAGATTTTTCTTCTTTTAGGGAGTAATTCATGCTTCTCAATCCTTTCTATTTTTTATTGTATCAGATTTCTCAATCTCTTCAATGGTTACTTGCGAATATTATGTTATTTTAAATGAATATTTTGCAAGAATTAATGATTATATATTGATATTATGTTATTGAAAATTACATTTGTATATTATAGGAGGAATTATTATGTCAAAATGGCTTGACAATGCTGTATTTTATGAAATTTATCCGCAAAGCTTTAAAGATACTAATTCTGATGGTATTGGAGATATTCAGGGTATTATAGAAAAGTTAGATTATGTTCGAGAGTTAGGCTGCAATGCAATATGGCTTAATCCGTGTTTTGCTTCTCCTTTTTATGATGCTGGTTATGATGTTGAAGATTATTTTAATGTAGCCCCGCGCTATGGAACAAATGAAGCTTTAAAAGAGTTATTTGAAAAGGCACATGAAAAAAATATGCATGTGATTTTAGATTTGGTGCCTGGACATACTTCTGTTAAACATCCTTGGTTTAAGGAATCCATGAAACCAACAGAAAATGAGTATACAAATAGATATGTTTGGACAGATGATATTTGGACAGATTTTAAGGATGTTCAAGGTGTCTTTGGATCTATTCGCGGAATGTCTGATAGAAATGGATGCTGTGCAGTGAATTTTCTTTCTATGCAGCCAGCACTTAATTATGGATTTGCAAATCCACAGGAGAGCTGGCAGTTTTCAACTTCTTCAAAGGAGGCAATTGCTACAAGGGAGGCCATGAAAGAAGTAATGAGTTTTTGGCTTAGTATGGGCTGTGATGGTTTTAGAGTAGATATGGCTGGCTCACTCGTAAAAAATGATGATGATAGTAAGGAAACTATTAAATTGTGGCAGAATTTTAGAAACTTTTTGGATGAGAAGTTTCCAGAAGCAGTGCTTATTTCTGAATGGGGAGAGCCAGAAAAGTCATTAGAAGGTGGTTTTCATATGGATTTTCTGCTCCACTTTGGAACATCTAACTACATGGATTTATTCAGAAGTGAAAATCCTTATTTCTCAAGAGAGGGAAAGGGGGATATATCTAAGTTTGCTAATAAGTATATGGAAAATTATAAACTAACTAATGGAAAAGGACTTATGTGTATTCCTTCTGGTAATCATGATATGCCAAGAATTGCACATAAATTGGATGATGAAGAGCTAAAAATAGCTTTTGCATTTTTACTTACAATGCCTGGAGCACCTTTTATATATTATGGTGATGAAATAGGAATGAAGTATTTAGAAAATATTACATCAGTAGAAGGCGGTTATGCAAGAACAGGTTCTCGTACTCCAATGCAGTGGGACAACACTGTTAATGCAGGATTTTCTACTGCTAAAAAGGAAGATTTATATATCATGCAGGATCCAGATGAGGATAGACCTACGGTAAAGAGGCAGATGGAAACTGAAAATTCCTTATATAAAGAAGTAAAGAGATTAACTAATTTAAGAGTTGAAAATGAACCTCTTTGTTCTAATGCAGGAATAGAATTTTTATATGCTGAAGAAAAAACTTATCCATTTATTTATAAGAGAACTGGAAAAGAAGGAAGCATATTAGTTGTGTTGAATCCTTCAAAAAAGGGGGCTTCGTGTGAAGTAAATGAGAATTTAAGCTGTGAGGTAATTTACTCAAATAATGGTGAGGCTGTTATAGATAAAAGCATTATTACCGCGCCGGCTTGTTCTGCGAGTATATTTAAAATAATGAAATAATTTAAGTGAAGGGTTTTAACGCACAAGGCGAGTTAAAACCCTTCACTATTGTGATTGCTTCTAAATATTTGTATTTAATGTTCTGAAGGATTATTACTTAACGTTTCTTTTTATTAACATATAAATAGGAATTCCTAAAGCGGTTACTGCTAAACCATATAGAGCATATGCAGTACTGTTAATTAAAGTGCTAATAAGTATGTATACGCCGCCTCCTATACCCACAATTGGAACTATAGGAAATAGGGGGACTGTATAAGGTCTATTAATATCCTTGTGTTTCGATCTTAATATAAATATACCTGCAACTGTCATTACAAAAAATATCCACATAGTAAATACAGCTAGATTTGTTAAGGTTTCAAAAGAACCACTAAATACATATAATGAAGATAGTGCTGCTTGGAACAATAGAGCATTTATTGGAGTCCCAAATTTAGGACTGATTTTCCCAAAGAAATTTGAAAATGGAAATAATCTATCTTCCCCCATAGCAAAAGGAACTCTTACACCAGTCATTAAGTAACCATTAAGTGTACCTAATATAGATATCATAATACCTGCTGCAATTAGAGCAGCACCTTTACTGCCAAATAATATAACTGCAGCATCAGAAGCTGCTTTTGGGGAGGTTATAACCTTTTGAACTGGCATCGTTTTTATAATTGCTATATTTATCAATATGTAAACACCAATTGTGATTGTTAATCCAATAATTATAGCCCTAGGAATATCCTTCTTTGGATTTTTAAGTTCTCCTGCCATGTTACTAACGTTAGCCCAACCATCATAAGCCCACAAAGTACCAAGGATGGCGGCTCCAAAGCCTGATAAGCCTATAGTTATATTGGAGGAGGAAGATACTGCTGTAAAGCCTTGGGATTTACCCTCTATAAGTCCAAAAACAATAATAACAAAAATGGGTATTAGCTTCGCTATTGTAGATATAAATTGCAACTTGCTGCCAAGCTTAGTTGAAATTATGTTTATAATAGTTATAAAAAATATAATGATGATAGCCAACATTTTTTGATTGATAGGTGATAGCGATATAAAATATGTTGCTTGGGTTACAAAAACTATTGATAATGCTGCTAAAACACCAGGAGTGTAAACGATTGTTTGCATCCATCCAAATAAAAATGCCCATTTTTCGCTGTAAAGCTCTTTTAGATATACAAATATGCCACCAGTTCTAGGCATGGCTGCTGCAATTTCTGCTATTGTAAGTGCGGAGGCTATTGTAATTATACCTCCAACTGCCCATGCCAGTACTCCTAAGATTGAGGTCCCTGCGTTACTGAATACTGAAGATGCTTTAAAGAAAATCCCTGATCCTATCACTACACCTACAACCATTGTAATAGCTTCTAATAAGTTAATTTCTTTTTTTAATGATTTTATGTCTGAGTCGTTGTTTGATTTCAAAGCCTATGCATCCTTTCTTTAGCTGCTTATTAATTTAAACTTTAGCTTAGTACTAGCTAGATATAACTAATATATTATAAAGCAAGAGATTAGTAATGTCGAATGGTATTTTTAAGGGTATGAGATATTAAATTTGTGCCAGGCACAGCGGCTAGCATCCTTGAAGATGCAAATTTTTCTCCGTCCCAAGATAGAAGGTTTTGAATATACCCTAGAGTATCACTGTTAGAAGTGCCTATGATGCGTTGAAAAGCCAGCAAATCATAGTAATTAAGCTTTTCGTTATTTACAAGTGAAACTAATGCTCCCAAACCTAACACTTCCCCCTGCAAAGGTTTCTTTAGTTTGCCATCTTCAGAGTAGTACTGGGATAAATATCCACGCCCTTTATAACTTATATCTAATATGAAAAGCTTATCCAGCGTAATATTAGCAACATCAACTTTATAAAGGGAAGCATAATCTACCGTATATTTATATTTTTTATTATAATTATCAAAATTAAAAATTTCTTTAAAATAATTATTTTTAAAGGAATAAACATAAAAGAAACCATATCCCCCACTGCCACCTGAATCAATGCTTAGTTTTATATCATTTATTTTGTCTTTTGTAAAATCACCTAGAAATATTTTTGCATCGTACCCCGAATTAAACTTAGGAGCGATGGTTTCAACTTTGTGTGTACGCCCATCTTCAATTACAACAGTAATGTTGTCAGCGAAAATTTCTGATGGAGCTTTTTTTATACCATACAAGGATATTTTATCAGGTATTTTATCTCCAGTTACATCACCTATTTTAACATCAAGTAGGTACTTATTTTCATGGAAGCCCCTTTTTTTATTAGGATTTGTAATATCATAATTTGAAAAAGTTCCCCAGTTTTCAACTTTATTGAGCCGCGGATTTACCGAGATGAAGGAAACCATTATTGGAGATTCGTCTAATTCAAGATGTGCATTAAAAAATTTTCTATCACCATATCTAATGGCTTCTAAAGCAAGAGGTAGTTCACGTCTAAAAATATAATTTCTTATGGCAGATTCTTTAAAGCCAAGCTTACCATCTACATGCAAGTATACATAGTAAATATAATGCTCATCTTTTTTCATCCATTCGCCAAGCACTTCATCTCTTATATTTTTATCAACTTTGTCATAGGCATATATTAATCCAATGGTTAAAAAAAGCTCTGCAGTTATATCAGAATGAGTAAGAGTATAACGCCTGGGGATAATAGGTTCTGTATCGGTGATCCCTTTTCTAAACTCTACTGAAAGTTTTTCTGGTTTTAATTTACTCATTTAATTTGCTCCCTAATATTTCTAATATAAGTATTATATGGTGACTAAAGGTATTGTGTTCAGGATAGGACATAATTTAAGAGTTTAATAAAAATAATACTATTGTATTATTTTTCAATAATATAATACAAGAATTTATACGACCATAATGCTATAATGTGAGAAAATTATAGGTATAGTAATATAAAGGAAAAGGAGAATTTAAAAATGAATCAAAGGGAAAGAATGATGGAAGAATTACCATATAAAGCATGGTTAGATGGACTTAGCGAAGATAGAATGGAAAATAAACTAAAGATATATGATTATAATTTACTTCGTCCAGATCAATTAGAAAAAATGGATAAAATGATTAAAGATATAATTGGAAGAACAGGTGAAAATATTTTTATAGAACAGCCATTTCATTGTGATTATGGCAAAAATATTGAGGTGGGAAATAATTTTTTTGCAAATTATAACTGTACGATATTAGACGTTGGAAAGGTGATAATAGGCGAAAATGTTCAGTTTGCGCCTAATGTATCAATCTATACAGCAGGACATCCAATTCATCCAAAGTCGAGAAATTCTGGCTATGAGTATGGCATTAAAGTAACAATAGGCAATAATGTATGGATAGGTGGTAGTGCTGTAATAAATCCTGGTGTTAATATAGGAGATAATGTTGTAATAGGTTCTGGCAGTGTTGTTACAAAAGATATACCGGATAATGTTATTGCAGTTGGAAATCCATGTAGAGTGATACGAGAAATAACGGATGCTGACAGAAAGTACTATTTTAAGGATAGAGAATTTGATGTTGATGATTATTAAAAATTAACCTAAAGTTAAGTTTTGGTGCAACATTCTCATATTTTTTAAATTTGAATTGGTAACCTATGTTACGGACATAATAAAATAAGTGCAGTAAGCTTTAGATAAAATAAGAATAATTTAGGAGGAATAGCTATGGATGGAAAATTCTTTAAGAATATAGAATTTGCAAAGAAGTTGGCACTTAAGCAAGAGGTTAG
Source organism: Clostridium guangxiense (assembly GCF_021043395.1). Classification (GTDB taxonomy): domain Bacteria; phylum Bacillota; class Clostridia; order Clostridiales; family Clostridiaceae; genus Clostridium_S; species Clostridium_S guangxiense. The sequence goes on from NZ_JAJNKE010000054.1 coordinate 14,241, forward strand.
TTATGCCAGCTAATGTTCCACATGCTTTAAGAGCAACTGAAAAATTTAAAATGATGCTTATAGTAGTAAAAGGTTAATGAAACTGAGGATGAGGGGCAATATATATGATTGATATAAATAATTTTATAAGACAACACAAGGATGTTATAGAGGATATAAATGAAATTGAAAAAATAATAAATAGAAAGGATTATAAAAAATATTTAGATGATTTTGTTTCACATATAAATAGTTTAGCAGGTAAGCTTAAAATTCACTTGAGTTATGAAGATAAGTTTCTATATCCAAATTTAATTAATGGAGAAGACACACAATTAAAAAATATCGCCAATTTATATATGCATGAAATGGGCGATATATCTAGCGTTTTTACAGATTATAAAAATAAATATAATACTAAAAGTAAAGTTAATGATAGGCTCAATACCTTTGAGGCAGATACAAGCGATATACTTAATGATATAAAAAATAGAATTGCAAAAGAGGAAAACGAATTATATAAATTAATCGTACAAAAAGGGGGCTGTCGCACTAAAAATTGTTAAATCATGATTTAGAAATATTGCGAAGTAATACTGCTTTGCAACATTAAAAAAATTCTATAAATCTAAGTGGTTATTAAAAAAAGTGGTTGCTTTGAGTTCTAGAAGGATAATGGGCTGAGCCCAAACCCCGCGTATGTTTATACTCGCTCTGCGCTCAGACAAATTAAAATATCTAAGTATTTTATGATTTTTTTACCAAGATTTATTAGAATTTTTTTAAATCGTTTCTTCAGCAGTATTACTTCACTCCCACGGTAGTGCAAGGAAAAAATTCCTCCGTACCTACGGAATTTTGGGTGTGAACTTGTCCACTCATTTATTGATTAACGGTGATTATAGGGTATTTTTCGTAGGGAACCGGAGAAAAATTTACCTTGCATTTCCGGTTTAGCGAAGCAACAGTATTTAATATTCCAAGATACTGTTACTTCGCAATATTTATAAATTATGACTTAATATATTTAGTGCGACAGCCCCTTTTGTATATAGTTAATTGGAACTTGGAGATTTATCTTTTGCTAATATAACTGTAGAAATTAGTATAAATGCACTTCCTATTAATAATGCAAATGATAATTCCTCATTGAGAAATATTATTCCTAAAAACACGCTTACTATAGGTTCAAAGGTTCCTAGTATGGATGAAGAGGATACGCCTATTATTTCTATGGCTTTAAGAAGTAAAATTATTGATAGTATAGTTGAAATTATGGATATTCCTAAATAACAACTTACAATTTTAAAATTAAAATTCAAAGTTATAGAGTTATTAAATATTCCGCATAGAATCATTCCTATGGTTGAACCCAAGCAAAGATACATAGTAGTTATTCTGTTGTCCAAAGCTCTAATAGATTTTAGGTTAAGGGCAATAAGAGTAAGTCCATAGGCTATACCAGAAAATAAAGCTAGTGAAATTCCTAATATATTTACAGTGCTATTTTTTAAAGCAACTAATGAATATACACCTATTGCAGCAAGTATTAAGGATATAATTTTTTTATTACTGAGTTTATTTTTGAAGAATATAAAGCTTGCTATACACACAACAACAGGATATATAAAATGTAAAGTTGTTGCAAGACCTGCACCTAAATAATTATAGGACATAAATAAAGCTTGAGTTGTTATAGTATATCCGGTAATGCCGATGAATATCAGTAATAATGTCTGCTCTTTTTTTAAGTTGATATTAATATGACTAAATTTTAAATATATGTATAATATTAAGGTTGAAATTAAAAATCTAAACATTAATACAGTAGTTGGATTAGAGCCATTAGTATATGCGATCCTAGCTAAAATAGGCATAACTCCAAATGCTGTTGATGATAAAAGCGCATAAGCTATTCCTTTGTATTTATTCACAATGCTTGTCCCCCTTTGAATGCAATAAGAAGCTTCTAAAAAGCCCAACATATTATAGCATAAATTTAAAGCCGTTATATTTGTATTTTATTAAATTATAATTACATTTTATGGTTACATGGCAAAAATAAATTATATAATTAATTAGAATAAATATTAAAAACATTGGGGCGATTATTATGAAAATTAGAAAACAATATACTTGTCCTTTAGAACTTACTCACGATATTACACGTGGTAAATGGAAGCCAATTATACTGTGGCAACTTAAAAGTCAAAATAAATCATTATCCTCACTTGAAAAGGAAATAAACGGGATAAGTCAAAAAATGCTTTTGGAGCAGCTAAAGGAACTTATGGAATTTGGAATGGTTGATAAAAAAACATTTGATGGTTATCCATTAAAAGTAGAATATTTTCTTACGGAGCATGGTATAAGAATACTTGATGCATTAACAATTATGCAGCAGGTAGGTATTGAGCTTATGAAGGAAAGTGGAATGGAAGATGAGTTAAAGAAAAAAGGATTTATCTAAGTATGGTACCCACAAAAAAGTGGGTAATTTACTTTCTGGCTATATGAAAATATAATTAAGGCATTAAAGCTGGAGGTAGTTGTAAAAATGAGAAATGTAGAAAAAACTGTAGGTAATATGATTGACAAAGTTGGAGTTTCCATTATTAGTTCAGTAGATGAGGAAGGTTTTCCAAACACTAAAGCAATGCTGAAACCAAGAAAAAGGGAAGGTATAAAAGAATTTTATTTTACTACTAATACATCTTCGATGAGAGTAAGTGAATATACGAAAAATTCAAAAGCCTGTATATATTTTTTTGATAAACGTTTTTTTAGAGGAGTAATGTTAAAGGGCACAATGGAAGTATTACAGGATAAAACGTCAAAGGAGATGATTTGGAACGATGGAGATGAAATGTATTACCCTAAGGGTGTTACAGATCCGGATTATTGTGTTTTGAAGTTTACAGCACAAAGCGGTAGATTTTATAGCAATTTTAAATCGGAAAATTTTGATGTTTTATAGTTACAGTGAAACTATTGCGAAACTTAAACTATTATGTTCCAAAATACCAATTTACAAGGGATTATGGTGCATATGTAGTTTGTAGTTGAGCTAGTTTCATTATATATAAATATTGACAATAGTTTGATATAAAACTATAATATGATTTATGAAAACAACAGATATAATATCGCTAATTTCAAAAATAAGGGACAGTGCAAACAGGTTTATTGTAAATGAAATGGATAGCTGGGGAGTAAAAGGACTCGCGCCATCTCATGGTGACATTATTTTTGCACTTTTAAAAAATGAGAAAATGACAATGAATGAACTTGCAAGGAAAATAGGTAAAGATAAGTCGACAATAACTGCACTTGTAAATAAATTAATAAATCAAGGTTATGTTCAAAAAACCAGAGATACTGAAGATAATAGAGTAGTGTTTGTGACTTTAACCGAAAAGGGAAGAAAATTAGAGCCTATGTTTAATAAAGTATCAGAAGATTTATTGTCTACGGTGTATAGAAATATTTCTCAAGATGAAAGAGAGGAGTTACTTAAAACTTTAGAAAAAATAAAAAATAATTTTTAATTTTTTTTGAATAAATAGTTTGATATAAAACTGTTGGATGTAAAATCAAATTAAGATGAATGGAGCGAATAGTATGAAAGAAGTAAAAATATATAGGAACATTGCTAAGCTAAAAAATATTGATATGTTTTATTTTGATACAAAAACACAGGAACCAGTAATTGTCTGTCTTCATGGAAGATGGGGAAGAGCAGAGGTATGGGAAGATTTTATTAATCACTATGGGAAACAATATAGAATTATTGCACCAGATCAAAGAGGACATGGACTTAGTAGTAAGCCTATATCAAAATATACTTCTGAAGAAATGGCAGAAGACATAATTGAATTGCTAGATTTTTTAGGAATACATTCAATTATTTTAGTAGGACATTCAATGGGTGGAGCAGTAGCAGGATATTTGGCAGCTACATATCCTGAGTATGTAAAGGCTATAGCTATACTTGATGTGTCTGCAGCAGGACGTCCCCAAACAAGTGAATTGCCATTGGATGAAAGCAAACTTATAGATCCTTTTACAAAAGATTGGCCTATGCCATTTGCAACTCTAAACGAAGCAAAGAATTTTATTAAACAAGCTTCGAGTTCAAATTTGGAATATCAATATTTTATGAATAGTTTGATTGAAACTGTGGATGGATACGAGATGATGTTTAGTTCTCAGGCCATGGCAGCTAATGGTGCATATAGTAAAGAGTGGTTCTACTTATTACCAGATATAAAATGTCCAGCAATGTTGATAAGAGCGAGCAGTCATGAGGGAATACCAGATGAAGAGTTTGAAAAAATGAAAGCCTTACTTCCAAATTGTATTGCTTGTGAAATGTCACATCCAGATCACAATGTTCATTTAGCAAATAAAGAAGAATTTTATAAGTATTTTGATAAGTTTTTAAAAAAATAAAAAGCAATTGTAGTTGCACACATTGTGTATTTGAGTTACAATATGTAACATAAATATACAATGTGTGTTATTTTATTTGAGAATAAGAATTAATGGAAAGAAGAGATGTAAAGTGAAAAAGAATATTAAAATTGTTGGAGTAATAAGTAGTTCAAAAGTGAGGGGAAACACTGCAACTCTTGTTAGAGAAGCGCTTAAGGGTGCAGAAGAAGAGGGAGCATCAGTGAAAGAAATTTTTTTAGCTCAGCATAAGTTTAATTTTTGTACAGGTTGTTTAAATTGCACAGCTAAAGGAAAGTGTCCTTTGCCAGATGATTTTGAGGAAATTAGGAAAATTATTTATGAAGCAGATGGAATTATTTTAGGTTCTCCAACATATGCCACAGAATACAATGCAATAATGAAATGCTTTATTGAACGTCTAGGACCTTATACCCTGTATGCTTCTTTACTTGGGGGAAAGTATGGTGCAGGAATATCAACAGCATATGGGGAAGGAGCAGCAAAAAAAGTTGCAAAAAAACTTGCCGATACTTTTGGTTTTGCAATATTTCAAAGATCTTATGCATCAGGATATTTAGGAGTTGGCACTATGTTTAAAGGACAAGAGAAGAAAACCTGTAAAAATGAAGAAGCACTAAAAAAGGCACATGATTTAGGCGTCAAAATTACAAAGGACATAAAAGATAATAATGAATATCCCTTTCAGAATTTAATTATTAGATTAATGGTTGCATTATATTTAAGACCTATATTTAAAAGGAAAATATTGATATGTAAGGATAGGGAAGAACATGCTACGTATGAAAGTCTTTCAAAAAGAGGATTATTATAAAATAAGGGAGGTATAAAAATAAATGAAAATAACGGATAATGTTTATGCACTAGATGCTACAAAGGGAGCGTATGCTTACATAATACTTGGCAAGGAGATGATTCTTGTTGATACAGGACTTAGATGGCAAGGAAAAGGAATTTTAAAGGAACTTGCAGCTATGAATATAAACTTAGAGGATATAAAGCATATAGTTTTAACTCATCATGATTTAGATCATGTTGGAAATGCTGCAATGCTCCAAAGATTAACTGGGGCTAAGCTTTGGGCGGACAGTAAGGACATTCCCTACATTAAAGGTGATAGAAAAAGACCGGGAATAAAAAGAATTTTTTCAATTATAAATAAGATTGAAAAGCCAGAAGAAATATATGCTTATAATGGAGATGAAAAAATTGGTGATATAGAAATTATGCCAACACCAGGTCATACCCCAGGACATGTTTGTATACTTTACAAGGATGTATTGTTTGCTGGAGATTTAGTAAAAACCAAAAAAGAAAAAATAGAGCCTTATCCAAATATGAATTGGGATGAAGCGATATTAAAGAACTCTATAAAAAGTATATCTCATATTCCATTTAAATGGGTATGTCCAGCACATGGAATGCCTGTAGAAAGGGGTCACAAATGGGAAGCAATGCAGCTTTAAATAAACCACTTGAAACCTCAAAACTGCATCATTTTTTATTGCGGAAAATACCTGAGAGTAAAGTCATATTAAAATGTATAAAGTCATCTTCATTAAGTGAAAAGTGACTCATAAATGTGTTACCAGATACAGAAAGCATGTTAAAAAAGCCAGTTGTTAAAAATTCAGAAGATAGAGTTGCGCTCATGGTATCAATATCTGTACGAATACTACCATCTGATTTACCTTCATCAATAATTTTGGCAATAGTTTGTGCTACTAAGTCTGTTATTTTATTAAATTCCTCGCGTTTATACATGTTTTCTTTCTTTGATTTAACATATCCAATATAGTTCATAAGGTTAAGAGTACCAGGAAAATCTTTATAAAATTTATAATAAGCGAAGCCCAAATTTTCAAGTTTTTTAAAGCCAGTATTCCCATTTTTGATTTCTTTTTGAAAGTAATCTAAAAGTCTAGTAAAACCTCTTATTACAACTGTATAATATAAATCTTCCTTGTTAGCGAAATATTGGTAAAGAGTTTTCCTAGTAAACTCGCATTCTTTTGCTATCGCTTCCATTGAAGCTTCGCTATAACTTTTTTCGATGAATATTTTTTCTGCTGCATTTATTATAGCTTCTTCTCTTGTTTGTTTTTCTCGTTCTCTTCTAGATATAGTGTTCATTAGCTTGCATCTCCTATAATAACAGACATAATACACATATTGTATACTAAGGTTACATTATGTAAAATAATCGTATATTATATTTTGATTTATGTCAAGAAATTTAAGGAGGATTCTGATCAATATATGATTGAAAAGTGATAATGTCTTAGTGTACCACATTTGATTATGTCCTCAAAAACAAAATTTATAGTATAATAAA
>NZ_JAJNKE010000055.1 GCF_021043395.1 Clostridium guangxiense
TTTTACAATTTTTGAGCCTTAGATTTATAGGATTTTTTTAACGCGACGAAGCATTATTACTTCACAACTTCCAGTTTTACTCATTAACAGTTCTTAAATAATCCTTTACTGTTATCAAATAATATATACTATAGATAAACAAATATGCTAACATTATAATTACATATTCCTTAACAATTTTCAGCTCCATTAATTTGCTTATAGAAAATGACGCTGCGTAGGTATTTAAAGATGCTAGTAAAAATGGAACACCAAATAAAATTAAATTTTCTATTAATACTGCCTTTTTTATTTCATGTTTACTGACTCCTATTTTTCTAAGGATCATAAAATTTTTCTTGTCTTCCTTTGCTTCCATAGACATTTTAAAATATATTATACTGCCTGTTGCCATTACAAATAAGATTCCTATAAATAGTCCTGTAAATGCAAGTACCCCCATTATCTTCATTCCACTGGTATAATGCTCATAAAAAGTTGCTAAACTATCTTCCTTAGGCATATCCCTTTGTAGTTCATTAGTAAATTTTTCAGCCCTAAAATCATTTTTAAGTATATACCCTGTAACATTAAAAAAGTTTCCAGCTCTTGCCACTCTTTTAATATTCTTATATACCTTATCGCTTACAATTACTATTTCTCTGCAATGATCTATGGCTATAAAGTTTTTTGTATCTGAATTAGTTATATTAAGGTTATAATCTTTATTTCCAAATTTAAAACTTATATTTTTATTAATATTTCCCTTAGGATTGCCCGACATAGTGTCTAATGCAACATAATAACATTCATTATCATTTAAATTTACTTTCCTATTTACTCCCTCATATGAATTAATTTTATTAAACTTACTTTGATTTAATATTGAAACGTCAGATTTGTTATTATAAAATGGTCCATTAGCAGTTACTATAACAAAGTTTATAACTGCTTTATTTTTAACCGAAACTTCTTTATGTTCCTTCAAAGCATCATTAAAAATTTTATCTGAATTTTGATTTCCATTTACGTATTCCACTGAAAATGGGCACAAATTTCTTGCATTTTCTATAGATTTATTAAACCCTCCAAAGCAAAATAGAAGTGCACACAATGCAATAGTAGTAGTTACTGTTATTATACTAAGGCTTCCTACGTTTCCTCTATATCTTTGATAAATCTGGGATATTGGTATAAGTCTAATTCCTTTAAAAATATATGGTTCATTTTTCTTCATTATATTTATAATCACAGCGGTAATAGCAGTGAAAAATAGTATTGTACCTATAACGATAAGTAATACTACTTTAGGTGCCAAAATTATGTTGTCCCCAAGTTTTTTTATGGCAAGATAGTATCCAAAACTCATAAAAATAAAAGAAACTACGCTCATTGCTAAAGTTAACATTGATATCTTTAGCCCTTTTTCTATCTTTTTAGATGCATTAAACATATCTATAAGACTACTTCTACTTATAACAAAGTGACCATGAATACTTATTATACAAAATATAATTGTAAATACTATAAATGATGAATCAAACGCTTTAAGACTAAACTGAAATTCTGCTATACCTTTAGTCCTCATAAGTTCAAATAGCAGCATAATAAAAAATTTATTAAAAACAATGCCTAAAATTATTCCACTTAAAAACGACATCAATGTAATCATCAAATTTTCAAAAAAATTGAGAAAAGCAACCTGCTTTTTAGATATTCCGAGCAACATATAGGTTGCAAATTCTTTTTTTCTAGCTTTTATAAAAAACGAATTTGAGTACCATATAAAAAATACAGAAAATAATATGACAAGCCCTAAACCTATCTTAAGTAAAATCATACTTGACTTCATTTTACCAAGTGTATTTTGAACATTTTTATTATAAGTTATAGATATAAAAAGGTATAATACAAATACACTAAAGCTTGAACTTAAAAAATATGCCCAGTAATTTTTAAAATTACTTTTTATATTACTCACTGCCATTTTACATAATGTCATCCGTATCACCTCCAATAATAGAGAGCACTTTTAATATATTCTGATAAAAATCTGCTCTGCTTCTATCCCCCTTATATATTTCATTAAATAATCTTCCATCTTTAATAAATATCACTCTCCTGCAATAAGAGGCAGCAAAGGCATCGTGTGTTACCATAAGAATTGTAGCTTCATTTTTTTCATTTAAATACTTTAAAGAATTCAAAAGTTCTTTAGATGCCTTCGAATCTAATGCTCCTGTAGGCTCATCTGCAAGAATTAGTGAAGGTTCTGTTATCATCGCTCTTGCCGCAGCAGCTCTCTGTTTTTGTCCTCCAGATACCTCGTAGATATGCTTATTTATTATTTTATCTATACCAAGTTTTGTGCTTATATCCTTGAGCCTTTTTTCAATAACATCATATGGTGTTTTAGATAAAGCCAAAGGCAAAACTATATTTTCCTTAATAGTCATATTATCAAGCAAATTAAAATCTTGAAATATAAATCCTAACTTTTCTCTTCTAAATTTTGATAAGTTTGGTTCTCTAAGTCCCACTATATCTTTTCCATCAATAAATACATTTCCTGCAGTTGGTTTATCAATAGTTGATATAACATTTAAGAACGTAGTTTTTCCCGAACCAGATGGTCCCATTATCCCAACAAATTCCCCGCTTTCTACTTTTAAATTAATATCATTAAGTGCTGTATATTTCACTCCTCCAAATTTAGAACCATAAACCTTTTTTAAATTTTGTATATTTAAAACTTCCATTTTTATACCTCCATCGCGTTTCACTATATTTAAATTATATAAAAAAGCAAAATGTTCAGCCATTTTTTTGACTTACATTTTGCTTTTCAAACTTACATTTTTGTAAGCTCGTAATAATCACACCACTTTGGAAAATGTATATAAAACTTAGTTCCCTTGTTATATTCAGATTCTACAGTAATGTTATGTCCCAATTTTCTAGCAAGCTTATAGGATAAATACAAGCCCAATCCTGTAGCCTTTGAATTTTCTTTTCTTCCATTGTATCCTGTAAAAGATTTAGCAAATATTCTACTTAAGTCTTCTTTCTTTATTCCTACACCAGTATCTTCTATTAATAATATTTTTTCATTATCGCTTTGTGATGCTCTTATTAATATTGTTCCACCTAAACTTGTGTACTTAAGAGCATTAGAAATAACCTGATTTACTATAAAAAGAAGCCACTTTTTATCAGTATCTACGCTAAATCGACTGCCTATTTCTAATTTTAATTTTATATGCTTTTTTATAAATATGCTTGAATGAATTTTTATACTTTCCTTAACTAACTTGCCAACATCAACCTCAGAAATTATATAGTCTTTTGAAAAATCATCACTTCTTGAATAATAAAGAACCTTTTCAACATAATCATCTATTTTATCTATCTCTTCTTTAAAGGATTTTAAATTTATTTCTCCACTTTCAAGAAGAAGCTTCGAGGTTGCTATTGGTGTTTTTATCTCATGTACCCAAGCTGTTACAAAGTCATTATTATCATCAAATTTCTCTTCTAAATTATTTAATTTTTCAGTATAACTCATATACAAGTCTTCTATCATAGACATATAAATTTCATCTTTATAATCAAAAGGGCTAGGTAAAATAGGTGTTTTGTCTTCACCCTTTTTATAAAGTAAAAGTTCTTTTATATATCTATTTTTTATGCTGTAATCATAAAAAATAAATATGCACATTAAAAATATTGAAACAAAAATCATATATACAATATTTGATTTAGCCATTCTATTTCGCTCATCCAAGTAAGTAAACATCGAAACAAATGTTATTAAAAGTATATAAAATATTATAAATCTTATATTATCTCTTAAATATTTAATAAGTGTCATTTTATAACATATCCTTGATTTTTTATAGTCTTTATAAAATCTACAAGTCCAATTTCTTTAAGCTTTTTTCTAAGCCTATTTATATTTACTGTAAGTGTATTATCATCTATAAAATTCTCATCCTGCCAAAGCTCCTGCATTATATCTTCCCTGCTTACTATATTGTCGTGATTCTTGACCAGCACATAAAATATCTTAAATTCATTTTTTGTAAGTTCTATATTTTCATCATTATAATAAACAGTATTATTCTTTAATGAAATAACAACATTTTTAAACTCAAGCATATCTAAGCTTGTCTCACTATATGAATAAGTTCTTCTTAAAAGCGCATTTATTTTAGCTACAAGAACCTCAATAGAAAAAGGCTTTGTTATGTAGTCGTCTCCTCCCATATTCACAGCCATAACTATGTCCATATTTGAATTTCGTGAGGATAAAAATACTATAGGTATCTTTGATATGCTTCTTATTTTACTGCACCAATAAAATCCATCACAAACAGGAAGATTTACATCCATTAAAACAAGCTGAGGCTCTACCTTTACAAATTCCTCAAAAGTACTATTAAAATCTTCTACAGCATAAATCTCAAAAGACCATTTCTTCAGCGACTTTTTTAAAATACCTCTGATTTTTTCTTCGTCTTCTACAATCATTATTTTATACATAACCCACCACCTTTGACAGAGTACAGAGTAGAGATAACAGAGAGTACAGTTATGGATGACTTTTCTTCATTTCTCTACGAAAAATCTTTAATTAAAAATTTCATCGACTGCACTCAATACAGCGTCAACTTTACATTTTAGATTTTCCGTCAAAGCAGAAAATCATCCATAATTGTGGACTGTGAACTGTGCATTGTGAATTAATTATGGTATTGGTAGTAATAACATTTAAGTTTTCCGTTATACAATTTTCTATTTTTATCAGCTTTTCTTCCAAAGAGTTCTTCAAACTTTTCATGAGCTGTAATTACAAAATAAGACCAATTATCGAGCTTTGAAAAAGTCCTCCCCATATCCTTATATAATCTCTCTACCTCTTTTACTTCTCCAAGTCTTTCACCATAAGGTGGATTAGTTATTATGAATCCTCCCTTTTTACTAGATGAAAAGTCTTGCATAGAAAGTTTTTGAAAATATATATAATCAGCTACACCAGCCTTTTTAGCATTGGCCTTGGCAGTTTTTATTACCCATCCATCTATATCAGAGCAAAGTATATTAAACTCCTTATTATTTATAGAATTTCTTGCATGCTTCCTTAAATCACTCCATAAATCTTTAGAAATTATATCCCATTCCTCAGATACAAACTTTCTCTTCAGACCTGGTGCAATATTCTTTGCTATCATAGCAGCCTCTATAGCTATTGTTCCAGAACCACACATTGGATCTGCAAGTTGAATTTCTGGAGTCCATTTGCTTAAAAGTACCATTGCAGCAGCTAAAGTTTCCTTTATAGGAGCGCCACCAGAATTTTCTCTGTAGCCTCTTTTGTGAAGTCCCTCCCCAGAGGTATCTAAGGTCAAGGTAACTATATCCTTAAGTATGCCAACCTCTATTTTGTATTCTGCACCATATTCTGTGAATCTTTCAAGGTTGTATTTTCTCTTCATTGCTTCAACAACAGCTTTTTTTACTATTCCCTGGCAATCTGGAACACTGTGAAGCTGTGATTTTATAGATTTTCCTGTAACATGCATATAAGCATCCTGGGGCATAATATTTTCCCATTGTACTTTTAGAGTTCCTTGAAATAACTCCTCAAAACTTTCTGCTTTAAATTCTGCCATTTTTATTAAAACTCTATCTGCAGTTCTTAGCCACAAGTTGCAGGTTACTATATCCATTTCGTCACCCTCAAAGGTAACCTTACCATTTTCAATCTTTAAATCATCATATCCAAGTTCTTTAAGTTCTTTTGCAACTACAGCTTCCAAACCAAAAGTCGAAGTTGCTATTAAAGTAAAATCCATTTTGTACTCTCCTTATTCTATCTCTCATATAATTCTATTGGTAAATCATCGGGATCACTAAAGAAAGTGAATTTTTTTCCAGTAATCTCGTCTACTCTAACTGGCTCAACGGCTACATTTTTATCAGCAAGTTCCCTTATTGCTTGCTCTATACTATCTATCTCAAAAGCCAAGTGTCTGAGTCCTCTTGCTTCGGGATAACTAGGCCTTTTAGGAGCTTTAGGGAAAGAAAATAATTCTATTTGATATTTATCTCCAACTGCTAAATCTAGCTTATATGATTTTCTATCCTTTCTGTAGGTCTCATTAATAATTTTCAAACCTAAAATATTAGTATAAAATTTTTTAGATGTTTTATAGTTTGAGCAAATAATTGCTACATGATGAATTCCATTTAGTTTCATTATCTATATCTCCAATTTTATTATTTGCTATTTTATAACTAATTCAACAGGGCAGTGATCTGATCCCATAACCTTTGTATGAATGTTAGCACTAACAAGCTTATCCTTAAGCCCTTCTGATACACAGAAATAGTCTATGCGCCATCCTGCATTCTTTTCTCTGGCTTTAAATCTATACGACCACCAAGAATATATTCCTTCTTTATCTGGGTAAAAATATCTGTAGGTATCTATAAACCCTGCTCCTAAAAGTTCTGTGAATTTACTTCTTTCTTCTGGTGAAAAGCCAGCATTTTTTGTGTTTGTTTTAGCATTTTTAAGGTCTATTTCCGTATGAGCTACATTCATATCTCCACATACAATAACAGGTTTCTTTTCGTCCAAATTCTTTAAGTAATCTCTAAAGCAGTCTTCCCATTCCATTCTATAATCTAGTCTAGCAAGTTTCTCCTTTGAATTTGGAGTATAAACAGTAACCATATAAAACTCATCAAATTCTAAAGTTATAACTCTTCCTTCCTTATCATGCTCTTCTATATTTATTCCATACGTACAATTTATAGGTTTAATTTTTGAGAATATAGCAGTACCTGAATACCCCTTCTTTTCTGCATAATTCCAATAATCATAATATCCATCTAATTTTAAATCTATCTGTCCTTCTTGAAGTTTTGTCTCTTGAACACAGAAAATATCAGCATCTACTTCCTTAAAATAATCTAAGAATCCTTTTTGAACACATGCACGAAGGCCATTTACATTCCATGAAATTAATTTCATTTTGTTTTCCCTCCCTTTATTTATAGTACACAATTAAGTCTGCGCATTGTATACTTATTTTTTATAAGTTAAATGTTATGAAAAACCCTTTACTAATTTTAATGTTTCAAATGGTTTATCTCTATTATCTCATATTTCACATAAAATAAAAAAGAGCTTGTACCAAAATTATCAATTCTATTATTTAGGTACACACTCTTCAAATAGCTTCCTAACGAGCAATCCTTAAAGTCCATTAATAAATAACACATAGACTTAGGAGGTATTCTTTTAAAACATAGACTTATTTTAATAAAGTTCCTTACTAAATTCCTTTAAATTTTTGACACTATTAGTTATATTATCAATAGATGCGTTTATTTCTTCAGTTGATGCTGCTTGCTCCTGACTTATTGCCGCAGTTTCCTCAATTGCTTTAGATATTTTGTCCATAGACTCATTTACTTTATCAAGAATGTCCTTTATTGTAGAAACAGATTCCTTACTTTGATTTGCCAATTTTCTTACTTCAGCCGCTACAACAGAAAATCCTTTTCCATTCTCTCCAGCTCTTGCAGCCTCTATTGCCGCATTAAGCCCCAACAAATTTGTTTGATTTGCAATGCTCTTAATAAGTTCTAGTACTTTATCTGTTTCAGATACCGTTTCAACTGTTTCTTGAGTGAGCTTCATTACATTTTGCTGATGCTCCGCAAGTCCTACAGAAGCATTAGCTATTTGATGCGTATTTTCAGAAACATCCGTTATTATATTATTTAATGAGTTTATATTTTCAAGCAATTTTGAGTTTCCAGTTGTATTAATTCCATTAGATATTGAACCTATAATTTCATTTTTTGAATTCTTTATTGGAACAGCTATTACTTTAAACTCCTTACCATACACTTCTTTATCAATTAATTCAGTTTGAGGTTTGTTTGCATCCATACACTTTTTTACTACCTCAATTAATTGTTCATTCTCAGGTCCACAATAAAAAGAATGCTCAGCATTTGAAGCAAAAATTCCCTTTTCCGTATTTGTAAGCGCAACCGTACAATCATTCATCATCAATTCATTTAGATATGGCATAACCACCCTAAAACACCTTAATATCTCCTCATCAGTTAACTTCTTTTCAAAATATTCCTTATAATCCATATTTATTCCCCCTCTAAGCTTTGGATAAAAGCTTCTTTCTTCTTATTTTGCAGCTGCTAAACCACTACAATTATTAATTTGCATAGACCTCATAACACTTTGAAGCATGTATAAATTAATTTTCACAGCCGTAACCCTTTAAAAGAACTTTTAATTTAAAAACATACTTTGAAGTTCTTCACTGGATGACTCAAGTTTTTTTATTGAATCATATATATTTTGAATTTTTGAATCTTCTTCTTCTATATTAGCAAGAACCTCCTCCGTTGCCGCCGAATGTTCCTCAGAAATACTCGCTATATTTACGCACCCTTCATTAATTTCTTTGAATACCTTTGATACATCTTGTACAAGTTCAAGTTCCTTTGAAATATATTTATTTATATCTCCAAAAGACTCCTTTACCTTTTTAAAGCTGCCATTTGCTTCTTCTGCCATTATTTTACCATCTTCAGTTGTGTTCTTGCCATTTTTTACTTTTTCAACAACAGCTTCAGTTTTTTCATTAACTTTAACTATAATATTGTTAATTTCTTCTGTAAATTTACTACTTTGCTCCGCAAGCTTTTTAACTTCATCTGCAACTACTGCAAATCCCTTACCATATTCCCCTGCTCTAGCCGCTTCTATGGATGCATTCAATGCAAGAAGATTAGTTTGTTCTGATATTTCGTTTATACCTGATAAAAAAGCACCTATCTCTTTGATATTTTCTCTAAGCTCCTGAGTAGTTTCTAGAGATTCATCCATTGTTTTATTTATTAAATCTATTTGATTATACATACCTTCTATCTTCTCTGATCCATCTAAAGCAACTTCTGCAGCCTTTTTAGAAATATCATTCATGCTAACTGAAAATTCATACGTATTTGAAACTTTTTTATTAGCTCCATCCACTAATGTATTTATATTATTCATACTTTCTGACTGCTGGGTAACACCACTAGCCACCTCATTAATTGTAGACATTATGTCCTTACTAGATTCACTTAAAGCTTCTAGATTATTTTTAGACTTTTCTATACCATCATTTAACACTTTTGTACTTTCTTTTACCAATTTACCTGACTCTGTTATCTTCTTAAGAGCTTCTAAATTACTTTTTTCAACTTTGGAAATTGAATGTACAAGTTCATTTCCCCATTTAGTGAGAAAAAATAAGATTATAATAGACAGATCGATGCACATCATAGAATTTGCAAAATCCTTATATGCCATAAGTGGACTTACAACTTGTATAAGTACAATTCCTATATTAATACATATTCCTATAGACAAAACAATCCACTTTCTCATGTATAATGCGGCATCGCACATTACAACAAAAATTGATAAAACAGTTAAAGCTCTATTGATGTTTTTACCACATAATATAACATATAAACTAGTAAAAAGCACACAAAAGACTGTTATAAACCCTATAGCATTTTCAAACTGCTTTTTCTTAATGAAAATTATCGAAATACTCGCTCCGATAATTAAAACTATTGATGGTACAAGAAACATACTTGTTTGACCTGTGGTTAATCCAAAAATAAGCAAAGCAATACCACACATTCCAACTATTAAGGTATTGATTTTATTCACCTTATTATTGTAATTTAATATTGCATTATTCTCCATAATTGCTCAACTCCATTCACATTTAAAGCGATAATCTTATCTCTTTTAATTTTTGCTTTCTTAATTCCTTTGTAAGTTCTGGAAGAGGCCATTCTATATAGTCAATTTCTTTTTGTTCTTGCTTAAGTTCTGGTATTTCGTATATTTTATCAATAGCCTCTTCTTTGCAGTCTACCCACTGACCAGCTTTAATTAACTTTCTTTTTATAAAATAAGTCCTTAATGTCTCTATAATAAGCTCAATAACATATTTGTTTTTAAAAGATAGTAGGGGGAATTTTTCTCCTACCGCCTTAAATGGCATCAGCATGCAGCTGCTTGGACTACAGCATCCTTTGCCATTATATTCGCAAAATGGTTTTAACCTTTTAGTACATTCGCCTATAGTTAATCTCTTTATTTTCATGTTTTTTATGTCTTCAATTTCATACGCTTTTCCATCTCTATCAAAATAATATGTTTTATCTCCTACCTTTACACCACTCCCGATTATTACAACAAGTTCAAAGTTTCTATCAAGATTTTTAACATACCTCATAATTTCAAAAGATGTCTTTGTTGCTGCCAGACATCCTCCATCACAAGCTTTTTCTATTATCCTCACTGTATCGGGCGTTACATTGTCAACATCATTTATTACAGGTGCGTTATTTAACATATGTCCAACTAACACTTTTACATTTGGAAAATTCTTTTTAAAGTCATCATCCATTAAAGAGGCCTCAGCTTTTCTAAAATGAACAACTTTTTCGGTTCCAATTATATTAACCTTGTTATCATTAAAACCTCTCTTAACTGCCTCAACCATTAGTTTATTTTCCTCTGGGTCAACACCCATCATCCTAGTAGCTACTCTATCTGTTTCAACACTGTTATTTCCGCTTATGATCACCCTCATATCAACTGGATCAACTGGTGCAGGGGTACAACCCTCTCCACCTATAATTCCATCTATAATAGTTAAATTTGGTTTAAACAAATATAATAAATCAACAAGCTTTTTATTTATATTATAATTATGGTTCCTTTGTCTTAAATTATAAGGAATAATACCCATGGCATTTTTGAAACCTAAGGTAACTCCTGTGTATAAATTAGTTTTCATTTTAGGTACAGAGACATAAAAAGCATTACCATCTATGACACTTTTCATTATTTGAGGAATGTATACTTCTTTCATAACCTCAGCTTTCGGCAGCATGTACCTAATTACCGGCTCATTTTCTAAAGCAATGCACTTCACATTGTAATGCTGAGCTACTCTATCAATACCACTTACTTTAAAACTTACATTAGTAGGCATTCCTTTTCCTGAGGATTCAATGATTACTACATTTTCACTAATCCTTTTAAAGTAAGCTACTATACAATCAAAAACTCTTGGATCTGTAGATTCTGGATAATCATCATCTTTAAAGCCCATCTTGTGGTATACAGAAACAAGATTAGGTTTTATTAAAATGCCTTTTCCTTTCATTTTTTCTACAAAATTTATTTTATTATTTAAATCATCTAAATTTTTATAAACCGTTTCCTTTATTGCCTTAACATCTTCCCTTGAAAAATACTCTTTACTTCCGTAATTTTGCGGCAGCGCAGCATAATCTTTCAAATAATTAATCTTAGGTGCTTCAGAAATAACAACATAACTTTCATCTTTCAATTTATTTCACCTTCATTCAGCATAAAAAACATTCTATCATTCCAATTATCGTATATATTAGCATATATATGATATTAACTTTTATAATTTTTTGTTTAATTATTATGTTATTCTCTAATAAAAAAAAAGACAGAGCATAATCTCCATCTTTCTTTATACTATGTTTTAAATAAACGTTAACTTTTTAACATAGCTTTATTTTAAAATTTTTCTAAAAAAGTTTTGCACATATCGTGCTCACATTTAAAACCAAAATGTTGTAGAGCTTTCTGAAGGGCAAATAGCGTGTAACTTACCTTATCTGGATATGCATTTTCACCCATATGCCCTATTCTTAGAACTCGTCCCTCAAGGTATCCAAAGGAACCAGCTATCATAACATTGTAATTTTCAACCATGTAATCTCTTAATTTTTTATCATCTATCCCGTGAGGTACTTGCACAACTGTTACTGTATTTGAAAATCCATCCTTCATATACAAACTAAGACCCGCATAAACAACTGCTGCTCTGGCTGCAGAAGCTATTTTATCATGTCTAAGCAGTATATTATCATCCTTTAATAAATTATCTATTGCTGTGCTAAGCCCAACTATATCACTTATAGGTGGAGTATATGGAAACCATTTATCTTCATAATAATTTTTCCAAGAAAGAAGATTACAATAAAATGATGCTATAGGGACTTTTCTATTTTCCATTGCTTTAAATGCATCATCGCTTATACTTACAACCGTGAGTCCAGGAGGCGCTGAGATACACTTTTGAGAACCTCCAAGTGCTATATCTATCTTCCAATCATCTACTTTTATTTCTTCTCCTCCCATAGCTGCAACACTATCTACAACGGTAAGTATTCCTTTTTCTTTTAATAGTGGGCATATTTCACTTATGTCATTTAAAGCTCCAGATGGAGTATCACAGTGAACAACTGTAGCATATTTAAAGTCACTATCTATATCTAAAAAATTCTTCAGCTCTTCAATATTTATTTTATGTTTCTTGTCACCTCTAAAGAAGAAGGGTTCTCCTCCATATAGTTTTACGAAATCAGCAAAGCCTTCTCCAAATATTCCATTTTCAATAACTAATACCCTATCTCCAGGTTCTGTAAGTGAAGCACATGCTGCCTCAAGTCCAAGTATTCCTTCTCCACTTAAAACTCTCACTTCATTTTTGGTTTTTAACATTTTTCCTATCTTCTCACAAGTTTCTTTGTAAAAATCGTAAAATTGAAGGTCAAGATCAGGATTTGTAGTTTGGGTAGCTCTTGAAAACCTAACATTTTCTTTAACCTGTGTAGGCCCAGGTGTCATTATCATAGGTACCTTCACAAAATTCACCTCTTAAATACATTTTATTTTTTACTATTTCGCCATTCTTGTAATGTTTCATACTTATTTTGGGCTGTATCATAATATAATATTTGCTTGCTATCCTTATTAATTGCGAATCTATATATATTAACATTATGGTCCGTATGATTTTCTCCAACGTAAATAATATAATAATCTCTCAAGTAAGTATCACTTGACGATGCTTTTGGAGAACGTTCTACATACAAAATGGGTTTTACATTTTTATTCTTTGATAATGTATCTACAAAGCTGCTAACCTCAGAAACATTTTGCTTAAGATAACTTATAAGTTCATCATTACTAATAGTACTTGATGTACTTGACGTATTTGATGCTAAGAAGTATTGACTGTCTTTATTATATTCTATACTATCTACAGTTTTTTTATCTTTGCACTTTACTTTTATATCTATATCCTTATTTTCATCTTTAACTTCATAATTCCAATATCCATTAGCCGCTGCTATCTTTTCCATAAGACTTGAATAATAAGATTTATTTTCATCATTTAAATCTTTATTTAGACTTATATAGAATATAGCATACGTCTTATTATCTTTAAGCTCTACTTTATTAAGCTTAATATCTTCAGCCTTAAATACTTCTTTAACTGGATGACTCCAATTATCTATATCCGTAATAACTTCATCATCACTTTCTGTGTCAGATGTTTTGCTTGCTGCTGGTGTTGTTTTATTTGTCGTGCTAGCTGTAGTCTTAGCTTTATCAGAAGCACTTTTATTAGTATTGTTAGAATTACTTCCGCATGCTGAAAATGTAACAGTAGCAATTAACAAGGTTAAAATCAAAATAGCTCTTTTCATGTCATATCCCTCCCTTATATATATATTATCGCTTAAAAAACAAATTTAAACAACAATTTCTTTCAGTATAAATTGTTAAAATTTAATATACAATACTTTTAAAGCATATGTTAAAATAGTTACTAAAACTATGTAATTTAAGGAGTGTTAAATGAATGGATAGCCACAATTATCTTAAATCGAAAATAAAAGAAATATGTGAGAACTATGACAGCTCCTCTACAGGAGGCTGGATTACAGGCGATGGTCCAATACCTGCAAATATAATGTTCATTGGTGAAGCACCAGGTAAAACTGAAGTAGAATCTGGAAAACCTTTTGTTGGAATGGCCGGTAAAACTTTTGAAGGATATTTAAATTCTATAGGTTTATCAAGAAAAGATATCAGAATAACAAATACTTGCTTTTTTAGACCTATAAAAATAAATTTAAGTAAAACAGGTAAAACTACTACGAGTAATAGACCTCCTAAAACCTCAGAAGTAAATCTATTTAGACAGATTCTAGATGAGGAAATAAAACTTGTAAATCCCAAAATAATTATAACTCTTGGTAATGTTCCATTAAAAAGGCTTACAAGCTTTAAAAACATAGGAGAATGTCATGGCAAGCTAATTTATGATGATAACTTAAAAAAATATATTTTTCCAATGTATCATCCTTCAGCATTGACTTATAACAGAAATGGCTCTTTTAAAGAAATGTATGAAAATGATTGGAAAGCTCTGCAGGATGCTATTAATAAGGTTTTAAATAAATAAAATTTACTTTAATAAATGGAAGGAAGGTGAAAAACGCTGTAAATCAGCGTATGCTTATGGAAACAAAAAAAGCTCTAAAAACTTTATGCTTCTGGGTAGGTCTAGCTATTGCATTTAATATTGGCATCTATATATTCATGGGAAGAGACCACGCCCTTGAATTCTTTGGAGGTTATATAATTGAACAAAGCTTAAGTCTAGACAACTTATTTGTGTTTTTACTTATCTTCGAAGGCTTTGCCATAAAACCTCAGTATCAAAAAAGAATCCTAAGCTATGGAATTTTTGGAGCTATAGTACTTAGGCTAATATTTATAGTCTTAGGCGTAGCAATAGTAAATAAATTTCATTGGATTTTATACGTATTTGGCATAATTTTGATAGTAAGCGGAATTAAAATGTTCTTTAAAAAAGAAGAAAGCACAGACTATAAAAACAGTATTTTCTTTAAGGGATTAAAAAAAATAATTCCGGTCACTGATGAATTAGCTGGGGAAAAGTTTTTCGTAAGAAAAAATAAAATTCTCCATGCCACTCCACTTTTTGCAATACTCGTTATAATTGAAGGCTCTGATGTTCTATTTGCCATAGACTCAATCCCTGCTATTTTTTCTATAACAACAAATCCATTTTTGGTATATACCTCAAACATATTTGCAATTTTAGGTTTAAGAGCTATGTACTTCTTGCTTCAAAAACTTCACAACAAATTTGAGTATGTTAAATATGGTGTGGCATTAATTTTGGTCTTTACAGGAATAAAACTTGGCATACTATTTTTCCATATTGAAATATCACTTGGAGTATCGCTAGCAGTTATTTTCTTGACTTTGATACTCAGTATAATCTTTTCTATGATTAAAACAAGTAAAAAATAATAACCAACTTAATGACAAGTGACAGATATCAGGTTTAGAATAGATTCTTTCCATTTGCTTGACTTGTCACTTGTCAACTAATTAAAGCATCCAAATTATTTTTTTCATTTTAACTCTTCAGACAATATACCTACAAGGTGCTGTATGATCCTATAATTTTAACTAAACTATGTTTGCTTATAACTTCAATAGCTTGTCTTACATTTTCTTCTTCAGGATAAGAACCGTCTATATCAATAAAAAAATAGTATTTTCCAAGGCCCTTTTTAGTTGGTCTAGATATTATTGATGATAAGTTTATCTGTCTCTGGGCAAATTCTTCTAACACTCTAAATAAAGCACCTGGTCTATCATCTGCTGCATCCATTATAGCAATAGACGTTTTATAATGCTTTCCCTTTCTACAACCTTCTTTTTCGTCCGCCGAAAGTACTATGAATCTAGTTTCATTTTCATCTGAATCTGTAACACAATTAATACTAAACTTAAGTTTTTCAAATGAATTAATCATATGTTCAGGAATTATGGCACCCTCATCTTCTAATCCTTCTTTTATCTTTTGGACAGATTCACCGTTGCTTTCAGTTGTTATGATTTTTACATTTTTAAAACTCTCTAAAAACTTACAGCATTGCCCTTGAGTTTTAAATTGAACGTATATTTTTTTAACTTCTTCTATATTACTGTTTGCAGCAAATGCAAATTGTATAGGAATAACAAGTTCATTTATAATATTTACCTTTTTTTCAATCAACAAATCCAAAGTAACTTGTACAAATCCATCTAATGTATTTTCAATTGGTACAATTCCTATATCACATTCATCTCCAATGGCATTAACTACCTTTGTTATTGTAGGATAAAATATGCTGTTAAACTCCTGATTTGTTTTCTTTTTATACTTTTCTACTGCGAGTTCACTAAAAGTCCCTGCTGGCCCCAGTACTGCTGCTCTAATCATACATATTCTCCCTTTCCTCAGAAAACTTCACCTTTGTTTAAAGATATTTTACTCTATTAAACTATTAAAGGCAATGACAGCATCTACATTATGCTATTTTAAATTTTATTTAGACACTTCTTTATTAAATCAATAGTTTTTTGCACATCTTTTAAATTAACAGTTTCTTTAATAGTTCCTTTATTTTGACATGGTACGGCTATTGTGCCTGTAGGTACTCCTCCCACTTCCTTATGTACTGTACTCCCATCGCTTATTTCATCTGAAACACATAGCTGAACACTCATATCCATTTTTTTAGCTTCCTTTATTAACAGTTCTTTTATGTCGCTATGCATAATAAGCCCCTTTTGCATTGCAATTATTACCGGTCCATTGCCAAGCTTTATGTACTTTTCATTTTCAGTACTAAGTGCAAAGCATAGATCGGGTTTAATATCAAAGGCTGCTGCTCTAGCTCCTCTTGCTTCAAGTTCTCCTTGCACAGAGAATACAAAATACACCTCTTTGTTGTATTTACAAGCATCCTTTATAAGTCTGAGCATTACATAACATGCTATTCTATTACTTAAATTTGAACCAACTATATTATCCTCTTCTTCATATATGCTCCCTTTAAAACAAGCTGCATCTCCTTCCTTCACATAGTTAAGTGCAGCTTTTCTTGTCTTAAAGCCCAAATCTACATATAAATCTCTAAATTCATGTTTTCCTTTATCATAGGATAAAACCTCTCCAGAAACACCACTTTCAAATTCTACGAGTTTATTTACAACATTATCTGCCTCAATATCTCCTAAGTTATGAATTCTGACCTTACCATCTTCCTCAATATAATATGCAATTAAACCCTTCACATCCATATTGATAGATACCATTACTTTCTTTTCTCCGCAGCCTTTTTTTACTATTATGTTTCCAAGCTTATCCTCTGTTATTTCACATTCCATATCTTTTAACTGTTGCTTTATAAACTGAGATACTTTACTTTCATGTCCACTTACTCCAAAAACTTCAACAATATCCTTAAGCAATTTATCCATTTTTCCACCCCTTTAATTCAAGTTGCAAATGTATTTTTTTAAAAGTTCAACTGTATTTTTAAAATCATTAATACTTGCTACTGAAACTGATGAGTGTATATATCTACATGGTACAGATACAGTTGCAACTTTAGCACCATTTCCAGATGTATGAATGGCACCAGCATCATTTCCTCCTGCAATGGCCCTTCGTCTTTGATATGGTATGCCATTTTTTTCAGCGGTTTCTATAATATCATTTGTAATGTCAACATTAAATATGCTTGTTCTATCCATTATTGATATAGCTGGTCCTTTTCCTATTTCAGTCGCTCTTAAATGATCTTGTATTCCCGGCATATCTGCGCATATTGTACCTTCAATGGCAATTCCTATATCCGGACTAATTTGAAAGGCGGAAACATATGCCCCTCTATCACCTATTTCCTCCATTACATTAAACGCAGCATATAAATCACAATCATAATTTTCCTTAAGCACCTCAACTAAAACTGCGCATCCCGCCCTATCATCAAGAGCTTTTGCCTTTACAAGTCCTTCTCCAAACTCTGCAAATTCTGTTGTAAACACAGCATAATCTCCTAATTTAACGTATTTCTTAGTTTCCTCTTTAGATTTAGTTCCTATGTCTATGCAGCATTTATCATAACTTATACTATTTTCCCTCTCATCGCTGTTTTGCAGATGAATAGGCTTCAAGCCGATGACCCCTGGTATTTTATTTTTACCTATATAAACCATCTTAGATGCTATTATCTTGCTATTGATTCCTCCCATAGCCGCAAATCTCATTGTTCCATCATCATTTATTCCAGTTATTATAAATGCAACTTCATCCATATGCGCATCTATCATAACCTTTTTACCCTTGCCTTTTTTATGGGCTATAATATTTCCAATTCTGTCGACTTTTATTTCATCAACAAAGTCCTTTATTTCATCTTTTATAAGTTTTCTCACTTCATCCTCATATGACACAGGTCCTGATGCATTACAAAGCTTTTCTAAAAACATAATAATTCCTCCACATCTATACTGTTTAATTCCTGTATAAACTTTGATATAAGAATTCCTGTATTATTTATATCATCAACACTAACAAGTTCAACAGAGGTATGCATATATTTTATTGGAATTGAAACAAGCACTGAAGGCACTCCTGATCTTGAAATTTGTGTATCCCATGCATCACATCCTGTATTCCCAGGTTCAACCTCAACCTTATATTTGATTCCATAGCTATTCGCAGTATCTATTATCTTTTCCATTACCTTTCCGTGTATATTAGGCCCAATACAAATTACAGGACCTCCTCCGATTTCGTTTTCTCTATCTGTATCTCCAAGCTTTCCACCATCAAAAGTAACATCTATTGCTATGCAAATATCTGGATTTAAATTATACGCTGCCATTTTGGCTCCTCTATGCCCAACTTCTTCTTGTGCCGAACAAACAAAATACACTTCTACATCATGTGCTACATTCTGAAGTTCTTGTGCACAAACATACATTGCTGCAATACTTGCTCTATTATCAATGGCCTTACAAGTTACCGAATTATTAAAAAGCTCGTAAAAATCTCTTTTTATAGTTACATAGTCTCCCACAGAAACTATTTCCTTTAGTTTTTCAGTACTATAACCAGTATCTATTAAAAGCTTATCTGCCGGTATCGCCTCTGTTCTTTCTTTTTGATTCATAAGGTGAGGAGGTTTTATACCTATAATTCCAGATATATCTTGTTTTCCATGCACAATTACTTCTTGTGAAATAAGAGTTTTAGCATCTATGCCTATTGGCTTAAACGTTAAAAATCCCCTATCTTCAATGGAAGTTACAATAAGCGATACTTCATCTGCATGTGCCATAAGCACAACTTTACATTTACCTTTTCCTTTCTTATGTACGTAAACATTCTTCATACCATCAATTGCAATATCTCCAAAACTAGAAAATTCCGTTTTAATTACACCAAATAAGTTATCTTCATAACCACTTGGTGCATTTTTTAAACAAAGTTCTTTTAATAATAATTTACTATCCATTACTTCACCCGCTTATTAAAATCTTATATATATTTTAGCATACCTTATTTAAAAAATTTCTAAAAAGGTGTATAAAAAAATTTTTTAAGTCAATAATTACCAATGTTAAGGAAAGAGGTGCTTAATTTGAGCAAAGGTAAATTATTGTTTATATTATGTTGCATTTTTGTTTTTCTTGTAGGAAGCTATGCAGTTTACTATAATAAATATGAAAAAAACAATATATTAAAAAAAGTTTCTCAATCAAATCTAGTGCAGCAATCATCTAGTAATAATATTGCTACAAATGATAAAAGAACAACTCAATCAAATAGTGATAAAACTAGTGAAACTTCAGTTAAAACTAATAACTCCATAAACTCTTATGAGGTCGTAAAAACAGTTTCTGAAGATTCTGATTACGTTTATATAAAATATAGATTAAAAAAAGGAGATCATCTATGGAGTTTAGCTGAGCGCTTTATGCCAACATATAAAACTTCAGGAGTTGTTAAAGAAATAGAAAAACAAAATTCTTTAAAAAACGATAACGAAGTTACAAAAGATGCTTCTCTTATAATACCAGCAGAAAAAAAAGTTGTTAATAATTAATTATTAATTCTTATATTTCCTCTGCCTATAATTGGAGAATTATAGGCAGAAATAAACCTTAATCCCCAATTATTAGTATAATAAAAGACCTAGCCATAACTCCCCCTTGGCTAGGTTCTTTTCTACGTAAAGATACTATTTTATCAATTATTCCTTAATCTAAATTAGCATCGACCTTCCATTTAGTATTATTTCCAATACCAATCACAGACTCTTCTTCAATATTTTCTAATGCCTCATTTATTCTATCCTCACTAGCTAAGCCTCTAAATTCTGTAATATATTTCTATTCCTCTGTTTATTTGCTACCCTAGCTATATGCCCTATAGATATTCCTTTTCCTGTATAGTTTCCCATCTATATGAATATAAAAACATATGTTACCTTGCTCCAAAACTTTCTCCAATTTAAAAATCGCTACTTTAATATTTTCCACTGTAACTAGACCTCGATAATATTACATTGATATTACCCAAATAAATATCTCCCTTTTCCTTCTAATCAACATAATCATAAATAAGCAGCAACTTTCTAATTATTTGTACTTCTAACTAATAGTATAGTCAGATATTATTCTTCTAATTGTTAATCTATTTTTGATAGAAACCTATCTTATTAAATTTATACCATTCATTAATCTTACTTTTTCTTTTAATTGTAGAGGACATATAACTTTAACTTTGTCCTGCATGCTTATAACCAAATCCACAATAAAATCTAAATCACTAACTTGAAATATTATGCATCGCTTTTTTCATTGCTGCTTCTCCAAAAAAACTTTGCATCAATTTTATCTGTTAGAAAAAATTCATTAACAACGTCATATTCTAATGTAACATTATATAGGGCTTTTAGAAATATACCCAATACAAATACACTATTAAAGTACACATAAAAAATTTTAAAAATAAAAGATGTGTATTTCAAATTTATTGAAATACACATCTCTTGTTTTGGTGGCTTATCGGGGAATCGAACCCCGGACACCATGATTAAAAGTCATGTGCTCTACCAACTGAGCTAATAAA
>NZ_JAJNKE010000056.1 GCF_021043395.1 Clostridium guangxiense
GGAAAGCCGTGTGCGAGAAAACCGCATGCACGGTTTGATGAGGAGAAGGTGGCGATTCGCCACCGACTTACTCTACAGACAGATTGAAATATCTAAGCATTTTGTGATTTTTCTACCAAGATTTATTGGATCCTTTTTAAATCGTTCCTTCAGCATTATTACTTTGCTCCCACGGTAGTACAAGGAAAAAATTCTCCTTACTCTTAATATTTATAAATTATTTGTAAAATTTGCTAATTAGAGTTTAAACCTTCCAGGTTGTTTATATACAATAATGAAATGTTGCCTTATTTTTGCCACATTCTCGTAATAGTATTTTAATATTTATGTTTTATTATAATTATATAACATTTGTAAGAGTATAAATAAAATATATTTATTATAACTAGAGGGGAGTAACGATTATGAAAGTTAAAAAAGCTGTTATACCAGCAGCAGGACTTGGAACTAGATTTTTACCAGCAACAAAAGCACAACCTAAGGAAATGCTTCCAATAGTTGATAAACCAACTATACAATATATTGTAGAAGAAGCAGTAGCTTCTGGAATAGAAGAAATACTTATAATCACTGGAAAAAATAAAAGAGCTATAGAGGATCATTTCGATAAATCTGTAGAACTTGAGAATGAACTTGAGAGTAAAGGAAAAAAAGACTTGCTTAAGATTGCAAGAGATATATCTAACTTAGCTAATATATATTATATAAGGCAGAAGGAACCTAAAGGACTTGGGCATGCGATTAGTTGTGCTAGAACATTTGTTGGAAATGAGCCATTTGCTGTTATGCTCGGAGATGATGTAGTAGATTCAAGAAAACCATGTTTAAAGCAGCTTATGGATTGTTATAATCAATATAAAACAACTATTGTTGGTGTTCAAAAGGTAAACCACAATGATGTTTATAAATATGGAATTATAGATGCAATGCATATAGAAGATAATGTATATAAGGTAAAAGATATGGTTGAAAAACCTAAACTTGAAGAAGCACCTTCAGATATGGCTATTTTAGGAAGATATATAATAACACCAGAAATATTTAATGTATTATCTAATACAAAACCAGGGAAGGGTGGAGAAATACAACTAACTGATGCACTAAAGGCTTTAATGCAGTCAGAGGCCATGTATGCATGTGCTTTTGAGGGTAGAAGGTACGATGTTGGAGATAAACTTGGATTTTTAGAAGCTACTGTTGAATATGCTTTAAAAAGAAGAGGAATAAATGGTCAATTTGCGGCTTATCTTAAGGAACTACAGAAAAATGATGAATTTAAAGGTTTGTTTTTTTATAGTGAAAAATCTCCAATGAAAAATTTGCAAAAAGTTAAGTGATAGGTCATAATATATAGGGTTACCGCAATAAAACTTATGTATGCAATATAAGTTTTATTGTGGTAACCTTTAATGGGGGAAAAAATATGATTTTAAATCAATTTAAAATCATATTTTTTTCTCCATTTTGTAGTTGATATCATATATAGTAAGTTTTATAAGATTTTTATTTTTAATATTTCTATATTTTTATATAAATTATCCATTAATTTGTAATAATCTTTTTTATTTGGAATTTTTAGTTTTAGGTCAACAAACATTACGTTTTCATCACCATTATATTCAATTCTTTCAGTTTTGTATTCAATAATAGAAAAACTATTATCATCTATTTTTTTACTTAAATTAATTAATTCTTCTGGTCTTACCCATATATTTATATATAAATATTTACTTGAAGTATTTTTAAATATTCTATCTAGTATTTCTAAACCAGCTAAAACTAAAGTAGTTGAAAATATCCCAAGTGTATACATTCCAGAACCGATTGCTAAACCTATACCAGATGTTGTCCAAATTCCTGCTGCTGTAGTTAAACCTTTTACATAATGTTTTTCTAGGATTATTGTTCCAGCACCTAAAAAACTAATTCCAGATACAACTTGAGCGGCTACTCTGCTATCATGAAATGTGTATAATGAAACTATCATCATGAGAGCGCTGCCTATGCCAACCAAAAAGTGTGTTTTAAGGCCTGCATCTTTTGAGCGTCTTTCTCTTTCTAATCCAATTATTCCAGAAAGAATTCCAGATAAGGTTATTCTTATAAAAAAGTCAGACAAAAGATCACCTCTTTTCTTATTAAATTAAAATTAAATTAAATTTTATAAGTTTTTCCTTGTGCAACTCTTTCAAATTCACCTTCCCAATTTCCAGTAATGCTGTGATAATAATTTTTATCTTTACCTTCTTTGATCAATTTTTTTATTAGAAGTTCTTTTTTATTTACTTCATTATTGTGCTTTTTAATTCTTTCTTGATCTGAAGAAATCTTGTAAGCCCCATTTTTTAGCATTTCAATTAGTTCTTTTTCGCTGTTAGGGGAATTTACTAGATTATTGCAGTAAATTCCAACATTAGTGTAATGATGCGCATCTGAATCAGCAATTAAATTGGTGTTTAGTTTTTTAGCTAACTGTCTAATTTTTTCTGTATCGTCTATTCCTATATTGGTAGAATGTATTTCTATTGCATCAGGTACGAACTTTTCTAGATTTTCCTTTATAAAATCCTTATATCTAAAAGGGTGAGCAAATGCGATATACCCGTTATTTTCTCTTACATAAGCATGTAATTCTTCATATATCCATTTTTTATCTTGAAGTATTTTATCATGCAATCCAAGAACAAGAATATGTTCATGTGTATCCTGCATTTCAATTTCAATGCCACCATAAATTTTAAATGGCTTATACTTATCATTAAGTTCTTTTATACGTTCTAGCGGTGTTAGAATATTATGGTCTGTAAATATTAGACCATTTAAACCGAACTTTATTGCAGCTCTAATTTGT
Organism: Clostridium guangxiense; assembly: GCF_021043395.1. Lineage (GTDB taxonomy): Bacteria > Bacillota > Clostridia > Clostridiales > Clostridiaceae > Clostridium_S > Clostridium_S guangxiense. The sequence goes on from NZ_JAJNKE010000056.1 coordinate 2,852, forward strand.
TCTTCCTCACTTGATTTACTACAAGCTGAACGTTCTTTGTCGTGAACATGTAAATCTATTTTCATATATACACTTCCATCCTATAAAAATTATATTTTAATTAACCTTTTACACCTCCTATTGTAAGACCTCCTACGAGATATTTTGAAAGACATACAAACAAAATTATTACTGGTACAGAGGTAATTAATGCTGCAGCTGAGTATACTCCCCAATCGGTTGAAAATTGGCTTTGCATATTAACAAGACCTACAGGAAGAGTTGTCTTTGTTGGATCTGTAATTATAACTCTAGCGATTATATATTCAGACCAGCTATTCATGAATGAAAATAATGTGGTTAGTGCAATAGCAGGTTTAGCTAAAGGTAATATTATTTTATAAAAAGCATAGGGTATACTGGCCCCATCTACATAAGCACTTTCTTCAAGTGATTTAGGAATTGTATCAAAGTATCCCTTCATCATCCATATATTAAAAGGTACTGCTGTAGAAATATATACTATAATTAAACCTTGGAATTTGTTTATGAGGTCTATTTTGAACATAAGCATAAATAGTGGAAGTAGCATCATTGTTGCAGGAAACATTTGTGTAATTAGTAAGGAAACCATTCCAGCTCTTTTTCCTTTAAATTCAAACCTGGAGAAGGCATACGAAGCAAACATTGAGATTGTTACACTAATAGCGGTTGCAGAACCGGCTATAATTAAGCTGTGCAAAAGCCAATCTTGAATATGATATTCCGTAAATGCTAATTTGAAATTGTTAAGTGTTGAGTTTTTAGTTACTATTGCTAGTGAGGTTGAATATAAATTATTTGATGGTCTTAGAGCTACTGCTAGTACGTTTAATATAGGATATACGGTAAGAATTGCAGCAAAGGTTAATATTACATATCTAAATATTATCATAAACTTAGTATCCCTAATACCGAATTTTTCCTTTTTCATCATTTTTTCCTCCATTTTTTAAAAATTAGTCATCTAGCTTTTGGGCTTTTAAAAACAATGAACTAAAACATAATAATATTAAGAATATTATTACAGAGAAAGCTGCGGCATGACCATATTTATAGTACTCAAATGCATCTTTGTACATTAATGTAACAAGTATTTGAGATTTTTCAGATTGGACACCACTTGTCATTATTAATATTGTATTAACTACGTTAAATGTCCAAACACAACTTAAAACTATAGATGGTGTTAAAACAGATTTCATAAGTGGTAGGGTTATATTTTTTGTTTTTTGCCATCTAGTAGCACCATCAACATCTGCTGCTTCATATAATTCGTTTGATATACTTTGTAAACCACCAATAGATATCATCATCATGAATGGTATACCTACCCATACATTAATAAAGATACATGCTAAAAATGTATAACTTGGATCAGTAAGCCATGGAATAGAATGTGCCCATGGAAATATTTTAGATAGAATTATATTTACTGCACCATACTGGGAGTTGAACATACCTTTCCAGGTTAGTACCGAAATGTAACTTGGTACAGCCCATGGAAGTATTAATAGCGTTCTGTAAATTTTCTTCCCTGGAAATTTAGCATTTAGTAACATTGCTAAAAATAAACCTATGCAAACCGTAAGCCCTACATTTACAAATGTCCAAATTAATGTCCTTAATAATGTACTATAAAATGAACTATCTTTTAAAATGCTTAAATAATTATCAAATCCAATAAATGGGTAAATATTAGATTTTAAATTCATAAGTGTTACATTTCTAAAGGATAAATTTAATTCATATAATAACGGATATAAGATAACGGCGCACATAACTAAAAATGCAGGAAGTAAAAAACAAATTGTTACTAATTTTTTTTGAGCTTTGATAGTTAAATGTTTCTTATTTTTAGAGCATTCCATTGTTTTTCTCCTTTTCCTCATTTATTTTAAAGGGCTGTTGCTATTATAATTTTATATAATTAACAATATAAAGGTTTTCATAGCACAAGAAGTTTATTAGATTTATTTTTAAATTATTAATATAAACAGCCCTTTATTTCAAATATATTAGTTTACTCCTAAATTTTTAATTCCATCCTCTGCTTTTTGTTGCATTTGAGCTGGTGCTTCATTTGGAGATACTTTTCCACTAAACATATCTTGTTGTACAGGTCTCATAGCATCCCATATTGCTCTCATTTGTGGAATAATAGGCATTGGTAAACAGTTTTTATATTGTTCAGTTTGTATTGAATATATAGGATCTGTTTTGTATTTATCAGTTTTTAATGTTTCAGTATTAGTAGGTAACTTGCCATGTGCATCAGATAACGTTAATTGAGAACCTTTTGATGACATAAAATCTAAAAATTTAGCAACTGCAGCTTTTTTAGTGGCATCCTTTACATTTGCAGAAACTGCAAAACCACTAATTGAAGATAGAGGCTTCATAAGTTTACCATTGACGGTTGGAAGTGTTGTAACTCCAAAGTCAACACCTGCTTTTTTATAAGTGTTGAAAGCCCATGGTCCACTTATTATAAAAGCGGATTTACCCTCTTCGAATAAGTTATCTGCCATATTTGCATCTGCTTCTTTAGGAATTAAGCCGCTGCTATGCAATTTATTTAAATATGTTGCCCATTGTTTCATTGCATTAGAGTCAAGAGTTGGCTTAGGTTTGGATGCATTTACATTATCAAAGAATTTTGCATTAAAACAGCTCATAAACATTGAAGAATAATATGGCTCCACTTCATCAAAAACTAATCCATATTGAACCTTTTTCTCATCTTGTAACTTTTTGCCTAATAGTTGTAAGTCTTCAAAAGTATTAGGTATTTTATCAACAATTTTTTTATTGTATATTAAGAATAATCCACTACTTACTCTATCTGGTACCTCCCAAACTTTTCCTTTATATGTAGCAGCTTTAACGGATTCTTTGGTAAATCTGTTTAAAAAGTCTTTTGCAACTACATCTTCAATAGGTTGAATAAGATTACCAGTTTGAAAAACTCCAATGTTGTCTCCAGGTCCAAGAATAATATCTGGTCCACTGCCTGAAACAGAAGTACTTACAAAGTTTTTTCTCATATCTTCTAGGTTGAATTGGGATACTGTAACATTAATTAAAGGATATTTCTTATGGAATTTAGCATTTAAGTCATTGATTGCTTTTTGAGTAGCACTATTTTCTGCTATCCATAATTTTAAAGAAACCTTTTTATTGATGGTAGTATCTTGACTTTTTTTCGCTGTATCGGCACTGCTGCCACAGCCTACCAACACGCTTGATACTAAAGTAAGTGTTGTTATACAAGTTAGAAGTTTTTTTAAATGATGATTCATGATCTCCCTAGTTTTTAAAACGTAACGATATTGAATACGTTTTCCTTTATCGACTAAATAAAGTGGTAAAATAATAATAAGTGCTTAGGCTAACATTATAAACCCCAATTATTGTTTCTTATTTTACCTAAAACTTAGGTTCTTACACCTCTCTCTTATTTTTTTAGTGCAACTATAATTTAATTCAAAACCTAATAATATGAATCAATTGAATTTGTTTGTTGCTATGTGTATATTATATCTTTAATATTTCCATATATCTCGTCAATATTATCTTATTAGTAGACAAATTTTGTCCTTTTATATATAATAAATACATAAATATTTATTTGTATTAAATAATCTATACACTTATTTACAAATAATGCCGCTGGGGTGAAAATTATGAATCCATATCTTCAAACTAAATTGTATTCATCAGAGCTTGCTGTGAAATTATATTGCTTAGAAAATTGTAGTAATATGCCTCATTGGCATATAGATGTAGAAATTATTTTAGTAATTGAAGGAAGTATAAAGGTAGGGATAAATGATGATTCTAAAATATTAAATAAAGGGGATATGGCCATATTTGGAAGCACAGATATACATTATCTTGATAGCACCAATATGAGTTCAAAAATCAATATGATTATTTTTCGTCCTGATATTGTGGGTAATTCTTTTGGTTGGCCTGAAACTTTCAAACTCAATACTCCTTTTATAAATGAGTCTGTTATTAATAAGATAAAACTAGAAAATTATAAAAAGATAGCAGACATATTCCATTCAATTGTCAATGAAATGAAGGATAAAGAAACTGCCTATGACTTATGTATAAAAGGAAAACTAATTGAACTATGTGCTTTTGCGCTAAGATATTTACCTATTAGTAGTAGTGATAAAACTAAAAAAGGTAATAGACTTCCTGATATTAATAGAATTAAAAATGCTATGAAATTTATAGAAGATAACTATGCAAATAATATAACTTTAAATGATATTTCTCAAAGAGTACATTTTAGTGCATGCTATTTTTCTAGAATGTTTAAGAAATTTACTGGAATAAATTTTGGAACTTACCTTAATGAAGTGAGAGTTGAAAATGCAGAGTTTTTAATTAAAACAACTTCTAAATCCATTGCAGAAATTGCTTTTGAATGTGGCTTTAATAGCGTACGTACTTTTAATCGTGCTTTCAAAAAAATAAAAGGATATACACCTTCTAGTTTAGATTAAGCTAGGAGGTGTATATTTTTTTTACTATTTTAGCACGAGTCAATTAGCTTATAGTGCATAATATTTTGTTCTAGAAGGATAATGGGCAAAGCCCAAACCTCTTATAGGTTTATATTCATGAAGGTAGTTCCAGCTAAATCTTTTATTTTGAAAGCATTATCTTCCAAAATTCCATAAGAGTTTGGATTATTTTCTTTTGGAAGAGATATAGAACCTGGGTTTATTATAAAAATGCCATCTTTTTTCTTTGCAACAGGAATGTGAGTGTGACCATAAATTAGTACATCTCCATTGCTAAGTTTAGGTGAATTATTTTCTCCATATATATGACCATGAGTTAAAAATAATCTTTTTCCATTGTATAGTATTGTTGAGTAGGTTGACATTATAGGGAAATTTAGCACCATTTCATCAACTTCACTATCACAATTTCCTCTTACAGCAATTATTTTTTCGCTGTATTTATTTAAAAGTTCAGTTACGCCTCTAGGATTATAGCCTTTAGGCAGATCATTTCTTGCGCCATGGTATAGTTGATCTCCAAGGATTACTATAAAATCTGCTGCTTCTTTTTCATAATTTTCCATAGCCTTTTTTAAATAATGCAGTGAACCGTGAATATCAGATATAAAAAATATTTTCATTTGTATCACCACTTCCTTTTTACTTAACAGCTAGTATATCAAATACTTTTGATGTGTATTCATTATTTTTAGAATCATAAAAACTATAAATACTTTTATTTATATTAGCAAATGAAAATTTATTTAGCAATGCTTCTAATTCGTTTTCGTCGGTATAATGATGTGGAATGTTTTCTTCGCCGATTCTTGAGCCCACAAAAGTATTTTCTTCAATTTTAGTGCCAATCCCATAAGAAGGATCTAATGTAGAGAGAAAATTGAATACAAAATATCTATTCGGCTTTAATATTCTGCATATTTCATTGATTCCTTGTTTAATATCACTAAGAGTTGCATGATGCAAAGTTGAAGTACAAATTACAGCATCAAAAAATTATCATCATAGGGTATTATTCTTTTGTTATATAGAGTTCGTAATTTTCCCATGTGCTGTCAATTTTAAATTTTTTATTCAAAATATTATCACTTACAAAGCGAGTTTTTTATAAATTAATTATAATTTATTTCCATGTTTTTCTTATAGATTAAAAATTAAAAATTTGATATAATTTCCTTAGGTGGTGAAATGTATGGAGAAAGAGATGCTAGAAATTTTAAAATCAATGCAGCAAGATGTGAAGTCACTTAAAGAGGATGTAAAATCTGTAAAACAAGAACTTGGAACAATTAAAGAAGACGTAAAATCAATAAAAGCTGTTCAAGATGAGCACATGCAGCTATTAAGAGCATTGGAACATAGAACAGCGGTTATTTCAGCTGGACAGGAAAATTTAAAACATGAGCTAGCTGAAGTTAAGGGAGAAGTTAAAGGCATAAGAAAAGATTTAAGTAATGTAGAAATGATAACTGCAAGTAATTGGTCGGATATTGCAAAATTAAAGGCTGTAAAATAAAATACATTCACTATTTTTAGATATAAAGAATTTGAGTTAGGTTATGGTTTCATTTTTTAGAAACTGTTACTTAACTTTTTTTATTGAAAATATTAATTTAACTTTATTCGTGGTATACTACCATGTGTATATAAAATGAGTAAAGTATGAGGTAATAAAATGAGTGAATCAAATTTTAAAGATTTAGGATTAAGTGAAGAGATTTTAGAAGCAATAGAAAAGCTAGGATATAAAAAACCATCGGAAGTTCAGGAGAAGGTTATACCATTAATACTTAAAGGTAAAGATGTTATGGCGAAATCACAGACGGGAAGTGGAAAAACGGCTGCCTTTGCAATACCTATTTCAGAAAAAATAGAACTTGAAGAAAATAAGCCGCAGGTATTAGTTTTAGCTCCAACAAGAGAATTAGCATATCAAATAAAAGAGGATTTTGGCAATATAGGGAGATTCAAAAGGCTTAGATGTTCAGCAATTTTTGGAAAACAACCAGTAAGTGTTCAAGTAAATGAACTGAAACAAAGAGTTCATGTTGTGGTTGGCACACCTGGGAGAACCTTTGATCTTATAGAAAGAGGGGCTTTAGATGTTTCTAGAATAAACTATCTTGTAATAGATGAAGCTGATGAAATGCTTAATATGGGGTTTATAGATCAGGTTAAGGATATAATGAAAAAGCTTCCTAATAAAAAGTTGACTCTTCTCTTTTCGGCAACTATGCCAGAGGAAATATTAGAACTTAGCAAGAGATATATGAAAGAACCTATTAGCATAGAAATTAAGGCTAAAAGTTCTGTTGCAGATAGAATTAAGCAAATTTATTATGAAGTAGAAAATGATAAGAAGTTTAATTTGTTAAATAAATTGATATATGTAGAAAGACCAGAAAGCGCAATGATATTTTGTAGAACTAAGGAAAATGTAGAAAAGTTGACTTCACAAATGAAGACTAAAGGATATTCATGTAATGCTCTGCATGGTGGAATGCTTCAAGATGATAGAACTAGCATGATGAATAAATTTAAAAGAGGAGAATTTAATTTTCTTGTGGCTACAGATATAGCTGCTAGAGGAATTGATGTGGAAGATGTCACTCATGTTATAAATTATGATATACCTATGGAGAAGGAAAGCTATATTCATAGAATGGGGAGAACTGGTCGTGCAGGAAATAGAGGGACTGCAATAACTTTTGTAACCTCAAGGGAATATAGATTTTTGGAGGAGATTGAAGAACAATTTGCTCTTAAAATTCTTAAAGGTGATATTCCCTCAGAAGAGGAAGTTAAAGAGGGAAAAGAAATATACAATAAAAAGCTTAAAAATCCTGTAAAACTTAAGAAAGCTAAAAATAAAGAAATAAATAAAGAAATAACAAAGATATATATTAGTGCTGGAAAAAAGAAAAAAATAAGACCAGGAGATATAGCTGGTACTGTATCTAGCATTGAAGGGATTAATCCAGAAGATGTTGGAATCATTGATATACAAGATAATTTTTCTTACGTAGAAATCCTTTCTGGAAAAGGAGAACTGGTATTGGAAGGGCTTAGAAATAAAACTATAAAGGGGAAAACCATAAGGGCTGAAAAGGCACAAAAATAGTTTAATTGAATATAATAATTATTGATAGAAATTTTTGTGAGGAATTTAGTGAGAATATATGTAGTTAAACCTGGTGATACTGTTTGGTCTATAGCTAGAAGGTTTGGAGTAACACCTCAAAGCATTATAAATGCAAATAAGCTTTCACAGGACAGCAGCTTAGTAGTTGGGCAAACACTTGTTATTCCAAGTACAGAAATAGCTTATAGAGTAAGATCTGGCGACACTTTGTGGTCTATTGCAAGGAAATTTAGAGTTTCAGTAGATGCTATTACACAACTAAATAATATTACAAATTCATCGCCAATTTATCCGGGACTTATGATAAGAATACCTGAAAATGCAAAAAATTATGGATATATTGAAGTTAATGCGTTTATACAACCTTCCAATCCACAAAAAGAAAATGCTGTTTTGGGTGAGGCTATACAATATTTAACTTACGTAACGCCTTTTAGTCACCATGTAACTGCCGATGCGGGTCTTACACCACTTAATGATGAGAATATAATAAGAATAGCAAAGGAAAATAAAGTTGCGCCAATGCTTTCAGTTACAAATATATCAGGTACAACAGGTGCAAATTTTAATAGTGAACTTATAAGCAATATATTAAATAGCAATTCACTGCAGCAAACATTAATAAACAATATTTTAAATATGATAAGAAGTAAAGGATACTATGGGGTTGTTGTTGATTTTGAAAGAATTCCACCTGAAGACAGACAAAAATATAATAATTTTTTAAGAAAACTTGTGGCGGCGCTTCATCCAAATTATATTGTGGCTACAGCACTTGCACCAAAAACTTATGATGTTACTACGGGAGCATGGCATGGAGCTCATGATTATAGAGCACATGGAGAAATCGTTGATTTTGTAATTATAATGACCTACGAATGGGGATGGTCTGGAGGTCCACCAATGGCTGTAGCACCTATAAATGAAGTGAGAAAAGTAATAAATTATGCAGTAAGTGTAATTCCTCCTAAAAAGATAATGATGGGGATGCCTCTTTATGGGTACGATTGGACACTTCCGTATATGCCTGGAGGAGAATTTGCTGAAAGCATAGGAAATCAAGAGGCAATACTTAGGGCAGGAAGATACGGAGCACAAATAAAATATGACGAAAAATCACAATCTCCTTATTATAATTATACGGATAGAGCGGGCAGACAGCACGTTGTATGGTTTGAAGATGCAAGAAGTGTAGAAGAAAAATATAAGCTTGTTAGTGAATATGGGCTTAGGGGTGTCAGTTATTGGGTACTTGCACAACCTTTTCCTCAAAATTTTAAAGTTTTAGATAATATGTTTAACATAGAAAAGGTGATAAAATAATAACTGAGCTTAGATAAAAAGTTAATAATTATTATAAAAATTTGTAGCAGTTGGTAAGTCCCCCTTCCAACTGCTTTTTTTCGACTTCAAGTTAGATTGTAGATTCTCTTGAAATATTGTGTATTTTTATTAATTCATCGTGAAGTTTTTCAAAAAGAAGTCCTGCGATAAACCAATATGGTGCATAGTCTAGTCTTGTAATACCTTGTATTGTAATACCCTTATCATAATACCATGGACATGTTCCTATTGTAAGACGCAAAATTGAACCTGTGCAAAATTCAACTATTAATATAAGTACAGCATATATACCTCCTCGTATCAAAATTGGCCAACGCCTTATAGCATTATGTATTGGTTCCATAAAAATTGCTAGACCGTATATTAAAAACATCCACATACTGGTCCAAGCATGCATTGAAATGTCTCCGCTTAAAAGAGAACCAAATCCAGTCCATAATATTTCCATGCACCATCCAGCTAAACCATATATTATAAATCGTAAAATTTTCATACAATTAGTTTGTCACTATTCCTTCACTATTATTCACAATTTTATTATTAAATTTTAGAAAGATATTTGGTTGGTATTAAATTTTAAGATATGGTTGAAGACAGAAGGGGCTTGGGTGTATATAATTAATGTATACAGCCTATAAGTTAAAATAGTGAAAAGTTTTTTGGTAGCATTTAATTTATAGGAAATAAGCGCACAATTTACAGTGCACTGTGAACCAGAAAAATATTACTTGTGAAAGTTTGAAACTTTCAGCTTGTTTATCTATAAGAGATTGTGAAAAAAGGTATTATATAGGTTTTGCTACACTACGCATAAAGCATTACAAGCGGCCCGTAAAAAAGAATATCTACATTTTTCACATTTTCCTATATAAGGTATTGGAGGTAAAACTGTGATAAAATATTATATTGAAGGGCTAATTTTGGGATTTACATATGTTGCTCCGATTGGAGTTCAAAATCTATATGTCATTAACTCCGCTATATGTAATAAGAGAATAATGGCACTTAGAACAGCCTTAGTAACAGTATTTTTTGATATTTCACTTGCAATTACATGTTATTATGGTGTTGGAATTGTTTTAAGTAAATCTCAAATTTTAAAAGATATTATACTTTTGTGTGGTGCAATTATTGTTATTTATATAGGGGTTAGGCTTATAATGGAAGTACCTAATTCTTTTGGCGAAGTTAATAGTGACAAAAATTTTTTAAAATTAGTTACTGCTTGTTTTACGGTTACATGGCTTAATCCACAGGCTATTATTGATGGATCATTGATGCTTGGAGGTTTTAAAGCTTCTCTTTCGTTTTCAACTTCTAAATTGTTTATACTAGGAGTTTGTACTGCTTCATTTTTATGGTTTACAAGTCTTTCATTAATTGTAAATTATTTTAAAAAGAATTTTAGTGTGAGGTTGGTCGGGATAATTAATAAAATATGCGGAGTTGTAATAACTTATTATGGGCTAAAGCTTGCAGTTAGTTTTATTAAAGGGTTGGGTGTTTTATGATAAATATTGATTGGAAACCTGATAAAAATTCTAATTTGCCATTATTTAGACAAATAGTGAATTATATAAAAGAAAAAATATCAAAAGGAGAATGGAGTATAGGAGAAAGGTTGCCATCTCAAAGAAAGATGTCACAAATATTTGGAGTTAATAGAAGTACTGTAGTGGAAGCTATTGATGAATTAAAATCATATGGTTTAGTTGAGGGAAAGACAAAGGGTGGGACAGTAATAGTTAATAATACATGGTCTCTTTTGGCTTCAGATCCAACTCTAAATTGGCAAAAATATATAAAAAGCGGCATATACGAACCTAATTTATCTACTATTCAAATGATAAATAAACTTGAATATGAGGATAACATTATTAGGCTAGGGACGGGAGAACTTTCGCCGGAGCTTTTTCCTAAGGAAACCATGAAAAGTGTACTTTTAAAGGTGGCAGATAATATAAATTCATTGGGTTATGAGAGAACTAAGGGCTCGCTTGAGCTTAGGCAGGTAATAAGTAATTATGTAAAAAAGTTTGGAATTAATGTCTCGGCATCATCTATTTTGATTGTTTCAGGATCACTTCAAGCGCTTCAGCTAATTTCTATGAGTATACTTAAACCCGGAGATGACGTATTAGTAGAAAAACCATCGTACATAAAGTCACTTAATGTTTTTGAATCTGCTGGTATGAAATTAAAAGGAATATCTATGGATAGATACGGGGTTGATATAAGGGATGTACTAAAAAACATAAGTAAAGAAACTTCTATTTTATATACAATACCAACTTTTCAAAATCCTACAGGCATAGTAATGAGTAATGATAGAAGAGATGAGCTTATTAAAGTGTGTACAAAAGAAAGACTTCCAATTATTGAAGATGATGCATATAGAGAATTATGTTTTGATGAAGTTCCACCTAAAACTTTAAAGTCTTTGGATAATAACGGTATTGTACTTTATATAGGCACAATATCAAAATGTCTTTCTGCTGGCATGAGGATTGGCTGGGTTATTGGTCCTGAGGCTGTTATAGATAGATTAGGAGATGTTAAAATGCAAATGGATTATGGGGCTAGTTCGCTTTCACAATATGCTGCGGTTGAATGGATTTCAAGTGGACTATATAACAATTATATTGAGGAACTTAGATATAGACTTAAAATTAGGAGAGATTTTACAATAAATCTACTTAAAGAATATTTTTGTGATATAGCTGATTGGAACGTACCTAAAGGTGGATTTTATATATGGTTAAAATTAAAGGTTAAGATAGACATGATTAAACTGTTTAATATGTCTTGGAAAAATGGCATACTTATTAATCCTAGATATATATATGATTTTCATAAGAATAACAATATAAGAATATCTTATTCCTATGCCTCGAAGGATGAAATGTATTTAGGGCTAAGAAAACTTTCAGAGATAATTAGAAACTTGACTGTGTTTTAAAAAATAAGAAAGCTTTGTTTTAAGGGGGAAAACTTTATGTTTATGTATGTTTTTTCAATTGTACTGATAGTATTATCAAATGTGTTTTATAATATATGCCAAAAATCAACACCAGAAAAAGCCAATCCTTTTTCGGCTTTAGTTGTTACGTACTTTACTGCGGCCGTTTTATCATCAATGGCACTGCTTTTTACAAAACATGATAAAGGGATTTGGGGTTCATTTAAACAATTAAACTGGACAAGTATAGTTTTGGGATTTTCAATAGTTGGGTTGGAATTTGGATATTTAATGGCATATAGAGCAGGATGGAATATTAGTGTAGGTTCACTAGTTGCAAATATAATTTTAGCAATTGTGCTTATACCTATAGGAATTATATTTTATAAAGAGGGATTTGAAGTTAACAAAATAATGGGAGCAGCCTTTTGTATAATTGGGTTAATATTAATAAATAGAAAATGAATTAGATTAGTAGGAATTAATATGTAATTGTTAAAAATAATATTGCATTAAAAATTTATATGTATTTGTAAACGTAGAACAATTATGTGTTACGTAAAAATATGCACATAAAAATAAAAAATTAAATTTTTGCTTGTTTGACATCAAAAAAATTTTTTTGTATATTGTTTATAACAAAATTGAATAAAATCCTTATCGAGAGAGACTGAGGGGCTGGCCCGATGACGTTTCAGCAACCAGCGTGTTTCATTTGCATGCAAGGTGCTAAATCCTGCAGATTAAATTCTGAAAGATGAGGGAAGGTATTTAATAATAGAACCCTTCCGCGGGTTTTTTTTATTAATATTGTCCTCTTCTTTTTGGAAGAGGATTTTTTATATCGTGAATTTTGGAAAGGGGGATTATTGTGATTGAACTAAAAAATATAATAAAAGTTTATGAAGATGGAGGCAAAAAAGTTGAAGCTGTTAAGGATGTAAGTTTAGAAGTAGAAAATGGAGAAGTTTTGGGAATTATTGGATATAGCGGCGCGGGAAAAAGTACTCTTGTTAGATGCATAAATTTGCTTGAAAAACCTACTAGCGGTCAGGTTATAGTTGATGATAAAGATTTGACAAAGTTATCCCAAAAGGAATTGAGAAAAGTAAGAGAAAAGATAGGGATGATTTTTCAGCATTTTAATTTAATGGCTAGAAGAAATGTGTTTGATAATGTAGCTTACCCGCTTAAAGGAAAAGGGTTGAATAAAAAAGATATAGCTAATAAAGTAAATAGTCTTTTAGGCTTGGTAGGCTTAGAGGACAAAGCTTTAAATTATCCATCTCAGCTTAGTGGTGGACAAAAGCAAAGGGTTGCTATTGCAAGAGCGCTTGCTAATGATCCTCAAGTTCTTTTATGCGATGAAGCTACTTCGGCTTTGGATCCTGAAACTACTCAATCTATACTAAAGTTAATCAAAGAAATTAATGAAAAGCTTGGACTTACAATAGTTATTATTACACATCAAATGGATGTTGTTAAGGATATTTGCCAGAGAGTAATTGTAATGGAAGAAGGAGAAATTGTTGAAAAGGGAGATATAGTACAAATATTTACTAATCCTAAAGCAAAGATGACTAAAAAATTTATGGCTACAGTATTCCATTATGATAAAGTTTATGAACTCATTGAAGGTAAAGAATTTGCTAGTAAATTTTCAGAAAATGATATAGTGGCAAAGCTATCTTTTGTAGGTTCAAATGCTGAAGAAGCCTTTATTTCTGAAATTTCTAGAAGGTTTAAGGTAGATGCAAATATCATTTCTGGAAATATTGAAATAATACAAGGTACGCCTATAGGCAATCTTGTTGTTAAATTTAGTGGTTTTAGAGAAGGAATTAATGGAGCCATTAAATATTTAAATGGAAACAGTATATATGTGGAGGTGATAAAGTATGGGGAATCTTTTGAACACGATTATGCCTAATGTTGTAGAGCTTTTTCCAGATATGATAACGGCACTTAAAGAAACATTAATAATGGTAGCTGTGTCAGGTGTAATTTCTACAATTATCGGTATACCTGTTGGAGTAGCACTTGTGGTAACACGTCCTAAAAATATACTTGAGAATAAAGTTGTTTATAATATAATTGGTAAAATAATAAATGCATTTCGTTCAATTCCATTTGTAATATTGATTGCAGCAATTATACCATTAACAAGACTTTTAGTTGGAACAACAATAGGTGTTAAGGGTGCAGTAGTGCCACTTGTTTTTGGAACAGCACCTTTTGTTGCAAGACAGATAGAATCAGCACTTTTGGATATTGATAAAGGCGTTATTGAAGCAGCAGAAGCTATGGGGTCTAGTCCCTTTGAAATAATATATAGAGTTTTATTAAAGGAGGGCCTTCCACAAATTATTTATGCCCTTACAATTACTACTGTAAGTTTAATTAGTTTTTCAGCAGTTGCAGGAACCGTAGGCGGCGGTGGACTTGGCGATTTTGCTATAAGATATGGCTATCAGTACTTTAAAACAGATATTATGGTAGTTACAATTATCATTTTATTAATACTTGTAAGTTTAATACAAGGTTTAGGTGAATTTTTATTAAAAAAGTTAAGTCACTAAAAATAAGTTATTTTAAATTAGGGGGAAGAAAAATGAAAATAAAAAGAGTCGCAGCATTATTTTTAACATTATCATTAAGCTTAGGTTTACTATCGGGATGTCAATCAAGTACATTAGCAAATAGTAATAAAAAACAAGTTATTAAATTAGGAATTACAGGCGATGACCATAAAATATGGGATGCTTTAAAAGAGGACCTTAAGAAAGATAACATTGAACTTAAAATTGTAAGTTTTTCTGATTATATAAGGCCAAACGAGGCTTTGAATGACGGGGATATAGATGCAAATTCATTCCAAACCATCGCATATTTTAACAAGTTCAAGAAGGATCATAAATTGGATATTGTATCTATTGGAAATACCGTTTTAGCACCTATGGGAATATATTCAGATAGTATAAAAAAAGTTAAGGATTTAAAAAATGGAGCTAAAATAGCAATACCTAATGATCCTACAAATGGTGGTAGAGCTCTTATATTACTTCAAGATGCAGGCGTAATAAAGTTAAAAGATGGTGTAGGAGTATTACCTACAGTAAAAGATATAGCTGAAAACCCTAAAAATGTGAAGATAGTTGAGCTTGTAGCAACACAAATTCCAAGATCATTAAAAGATGTTGATGCAGCAGCTATAAACAGTGGAGTTGCAGTAGATGCAGGCTTTAGTCCTTTAAAGGATTCAATTTATATAGAAAGTACAAAAAAACCTTCAGTTAAGAACTATTTCAATATAATTGCAGTTAGAAGCAAAGATAAAAACAATAAGGCTTTAAAAAAATTAGTTGAAGTTTATCAAACTGAAAAGGTAAAAAAGCTTTTAAAGGATATATATAAGGGAGCAGAAGTTCCGGCTTTTTAAAAATATTGCAAAGTAACAATGCTTGTCGCATACACATACGCGGGGTTTGGGCGTAAGCCCATTATCCTTCTAGAACAATATAAAAGCACTTTTAATAATAAATCCTATAAATCTAAGGTTGAAAAATCATAAAACACTAAGGTATTTTAATAACTCGCTATTGCTCAGACAGATTGAAATATCTAAGTGTTTTATGATTTTTGAACCAAGATTTATTAGGATTTTTTTAAACCGCTTCTTCAGCATTGTTACGTTGCTACCACAGTGGTGCAAGGAAAAAATTCCTCCGTGCCTACGGAATTTTAGGTGTGAATTTTGCGGTTAACTAAATTTTTATATAATATATTACATATCACCATTAATTCCTGTTGGTTAACTATGGTTACAGTGAATTTGAAATTGAACAATTATTATTATAACGACATTTCTATTACAAAAATATGCTAAATACAAAATGAAAATTGATAATTCGTAAAAAAACTTTAAAGTATTAAAAAAATATCATATAATTAATTATGTTTAGTTTTACTAAGCTAAAAAATAGGCAATTTTAAAAATTGGCGTCATCATTAAGTTTAAGACTTTCTGTAGTGAAACGGAAGAAAGTTAACCTTCACTGTATTATGTCAATTGTACTCTGTACTCTGAGTCAAATCCTATTTTGCCAGGATAAACTTGGAACTTGCAATTTTCAAGTTAATGTTGTCTATTTACAAAGGGGGGGCTAATTATGAAAAAAGGAACATTAATTTTTTTAAAGTTATTTATAGGTCTTTTATTGTGTTCTATTGGTACAGTTATGACTATAAATGGAAATTTGGGGCTTCAGCCATGGGATGTATTTCATCAAGGATTATCTAAGATGATGAATATAACAATGGGTCAAGCAAGTATAATAGTTAGTGCAATTGTAATTATAGTAGATTATATTGCAGGAGAAAAAATAGGTTGGGGCACTATTTCTAATATGCTTGTTATTGGAACATTCATGGATATTTTGATGTTAAATCACTTATTACCAGTTTTCAACAGTATAGTTCTAAGAGTTATTTCAATTATTATAGGAATGTTATTAATGTCGATTGGAAGTTATATGTACATAGGAGCTGGTTTAGGATCTGGGCCTAGAGATGGTCTTATGGTCGCACTTACTAAAAAAACAAAAAAATCTGTGCTTATAGTTAGAACATTCATAGAGTTGTCTGTACTTGCTCTTGGATATATAATGGGTGGTTCTGCTGGAATAGGGACTGTAATAATGGTTTCACTAATAGGATATTTTATTCAAATAGTATTTAAGATATTTAAATTTGATGTTAATAAGGTGGATCACAGATTTATAAATGATGACATAAAGCTAATGAAGGATATTGTGCTGAAGAAAAGTGCTTGATTAGTGCGCTTATATATAAGGCTTTATGAACTGTCAAATTATAGTTAATCATATCTTCCTATAGATAGACAACTTGAAACTTTAAAATTGCAATCTCTAAATTTATCCTGATAAACCGGAATTTGTCGAGCTAAGTGAAGGGTTTTAATTCGCCCTGCTCATTAAAAAACTAACT
>NZ_JAJNKE010000057.1 GCF_021043395.1 Clostridium guangxiense
AGATAAAAAAATACTGGTAGGAAATCCTACCAGATGAATATTATTAATATAACTTACACATTTTTCTTGACAATCCCTTGTATCTGGAATTTTTGTATTGTTTTATGCTTTTTCTACTGCTATATTAGAAAAAATATTGTTTACGTCATTATTAAGATTTTTGAAAGTACAGTCTATTAAATTCATCACTACCTTTAGAGTTTTATCATCTTTATCAAGGAGTGGATTAAATTCAACTAAATCCATTGATTTAACTAATTTAGTTTTCATAAGATATTTAATAAGATATTTACCTTCATCAATACTCATACCGTTGGGTACAGGAGTTCCAGTTCCAGGTACTAATGATTTATCAATACAGTCTATATCGAAACTTAAATGAACGGCTTCCACAGAATTTTGGGTGAGTTTTTTGTGTATATCCTGTAATATAGCTTCAATGCCTAAATCATGTATATCCTTTGTAGAATATACATTTAGTTTTCTGTCTGAAATCAACGCATATTCCCCATCATCAAGGTCACGTGCTCCAATTATAAATACATTTTCTGGTTTTACTTTTCTTCCGCTGTAATATACATTTGTAAGTTCTGGTGAACCTATACCCATAGCAGCAGCTAGTGGCATACCATGCACATTTCCAGATTCAGTTGTTTTATCGGTATTTATATCTCCATGTGCATCGACCCATATAACAGCTAGATTATCATAAAATTTACTTGCACCTGAAATGCTGCCAAGACCAAGAGAATGATCACCACCTATTATAAATGGGAACTTCCCTGAAAATAAAGAGTTATATACTTCTTCAGCTAAGTTAGTGGTAACATCAACAATTGGTTTTAAAAATTTCATTTTATTATGAAATAAAAATTTGTCTTCATCAGATACTTTTGGGACAAAGATATTTCCAAGATCATAGGCATTATGATTGTATTTATGGAATATATCCATTACGCTATTTTCACGTATTTTGTCTGGACCGAGATCTGCGCCTTTTTTATCAGAACCGTAATAAAGTGGTACGCCTATTAAGTTTATGTTCATTATTATACCTCCCAAAAAGAACTAAAAAATTAACTAAGTGTTTATAATAAGTGCGATTAAATTTAAAGAATTTAAGTCCTCTGACAACTTATTATATATTAAATATAAAAAATATAAAGTAGTAAATTCATATGCAAAATATTTAAAAAATTAAGAAAATAATAATCATGCATAAAATAATTTTGTATAAATATTTCATATTAGCATATTATATGATAATATGAATTTTGTATATATTATATATTATAACTTTAACCAAAAAAGTTTATAAATATTTATTAAAAAATTTGAGGTGAAAATATGGATAAGAATAAGATTATGGAATTTATTAGGAGTGAGGACATAGAAGATATAGAGGAAATAAAATATAAGTCACAAGTTCTAGTCTTAAGATTTTACTATGATTTTGATACAGATGAACTAAATGCAGCAGAAGCTTTTGCAAATGATGAATGTGATGGAGAATCTCGTGGTGAAGTATGGTATGGCGAATTTTTTCTCCCATATCTCGATGATTTAGCTGCAGATAATATAGGCGAAATAATGGAAAAATGCATGGATGAACTCGGAATAAGAACTCAGTTTGTAGTTTACAATGTTAGTGCGGATGATTATGAATATAGTGAAGCAATAGCCATATTTTTTGATAAAGATCAGGAATTTGATGTTGATGATGTTCTTGATGAGTTAAAATTATAAAATTGCGAAATTTGACTTTATTATATATGTATCAACATGGATAAGCTTGGATTTTGGCGAAATAAATAGATAATTTATCTTAAATGCAAATATTATAGGTATATAAAAAAAAAAGTACTTGAAAGTATGAAATAAAATGGTATAATAAATAGGTGCTCAGGAATTGAAACATTGAGCATTTATTCATGGCCTCATGGTCAAGCGGTTAAGACATCGCCCTCTCAAGGCGGAATCTCGGGTTCGATTCCCGATGGGGCTACCATTATAAAGATAGGCAGGTTTACAATATTGTAGGTCTGCTTATTTTTATTT
This sequence comes from Clostridium guangxiense, assembly GCF_021043395.1. GTDB lineage: Bacteria > Bacillota > Clostridia > Clostridiales > Clostridiaceae > Clostridium_S > Clostridium_S guangxiense. The sequence continues at coordinate 2,059 of NZ_JAJNKE010000057.1, forward strand.
TATAAAATATATACTTTTGAGCTCATTAGTGGTAGCATTATAAGAGAAATGAGGTGTAAAAGAATGATACTTTATCATTTCTCAAATGGAAAGTATAGCAAATTAATTCCAAGTGTAGGAGCAAAAAGAAAGTTAGGCAAAGAAAAAATCATAGAAAAAAAAGTAACTTTTTTAACTACTAATCCTAATATGTTTTTTGAAGATTTTGGTGGAGGTAATTTTTATAAGTATAGGTATATTTTAAAGCTTGATAAAGATGACCCTTATCTACATGCTGATGATAAATTTAATAATATGTTGGAAAAGTATAATAAAACCTTTGGTTCAAAATCTGGTACATTTAAGTGGTTTTTTTATGATAATCCACTTGATTATGTTTCTATGTCGGAATGGAATGAAAAACTATGTAAGTTTAATTAAATATAAGTATTTTAAAAGTTTGGAGGTTAATCCAAACTTTTTTGTGTTTAAAGCAAAATTATAATAATATATTTATGAAGTTATTTATTTCAAAACAAAACGGTAAATAAAATTGGCTGTTACAAAATCCATGAGGTAAGAATAACCGGAAACTAATGTCAATAAAAAAATTACTGGCATTAAAGTGATTATATGTGTACTTTACTTATTCTTACTTTGTAACAGCCGCTCTGAGTGTAATCTTAACAATAAAAAATAACTTTAATAGTGAATTTTTTATTGTATTTTAGAACTTAGTTTATCTAAATAACTTTAGTGAAAAGCAGGATTTTAACACTTATATTTGACTAAATACACTATGCTGCTGATTGCTGTATATAAGGCCTCATCTGCTCATAACGAGTTAAAAGCTTGTCCAGTTTTTGACTGCATGACACTACATTTGGATCAGTTAAATTGTTATTGCTAATTAATGAATATAAGTCATTTCTGTAGTGCTCAATCTTTAAGATTAATACCGCAAGTTCAAAACCCATAATAACACCTCCTGACAAAATAAAAACAATATATCAACTATAAAACTAAAAAATAAAAAATAAATTAAAATGTGAGCAACAAGTTTTTATTGTGATTTTATTTTACCAAATAATTCATTTCATGTAAAACTTTTTAGCATGTCAATTTAATACAAATATCTACTAAAAATGATTCTTTACGTCTGGAAAATAATGTAAATGACTTAAAGTTTATTGCTGGCTTGAATTGGAAATGTTGAAAAAAAGCTATATGTAAATAATTGTAAATAATAGAATAAGTCAAAATAGGTCACAATAAATATAATAAAAATTATTTTTTAATGAAAATAATTTTGAATGTTTAAGAAAAACTGATATTATATATTGTGTAAATAAATTTAATAATATATTGGAGGTAAATTAATTAATGTTTGATGTTGATATATCAATGGATTTAGTAAGGGTTACAGAAGCGGCTGCTATTGAATCTTCAAAATATATGGGAAGAGGAGACAAGATGGCAGCGGATCAAGCAGCTGTTGATGGAATGGAAAAAGCATTTAAATTTATGCCAGTTAGAGGAACTGTTGTAATAGGAGAAGGCGAATTAGATGAAGCCCCTATGCTTTATATAGGTCAGAAATTAGGAGTAGGTAAAGAATATATGCCAGAAATGGATATAGCAGTAGACCCATTAGATGGTACTATTTTAATAGCAAAAGGACTTCCAAATGCTGTTGCTGTAATTGCTATGGGACCAAAAGGAAGTCTTCTTCATGCACCAGATATGTATATGAAAAAGATAGTTGTAGGGCCACAAGCTAAAGGAGCTATCGATATAGATAAATCACCAAAGGAAAATATAATAAATGTTGCCAAAGCCCTTAGAAAGGATGTTTCAGAGCTTACAGTTATAGTTCAGGAAAGAGAGAGACATGATTATATTATAAATGCTGCAAGAGAGGTTGGAGCACGTGTTAAACTTTTTGGTGAAGGAGATGTAGCAGCAGCACTTGCATGTGGATTTGAAGACACAGGAATAGATATACTTATGGGAATAGGTGGAGCACCAGAAGGAGTTATAGCTGCAGCTGCAATAAAGTGCATGGGTGGAGAAATGCAGGCTCAGCTTGTACCACATTCTCAAGAAGAAATAGACAGATGCAAAAAAATGGGAATAAATAATGTTGATAAAGTCTTAGGAATAGACGATTTAGTAAAAAGCGATGATGTATTTTTTGCAGCTACAGCTATAACTGAATGTGATTTGCTTAAGGGAATAGTATTTTCTAAAGATGAATGGGCTACAACGCATTCAGTTATAATGAGATCAAAAACTGGTACAATAAGGTTTGTAGAAGCAAAACATGACTTGAATAAAAGCAAATTAGTGATAGAATAAAATTATATATTTGAGTTTATGAAAGGCGGTATTGGGATGCCTGTATATGTGGAAAATTTGATTAAAGATTTGGGATTAGAAGTTTTAGTTGAGGGTGAAAAGGGCATAGAAATAAATTTAAGTGATATAAATAGACCTGGTTTGCAATTTACTGGTTTTTATAGTTATTTTGCGAGTGAAAGAGTACAAGTTATAGGAAGAACTGAGTGGAGTTTTCTTGATGCCATGAGGTTAGAACTTAGGAGAAAAAGGCTTGAAAAATTCTTTAGATTTGATACTCCATGTACTATAATAGCAAGAGGTCTTAAACCACAAGAAGAATTATTGGAAAGTGCTAGAGAGTATAATAGATGGGTTCTTAGGACTAATACACATACAACAAGGTTTATAAGTAAAATTATGGGATATTTGGATGAAAAATTAGCACCTGAAACCAGAATGCATGGTGTGCTTGTTGAAATTTATGGAATAGGTATACTTATTACAGGGGAAAGTGGTATAGGAAAGAGCGAAACTGCTCTTGAGCTCATAAAAAGAGGACATAGGCTTGTTGCAGATGATGCGGTTGATATAAAGGAAGTAGAAGGAATATTGAGTGGAACTTCTCCTTATATAACGACAGGCATGCTTGAGGTAAGAGGAATGGGCATAATAGATGTTCCGGCTTTATATGGTCTTAGTTCTGTTCTTACAAGAAAGACTATAGATCTTGTAATATATCTAGAACAATGGAAGGAAGGAAAAGATTATGATAGGCTGGGAACAGCTAATGAGTATATAGAAATTTTAAATATTCCTGTAAGAAAAATGACTTTGCCTTTAAGACCTGGAAGAAACGTTGCTGTAATAATAGAAACAGCAGCTGTAAATTATAGATATAGCTTGAATACTAAAATTTCTCCAGTTGACACTATAAATAAGAGAATGGAGGAGGCTAGTCGAGGTCTTCATGAATAAAAGTGATATAAGAAAAAAAATGCTTCAAATTAGAAATAATATGGATGAGCATGAAAAACAAATAAGAGACAATAAGGTTTTTAGCAATATAATAAATAGTAACGAATACAAAAGTTCTACTAATATATTTTTATTTGTAAGTTATAATTCTGAAGTTGATACTCATAAAATAATAAGGCATTCTTTAAAAGAAGGTAAAAGAATTTTTGTGCCAAAAGTTATATCTAGAAAAGATGGCATGGAAACTATAGAAATAAAAGGATTTTCAGATCTGGAAAAAAGTAAGCATGGTATCTTAGAGCCTTGTAGTGATAAATATGCTAATCCAGAAGTAGTAGACGTTGTTTTTGCTCCTGGGCTTGCATTTGATAAAAATGGTGGAAGACTTGGATATGGTGCTGGTTTTTACGATAGATATTTAAAGTTATTAAAAAAATCAACAGCTAAAATTGGATTATGCTATAGCTTTCAAGTTGTTGAAAATGTTCCAATGGAAGAGTATGATGTTAGAATGAATGGTATAATTACAGATTAAGATGTATATAACATTTATAAAAAGTATAAAATAAATTAAAATGTACCGTGATGCCATTTTTATTGCATTTGGTACATTATTTTTAGTTTGGAGGATGACAGTATGGTTGAAACAAAAAAAGGAGCATTTGAAAAAGAATATAAGAATGCATGGAACAAATACGATGAGAGTGAATTTAAAAAAGTTTTTGCACTTGGAGAAAGATATAAAGGATTTATGTCAAAGTGTAAGACGGAAAGAGAATGTATAACAGAATTTATAAGAGTTGCAGAAGAAAAAGGATATAGAAATATTGAAGACCTTATAAAGGAAAAAGCAGCATTAAAACCTGGAGATAGGGTTTATGCAAATAACAAAGGAAAAACACTTGCCATGTTCATTATAGGTAAAGAAAAATTTGAAGATGGAATGAAAATTTTAGGCGCACATGTGGATTCACCAAGACTCGATTTGAAGCAGAATCCATTATATGAAGATACAGGAATGGCTATGTTTGAAACTCATTACTATGGTGGAATAAAAAAATATCAATGGGTTACACTGCCTCTATCAATACATGGTGTTATTATAAAAAAAGATGGAACAGTTCTAAATGTGATAGTTGGAGAAGACGACAATGATCCTGTATTTGGTGTTTCAGATTTACTTATACATCTTTCTAGAGAACAGCTTGATAAAAAATTATCTAAGGGTATAGAAGGCGAAAATTTAAACATATTAGTTGGAAGTATACCAGTAAAAGATGAGGAAACAAAAAATAAAGTAAAAGATAATATTCTTAATATACTTAATGAAAAGTATGGGATAGATGAAGAAGATTTTGTATCAGCAGAACTTGAAGTGGTTCCAGCAGGAAAAGCAAGAGATTATGGATTTGATAAAAGTATGATAATGGCTTATGGCCAGGATGATAAAATTTGTGCATATACTTCTTTTGAGGCAATGGTAGAAATGAAAGAAACCGATAAAACTTGTGTTACTCTTTTAGTTGATAAAGAAGAAGTTGGAAGTATAGGAGCAACAGGAATGCACTCCAGATTCTTTGAAAACACTGTTGCAGAAATTATGAATTTATGCGGTGATTACAGCGAACTTAAAGTTAGAAGAGCGCTTGCTAATTCAAAAATGCTTTCATCAGATGTTAGTGCTGCTTTTGATCCTAACTATCCATCAGTAATGGAGAAAAACAATTGTGCTTATTTTGGAAAAGGAATTGTGTTTAATAAATATACAGGTGCAGGTGGTAAATCTGGCTGCAACGATGCAAATCCTGAATTTATTGCAGAGCTTAGAAGCATACTTTCAAAACATAATGTTTCATGGCAAACTTCAGAACTAGGAAAAGTTGATCAAGGCGGCGGCGGAACTATAGCATATATACTTGCTCAATATGGAATGGAGGTTATTGACTGTGGAGTTGCTCTTTTAAATATGCATGCACCATGGGAAATAGCAAGCAAAGCAGATATCTATGAAACTAAAAATGGATATTTAGCATTTCTTATAGGTTAGTGAAGGGTTTTAACTCGCTTCACTTGTTAAAAGACTAAGGTTTTCGCTGTGCGAAAGGTGAAGGGTTTTACGATGCTGTGCACGTAAAAGGTGAACTTTTTTATCTTCGATAAAAAGCTAAGGATGATTTTCCTCCATTTTACTACGGAAAATCTTTAACTTAAGTCAATAATTTTTCCGTAGCAAAGCATAATATAGAAATTGCCTAACATTTTGTTCATGAATCACATGGGCTATGCCCAAACGCCAATATGTGTATATCATTAACTTTTTGCTGTGGCAAAAAAATTCACCTTTGACAAGCAAAGCTATGTCAAACCCTTCACTTTTCACATAAATGAAAAAATTAGTCTTTTAACGAGTAGGACGAGTTAAAACCCTTAACTTAACCTTTTTAACAATTTATCTATGTTTTCGCTGTCTAAATAAATATTTCCCAATCTTCCGTGTTTCGTATCCCCGGCATCATCTGTATGAAAATCAGAGCCTGCTGTTATAAGTTTATTATTTTCTTTAGCAATAGCTATAAAGCGTTTTGTATCTTCTTTACTGTTTTGAGGATATATTGCTTCAATTCCATCAAAATCAAATTTTATCATTTCTTCTATAGTGGTTTTTTTAATTAATATTGGGTGAGCTAAAACTACAACTGCATTTTCATTTTTTAGTATTTTAATTCCCTCATCAACCCCAACTTTTTTGTTTGGAATATAGGCTGGACTTTCTTTATTTAGTATATTATCGAATATATAGTCTGTAGTATAGTTATAGCCAGCTGCAATTATAGCACGTGCTATATGTGGTCTTGCAATAACACCATTTGTATTTTTTGTTACATTTTCATAATTCAAGTTTATGTTAAAATATTTACTTAAATTAGAAACTATTTTTTTTGCCCTCCAAACTCTATAATCTTTCATATCATTTAAGAAATTTTGAAAGTCTTTTTTCATATATGAGGAATCTCTAAAATAGCCTAATATGTGAACACTTTCCCCGTTATGAAGTGTTGAAAGCTCTATACCTGGTATAACTTTTAAGCCTATATCCATACTTTCTTTTATAGCATTATTTAAATTATCAGTTGTATCATGGTCAGTTACAGCCATTATATCTATACCGCAGGATTTAGCTAAGCCAAGTAGGTGATAAGCAGAAAACTTACCATCTGAAGCATTGGTGTGGGTATGAAAATCTCCTTTGAAATACAATAAAATCGCCTCCTAAACTTAATATATCAAAAATAAGTTTATTTGTCGATTTTACATTTTTGCTTTTTTAATAAGTGTTCTTTTGAAACATAGCCTATTTTATCTTGGAATAACATATTTGCATAAACTATAAGGGTTTATTGAAGCAGGAATATCAGATATATTTAAAAAATCTTTTTCGTAGGTGCCATCCCAAGGATATATGGCAATATATTTTTCATTGTAAACATCTAGTACATATTTATCCTTTGAAGAGGTAAAAAATGCTCTATAAAGTGGCTTGTATGGAAGATCCTTAGGTCTTTTTATATAATTGTGTTTTTTTAATGCCCCAAGGAAATTATAAAAATCTTTTATTTCATCAGAATTAAAATTGTAATTTTTATAATAGCTTGTATCAATTAGTGAAACCTTTATTTGCTTTTCTGTATGGAAGTCCTTTGAAAGCATATTTGTATAGTAAAATATGTATGGCTTTTTTTGATTAAACGAAAAGGAACAACCAGAAGCAATAAGACAAATAAGCATTAATATTAAAAGTTTAATAAATTTAATAGATTTCATAAACAAGACCACCATTTAATAAATTATAAAGCTAATACTTTAGTTCTAAATATGCATAGCCTTATATATTAAATTATGATTAAAGGCAGTCTATTATTACTATTTCATTTCATATGGCTCAGGATGTATCACTATATAGGAATCTGGAAATATTGAACCAATTTCTTTTTCTATAGATGAACAAATATTATGGGTTTCTGTAAGAGAATCTGTATTTATTACTTGTATATGGATGTCTATTTCTCTTGTGGTGCCACTTTTTCTTGTTCTAAGTTTATGATAGCTCTTTACTTTTGGATACTCTTTAAGTACATTCACTATTTTTTCAATGTCAATATTATCAAGGCTGCTATCTACTAAATCCTTGACGGACTTTTTAATTAAATCTATAGAAGTTTTAATTATCAGTAGGGCAACGGTTAATGCAGCTATAGAATCTAGTAACTTTATATGAGTTATTTTAAGCAAAATAAGACCAACAAATACGCCTAAAGATGTAAATACATCTGTAAGTAAATGAGCTGCGTCTGCCTCAAGAGCTATAGAGTTGGTCTTTTTTGCAGATTTAAATAAAGCCATGGATATAAAAAAGTTTATTAAAGAAGATATTAACATTACATATAGTCCAGAGTTAATATTGTCTACAGCTGTATTTTCAAATAATTTTTTGCCTGCCTCATATATTATAAGAAATGCAGCAAACAGTATTAAAATCGCTTCAACAAAACCAGAAACATTTTCGTATTTGCCATGTCCAAAGGGATGATCTTCATCTTCCTTTTTTGATGATTTTTTTATAGAAATAAAAGCTATAAGGCTTGCTATAAGATCAATGGAAGAATGAATTCCTTCAGATATAACGCTTATTGAGTTCATAGAAATTCCAGCTAGTAATTTAAAAATTATAAGGGTAGTGTTTGACATTATAGATAGTTTTGCAGCATTTTTTTTATTCATGCCAATCTCTCCAATCATATTAATCAATTGAGAAAATATTAAACTAATTATAAATTTAAAATGGCTATATTTCAATAGTTTTATAAAAAAATATTGAAATAATTTACAATAATAATTATCAAATGATAATATAATTTGATCTCAATTATTAATGATTACCTTTATAATTAAAATATTTTGTTGATTAATATTTTAAAAAAAATTGTTTTAATATATAATAAAAGTCGTAAATAGCGTATATTATAGGCTAAATTACAAATATATGAAGATGTATTGCTTTGTCTTTTTATAATATATGTTTTAGCTTTAAAAGGTGTGTATAGTTAAACCGTCCGAAACTTAAAGTTTAATAGTTGAGGAGGTTTATTCATATTAAAAAATAGTTTGGATGTGATTAATTTGAAAGGTAGCAATAGACATAAAGCAACAGTAATATTAATAATTTTTGGCGCAGGATATTTTATAAGCGGCGCTTTTAAAGGTAATTTTTGGGGAGGCATTATTTCAAGTATGTGTAGTGCAGCCTTAATTGGAGGACTTGCAGATTGGTTTGGTGTTACAGCAATCTTTAGAAAGCCTCTTGGACTTAATTGGCCTAAAAAGATATTTAGAACAGATATACTTAGAAATAGTAAAGAAAAATTCATTCTTACTATAAGAGATATGGTGGTTAATGATTTATTAAATAAGGATAAGATTAATGATAAAATAAATCATTATGATTTTTACAATGAGATATGGAAGGTGCCAGCTTTTCAGGATAAGGAAAAAATTGCATATATTGTTGATAAAGTTAAAGAAAAAATAGATGTGGATAAAATTGTAAAGGACACTGCTAAAAATTATTATGATAATATGGATTTTGCAAATTATACATATACTCTTTTAAAGCATGGAATGAAAAGTTCATATTATAATAGGGCTGTCAATTATATTTGCGGTGAAATATCGGAAGCTGCACAATCGGATATGTTTTTGGGTTTTGTAGGGGACATATTAAGTGAGGGAGTTGAAAAATATAAGAGTGAAAAAGGAGAAGAATCCTTTTCAGACAGATTTTTATATAATTTTGTTCTTAATCCTCAAATACTTTCAGATTCTGTTGAAAGAAAAATATTAAAATATATGGAAAAGGTAAAAGAAGAAGATAGTGAAGAGAGAGAAGAAGTTGATAAGCTTATATTTGAATTTATAGAAAGTATTAAAGCAGATGAAAAAGTAAAGAAACAGATTATTCATTTAAAGAAAATTTTAGCTCAAAATTTTAAATTTTTAAAAATTGATTTTAAAAGCGAAGAATCATATTCAAAGTTAAAGTTACTTTTGATAGATAAAATTCAAGCTTTAAAAGAAAATGATAATATGAAAAAAGAGTTTAATACACTTATAAGAAATTTTGTTATAAATTTAGTTGAAACAAGGCACAGTGAAATTGGCAAAGTTGTTGAAGAGAGTTTAAATAAATTTGATAGCGATGAAATAATAGATTTGGCTTACGATAAATTTGGAGATGACTTGCAGATAATAAGAATAAATGGCTCGCTTGTAGGAGGACTTGTTGGAATTGTTATTTTTTTAGTATCTAACTTATAAATTTTATAAAATAAGGCGGTAAAGTAGTATGAATTACAAAAACAAGGCAAATTTAACACTTATCGGTGTGGGCATAGGCTTTTTAATTGCTCTTGCTATTCAATATTGGGTTGGTAAAAATTTTTATACAGAAATGCTTATGGCAGTTATGGAGGCAGCACTTGTTGGAGGAGCAGCAGATTGGTTTGCTATAACTGCAATATATAGTAAACCTTTGGGTGTATCGTATCACACAGAAATTGTGCCTAGAAATAGGGAAAAAATAATAGACAGTTTATCTAATTTTGTTGAAAATGATCTTTTGAGTGTAAGTTCTTTAGAAAGTAGAATAGATAAGATAAAACTTGGAGATAAACTTAATAATCTTTCAGATAAGAAAAAGGCATATGTTGAACAAAAACTTTTAGATGCATCAAATTACTTTGTTTCAAGCATTGGCAAAGAGCATTTTCAAAATTTTATATTTGCTTTAAGAGAAAAATATATCTATAAACTTAATGCTTCAGAACTTGTAAAAAGCGCGGCAGAGAATATATATGAAAGTAAAAATAGTGAAATACTTAATTTTGCAATTGACAGTGGAATTGGTTTTTTGAAAAGTGAAAAAGGCATTAAGTATGTATATGATATTATTTACAAAATTAAGCAGGAAAAAACAAGCGGATTTTTATCTAGAATTGGTCTTGCTATGATGGGTAAAACTGAAGATGATGTAGTGGACATAGATGTTCTAACAGATAGTTTCGTAGAAAAAGCAATAGAAAAACTTGAAATGTTAAAACAAGAAGATAATTATTATAGAAAAGATTTAGATAATGCTATAAAAAATTATATAGCTAATATTAACAAATATGAAGGTGAATTAGAAAGTATTAAAAATCACATAACAAGAGATTCAAATGTTGAAGCTTTAATAGAAAAGTTATTTTCTACAACTACTGTTGAAATTTGTAATAAAGAAAAAGATATTTCTAACGCAGCTTCGTATTTATTTGCAATTTTCAAAAAGATCTTTTATTCTATTTTAGAAAATGAAAAAGCAATTTACGGTATAGAAACTACAGTAAAAAAAGCAGTAATAAAACTAATTGACAGCAAGCATTACGTAATAGGAAAAATGGTAAGAGACACGCTTAATGAATTTGATAATGATAAGCTTAATGCTTTTATAGATGATAAGGTTGGAGACGATTTACAATGGATTCGTATAAATGGTTCTGTGGTCGGAAGTTTTGCTGGATTTATAATATTTTTAATTGTATATTTTGTGTATAATCCTTACATTGCTCCTTTTATAAGAGGACTATTTTAATAAAGAGAAGGGTTTAACAAGCAAAGCGAGTTAAAACCCTTCTCTTTATTTTAAATGTTCTCAACTTCTTTTAAAGCTTCTTTTGCTTCTTCCCTTGATAAATTGCCTTTTTCTAGCTCATCGTCGTTTTTTGAAAGTAAATTGTTGTAGAAGTTTATTGCTTCATTTTTGTATTTATCTTTATTGGAAAAATTGTTTATAAGCTCGAAAACATATTCATCGGCTTTACCGTAATTTCCCGTAATACTATAATAATTAAATACTTTAAAGGTTGTTCTTTCGTCAAGTTCATATTCATTTAAGAGAGAGGTGATTTCACCTGCGATTTGTTCGTATTCATTTAATATGCATTCAAAGTTATTGTAAAAGACTACATAGATAAGTGAAAATGCTTTTTCGTATTTATAAAAAGCGTTTTCTATATCATTGCTTTTTTCGCATATCTTACCCTCTTCAAGGAGAAGTTTGGCTGCTATAGTGAGTTTATTGCCATCAGGAACCATATTTGTTCTTAAAAGTTTTATAAGATCTATAGTTGAAATGTTATTTGCAAAACCAGAACTTATGCCTAAAAACTTTTTATAAGCGCTATCTATTTCTGTAAACGGATTTTCATTATTTTTATTTAACTTTTCTATTTTTTTTATTAAAGATGTAAATTCTTCAGCCATTTTTTTGCTGTAATCATTTTTTATCAATTGAAACACCTCGTTACTCTATAGTCATATATTTTATATTTTAAGTTTATATTGTAAATATTGCAACAAAAAAATTATAACTGCAAATAGTTGTGATATAATAATAAAGTCTTAAAAGTAATACTAATTTATAAAAAACAGTGAGGAGTAGTGATGGAAATGGAAAGACTACTTATATTGGATGGAAATAGTCTTATGAATAGAGCTTTTTATGCTCTACCTCCTCTTACAAATAAAGAGGGACTTCATACAAATGCAATATATGGCTTTATTACAATGCTATTGAAAATGAAAGAAGAAATAAATCCTAGTTATATAGTCACAACTTTTGATAGAAAAGCGCCTACCTTTAGACATAAAGAGTATTCTGAGTATAAGGCAGGAAGAAAGAAAATGCCAGAAGAACTGTTTGAGCAGTTTGCAGTACTAAAGGAGCTTTTAAGTAAGCTTGCCATTAATATATATGAAATAGATGGGTTTGAAGCAGATGATCTTATAGGAACGCTTGCGTGTTTTGCAAAGGAAAGAAGTATAGAAGTTTACATAGTAACTGGAGATAGGGATGCACTTCAACTTGCAGATGATAACGTAAAAGTAGTTATAAACAAAAAAGGCATGACTGAAAAAGAAATATACGATAAAAACAGGATGATTGAGGAATTTGGGGTTACTCCTACACAGTTTATAGATGTAAAAGGGCTTATGGGAGATAATTCAGACAATATACCAGGAGTTCCTGGAATTGGTCCTAAAACTGCTTTTAAGTTAATACAAGACTATGGAAGTGTTGAAAATGTACTTAACAATATAGATGAAATAAAGGGAAAAAAAGTGAAGGAAAATCTTACACAGTATGCTGAACAGGCTGTTTTTAGTAAAAAGCTTGCAACTATTATGACAAATGTTCCTTTTGATATTGATCTTGATGCAATAAAATCAAAAGAAGAGTTTGATGCAGATGGTGTAAGGGATATTTTTATGAAGCTTCAATTTAAGAGCCTTTTGGAGAAAATTCCAGGTGGAAAGGCTCAAAATAATGAACTTAAAGAAATAAATTATGAAACTATTGAAAATATAGATAGATTTGAAGAGATTTTAAAGTCAACAGCAGAAACTGTTTATATGATTTTTGAAATAAAAGATGGTAATGTATACTCAAAAAGTTATTTAGATAAAATGTATTTAAGCAGTAGTAAAGAATATGTTATAAATGTTAAAAAAATGCTCGAAGAAAATCCTGAAAGGACAAAAAAAATCATGAAGGCTTTCTTCGAAGACAGCAAGACATCTAAGGTAAGCCATAATATTAAGGTTGGATATACAGTGCTTCATAAGATGGGAATCAAACTTGAAAATCTTATATTCGATACAGCTATTGCAGAATATCTCATAAATCCATCTCAAAAAGAATACAATTTAACTGATATGTCAGTAGAACTTTTAAATTTAAATATAAGCGGTGAAGGGGATTCGCTTGAAGTGAAAAAAGTTCACGTGCTTAAAGAAATTTACGAAAAGCTTAAGAATAAAATTAGAGACTTAAATATGGATGAACTTTATTACCATGTAGAACTTCCACTTGTAAAAGTTTTATCTTCAATGGAGAACGAAGGTTTTAAAGTTGAAAAGCTTGAACTTCAGGAATTAGGAGATAAATTTAGTTCTATAATAAAAGAAACCCAAAAATCAATATATGAAATGGCCGGAGAAGAGTTTAATATAAGTTCTCCTAAGCAGCTTGGAAAAATATTATTTGAAAAGCTTGACTTGCCAGTTATAAAAAAGACTAAAACTGGATATTCAACTAATGCTGAAGTTTTAGAAAAGCTTTATAATGAACATCCTATAATTGAAAAAATAATGAACTATAGGCAAGTTACGAAGTTGTATTCAACCTATGTAGAAGGTTTAAAACAGGTTATAGATAAGGATGGCAAGATACATTCAAGCTTTAATCAAACGGTTACTACAACTGGAAGACTTTCAAGTACAGAACCAAACCTTCAAAATATACCAATTAAAAGTGAAATGGGAAGGGAAATTCGAAAAGTATTTGTACCAAATAATGATGATTGCGTGATACTTTCAGCCGATTATTCTCAAATCGAGCTTAGAGTTTTAGCACATATATCTGGGGATGAAAAACTAATAGACGCTTTTAAACATCACAGCGATATTCATACTAAAACTGCATCAGAGGTGTTCAAAGTTCCAATAGAGGATGTAACACCTAGAATGAGAAGCAATGCTAAAGCAGTTAATTTTGGTATTGTTTATGGGATTGGTGATTTCAGTCTTGCTCAGGACCTTAAAATATCAAGAAAAGAAGCTAAAACTTATATAGATACTTATTTTGAAAGGTATCCAAATGTAAAAAAATATCTTGATAATGCCGTGGAAAAAGGTAAAAAAGATAAATATGTAACAACGATAATGAATAGAATTAGGTATATACCTGAGATAAATGCTTCAAATAAAATGGTGAGAAGTTTTGGAGAAAGGCTTGCTATGAATACACCAATACAAGGCAGTGCAGCAGATCTCATAAAGCTTGCTATGGTAAATGTGTATAAAAAACTTAATGAGTCAAAACTTAAAAGTAAGATAATACTTCAGGTTCATGATGAACTTATACTTAATGTGTATAATGATGAACTTTTAAAAGTTAAGGAAATTGTAAAGAGAGAAATGGAAAAAGTAATGGAGCTAAAAGTTCCGCTTGAAGTTGACATAAATATCGGGAAGACATGGTATGAGGCTAAATAAGTGTATTTCAGGGGTGATAAAATGTTTAAGATAGGCCTTACAGGTGGAATAGGAACGGGTAAAAGCACTGTGGCTGGAATGCTAATGGAAAAAGGTATGCCTATTATCGATGCAGATAAAATTTCAAGAGAGGTAATATACATATATCCTGAGATAAAGAATAAAATAAAAAATACTTTTGGAACTGAGTTTTTTGATGAAGAGGATAATTTCATTAGGAGAAAATTTGGAGATTTTATATTTAAAAATCAAGAGATTAGAAAGCAGTACGAAAGCATAATAATCCCGTATATAAAGAAGGCAATATTTAGGCAAATAAAAGTTTGTGAAGATATGGATGAAGAGGCGTGTGTTCTAGATGCACCTACCCTTATAGAAAACGGGCTTCACAATGAAATGGATGTTAATATACTTGTTTTTGTTGATAGAAAAATTCAAATTAAAAGAGTTATGGAAAGAGATAATATGGATGAGCAAAATGTTATTAATAGAATAAACTCACAAATGTCTCTTGAAGAAAAAAGAAAATATGTTGACTTTGTAATTGATACAGGTATAAACCTTGAATATACTGCAAAACAGGTTGATAAAATAATGGATTCTATAAAAATATTAGGAGATTGTAAATGAAATCAAAAACTATTAAAATAATTATTTTGTTAATCATTATAATTATGGCTTTTAATATAAAAGTTGTAGTAAAGATGTTTTATCCAATGAAGTATTCCACATATGTATTTAAGTACTCCAATGAATATAAACTTGATCCATATTTGGTGGCAGCGGTAATAAGAACAGAAAGTAATTTTAATAGTAAGGCAAAATCAAATAAAGGTGCATATGGACTTATGCAGATAACAGGCGAAACTGCGGAATGGTCCTCAAGCAAGATGGGCATAACAAATTTTAAAAGCAGTGATTTATATGATCCAGAATATAATATAAGAATGGGATGCTGGTATCTTAGAAATCTTGCTGATGAATTTGATAATGATCCCAAATTATATCTTGCAGCTTATAATGGAGGAAGAGGGAATGTTCAAAAATGGCTTAACAGTTCAAAGCATTCCCAAGACGGAAAAAATCTTAATTACATACCATATAAAGAAACTGATCAATATGTAAAAAAGGTTATGACAGACTATAATGTTTATAAAAAGCTTTATAATAAAAAATAATTTATATAAATTTTGCACATAATATACTAAAACTAATTTGAATAGCTAAAAGGAGAAGTTTTATGTGCAAAAATGCTAAAATCTTACTTGTTGTGAGTGCATTATTTACATTTTCAACAGGGCTTTCAAACATTTTTACAAATGTATTTTTTTGGAGAGAAACAAAAAATCTTGTAGTTATAGCTATATATAATTTAGTAATATACTTAATTACTCCAACCGTATTTGTTGCAGCTGGTTTTTTATCAAAGAAAAAGAATCCAGTACATTCACTGAGAATTGGATTAATAGGATATTCTATTTTTTATGCACTTATACTCTACATAGGGGGAAAAGGAACACCATACATATATTTATTAGGCTTTATAAATGGAATAGCAGCTGGTTTTTATTGGCTTCCGTTTAATGTTTTGTGTTTTGATTTTACAAGTCTAAATAACAGAGATACTTTTAATGGTCTTAATGGAGGGTTTGGTGGAATAGCATCGATTATCGGACCAATAACTGCGGCATATATAATTTCAAGATTTAGAGGATTTGTTGGATATAGAATAGTTTTTTTTATAAGCTTTATTATATTTATAATATTAGCTTTTGTAAGTTCTATATTTAAACATGATAATTCTCCTGGAGATTTAGATATGAAGAAAGTTTTAATCAGTAGTAGTGAGGAATGGAAAATAGCAAAGAAATCAAACTTCTTATGGGGACTTAGAGATTCAACAATGATGTTTCTTATAAATATACTTGCAATTCAAGTAATGAAAAATGAGCTTAACCTTGGAATTCTTGCACTTACAGCGGCATTAATAACTTCAGGATCTTGTGTTTTGGTGCAGAAAATAATAAAACCTGAAAGAAGAAGGATTTCTATTTTAATAGGAACTGTAGGTGCATTTATTTCCACACTTATTATAGTTTTAAAATTATCTTATGTTTCGATATTTGCATACTCTATAGTTGATGCGTTTTGTATTCCATTTTTTATGATACAACTTTATTCTGCAACATTTAATGTTATAGATGTGCTTGATGATGAAGATAGTAGAGTTGAATATATGATAAGTAGAGATTTTATGCTAAATGGCGGAAGAGCGGTTAGTGTGTGCATACTGATAGTTTTACTAATTTGCTTTGATGGCAAGAATATTATAAATGTATATTTAATATTCTTGGGTATAGTTCCAACGTTGTCAGGTTATTTCCTTAAGAAGCTTCAAAAAGTATTATAAAAGATCCTGTCAAGCATTTTTGAAAATGTCCCAAAAAGTTTTAATTATTAGCACCAGCTTTTGCTGGTGCTTTATTGATGGTAT
>NZ_JAJNKE010000058.1 GCF_021043395.1 Clostridium guangxiense
GTTAAAACCCTTCACTCAAATTAGTTTGCAATATTTATAAATTATTATTGAATTAATTTTTAGTGCGACAGCCTCTTTAAAATAATAATATTTTATTTTGCATTTTGGGCCGCTTCTAGTATTTCATCGTAATTTGGATAATCTGTTATTTCATCAAGGTACTTAGCATAAGTAATTGTATTATTGCTATCTACTACAAATGCTGTTCTTGCAAGAAGCCCAATCTCTTTTACGTAAGTACCAGTACTGTTTCCAAAATCTCTATCTTTATAATCGGAAAGTGTAATAACACTTTTAATCCCTTCAGCTCCACACCATCGACTTTGAGCAAATGGTAAGTCCATTGATACTGTATAAACTGTAACTCCTTCTATTTCAGCTGCTCTTTTGTTAAATGTTTTTACTTCAAGATCACATACTGGAGTGTCAATTGATGGTACTGTAAGAAATACTCTAACACCCTTTGTATCATTTAAAGAAACAGGTTCAAGAGAATTACTTGCAGCGGTAAAATCAGGGAACTTATCTCCTGCTTTAAGCTCACTTCCAATTAATGTTACTTCTTTTCCTTGAAATTTTACTTTCATATTATTTAGTTTACTTGCAAATATAGGTAAATTTGTAAGTAAACATTTCACCTCTTTTCGTAATATTTGTTATTATTTAATATAAATTATCTATAAATATATATTACTACATAATTAAAGTTTTGTAAATAGGTACACATTTACTTTATATCCTCAGTTCACTTGAATATTGGCAATAAATCTATTTATTGTGTTTTTATTCGCATTGTACTATAATAATCACAAACACACATCATCTAACTTATATATGGGAGTGACTTTTTTGGAACAAATATTAACTTCAAATTTATTCAGTTCAAGTGATGCAACTTATATTACAACTAATTTATTAAACAACCCTGATATTTTGTTTAAAGTACTCAATGCTATTCCTGATGTAATAAAAGTATATAAAAGAGATAAAAGTATAATATTTTTCAATGAAGCGGCCTGCCATTTTTACGATAAGAACCTAGAAGAGGTCTATAATAAAAAATGTTATGAAATTCTTGATTATAGAAGCCACTGTGCTAACTGTGCTTTTAATAAAGTATTAAAAACAAAAAATACTGTGTCAGGTGAAAGATATTATCCTAAAGCCAATAAATACATGGATGTATGCCTCACACCAATTTTTGACAAATCTAAAAAAATAATTTTTATTGTAGAAAGATTAACAGATGTAACTGAAAAAAAGACACTTTCAAACCTTATTAAGAGAGATGAGAAAATGTATCATCAAATAGTCAATTTCTATCCTGATGGCATAATTATTTTGCAGGATTACAAAATTGTTTTGGCAAACAATGAAGTTAAAAATTTGCTTGGTTTATCTGAGGATTCTAAAAAAAGCATACTATATTATATTCCTCAAAAAGATAGAAAAAATGTAACCAAAATCATAAGAAGTATTTTAAAGAATAAAGATACAAAAATTATTCGACATTACAACTACATAAACCACAAAAACAAAAAAATCAGCTTGCAATTTTCATTAAGTTATATATCCTATAAAGGAAGCGATGCAATTATTTCAGTAATTAGAGATACAACTGAATTTGAAAAAAGTTTGGATATGGCGACAAAGATTCAAAGTAGCAACCTTCAAAAAAATTTTCCTATAATGGAAAAAGCAAACTTCGAATATCTCTATTATCCGGCGCATACTGTCAGTGGCGATTATTTCAAAATGTTTAAAATAAGTGAAAACCTTGTTGTTGGTATATTGATAGATGTCAGTGGCAATGGCGTTACTGCCGCACTTAACGTTTCAGCCTTTGATATTTTATTTCTTCAAGAAATTTTAAAAAAACATAATCCTATAACAATTTTAAATAACTTAAATGCAAAATATAACAAATACGACAAAGGGTTTATCGCTGCTTGCTGCTTTAGCTTTGATTTCGCTAAAAAAGAGGCAGTTATAATTGGCGCTGGAATAAATGAATTTATTGTAAAAAGAAAAAATGGAATAGTAGAGGAGCGAACTGTAAAAGGTTCTTTTCTTGGCATGTTTCAAAATAGCATTTTTGATAAACAATTAATTAAATTTGATAGTGGAGATACCTTCTACTTTTTTACTGATGGATTAGACTTTGTATTTGATGAAGACAAAATTGTACAAAATTATATAAAGCATTCAACTATGTATGAATTCAAAAAATATCTAGATGATTACTTAAATGACCTGCTAATTGAAAAAGGTAAGCTAATTGATGATTCTTCAATGCTTGCCATAGAAATAAAATAAACTTAGGGTGATAATATGTTGAATTTAATAAAAAATACTCAAACTCTATATGGCATCGATGGTTATAATAAAATAATTGAAACCATAATACAAAAATTAAATGCCTATGACTATTACTTCGATATAAAATTAATTTTGACCGAAGCTTTACTAAATGCCTTTGAGCATGGAAATAAAAGTGATAAAACTAAACCTATAAATTTATTTTATAATTTTGACGGTAAATATTTAAACTTTAAAATAACACATTATACAAAAAATACACAAAATATTAATATACCTGAATCTATAAATAATGAAGACCTACTAAAAGAACATGGTAGAGGGCTTTTTCTCATAAGATCCTTATCTGACAAAGTAGAATTTAAAGATAATTCATTATTTATTAAAAAAAACATTTTAAATACTACACCTAAGGAGGTCCTTATATGAAAAAAAGTTTAGAATCAAAATTAATTTCACTAATTTTTATAGCGTTTTTTGCACCAACCATAATTATGGGAGCTTATGTCTATATTTCTTCATCAACCTCAGCAATATTTATCAAACTTAATTCTATAAAAACGCCTTTGCTAATTGTACTGGCTTTAATAGGATTAATATACATAGTTTTCTGCTATTGTTTTGTTAAATACAACATTATTCGTCCAATAAAACAATTAGAAGCATCTATGACAAAAGCAGGAAATGGAGATTTTACTGTAAGAACTGATATTAAAACTGGTGACGAATTACAAATATTAGGTAATTACTTTAATAATATGCTTAATGATCAAGATAATATAATAAAAAATATAAGAAATTTCTCTGAAAATTTAACTGCATCATCTGAGGAAATGTCTGCATCTAGTGAAGAAATTAGTTCCAGCACTGAGGAAATAGCTTCACATATTGAAGAAGTGGCGCAAAGTTGTGAGCAACAAAACAATTTAATTGTACAAACTTCTGAAGTTCTTATTCAGCTTTCTAGCTTAGTTCAAATAGCTCAGAATAAAGCCTCAACTGCTAAAAGCAATTCAGATACCACTATGGATGCTGCATATAATGGAAGAACTCAAATTGAAAAAACATTGGATGCTATCGAAAATATAAGCAAAACTTCTGCAGAAGCTGAAAATCTTATGCATACTTTAGATAAGCTTTCAAATAAAGTAAGTGGAATAACAACAACAATAAATGATATATCAGAACAAACTAATTTACTTGCTTTAAATGCCGCAATAGAAGCTGCAAGAGCCGGTGAACATGGTAAAGGCTTTTCCGTAGTCGCAGATGAGGTTAGAAATTTATCAGAACAAACAAGTAATGGTGCTAATGAAATATCTAAATTAATAATTGAAATGACTACCTTAACTAAAAAAGCTGTTGAATCCATGATTTCTAATAAAAAGGCAGTAGAAAACGGTGTATCTGTAGCCACAAATACCGATAAATCCTTTGTCAATATAATTGCTTCAGTACAGCAAATTGTAAGCGATGTTAATGAAATAGTAGATGTAACTAAAGATGAAGTTGCAAGTTCAGAACAAATAGTAAAATTAATAGATTCAGTTGCAAGCATTACAGAAAAGAATACTGCTAGCAGTGAGCAGGTTGCTGCTGCTGCAGAAGAACAAGCATCTGTAATACAAAATGTTGCTTCTAGCGCAGAACATACAAGTGAAACTGCAATTGATATGAATAATTTAATTGAAAAATACAGTGTTTAGAAGGTGATTATTAATGAAAAACATTACTATACCAGAAAATTTTTCTGTTGAAGAAGCTTCTGAATATAGAAAAAAACTTAATGAATTAGTTGAAGCTGGTGAGAAAAATTTCACATTAGATTTTAGCAAGTGCACTTTTATTGATAGTACTGGATTAGGTGTTTTAGTTAATGTTTATAAAAAATGCACCGAACTTAATGGAACATTTATACTAAGCTCAATAACAAATCCTCAAGTTTTAAAAATATTTAAGCTCACTAGACTTGATAAAGTCTTTAAAATTACGAAGTAACAATGCTTAGTCGCGTTAAAAAAGTCCTATAAATCTAAGGTTGAAATATCTAAGTATTTTATGATTTTTCAACCAAGATTTATTAGGACTTTTTTAAATCATTCCTTCAGCATTGTTACTTCACTTCCACAGTGGTACAAGGAAAAAATTCCTCTGTACCTACGGAATTTTAGGCGTGAATCTTTGCAACCAATTAAATTTTTGTACTATATTATGGACATGACTATTAAATTATTTGTTTAATCATGTTACAGTGCATTTTTCGTAGGGAAACAGAGAAAAATCCACCTTGTATTCTTTATCACCCTATATTATAAAATGAATATAATATTATAAGTCTAACATTATTAATGGAGTGTATTTAAATTGGATACTTCAAATTATGATACTGCAAAAATAAATGAAAGATATTTTAGACCTTCTAAACTTCCTGCATTAAACATTAGAAACTTTGACTACTCTTTTTATGATAAATATTCAAATCCAGATTACACAAAGATAATTTTGCCTGACTATCTATTTACTTCTCCTGAAAATTCAATTTTAAATTACTTCAGCATACTTCGTGAAGCAGAAAGCATATCAAAAGGTGGCTGCGGAAGTATTGGCGATGGTAAAACCCCATATCCAATTTCCTATAATTTTTTCACAAAAGAATATCAAAACACTTTACCATATTCTGAATATCTAAAAGCCTTCAATGATATCGGTCATATAAATTTAGTAAAGCTAAATAATGTAACTGATCCAAGTACCCCTAAAGACACCTACAAATACTTTTTTGAAATAGAAACAATAGAACCATCTACAAACGGCAACACAAGTTTTGCGTATTACTATGGATTTATGTATTTAAAAAACGAAAATGGAAAATATAAAATTTCTGATATAGATATACGTGGAGAAGATTTTTTATGTGCTGCATATCATGGTTGGTCACACGATGCTGAAAGCTATGTAGGTGTAACTTATGGTGATTGGTGTAATCTTATAAAAAAAATGCATCCAATTGAGCAAAAGGGATACGTTAAAAATGTTTATTTTACAGGTACTGATAATAAAGAATACAAAATTGAATTTTTTCAGCTAACCAATGGTACAGATGTTCAGGTTGGTCAATTTATTAAGGACAGTAGTGGCAATTGGCAGCCCGTAACAATAGATGTATACAAATGCCTGCCACTTAATCGGGTATCCCATTTTTCATGTCCATTTTGGACAATATATCAAAATAGAAGAGGATATTAGCCCTCTTCTACAACTTTAACTATTTCATAAATACCTTTTTTTATTTTGTGTAAATTGGTTCTGCTTACACTTATTCTTATAAATCTATCATCATTATTATTCAAATAAAATTTAGCTGTATCTATAATTATTATATTTTTGCTCTTTAACTTTTCAATAATTCTATTTACATCCACTGTTTTTTTCATCTCAAAACTTGCAAAAAAACCAGACTTAGGTATGTACCATTTTATATTTGCACTACATAAATTTTGTGTCAATTCTTTAAGATAATTCATTCTTTCACCGTATATTCTTCTAAGCTTTTTAATATTTTCATCAAACATTCCACTTTTGATATAAACTTCTAAAGTTCCTTGAGATAATATTGATGTATTTAAATCATTCCATTTTTTATATTCCTTAAAAATCTTAGATAATTTACTTGGAATAACGGCAGTTGAAACCCTAAGACCCGGAAAAAGCACTTTAGAATATGTTTTTAAATATATAACCCTTGAATCCATATCTAGCGCATATATTGGATCAGCTTTTTTATCAATCTCTAAATCAACCAAATAGTCATCTTCAACTATGTATACATCATATTTTTTACAAAGCTTTAATATTATTTTTTTGTCCTCGATATCATAGGAAAAACCTGTAGGATTATGAAATCTAGGTATAGTGTAAAAAAACTTTATACTTTGTGATTTTAGGATTTTCTCAAACTCATCAAAGTCTATTCCATTAGCGCCTCTTTTTATACCTATAGTTTTTATATGATTAAGCTCTAAAGATTTCAACACCCCATAGTAAGTAGGTTCTTCAACAAGTACATTTTTTTTATTATTTCCAAAGTCCATTATAGTCAAAATATTTATAGCTTGCTGCGACCCCGATGTTATAAATACACTTTCTTTATTTGCAAACACCTGATAATTTTCAAGCTGTTTCCTTACAACTTCAATTAAATTTGGATGGCCCTGTGCATAGGATGCGTTAAAAAGACTATTTTTATATAAATGCATTGCTATATCTGCACAATGCTGAAATTCTTTATATGGTAAAGCTGACTTATCTTGCGCTGCCGCCTCAAAATCTATTTTTTCATTATTTTCTAGTGTGCTGCTTTTAGAGTTATTTTCAATAACATAATAACCACTTTTTGGTACAGAATAAATTATATTTTGATTTTCCATAACTTCATATGCCTTAACAACCGTTGCCTTGCTGCACTTAAATTTTTCCGAAACGTTCCTTATAGATGGCAGCTTTTCACCAGCCTTAATATCACAAATCACTATTTTTCTTTTTATATACTTCATAATTCTCTCATACTTATTCAAACTCTCACCCCTTTTAGTAAACAGTGGATAGAAGATAATTGTCAGTTAAATGTCTATAGTTAACTAGTAATTGTTAAACTCCATAACTATAACCACTTAACTATCCTCTGTCCCTTGTCAACTGTCAACTGCCATGTTTCTGTACCAGTCCACATACAAATTTTTATAATTGTTTTTTATATTAAGGCTAGCTTATACTTTAAGCATAACATATTTTTAGGAGGTAAATCTTATGACGGAAGAAGAAAAAATATTTGCTGGAAGATTATTTGATGCTCGCACAAAAGAACTTCGTGATATTAAGCATAAAGCCCACGTACTCTGTCAAAAATTCAATTCACTTGATGAATATGATGAAAATCGATTGCCAATCATAAGAAAATTCATCGGAAAAATCGGAGAAAAATACTATTTTCAAGGTCCCGTACAGTTTAATTACGGCTGCCATACCTTTATCGGTGAAAACTTCTTTGCTAATTTTAATACAACAATTTTAGATGATGGTAGAATTTACATAGGTGATAATGTAATGCTTGGACCAAATGTTTCTCTTATGGCAAGCTCACACCCTCTTATTGCAGAAGAAAGAACTACAATGAAATATAAAGATGGACATGTATCTGTATCCGAATACGCAGATGAAATACACATTGGAAATAATGTTTGGATTGCCTGTAATGTTGTAGTTTGCGGCGGCGTGCATATTGGGGACAATGCCGTTATTGGCGCTGGAAGTGTCGTTACAAAAGATATACCAGACAACTATATTGCATATGGTAACCCTTGTAAACCAGTAAGAATGATTACGGAAAAAGACTCAAAGCTGGACTTACTATAGCCATCTATAATCCCCCTTGGAATTTTAAAATTTCAAGTTCTAAGTTTATCTTAAAAATCCAGTATTCAACTTAAAGTACAGAGTACAATTGACAGATGACAGTGAAGGGTGATTTTTCTCCGCTATCGCTTCAAAAAATCTTAAATTTAATGCTGACGCATGGTGCAAAGTATAATGTTCAGCTCAGATGATACTATTAAGTTCTAAGATTTACCTGAGTGAAACAAAATGTAAATCCACCTTCACTGTGAATTGTGAACTGTGCACTGTTATAGCTTATCATTTCTACAAAGATTCTCACCTAAAATTCCGTAGGAACGGAGGAATTTTTTCCTTGCACTCCCCTTGATGTGAAGGAACAATACTGAAGGAACGATTAAAAAAAATCCTAATAAATCTTGCTTCAAAAATTATAAAACACTTAGATATTTCAATTTGTTTGAGCCAAAGGCGAGTTATTGAAATATCTTAGTGTTTTACAATTTTTGAATCTTAGATTTATAGAATTTTTTTTACGCGACGAAGCATTGTTCCTTCACAACTTTACTTTCTAGCAATAAAAAAGAATCTTGGGAATCTAAAGATGATTTCTCTATTTTTCTGAGCCTTATATTCCTGTACTAATCTATCAAAAATATCTTTTTCAAATTCTTTTTTCTTTTCTTCACTTAACACACTTAAATATGGTCTAAGACCTGTTCCCCTATACCATTCCATAATCGCTTCATGTGATTTTAACCTGTGGCAATATACAGTTTCCCATACACAAAAATCATGGGTTACTTCAGACAACAAGTCAAAATACTCACTTTGACTCAATGTATAAAAAATTCTCGGATTATCAAAATGCGGTTTCCACTTTGCATTTTCTGAAACTTCCCTAATAATTTTATGTATTGGCTCATCATAATTCATGGGTATTTGTATTGCTAATTCACCGCCTTTTTTTAAAAGCGCAAACATCTCCTTTATAAGTTTTGGATGATCTGGCACCCATTGAATGCAGGCATTTGAAAAGACAATATCAAATTCACCACTTAATTTAGATAAATCTTTGCTGGCATCACATATATCAAAATCCAAATCAGGCAATTCCTTTTTTGCAGTTTCAATCATTTCCTTTGAATTATCGACCCCAAGAATATATGCATTAGAAAATCTTTCTTTTAAAACTTGTGTACTGTTTCCCGGACCACAGCCCATATCAAGAATTTTTTTAGGATCAATTAGACTTATCCTATTTACTAAATCAATTGATGGCTGTGTTCTTTCATTTTTAAACTTCAAATATTGATTTGAGTTCCATTTAATCATAATATAGCCCCCCATAGAATTATTATTTTTAAAATCATCTAATGTCATAAAGTAATTTCCGCCCACTCCAACTTTACGACTTTCTAATGCAACTAATATTGTACCTTTTCTTAATGACTTCATCAATGCCGGCATACCTTGTTTGTGCTTGATTTAGATTATTATATTTAATAGGGTCATAGGTGTATACATTGTTAACAGTCATCTTTTAGTTAACTTCGTCAATACCATATTTTAATTTCATATAATATAAATCAATTTCTATAAGTGGAATATTAATATTGGCCTCGATTTCTATATAACCCCATTTAAAATCCAAATTATTAGGTAAGTCTTTCAATTGCAAATTTTCTTTAAGAAACTTTTCATGTTGCTTTATTAATTTTTTAAATTCATCATTATTAATTCCTGTATCATAAATCTTTAAATCTTCTTCAAAACTAATTGTAATTTTATTAATACTATTAGAAATCATAGAAATACCAACATCAATATACATTTTTCCATATTCAGTATCTATTGGCTTAAATACTAAATATCTTTTATTATCTATTTCCTTTAAACTTCTTTCGCTTAAAAGCTTCTTAACATTAGAATTTTTCATCCCATCTACTGTCATTTCTGCCTTTAAAACTATATTGTCATCAAATATTATATCTCCTGTTTTCTTATCTATTTGCATAAATTCAACTCTTTTCTAAGTATTTTTATTATTAATATTTTAGCTACATAAATCAATAATCATAAAATTCATCTTCGTCTTCATCTAAATCTTCATCTGATTCCTGGTTGGATGGTGTACTGTTAAAATTAACTGAACTTTCAATTGTTTCTTCATCACAATCTTTTAACTCTTCATTTTCATCACAGTTTTCATTGTCCATTTTTTCTAAATTAGCATCTAAATTTAACATATCATTATTACAATCGTTAGCATTTAATTCACTATTATTTGTTTCTTCGTTATATTCTATATCTACTTTTTCTGCCCCTCTAGAGATTATATTTTCAGCACCAGCTTCTATATCAGTTTGAGCTTGCTGATCGTTTTCTGTTTGCGTACTTTCTACTATTGACACATCATTATTGTCATCTGATATTTCACTTGTCTCAAAATTTCCATCCTCATAATTTTCATTTTGTTCTAAATTTTCATTTACATCTTTTAGGCCACTATGTTCTTCAGAAACTTCACTAGCCTCTGCTTCATCTATTACTTTAATTTCATCATTTTCAATATCTACTTTATTATCGCTGCTTAGTTCTGAGCTTGTCCTATCGTTTTTATTTGAATTTTCATCCTGATCCATTGTTTCATTTTTCTCTTTATTTCCTTTTATTTTACCTGATACCTCATTATTCTCTAATTCCTTATTAATCTCTAAATTTTCATCATGCTTTTCATTAATAATTTGTTCTTCAATTATATTTTCCTGAGCATGTACTTCTAGATTTTTGTCTTCATTGATATTCTTATAATCCACTTCTTCTAAAAGCTCTTCTTTACTCTCAAGTTTATTTTTATTGTTTTCTTTTTTATTTTCTGTAGTATTTTCATTATCTTTTACATTCTCATAAACTTTGCTGCTTTCTGCATCCATATTTTTAGCTTGATCACTTGAATTTTCCTCATACAGCTGGTCCTTTTCACCTAAAGCTGTCCTTCTACCATCAGTATCTTCATTCTTATCTTTTTCAATAGGCGTATATATAAGTTTCCTATTTACTATACCTTCTGGATCAAGACTTGTATAATTTTCATAATCTTCTTTTATGCTTTCCTCTAATTTAGTGTTCTCTTTAAAATCATTTAATTTATCACTAGACACATCATCTTCAATATTTAATAGCTTTTTTTCATCATAACTCAAATTTTTTTCAAGTTCTGAAGCTTTTGCTTTTAGATATTCCGATTTTTCTAGTGTTTCTTTTGGACAGCAGGTGTCTGCGTTTAACATATGCTCTTTTTGCTCATCAGTAAAACCATCTAATAAAGATGATTTTTCATTTAAATATTCGCAATTCTTTTCAAAATCGTATTTTTTATAATTTAACTTGCTTTCATTATTACTAATCTGATTGCTTA
Source organism: Clostridium guangxiense (assembly GCF_021043395.1). Taxonomy (GTDB): domain Bacteria; phylum Bacillota; class Clostridia; order Clostridiales; family Clostridiaceae; genus Clostridium_S; species Clostridium_S guangxiense. The sequence goes on from NZ_JAJNKE010000058.1 coordinate 11,132, forward strand.
TTTTACTAATATAATTTATATCTTTATCTTCCTTTTGTAGTTCATCAGTGTATTCTTTTAACAAGCAATTGTTTTTAGCAGTTAATTCGTGAATTTCAGTTCTCATCTGAATTAAGTCATATGTTTGTTCAGATATAACCTTATTATTAAGCTGTATACTTCCATCATCACTTAAATTATCAAAGAATTTATTCTTAACGCTATTTAATTCTTCCTTTGTCTTCCCTGAAATTCTTTCATCATTTTCAAACTTATTTAAATCTATTGGTATTATATTATCATTTAAACTATGCTCATCATTTCTGTATGCTTCTTTTATCATTTCACTGCCATTAGGTACTACTATCTGCTGCAATCCGCCTTTACCATAATTAGTATTTGCACTTATAGCACCTTCAGCAGATAATATCTCTTCATTAATGATATAAAATCTTGCATTTGTCTTATACTGAGGCTGGCTATCTTTATTCCGTTTATCATAATAAGGCGCAACCTGTAATCCCTGACATAAGTTTATTGAATCTAAATTGCTATTTTTAAATTCATCTAATGTCATAAAGTAATTTCCGCCAGCTCCAGCTTTAGGACCTTCTAATGCAACTAATATTGTACCTTCTTTTAATATATAATTTTCAACTTTATCAATGCCAGGATATCCACTTTGTGCTTGATTTAGATTATTATATTTAATGGGGTCATAGGTGTATATATTGTCAACAGCCATCTACTAGTTAACTTGGTCAATACCATATTTTAATTTCATGTAATATAAATCAATTTCTATAAGTGGAATGTTAATATTTGCCCTAATTTCTATATAACCCCATTTAAAATCTAAATTATTAGGTAAACCTTTCAATTGCAAACTTTCCTTAAGAAACTTTTCATGCTTATTTATTATTTTTTTAAATTCATCATTATTAATTCCTGTATCATAAATCTTTAAAGCTTCTTCAAAACTAATTGTAATTTTATTAATATTATTAGAAATTATAGAAATTCCAACATCAATATATATTTTCCCATATTCAGTATCTATTGGCTTAAATATCAAATGCTTTGTACTATCTATTTCTTCTAAACTTCTTTCTCTTAAAAGTTCCTTTACCCTAGAATTTTTCATCTCATCTATTGTCATTCCTGCCTTTAAAACTATATTGTCGTCAAATATTATATCTCCCGTTTTCTTATCTATTCTCATAAATCTAACTCCTTTCATTTATAAAGTAACGGTTGAAAAAAGAAGGGTTCCTCATTTAATAGCGACACAATACATTCCCCTACATTTAATTTTACAATATCCCAATCCTCTATTGTATTCATAATCATTAAAGAATCATTTACTCCTTTGAAAGAATTTGATGACATCACACCTACTTTTCTTCTATTTTTGCCATGCCTTTCAGAAATTATTTTTCTACTATTTTCATCAAACAGTTTAAAACAGAAAAACGTTCCAAAACCGCTTAGTAAGCTTTGAGCCATTGCTTTTGAGTATGTATTTTCAACCTGCCCTACATTTTGAATTCCTGCTATAACCTTTACTCCTAAAGATCTTCCAAAATTAAGTGCATTGTCCATATAATTTAATTTTGGTATCAGAGGGAATTCATCCAAAATAAAAAATACATTTCCTTTAGCTTTATTTTGTCCAAGAGCTTCTTTCATAGCTAAATCAATTAATACTGTATATATTGCTTGAAGCACATTTCCATTTGCTATATCGTACTCTAAGAAAATAGATTTGCCTCCCTTCTTTTGAATAGCTTCTCTTATAGAAAAATCTCCTTCATCCGCAAAAGAGCCAGTAAATACCTCCTGTGCAACCATAAAAAGAGGTGATAAATAACTTTGTGTAGTTGGGCTCTTATCACTCATTATATACGAAGTTGCCCAAAGTAAATCATCATATTTAGATATATTTTCACGCAAGTCTTTTGCCACGGATTTATTCAATAAATTCTTTAATTTTTTATTATTCCATGTCACATTTTTGTCTTTCATTTCTCTCAAATGGCAGGTAATTACTGCTGTAAGTATATCTCTTGCTCCCATTATAAATGTTGGATTTTGTGAGGAATCTATATATTTTTTAAACAGAGATGATGTAATTTCTCTTATGGTATCTAATTGTTCCTCCTCTGGTGACATAATAATATCCTTATAAATATTCCAAAGTGCTACCTTGTATTTACCTCCCAGCCTATTTTTATTGCCTATAACAAAATCACCTTCCCGATAAAATTCAGACAAATAATCGCCTTTTGCATCAAAAAACACAATAATATCGTTTTCGTTAACGCTGCCTATTATAGACTTTACTATATGGTACATGAGATTTGACTTTCCACTTCCTATAGAACCCAATGCTAGAATATGCTTACTTAATAGCTCATCATCAAGAACTATACCTGTATTGTTTTGTCCACGAATTCCTCTTGCCGCCTTGCCTTTTCTTATTATAGTTCCAGGCTCCATATGCTTTAGCTCTTGTCCCTCTACAACTTCACTAAATATCATTTAAAAAACTCCTCATCACTTTTTTCATAAGAAGTGCTCTCTTTATTTTCTACCTTTTTATCCAAATTCTTTTTTATTTTAACATCTGGAGTCCATTTTTCAATTGCATGATCACCCATAGCCTTAAAATCAAGTATAATAGCTCCAATTTCCTTCATAAGCTTTATAGTGTCTTCTGATGGAAGTGCTGATATGGATGCAACTGCTCCTTGACCTGTAAGTTTATTTCCAAAAGTTCCATCTCCAAAATTTATTGGTGAGCCATTTGCGCCTGTTGAATACACTGAAAGTTCATAGCTTACCTTTCTAAATCTAAGAAGAAATACTATTGCTAAAGTTAAAAATACAGCTAAAGGTACTATTGAAATTTTCGAACCAAATTCCGAAAATACTCCCAAGTTCTTATTAAACATAAAAAATAAACTAATTAAACTAGATAATATTCCTAAAACAAGCTCCATTATATTTATTCCTGTTCCAAAGTATGTACGAACTCCGCTTATGGTTTCTATAGGTACTTCGCTAACTAATTTGCTGCTGCCGCCACCTGATTTTCCAAAAGCATGAAATATAACTCTCTTATTAGTAATCGTTACATATCCCTCACCCTGAGGCCTTTTTAAAGTTGTACAATGATATGTCTTAACTTTAACCTCTCCTTCACTAAGTGCCACAAAAGTTTTATAATCTACGCTGCTTTTATGCACATTTTCGCCAATTGGCGATCCACATTCTCCACAGAAAGTGTCACCTTCATTATATTCTGCTCCACAATTTGAACAATTTGGCATTTTATATTCCCCCTAAGCAATTAATAGCTTGATTATACTAAAACAGTAATATTTTATCAATATTTGAAAGTGAATATTTTTACATATTACTACATTTATTTGATTTTGTAGAGGATAAACAAAATTTATGTAGAATATAAAATTATAAACATTAGGAAAGGAACTTAATAACATGAAATATTGTAAAAATTGTGGAGCAAAAATAGATGAAGGTAAAAAATTTTGTTCAAACTGTGGAACTAAGATAACAACAGAACCTACTAATTCTGAAGGGAAAGAAGATTATTCCTCTTACAAAAATGAATTTTATTCACCTTCAATATTTAATAAAACTTATACATATTTAAAAAACAAAAAATTCTCTCGTACACATAAAATTCTAATCGCACTAATATGTGTTTTATTATTATGTTCACTAATATTAATAAAAATAGGTCAAGCCTATACAAGTAAAGATAAACAAATCTCAGAATTTACCGAAGCCTTAGCTAATAACAATACTTATAAACTTACAAAAATAATGAAATCATCAGACCCTAGACTAGTTATTGATGCGTCAAATATTAATAATTTTATTAAACTCATAAAAAAACATCCTTCATATTTAAAATCCATAACAAATTCATTAAATAATGACACAACTAATTCTAATAGTATAATAACAGTAAAAAAGGAAGGTAAAAAATTTTTACTGTTTAATAATTACGTTTTTGAAGTAAATCCATATTTCATAAATATAAATTCAAATTGCTTAAACGAAGAAATTTTTATGAATGGCAAAAAGCTTTATAAAATTAATAATAAAAGCTTCTCTAAACAAATAGGACCACTTATGCCTGGCAGTTATGAGCTCAAAGGCATATGTAAAGAAAAATACACCACTCTAAGTAAGAATTTAGATTTAGATTTATTTGACAGTAACATGATAAATGCTGATTTAAATGTTGATGAAAAATTTATAAATGTATCCTGTGACAACGACGATGCTTATCTTTACGCAAATGGAAAAAATACAGGCTTAAAGGTAAATGACATAGATGACTTTGGCCCAGTATCAACAGACGGATCAATTTCCCTATATGCAGAAGTCACTTTTCCTTGGGGAACTGCCAAAAGTGATAAAGAAAAAATTTTTAATACTAACCCTGTTAATTTAAAAATAAATTTAACTAATGATTCTCTAAAAACTACCCTTATGAATACTATAAATGATTACAATAAAGGCTGGATGGCAGCTATGAATAGTCTTGACCCTAGCAAACTTGCTAACTGTTCTCCTGAGGAAAATAGTAAACTTACATCAAATATAAATAATATGAAATCTTCTAATCAGCTTTACAGCGGCAAATTAACTAAAACAAATTTTGATTTAAACAGCATCAAAATATATAAAGAAGATAATAAATATTATGCCAGCATTGATGATTCTGAATATATGAATGAGGCTTACTACAATAAATCAGATACAAATAATGCTTTAAAAGCAGCTAACTATAATTGGGAATATAAAATGTATTACGATGAAAATTCAAAGAAATGGCTTATACAAGGAAACAGTCCAATAAGCAGTTTAAGTTCAGATAATATTAAAAATTTTAATTTCTAAAATCTTCAATACATAGTAATAAAGTAGAGCACTTTTGCTTATGCAAAGGTGCCCTGCTTTATTACTGATAAACTCCTATTTTATATTGATTATATACATTTTCAGAATAGTACTTAGGATCGCCTGCATTATATGAATATGATCTTAAATATGGTTCTACTTTTACATAGTAATTACCTATAGGCAAATTCAATTGTTCTTTTAAATCCTGTTGAAGACCATTTGATGTGAAAGATTTTATCTCTTTATTGTATTCATCTAAAACAGTTACCTTCCATATACCATCTAAATCACCATTAAATTTATCATGCGAAAATTCTATATTAAAATCCCCTTCATTTTTAACAGAAAAACTATAATAATCATTGTCTGTCAACATATTAGAATTTCCCATATACATTTCATTTAAATTTATATTGGTTGCTTTATCCAAACTATCATTAAATTCCTTTTCATAATTATCTGATTTAATATAATTTACAGTTAAACTATACGGTGAATCCACAACATTTTTTGAGTAATATTGGGGATTTCCTACATAGTATGAATAATCTTCTCTCAAGTATGGCTCCACTTTTATATAATAATTGTCTTTTGAAAGCCCAAGATATCTATTTATATTTGCATCCATTCCTGTTGAGATTAAAGTCATAAACTCATTTTTACTTTCATCCATAACAGTTATTTTCCAATCACCATCTGTTTCTCCTACAAATTTGTCGTGTGAAAAATTTACATTAACATACCCATCTTCATTAACTTGGACTTCATAATAATCATCATCTGTAAGCGAGCTTGAATATCCTGTGTACTGTTGATTTAAATTTATAACTTGAGCACTCACCATATCATCATCTGGTTCCTGCTCAAAATATTCAGATCCAGTAAAGTCTACAGAAATGCTGTACGGAACTTTTAAAACATAAGTTGAATAATAATCTGGATTGCCTACATAATATGAATAATTTTCTCTTAAATATGGTTCTACTATAACATTATATTTGCCTTTTTTTAAACCTAGTGGAACGACAGTTTTATCTTCAATACCATTTACATATATTTCTTTTACAGTAGTAGTTTCATCTTCATCAGTAACCCTTATATCCCATACTGTATCAGTTTCTCCAACCAATTTATTGTGATTAAATGTGATATTAATCTTTCCATCTTCAGATAATTCTATAGGATACTTGTCACCCTCTTTAAGAGAAGCGCAGGTATTAGTTTTATTTAATAAATTTTCTGTTTGATTGGATACAGTAGAACTTACAGTATTAAAATACTTACAATATTTTTTCCCATTGCTTAAAAAAATCTTAATGCAATATCTTGAATTAAAATCATAATTATTTACTGGTGTTATTTTTATTTTGTTCGTATCAAGTTTTTTAATTTCAACCGGAATATATGTATTATCCTTTTCTATAACAATGCCATCTATTTTATCATTTTGAACTTCACCTGAAAAAGTCACTACAAATTCCTTATTTATTGATACATTGCTCACTTCATCCAATGTTATCCAGTTATTATTAGTAGTTGTTGCCTTAACGCTTGTAAATGGAATATTCACAACTAATAAAAACATTATAAAAAATGTACTTACCGTCATTATTCCATTCTTTAGATTTTTTTTCATAATTAATTTTATCCCCCTTTTATTTTTGTATAATTAATTTAAAGCTACCATTTTAATTAATATTGTACATAAATATATATTTTCCTCCATATCATTACATAAAAAAATTTATTGCTTTCATGTAAAAAAATTAATTAATACATTTCTATGAAAATATGTCAAGCATTTTTGAAAATGTCCCAAAAAGTTTTAATTATTAGCACCAGCTTTTGCTGGTGCTTTATTGATGGTAT
>NZ_JAJNKE010000059.1:0-17113 GCF_021043395.1 Clostridium guangxiense
AGCTATACTTATGATACTTGGGGTAAACTTATATCAATAAGTGGAAGCTTAAAGGATACAGTAGGAGTATTAAATCCGTATAGGTATAGAGGATATAGGTATGATACCGAGACTGGGCTTTATTACTTGCAGAGTAGATATTATAATCCTGAGTGGGGAAGGTTTATTAATGCGGATGGGATAGCTGCGACACCAGGTGAATTGCTATCAGCAAATATGTATGCTTATTGTAAGAATAATCCTGTAAATATGTCAGATGCGGATGGAGATAGACCAGAATTTTCAGGGACTGGACGTGATACAGGCGATGATTTAGCAGTATCTTTAGCAATAATGAATCATAGATATGATTACAGTACTGGTACGATAAGTAAGTCAGGTTCATCTCTGAGATATGCTCGTATGAATGATTTAGGAAAAGGCTGGGATTGGGATGCAAATAATGAAAAATGGCAACAAAATCAAGATAATATAATTGGGCTGTCAGGTAAAGCTTTAATTATATATTTGATAATTTCTGAGGGATCAAGAGTAATTCCACCAAGGAATTTAATACCAGTACCATAGTAATATGGAGGTTTAATAAAAATGAGATATTTTACGGATGAATTATGGGAAGAAATTAATTGTGGTGTTAAGGAAAGAAGAGAAATTGCAGAAAAAAAATGGGATAAAAATGCTGAAGAATATAGAGCAGTATTCAATAATATTAGATATCGGTTTAGTAAAAAATTTCTTAAAATATATGAAAAAGAAGCTAATTTTCATGATTATAAATTGAAAGAAATAAAGATTAATCACGATAAATATGGGTTTAAAGATCCAGTTAAAATTTCTTTAATCATTAATAATGAAATAAATACATGGCAAATGGACTATACAAAAATAAAAAAAATATCATTAAATTATAATAAAATTGGTGATATTCTTTCTAGAAATAAAGAATTTTATGTTGGTTTTGATGATTTATCTTATGATGAATTTTTGGAAGTTGATGATAAGACATTATCACATGAGATATTGTTTGCATCAGGAGCAACATTATTAATTAAATTTGAAAAATTATTTATTAAAAAGTTATCAATCAATAAAGATTAAAATTTACAAGAAGATTGAAGAATGGTTTAAGAATTAATTAAATGTAGGTAAGTATAAGATATAGTTAGAGTTAATGATAAAACGTCAACTGGTGCTAGTAGTATTTGTTGACGTTTCTTTTAAATTGAAGAAACTATAAATTACGGTTGTGATGATGTGAACTGGAGGGATAAGCTGACCAGCTATAATGGATAAAATATAATCTAAGATGCTTCTAGAAAAAGTGCGATTATTACTGGGATTGAGGGTGGAATTAGCTCAGCATTAAGCGATATTCCTAAGGCTGTACCACTAGCGACTAATAGGGCTTTAAGACGTGCTGGACTAGAGTTTATGGTACCAGTTAAAGGAGCAAATGCACTTAGAGGGATAGGTAGTGTAGAGAGAGTAGGAGCAGTAGGTGTCGTATTCACTGGTGCTGCTGTGTGGGATAATTTTCACAGTGGTTATAGCAGTAGTGAAGCATGGGGAAGGACAGGTATTGATGTTGGAGTGTCTGCAGCAGTAATTGGAATTGGATTAGTTATTTCCAGTTGGATGGACAGTTGTAATTGGATTTGGCGCTGGGATAATTGCAGAAGGCGTGAAAAATTATATTTGGAAAAAGCAGTAATATATGAAATGTAGGCGGTGAAAAATTATGAATAGAAAAAATGTTATAGCAATAGTAATAGTATTTGTATTTATATTCATTATTAGAATCATTGGTATAGAAAAAATACCTTTCCCAATAATCGCGATTGTATTGTTTTTATGCATGGGTATAGCATTTGTAATTACTTTAAAATACAAAGAAGATAAAAAAGAACGAAGATATTTACTAATTATGACAATATTAATGACATTGCTTTCTACGATATTTGTAATAGCGATTGTTATACAAAATAATTATACGCAGCTATCAGATAGTCTTAAACCAATATTTATTAGCGTAATGTTAATATTATTTGTAATATTATTAATAGTTATATTTGCAAATGCAGCATATAAGTTTGGCAATAATAAATCAAAGAAAAAATAGCGAACTTATTATAAAAAAGACTAAGTACGAAAGATAAGATATACAATTAAAAGTTTATTAAAGCTAACAATAAAATGTCAACAGGTACTAAGGCTACTTGTTGACGTTTTTTTAACTGAAAAAATAATATCACATAATATAATGACTTAGCATAAGAACCCCAAAAACAGTAAATGGAGTCACTACAAATTACACCTTAAATGGTGATGAAGTAACTTCTGAAAGTGATGGAACAAACACTATATATTATCAGTATGGTACTTCAAATAATGTTTTGAAAATGAACCTTAATGGTAACAATTACTATTATATAAGAAATGCACAAGGAGATATAATAGGACTTATTGACAGTACAGGAACGCAGGTAGTAAGCTATACTTATGATACTTGGGGTAAACTTATATCAATAAGTGGAAGCTTAAAGGATACAGTAGGAGTATTAAATCCATATAGGTATAGAGGATATAGGTATGATACTGAAACTGGGTTTTATTACTTGCAGAGTAGATACTATAATCCGGAGTGGGGCAGGTTTATTAATGCGGATGATACTGACCAGCTAGATGATACAAATGAAGATTTGTTAGATTATAATATGTTTGCATACTGCAACAATAATTCAGTAAATAAAGCTGATAATGATGGGCGTTTTGCATATGCATTGTATTTTGTTCCGGGGATTGGAGGTGTTGTATTAGGTATAACCATAGGTGTTGTCTTAGTATATGGCGCTTACAAGGGTATATCATATGTGAGAAGTAAAGTTGGTCGCATTTCATTTGCAAAAACCAAATCAAACTCAGATCCTTATGCAAGACCGAATCAAAAGAAGCAAGGTAGAGAAAGGAAAGAGCAAAAAAGGAAAAAGCCTAATTGGAAAAATAATCCTAATAGAAGAGCAAAACCTTTACCTAAACATACGCCAGGAAAAACGCACAGAAAATATTAAATTTTATGGAGGAATACTTGTTTATGGATATTTGGAAAAAAACCAACTGGAAAAACAATAAGGAAATATGTAAGAAAGAGAGACGTATGGGATTAAGGTTTAGATTCCAAAAAGATGTTGACAAAAATGTTAGAAGAGCATGTATTGACTTTGGAAATTGGATACGAAGCAAATATTATTTTCCAGTTAGGATTGTTATTTATTTCAAAAGTACTCCATATATTAAAGCCTCTGATGGAGAATTTGTTTCGGCGACCTTCTTTGAGCCATTTAGTAAAATAGATGAACCATTTATTAAAATTGCTACTGGTGACTTTCACCAGATGACCGAGGAATGGGGAGAGGATGACGCACTAGCAGCGATATTGGGGTCTATTGCTCATGAATTAACGCATTATTTTCAGTGGATAAATGACATTCGTTTAACAGATATAGGTTTAGAAAAACAGGCATCTCATTATACAAAAAAAGTTATACTTGAGTATGCACAAATTAGAGAACATCCTTAAAAATAAGCTGCACAAATACTAGTATTCTAACAACATAACTTATTATAATTAAAAACTAGATAATAAGGGATACATTTTCATAGAATTTAGAAAGTACATTCAAGCTAACCTTGATGCGTACATTTACAGGAAAAGAACTTATGCCACATGTTCATGATAAAACAGTACCAGGTAAGGGTACCTCTTTCTTGGGAAATTCCTAAATAAATTGTTATTAATCTAAAGTAGAGGAGAAATTCAAGAAATGAGTAATTTGAAAAAGTGGATTTTGACAGAAGATGATTTTAGTAAGATGAAATGGCATGACTGCAGTATTTATGCTATGGCTTTTCAAAAACATGCTTATAAATTGATGTTTGACATTGATTATATATTTAAATGGGTAACACCAACAGATAAGAAAAATCCATATTATAAATTTTGGATAGCACCTACTACGCTAGTATTTGAAAATGTATATGATCTAGAGATTGACATATCCTCTGATTTGTCGATTGAAATTGACACTATTTATAGAGAAGAAGCAAGACAGCCGAAAAATCACAAATATATAGATAAAACCATAGAGTGGAAGTGGATAATTTCAACTCAATGTGGAGAGGTAAGTTTTAGATCTGTTGGTTATAAAATGTATGTTAGAAAAGAACCTTCACTTAAAGCTTCTCAAAAATTAGGCTTTGATGAAAGAGATGGAATATCTTTTTATCAAGGAAAATTGTAATAGCAGATTATATTATTAGCACTTAAGGATCAGAAAATAAATTAAGTGCTCAAGCTAACAAAAACCGTCAATAAAAAAGTAATACTGATTGACGGTTTTTTTTCATAACCTTAAATAACCCAGATGTATATATGTCTATAATTATGACCATATGGTGTATTAAGAGAGTAATAATATTAAATTTAAGAAGGATAATGGGTCTAAAGGCCCAAACCCCGTGTATTAAGAGAGTAATAGTATTAAGTTCAAGAAGGATAATGGGTCTAAAGACCCAAACCCCGTGTATGATTACTTATATTTATTTAGGTATCTGTATATGGTTGGCTCGGACACTTGGAGGGCTTTGGCGACTTCAGAAACTGCGCCTTTTAAGTTAAATGCGCCTTCATCGCAAAGCCTCTTCACTATGTTAATTTTCTCATCTGAAGACATTCTATCGGGTGCTATTTTAGATTTTGATATTGTTTTTTGAACCATCATATATAGAAGATCATCAACATTATCATAAAATTGCTCCTGTGTATCAAGGGTTTTCTTTTTATTATCTATTGAATTTGTTGATATAAAACTTAGGCTGTCCATTAATTGCTTAACCTTATTATAAGGCTCTGTGTCTATGTTTATGCATAGGACACCTATTATTTCAGAATTATCATTTTTTATAAAATAACTTGCAGATCTAAAAGTCTTAAAATTACCAATAGCTTTGTAGTTGGAAACAAAGTTTTTATCTTTATAGCTTTTATTCTGAATTATATTTAACACTAAGTCTGTTAAGGGGCCGCCTAATTTTCTACCACTGAGATGGCCGTTTTTTATAAAAATTATAGAATTGTTGGGGGAGGTAATGTCATGTATTACCACCTCACAATTATCACCTAGGATGCTTGAAATAAATTCTGCAATTGGTATATATTTAGCAAGTATATCTTTATTATTCATATTCTTCACTCCGTACTAATAACCTTCAAGTTTATATATAGATAAAATATAACATAAATTTGAAAAAATATACAGAGCTTATTTGCTAATTTGCAAGAGAAGCTATTCCCCAATCATCAAATTTATAAATAAGCCAGTTTTTGCCTGAATAGTATAAGGCAACATTCATCACACTTGGTGAGGTATCACCATCTGCATAGTCACTTATTTTAAGGTAGAGTATATTTCCGTTAGAAACTTTTGATACTACTTTAAAAGTATTGCCATAATGAAGCATAAGTCCATAGTTACCAACAAGTATATAATATTTACCATTAATATATCTGAAGGTTTCGTCCATGAATTTTCTTATAAAGGTTTCCGTATAGTAAGAATTTAAATTATAGTTTTTTCTCATGAAGTCTTGTAGCATGTTATAACTAGTTATAGCTGGAACCATTTCACTATAAGTTTTATTATCTAAATTAATTGGATTTTTAGTGTTAGAATTTTTAAAATAAGCCGATGAATAAAAGTTTCTTACAGCTATATCTCCGTTGTACAGCAAAGTTCTTATATTGCTATCAGAAATTACTAAATTAGAAGGTTTTGATGACTGTGCTGGCGCTGGCTTAGGTAAAACTGTTTGCTTAACAGTAGAGGATAAATTTTGAGAAGGCGTAGTATTTTTTTCTGGTTTAGAGCTAATAGTTTTACTTGTATTTGTTTCATTAGCAGTAGTGCTTGTGGAAGAATTAGTTGTAGAAGAATCTTTTTTGCTTTTTAATGCTTTAGTAGGCTTTACTTTAGTAGTGGATACAGAAGATTGCGGTTTAAAAAAGTTAATATAACCTAAAGCAACAGCTAAAATTAAAACGATGGATAAGGAAACTACTAATATTTTCCTTTTTGGTTTTAAAGACATAATAAAGCCTCCAATTATTTATAAATTACATACATGATATTATATGATTTCATTACTATATGGTGATATGGATGTACTACATGAAATCTAAGGAATTAATGATGTTCAACTTTGCTGAACGAAAACAAAAAGTAGCTTATCCATATAAAATTTGTTGATAATTATTATTAATTAGTATATAATATTGTTAAGACAAAGATTAATCACGAATAAAATATTGTGGACTGGGAGAAAATAAAGTATATTTGGAGGGATTGAAATGAATAAGAATACAAAGATTTCTATAATCGGTGCTGGATTTGTAGGTTCGTCTACTGCTTTTGCTATTATGAACGGTGGACTTGCATCTGAGATAGTCATAGTTGATGTTAATAAAGATAAAGCTGAAGGAGAGGCAATGGATTTAGCACATGGAGCGGCCTTTGTAAAACCTGTAGATGTTAAATCTGGTGATTATCCGGATACGAAGGGATCAGATATAGTTATTATAACTGCAGGTGCAGCGCAGAAACCGGGAGAGACAAGATTAGATTTAATATCTAAAAATTATAATATATTTAAATCTATTGTTCCAGAAGTAGTAAAGTATAATCCTAATGCCATTTTACTTGTTGTTTCGAATCCTGTTGATATACTCACTTATATAACTTATAAATTATCGGGATTTCCTAAGGAAAGAGTTATAGGTTCTGGTACTGTTCTTGACACTTCAAGGTTTAGATATATGCTCAGTGAACATTTCGGAATTGATGCGAGAAATATTCACACTTATATTATGGGTGAACATGGAGATTCAGAAATTGCTACGTGGAGTCTTACAAATATAGCTGGAATGGACGTAAATGAATATTGCAAAGTAGCATGCAATAAATGCGATGGTTCACTTAAATTTGATATTCATGAAAAAGTTAAAAATGCAGCTTATGAGATTATTAAGAAAAAAGGAGCAACTTATTATGCAGTTGCATTGGCAGTAAGGAGAATTGTTGAAGCTATTATAAGAGATGAGAATTCTATATTAACAACTTCTTCATTACTAAATGGTCAGTATGGAGTAAATGGAATATATATGGGAGTACCTTCTATTATAGGTGTAACTGGAGTAAAGCAGATATTAGAGGTACCGTTAAAGAAAGAGGAGATAGATCAGCTTCACAATTCGGCTAAAACGCTTAAAGAATCACTAAAGGATATTCAATAGTATGGATAGACAACTTGGAAGATTAAAATTGTTAATACCAAGTGTATCGCCATAAACTGGAATTTAACTCAGAGTACAAAGTACAGAGGACAGAGTACAGTGAAGGATGATTTTTCTCCGCTGTCGCTACAAAAAATCTTAAACTTAATGCACGCAAAGCGCTTAAAATATAGTGCTCAGCGTAGCTGACACTATTAAGTTCTAAGATTTACCTGAGAGAAACGAAAGGTAAATCCACCTTCACTGTACTCTGTACTTTGTACTCTGTGCTCTGAATCAACTTCCAGTTTATCAGGATAAATTTGGAGATTGCAATTTTAAAGTTTCAAGTTGTCTATCTATAGTATAGTGATATCAATAATTATAAATCATTTACTGCACATTATTTTTAAACTTTTAAAATAAATAAAATATATATTGAAATATTGTTATTATTGTTATACAATTTCTATAACAATTATTAAATTTATTTTGTGGAGGAAAATAATATGATAGAACTTACCAATGTAACTAAAACCTACAATGGAAAAACCAATGCAGTTGAAGATTTAAATTTAACCATAAATTCTGGTGAGATATTTGGTTTTTTAGGACCTAATGGTGCAGGAAAAAGTACAACCATAAAGATGATTATGGGTATAATAAAGAATGATTCTGGATGCATTAAGGTAGATGATATAGATATAAATGAAAGACCTTTGGAGGCTAAAAAGAAAATAGGATATGTTCCAGATAGTCCAGATATGTTTTTGAGGCTCAAGGGAATAGAATATTTAAACTTTATGTCTGATATATACGATGTTGAAACTTCAGTAAGGCAAAAAAGAATTGAGGATTTAAGCAAATACTTTGATATGGAAAGTGCTTTAAGTGATAGAATTCAAAGTTATTCTCATGGCATGAGGCAAAAGATAGTTGTAATGGGTGCTTTGATTCATGATCCCAGTGTATGGATATTAGATGAGCCACTTACAGGGCTTGATCCTAAGGCTGCATATAATTTGAAGGAAATGATGAGAAAACATGCTGATAGTGGAAAGACAGTTTTCTTTTCTACACATGTTCTTGAGGTTGCAGAAAAAGTTTGTGATAGAATTGCAATAATAAATAAAGGTAAAATAGTATTTTGTGGCACAATAGCTGAGATGAAGGACAGTCTTAAAGAGCAAGGGAGTTCCCTTGAAAAAATGTTTTTGGAGTTGGTGGAAGATGAAAATAAATAAATTTTTTGTGCTAACTAAATATCTTATGCTTGGCTCTGATATGAGAAGCGGAAGAAAAAAAAATGGATTGTCAGATAGCAGTGTATACAGAATATTTTTAGGAATAATTTTATTTGTAATTTTAGCTTTCTCTATTGGTAGTCTTAATTTACCATTATATAAAAGCTTGAGATCAGTAAATATGCAGTCATTGCTTTTAGTTTTGAACTATTCATGTATGGCATTTGTAATTTTTTTCTTTGGTGTATTTTATGTAATGAATATATTTTATTTTTCAAAGGATATAGATTACTTGCTGCCGCTTCCAATAAAACCTGAAACTATTATAGCAAGTAAGTTTGTAGTGACACTTTTATACGAATATTTTATTGAGGGAATTATTTTAATACCATGTACACTTATATATGGAATTAACTCTTCAGCAAACCCTTTGTTTTATGTGTACAGTGTAATTCTTATGGCTTTTTTACCTATATTACCGCTGTGTGTAGCACTTTTGTTAAGCATTGTAATAATGCCATTAGTAAATTTGTCAAAAAGTAAAGATCTTTTTAAAGTCTTAGCTGGAATAATTGGAATTGTATTTGCATTTGGATTTAATATATTTGCTAATGGAATGAATGGTAGAAATTCAAGTGAGTTTTCAAATAATATAGGAAACTTAAGTAAAAAGATAGGAAGTATTTTCCCTGGTGGCAGAATTGCTGCCGATGCGCTTATTAATTCTAGTAATTTTTATGGCTTTTTACAGCTAATAATTTTTGTATTAATAAATATTTTGAGCTTTGTTATAATTTTGAGTTTAAGCAAGGCTTTTTATTTAAAGGGAGTTGTAGGACTTTCTGAATCCGGTTCAAAGAGAAAAACTATGAATAAGGAAGAACTATCCAGGGTGGTTAGCAGAAAGTCAGTCGTTATGTCATATACCATTAAGGAATTGAAATTGCTTGTTAGGACACCTGCTTATTTTATAAATTGTGTAATGCCAGATATAATATATCCTTTGATTATAATAATGCCAATGTTTTTTAGTTCTTCACAAAAAAATGGACCATCAAAAGATCAGTTATTAAGTCTTTTTAATGGAAGTTCAAATTATCCAATAATTATGAGTATAGCAGCGGCCTTTGGCGTATTTATTGGAGCTATGAATTGCGTTACTTGTACCTCAATTTCAAGAGAGGGAGATAACTTTTTTATTATGAAGTATATACCTGTTCCATATAAGCAGCAGATTACAGCGAAGATACTTTCAGGAATTATTATAGCATTGGGAGGACATATACTTTTTGTAATTACTGCAGTCATAGTAATGAAGCTTCCTATGTATTTGGCAATATTATGCATAATTCTAGGAGTGTTTGGAATAGCTTTTTCGGCTACAATAGGAATTTTAATTGATATAATGATGCCAAAGTTAGAATGGGACAATGAGCAAAAGGCTGTTAAGCAAAATTTAAATGTTTTATTTGCTGTTATACCTGCGCTTGCTATGGGGGCTGCTACTATTGCTATTGTAGTATTTTCAAAGTTTAATCTTATTGCTACATTTACCTCACTTTCACTAGTATATGCGGTTATAGATTTTGGATTGTATAAAGTTATATGTGAAAAAGGAGAAGATATTTTAACTGGTTTTGAAAATTAGATTTAGCTATGTTAAAAAATGTTGATAAAGATTTATAAAATCTATTTTTCAGATAAAACTCTATTTATTTCGTAGGAATTGCTGTTCCTGCGAAATTCATCAGGTGAAACTCCAAATTTCTTTTTAAAAACTTTTCCATAATAATTAGCACATGAAAAGCCTACATTTTTTGCTATGTCCTCAAGAGTTAAGTTGTTTTGCGAGGTTAGAAGTTTAACTGAATTTTCTAGGCGTATTTTAATCAAGTAATTATTTGGCGTAATGCCAAGTTCTTTTTCAAATTTGCGTGTTAAGTGAAATTTAGAAATTTGGGCCACTTTTGCCATATCATCTAAACCAATTTGTGTGTTATAGTGATGGTTAATGAATTGTTTGCAAACTTCTATACTTGATGGAAGTACCTTATATTCCTGTTCTTTGTGAAAATGGCTTATAAGGTTCATTATTAATTCATAGGCATACTTTGAGCATTGGTAGACATCTTGGAAGTCATTATTTACTGACATTTCATAAATGTTCCACATTAATTTTTCTATAGAAGAATTATTTTTTATTGAAAATACTGGCCCAGTTAAAGCGATTAGCTGATTCCAGAAAGGTAGAGCTTCTTTGGAAAATTGTATATATAGTAATTCCCAGCTGTTTGAGTGCTCTGGCAGCCTATAGCAGTGAGAACCTGGAATCTCTACAATAAAAGCATCACCTTGCTTTAGCTTATAGGTAGTATTATTAAATTCAAGTTCACCTTCTCCACTTAAGGTGTATTGTATAAGGCAGTGTTCATCAGTACGGTATTTTCCATTCCATATGTAATCATGTGAAGTAACAGTTTGCCATCCCAGGCCTCTAATTGTCAAAAGTGATACTGGCGATATAAAGTTAAAACCTATTGAGGTTTGTTTTAAATTATTGAGCAATATTTTACCCTCCAGTTGTTTTTTTTATTCTTGTGCTGTAATAAAAATTGAATTAATATAAATATTATACAGCAATATATTATTTATGAATATATTGAAAACGATTAATTGGAGGAAAAATTATGAATATATATTTTGATGACAAAGAAAAGATATTTCATTTACAAAGCAAAAATATGAGTTATATTATGCAGGTTGTGGAAGGTGGATATTTAACTCATTTATATTGGGGAAGAAAAATTAAAACTTATCATAAGAGTAATCCAATTATTTTTGTTGATAGAGGATTTTCACCAAATCCCAATTGTAGTGAACGTACTTTTTCATTAGATACTATACCTAACGAGTATCCAGCTTATGGAAATGGAGATTTTAGAAACCCGGCATATCAGCTCCAGCTTGAAAATGGATCTACAATTACAGATCTTAGGTATGTTAAGCATGAAATTTATGATGGAAAAGAGAAGCTTCGTGGGTTGCCAGCAGTTTATGTTGAAAGTGAAGATGAAGCGAAAACCCTTGAAATAACTATGGAGGATAAACTTATAGGATTAACTGTTATTTTAAGTTATACAGTATTTAGAGATTTTAATGCCATTGCGCGTTCTGCAGAGTTTAAAAATAATGGAAATGAGAAGATCAAAATTCTTAAGGCTTTAAGTGCTAGTGTAGACTTTAGGGATAGTGAATATGATTTGCTAACATTTCATGGAGCTCATATTAATGAGAGAAATGTGGATAGACGTCCACTGGTATCAGGCATTCAAACTGTTGAAAGCTGCCGTGGTTCAAGTAGTCCTCAGCACGATCCTTTTATAGCTCTTCTTCAAAAAAATGCAGATGAAGATTATGGTGAAGTGTACGCATTTAATTTTATTTACAGTGGTAATTTTGTGGCAGCTGCTCAGGTTGACCAGTTTAAAAATACAAGAGTATCTATAGGAATAAATCCTTTTGATTTTTCATGGTTATTAGAACAAAATGAAAGTTTTAAAACTCCGGAAGTTGTAATGGTGTATTCATCCAATGGATTAGGGGATATGTCAAGGACTTATAATAAGCTTTATCAAAGTCGTTTGTGTAGAGGGAAATTTCGTGATAGCGTAAGACCTATTTTAATTAATAATTGGGAGGCAACTTATTTTAACTTTAATGCTGATAAAATAATGGAAATTGCAACTGAGGCTAAAAAGCTTGGTATTGAACTTATGGTATTAGATGATGGGTGGTTTGGAAAAAGAGATGATGATTTTAGTTCTCTTGGAGATTGGGTGGTTGATAAAAATAAACTTCCAGATGGACTTGAGGATTTAGCAAATCGCATTAACAATATTGGAATGAATTTCGGCTTATGGTTTGAACCTGAGATGGTTTCTCAAAATAGTGATTTATATAGAAAACATCCAGATTGGTGTATACATGTTCCTAATAGACCTTATACCTTTGGAAGAAGTCAGCTTGTGTTAGATTTATCAAGAAATGATGTTTGTGATTATATTGTTGAAGCGGTATCAAAAATTTTGTATAGTGCACCTATTAGCTATGTAAAGTGGGATATGAACCGTCATATGACGGAAGTTGGTTCAGCTGTGCTTACACCAGAAAGGCAAAGAGAAACGGCTCATCGTTATATGCTTGGACTGTACAAAGTATTAGAGGAAATAACATCACGTTTTCCAAATGTATTATTTGAAAGTTGTTCTAGCGGCGGTGGAAGATTTGATGCTGGTATGCTTTATTATATGCCTCAAACTTGGGCGAGTGATAACACCGATGCAGTATGTAGACTTAAAATTCAATATGGCACAAGCATGATTTACCCAACTAGTTCTATCGGAGCTCATGTATCCACTGTACCAAATCATCAGGTTGGTAGAATAACACCTATAAATACAAGAGGGCACGTAGCTATGTCTGGAAATTTAGGGTATGAACTTGATTTGACTAAATTATCCAAAGAAGAAAAAGAAATTGTAAAGCTTCAAGTTAGTAACTATAAAGAAATAAGAGAGATTATTCAATTTGGTGATTTTTACAGAATACTTAGTCCTTTTGATAGAAATGAAGCAGCATGGAATTTTGTTTCAAAGAACAAATCAGAAATGGTAGGTTACTATTTTAATATATTATCTCAGCCTGCTGCTGTAATTCGTACTTTAAAATTTAAGGGATTAGATGAAAATGCTTTATATGAAAATATAGATACAAAAGAGGTATTTTACGGAGATGAACTTATGAATGTAGGTATTAGTATACCAATAATAAAAGAAGATTTTTCTAGTTTAATGTGGAGATTTAAGAAAATAAAGAGCGAAGTAACAATACTTCGTCACATTAAAAAAATTCTATAAATCTAAGTGGTGATTTTAAGCAAGTGCTTGCTTGATGTATAGAAGGATAATTGGCAAAGCCAAAACCTCGTGTATGTTTACTCGCTATAGCTCAGACAGATTGAAATATCTAAGTATTTTAATAATCATTGCCTTAGATTTATAGTTTTCATTTAACATCTTAAGATACTGCTACTTCGCTAGCATTTCATAAATTCCTAGCAAAATAATGATTATTCCTGAAATTACAGCAGCATATTTACCAAGTTTTTGTGATAAATATTTGTTTCCCACTGTGAGACCGAGGGAAATTGTAATTATGCTTATAAAAAAAGTTAAAATTGTTGTAAGTATTATATTTAACCCTGCTATGCTTGCGCCTATTCCAAGCCCCATATTATTTAAGGCAAGAGCAATAGAAAGTGAAAAGGATTCTTTTAAATCTATGCTTCCAGAAGTATCTTTATCTGCATTTTCTGGATTAGAAAGAATATCTTCTATATTTGATAGGCTATTTTTTTCAACTGCTTTAGAGGATTTTTTGTTTTCATTAAATTCGCTGAGCATAGCCCAAAGACCTATTAAAATAAGAATGCTGCCCCCAAGTATATTGGTAAAGTTATTAGGTACAAAAGTAGCGATAATATTTCCTAGTTCCATTGATAGAATTGTTCCAATTGATGATATCAATGCTATGAGTAAATTAATTGGTAAATTTATTTTGATTTTTTTTATACCATAACATAAGCCAACCACAAAGTTGTCTGTACTAGCTGATAATACAAATAGTATTGCTGAAAAAATTTGCATAATACTCCCCTTTTGAAAGTGATACACAATATACTATTCATCAATCATTGTTTAAGTTACATAAAGTATTTCGCTAGTGCAAATTGGTGTGTATAAGATGAAACTTAATGTTACTGTTAGCCCAGCCAAGATCCCATGGAACGTGATATCTATCTGTTGTATGAGAATTAATGAGGGGATATCCATGAGAATCAAAGCCAGTAACTATAGCAAAATGATCTATATTATTTTTCTTATCATAAGCTACAAGATCACCAGGGATTAATTTTGAAATAGCACCATTAGGATAATAATCTGTTTGTTTAACTAAATTTTCAAAAGTTCCTACTTTTATAAGTCTACCTCTTCCACTATATATTAGGTAATTTTTAAAAGCATCGGTGTTTACAAAAGCTTTACTTCCATGTCCTTTGGAACAATACCAACCTCCATTGAATTTAAGCGCAGCTCCTTCTTTATCGCTTAAAGCTTGTGAGGCGAAATTTGTGCAGTCTCCTCCTATACCTGTGAAATCAATATACTTCTTATTATAATTATGGTAGTATTTATCTGCATATTCAACAAGCCTTATTCTTCTGTCATTACCCCAAAGCATTTCTTGCGCATTTTTAGGACTATTTGCAATATTGTAAGCCTTAAGTTTACTTGTATCAGGTACTGTTAAATCTCCATTGTATAAATCTAAAGCATCTTCAAAGCAATCTGTATACCAATCATTATATACGACCCACTTATCTTCTTTATTTATTAAAACTATATTGTGACGCAAACCAATAGAAAATGAATTATTAACAGGATCTGGATCTGATTTGTACATATAGTTAAATGTTAGTACTTCATTTAAATAAACACTTAGTTTATTGCCAGAATGTTTAACTTTTTTCAAATTTATAGAGGAGACTACATCTGTAAATTTTATGTTTCTTTTATAACCCCATTCATATAAATATTTAATACGTTTAATTTCATGATCTAGTGACCATTTTCCGTAGTTTTTAGAGGTGTCGAAAAGTGGAACAAGACTTTTTAAATCTAAGGATGTAAATGCTTTTGATCTTAAACCATATATCTTTTCAATTTCGGTTTTAGCTATTTCTTTATAATCTTTGTCTTTACTTGGTCCTATAATTGGATTTTTTACAACTGCATTTATCTTAGGAGTATATATATTTTGAAATATTGTACAAAATATAAGCCCTAAAATCAGTATAACTCTTGCCTTTTTTTTCAAATTAACCACCTCTTGAAATTTAATATACAAACATTATTATTTCCTAAAAAGTGCACTAAAAATACTATAAAAAGTAATTAAATATTTTAAATTTAATATATTTTAAAATATGAGCAATAACTTTGGTAGGTAAATGGTGAGGGATAAAAAAATAATAAAAGAAGTTTTAGATGTATCGCTGCCAGTAGTGTTAGAATTGACAGTTTATAATTTCTTATATATTTTAGATATGATGCTGGTGGGGAAATACGGAGGGGGAAGTGAAGTTTCAGAGTTTGGAATATGTAATAATATATATAATACCTTCCTTAATATTTTTATTTTTACAGGTATATGCATAGGCATAACGACCTTGGCATCTCAGAGTTATGGTGCAAGAAAATACATAAAGGCAAAAGAATATGCAGAGATGGGTTTTTTACTTGGAATAATAATATCAACAATTACAGTAGCGATTATTTTTTTCAATGTGCAAAAAATGCTTGTTATATCAGGAGTAAAAAGAGCAAATTTAAAAGAAACTTGTGAAGTTCTTAAGATGTTTTCGATTTCATTATTTTTTTGTATGAATATTAATGTTATAAATTCTATATTAAGAAGTTATGGAAATTCTATGGAACCTTTTAGAATTTCTTTATATGTTGGATTTTTTAAAGTGATATTTGATCTTACATTTATATTTACAAACATATTTAGGACATCATCTGTACTAAGTGTTTCAATAGCATCTGTTTTGGCTCAATTTTTAGGATTCATTATAGATTATTATTATGTCACTCGTGTACCTAAGGCTATAAATATAAATGTAATATTTAAGATAAAGGTGAGAAAAATAATTGAACTCTTAAAATTATCAATACCGTCCTCTTGTGAAGAAGCAGCGTATAGTTTAACTAGGCTTGCATGTACATTCATAATAATGAGAGCTGGAACTGTGGCTTTTGCATCTAATGAAATTGCAAATTCAATAGAAGCAGTGTCTCTTATGCCTGGTACAGGTTTTGGGGCAGCGGTAACCACGCTTGTAGGAATTAATTACGGGAGAAGAAATTTTAAAGCTTTAAAGAAATGTTCTTACGAATGTTTTTATTACTCCTTTTTTATGATGTCATTTTTTGCTGTGATATTTTTATTCTTTTCTCATTTCCTTGTTGGTTTTTTTATAAGTGAAGAGAAAATCATATATTACGCATCTATATGTCTTGCTATAGGTGCATTCGAGCAACCAGCTATAGCATTATCTATGAATTTTTCTGGTGCACTTAAAGGAATGGGAGATACAAAAACACCTTTTATTGTTACGTTTATATCATCATGTGTAATAAGACTTCCACTTACTTTTATCTTTATTTATATTTTAAAAAGACCTATATATTATGTTTGGTGGATTACGCTTATAGAATGGGTTTTTGATGGAATGGCGCTTTTTATATGCTTTACCATTAAAATTAAACGAATGAGAATATAATCATACACGAGGTTTGGGCGAAGCCCATTATCCTTCTAAAACAAAATGTTAAGCACTCGCTATAATACACGAGGTTTGGGCGAAGCCCATTATCCTTCTAAAACAAAATGTTAAGCACTCGCTATAATACACGAGGTTTGG
>NZ_JAJNKE010000059.1:17213-17293 GCF_021043395.1 Clostridium guangxiense
GCGAAGCCCCATAGCCATCAACCTAAGAAAAACAAAAATATGCATATATGATATAATTTTAGAAAAAAGTCTAACAAGGA
>NZ_JAJNKE010000006.1 GCF_021043395.1 Clostridium guangxiense
AGATATGAGTTTTAATGTTCGTTAGGAATCATGATAGTTTTCTATCGAATGTTATGACTACATTATACAAGGAGGATTATTAATATTGTTGCTAAATTTTGGTGCGAACCTCAATATATTCCTGAAAAGTTACATGGAATTCTAAAAGGAGCACTAAATGGCATGAAAAGTAAAAAAAGAATATTAGACTGTTATGAAATTAACGATAATAGCTTTGGCGATTTTTCTAAATTACTTAGTGAAAGTTTTAAAAATAAAAAGGGTTTAGACAGGTTATTAGGATTATTTTTATAATTAAAATATCTAGTATATAGATATTACTATACTTTAATAAAGGATGGCTGATAAGGAATGCCTATTGTATATATAATATTGGTAAATTACAACGGATATAAGGATACAATTGAGTGTGTGCATAGTTTGAAAAAAATTTCTTATTCTAATTTTAAAATAATTATAGTGGACAATGCTTCTACGAATAATTCTTTAGAAAAAATTAGTTCTGAATTAAATAATACTATTATTTTAAAATCTAATCATAATTTGGGATTTGCAGGTGGAAATAATATTGGAATACAGTATGCATTGAAAGATGGTGCACAATACATACTTTTATTGAATAACGATACATTAGTACAAAAAGATTTTTTAGGGTATATGGTAAAATCATTTTCAACCAATAAAAATGCCGGAATAGTTGGATGCAAAATAATGAATTTTCCGCAAAAAGACAAAATATGGTACTGCGGTGGAAGGATTAACTGGTTTAAATTTATTGGTGAACATTTTGTAATAGAGAAAGATAATATATGTGAACAAGAAATAAAATGTGATTTTGTGACTGGCTGCTGTATGTTAATAAAAAAGGAAGTCTTTGAAGAAGTTGGGATGTTGCCAGAAGATTATTTTATGTATTTTGAGGATGTTGATTTTTGTGTTAAAGTAAGTGAAAACAAATATGACATAGTATACAATCCTAAATCAATAATATACCATAAGGTGGGAACATCAGGTGGCGGAAAACAGTCATCCTTTTCAATAAGATGGTGTACTAGAAATAGACTTATTTTTATGAAGAGGTATAGAGAAAGAGTTAAGAAGTCTAACTTTTTTTTATCTAATGTGTTTTTTTTTACTTCAAGATTCATTAAAATAATTATGTACATAATTAAATTTCAATTTAGCAAAGCTATGGCAATAATTCAAGGTATAATGGATGCACATAAATATAAGGTGTTATAAAAGAAGTGCTTATGCAAATGAAAATGTACTTTTTATTTAAAATCTGTAATTAATAAATTTTGTATGATTTATATTAAAATTTTTATAATTGCAAAGCATATGTTTAAATTTTAATGTATATTATAAAGAATAAATTAGTAAAGAGAGGAACAATAATGCTTTTAGTGGATATAAGTTACATAATGGTATGTATTTCTTATTTATTACTACTTATTAATGATAATAATAATACGTTTAGCTTAATATGGATAATATCTTTGTGCATATTAATATCTTTACTGTTTTTATTTAACGTTAGAAATAAGATAAAAGTTTTAAGCAATAAAAATATAAGGATAATTTTTATTTATATGCTTTTATTATTTGTGGTATATCAATTATTAAACATCAATTACTGGTATGTGGGTGAATCGTTAAAAGTTGTAATTAAAAACTTTATAGTAATAGTGAGTATATGTTTAATAACATCCTATGTAGCTAACAAAAAATGTGAAAATAAAATTATTCTAATAACGTATTTGATAATCTCTATTTTTACTTTATATACATATTTTAGTAACTTTGATAATTTTGAAGGTGTAAGACAGATAATGTCGATTTTTAACAATACAAGCAGATATAGAAATAGTTATGGATTAAGTCACTATAACACTATGGGATTAATATGTTACATTTCATTAATTTTGTCTTTTTATATATTTAAGTGCAAGTCATATAATAATCTTATTTTTAATATAACGATGTTAATACTAAATTTCATAATTACAGTTGTACTTGTATCAACAGCTTCACGTGCAGCAATAACATCACTAGTTCTATTTTTGCTAATATTTTTTACGATAGAATTTAAGAAAAATCTAAAAAAAAGAAAATATCTATCATGGTTTTTGAAATTTTTATGGCTTATATTCTTTATGGTTTTTTGTAGTGAACTTATAAAATATTTTAAAAATATAGATTTATCTTATATCATTAATGATACTAACAGGTTATCAAATTATACGATTAATATACCAATACTGTTTTCGTATAACAAACAACTATTTGGAATAGGAGCCTATTGGCCTGCTCTTTATATGATGTATGGAGGAACTCCATATCTAGATAGTTGG
Organism: Clostridium guangxiense; assembly: GCF_021043395.1. GTDB lineage: Bacteria > Bacillota > Clostridia > Clostridiales > Clostridiaceae > Clostridium_S > Clostridium_S guangxiense. Next base: position 2,355 of record NZ_JAJNKE010000006.1, read on the forward strand.
TATTTATATATGTTAATAACTTGCGGTTTTGTAGGATTAACTCTATCTATAATATTTATTATTATTGTAGCTTACTATATTTTTAAAAACAGTAAGAATACATTACTTAGTACTTTTACTAAAAGTTTATTCATAGCACAATTGTATTATTCAGTATTTGAAAGTCATTTTTTTACAAATAGTTATATAGATAGCTTTATATTTTGGATACTAGTTTTAGTATCAATTAATTATAAAAAACAATGATAATAATCATTTTTCAGTATGTTTTAATAAGAAGCATTCCTGTTATAAAGTAAAATGAACTTTGAAAAAGATCACATACTGATAAAATACGGGATATAAGGAATTGCAAGCCTTATCCCTAATTAATAGTTATTGGTGGAGATACTCAATATGAATTTATAAACAAAATGAAAAGATTATGTCAATTACAGAAAAAACTTTAGTTATAGGAATTGATATTGGAAAGAAAGTTCAATTTGCAAGGACTTTTGATTACAGAGGCATAGAACTAAGTAAAATACAATCTTTTGAAAACACTTTAGAAGGCTTTAAAATATTTGAAGAATGAGCACAATCAGTAACTACTGAACATAGAAAAGACAGTATAATTTTTGAATTATAGCCTACAGGGAATTGTTGATTTAATTTAGGTGACTTCCTTAGAAACTTAGGAATCAGACTTGTTATTGTTAATTCATATCATGTTAAAAGGAGTGAAGAACTAGATAACAATTCACAACAAAATGATGTTTGATGACAGTTTAGGAACAGCAGTAATTGGAGCCGAGAAAAATAATAAAACTATAATAATTTAAGAAAACTTTAAGAAAACATGGATGTATCTAATATACCCAATAATGATATATTTACAAATATATATAATAAAGTTAGAACTATAATTAGGCATAAAGTAGATATTCAGTTAGGAGAGTGTAAAAATAATGAGAATACTCCACTATACGGTTGGGTTGCCTTCGAATTGGGATGGAGGGTTGCCTAAATATTCATATGATTTAAGCTTTGAACAAATGAACCAAGGTAATGAAGTTTCAATTTTATATCCAGGTGAATACAACCTATATAGTAAAACTAAAGTTGTCTTTGATAGGTTTATAGAAAGTATTAAAGTATATAAAGTATTAAATCCACAGTTAGTAACTACAGCTGGAGTAAATTCTCCATGCGACTTTTATAAAAAATGTAATAACAAAGGGACATACTATGACTTTTTAGCTAGCATTAAGCCTGATATAATACATATTCATTCATTAATGGGTTTGCATAAAGAATTAATAGAGGCTTCAAAGTTTTATGGCATAAAAACTGTTTTTACAACTCATGATTATTTTGGAATTTGTCCGAAAATTAATTTATTTGATTACAAAAATGAAGTTTGTAAGGATTACAACAATGGGAAAAAATGTTGCATATGTAATAATAGTTCAGAATCAAGCAGGATAATTCGCTTAAAGAAATCAACATTTTGTAAGACTATTAAGAAAAACAAATATATTTTTAATTTTTATAAATATATTAGAAAAAATAAATCGCTGAGTTATCATAATAAGGATATCTTGTGTGTGGATAAAAATTTAGCAATAGATAATATAAAAAAATCAAAAGAATATGTAAAGTTAAGGCAATATTATTTGGATATTCTAAGGTTAATTGATTACATTCATTTTAATAGTAATGTAGCAAGACAAGAATATGAAAAATATATAAAGGTTGATGGCAAGACTATAAACATTTCCCATAGTGATATTAGAGATAGAAGAATAAAAAAAGTATTCAATTGTCAGAGTAAATTAAAAATAAGTTATTTGGGACCTACAGCAGATTATAAAGGATTTTTTCTATTAAAAAAAATAGCAGATGATTTATTTACAAAAGGTATAGATAATTGGAGTATAAATATATATGGAAATAATAGTAATGATTTTACTAACATCAACCCTAATATATGCTTAAATGGGGTATACAGTTATGATTCTTTAGAAAAAATCTTTAATAATACAGACTTATTGGTTATACCAAGTAAGTGTAGGGAGACATTTGGTTTTGTAGGATTAGAAGCACTTTCATTTGGAGTACCAATAATGGTGACTAATAATGTTGGAATGAAAGACATAATAACTAATAATGTAACTGGTATAATAGTTAATCCGAATCCTGTAGATATTGGTAGGATTATTACTGATTTAATATATGACAGAACGTTATTATGTAAAATAAATGAAAATATATTAAAAATGGACTTTAAGTACATAATGAATAAACATACGATAGAAATCCTTAATTTATATAAAAGCATACTGAAAAATAAGTTGTTGTAGGTCACTATAAATAACGAATTTGTTATGAAGAATAAATACATAATGCGTTAGCATGACTGTTATGGAGGCATACATGGACATAAAGATAAGTGTAATAATACCAGTGTATAATACAGAAAAATATTTGAATAAATGTATAGATAGCATAATAAATCAGACATTTAATGAAATAGAAATTATTTTAGTAAATGATGGTTCTACTGACAAGAGTTTAAGTATATTGAAAGATTATGAATCTAAGTATGATAATATAATTGTAATTGACAAAGTAAATGAAGGTCAGGGAGTTGCAAGAAACACAGCCTTAGACATTTGTAGAGGAAATTATATAGCTTTTGTAGATAGTGATGATTATATAGAACCAAATATGTTTGAATTAATGTATAACAAGATTATCGATAAAGATTTAGACATGGTTATATGTAATTATAAGTATGTTAATGAATTTGGAGAACGTATAAGAGATGATAATGTTGTTTTAAACGATGATGAAATAATTAGTAATTTAGAATGCATGAGGAGATTTTTAGTTACAAACACAATTGAAGGATTTTCATGGAATAAAATGTTTAAGAAGTCATTATTTGATAATATAAGATATCCAGGAAATATGAAATATGAAGATATTCCAACAATTGCAGCTTTAATTGCTAACTCAAATAAAATTAGATTTATCAATAAAGAACTTTATAGTTATGTAATAAGAAAAGGATCAACAACTAGTAGTAAAACAGTCACAAATACTGAAGATTATATTGACTCAATTTATATGGTAGGAAAAATAATAAATAAATTTCATAAAGATACATTATCAGAAGCATATGAATATTATTATTCAAAAAGAATAGTAAGTACTGTGTATTATTTCTTGAAAATTAGTAATATTAAAGAGGACAAAGATAATTTTATAGCATATACAGATAAATATATGAAATGTATAAGCAAATTTTCCATTTTGTTTAGAAATAGGTATTTTACAAAAACTGAAAAAATTAAAACAATAATTAAAATGTTTTTATGTAAAATATATATAATGTTCAATTAAATTATTACACTTAATTAATAGTTTATATTATGGAGGTAACATGGATAAGGCAGCTATAATAACAATAAATGACTATAACAATTATGGAAATAGATTGCAAAACTATGCAACTCAAGAAGTATTAAAAGCTATGGGTTTGTCAGTTAAAACAATAATTACTGATGTTGAGAGTGAAGAACATATTAGTCAAAGTAAAAAAAGTTTAGTAACCAAACTTTTTAAATTAAAAAATATGCCGACTAAGATTGTGTGTAAAAAGATAAAGGATAAAGTATGGTATAAGATACATAAGGGACATATAGAAGATTCTATAAAAAAACGGCTTGAAGATTTTAAAGAATTTACTAAGAACAATATTTGTGAAACAAACTACCACGTATCACAATCTAATATATCTAAAGCTTTAGCAGATGAATTTGATTATTTCATAGTTGGAAGCGATCAGGTATGGAACCCAATATTTAGATATGGTTCTTCAATAGATTTTCTTACTTTTGCACCGCCATATAAAAGGATAGCCTATGCTCCAAGTTTTGGAATAGATGAAATACCAAGTAAGTATGTAGAAAATTATAGCAGATGGTTATTGGAAATTCATAGATTATCTGTAAAAGATATAGAGCAGGACCAAGTGAGTTCATCGATTATATTAATTAGCTAGTGTTTTATTTACAGATTCATTTCATGTATGTGTATTTTCTATATTGCTTTCTTGAAGAATATGAAAGGATTTAATTTATTATGAAAGATTTAATTTCTGTTATTGTACCAATTTATAATGTTGAAATATATTTAGAAAAATGTATAAAAAGTATTCAAAGCCAAACATATGAAAACTTGGAAGTAATATTAGTGGATGATGGGTCACCTGATAAATGTCCACAAATATGTGAAATGTATAAGAGTATTGATAGAAGGATTAAAGTTATACACAAAAAGAATAGTGGATTAGCAGATGCAAGAAATGCAGGAATAGATATAGCAAGTGGAGAATACTTAATTTTTGTTGATAGTGATGATTATATCAAGTGCAATATGATTGAATCATTATATAGAAGAATAAAGCAAGATAATTCTGACTTAGTTATAAGTAATATTGAGATGGTAGATGAGAATGGAAATATCATAAATTCTCAATTATACCATGGAAATGATGATATATGGGATGAAGATATATTTTGGAAAAATTATTATGCAAATAATTGTGTTTATTGTGTAGTAGCATGGAATAAATTATATAAGCGTAGTTTATTTGAAAGCGAAAGATATGATAGTAAAAAAATTCATGAAGATGAATTTATTATTCATAGAATTGTTTCTCAATGTAAAAAAATAAGTTGTATGAGCGAAAAATATTATTATTATGTACAACGAAGTAACAGCATTATGAAGCAGCCGTTTTCATTAAAACGAATGGATGTTATTGAAGCATATATTTTGAGAAGTTTGTATTTTTATAATATAAAAAAGCAATGGTTAGCTGAAAAAACGTTATCTAATTGCATAGGATGTTTTTTGTTGGCAGAAGATAGTTTAGATATGTTAAAATATGAAAACAAAAAAAGATATAAAGAATTAAAGAAAAAATTCAATAAAACATATTTTAAAATAGTAAGTAGAAGGACATCATTGCGATTTAAAATAAATGGTACAACCTTTGTAGTTGGTTCGCGAATGTACAAGCTTGTTCATAAATTTGTAAAATGCATTATTAATATTACAAATAAATAATTATAAAATTGATACACTATTGATAATATATTTTTAAGAGGAGAAATATAATGTCAGAGAAAAAAAATTTGATAAGTATATGTTTAGTTTTACCAAATGCGTTCCCAGTACCCGCTGTATGTGGTGGAGCAATAGAAACCTTAATGACAAGTCTAGCAAAATTAAATAATATATATGGTCTTATGGATTTAACCATATGTTGCAGATATAATTCTAAAGCTGAAGCTTTAGTGAAGAAAATGAATTGCAAGTACACACATTTTATGTGGACTTATCCTGAAAAAATTAGAAATAAAATTAAATATTTTATTTTTAGGGTTTTACGAAAATTATTTAAAATTGAATTAAATGGATTAAAACTGCATTATGGTGAGATATCTAAATTTATACATGATAAAAAAAATAAATTTGATTTAATAATTGCTGAGGGAGGAGATTATATGGCGTTGGCGAATATTTGTTTAGATATATATGACCCTGAGCAATTGGCAATTCATGTACATCATCATTTTCTACCTTCGAAAGAAGTTTCACAGGGATATGGAAATATTATTGGAGTAAGTAATTTCGTCACAAAGCAGTATTTGAAGAATTCTAGTAATAAAAATGTCCGTTCTTATGTGTTAAAAAATTCAATAGATATTGGTAAATTTGATAAATCAATTTCAGAAAAAGAAAAATTGGAACTTAGAAAAAAATTGGGATTTTCAAAAAATGACTTTATAGTCTTATACGTTGGAAGAATTATTGACGTCAAGGGAATAAAAGAATTAATACAATCAATTCTTAATATTAATGATAAAGCAATCAAATTATTAATTATAGGTAGTCCTAATTTTAGTCAAGATACAAAATCGGAATATTTAGATGAGGTAAATAATTTAGTAAATCAAAATAGAAATAAGATTAGATTTACTGGGTATATTGAAAATAAAAAAATATATATGTATGAATCAATTGCGAATATACAATGCGTGCCATCTATATGGGAAGAAGCTGCTGGATTGGTTGTACTAGAAGGAATGGCAGCAGGTTTGCCAACTATAGTGACTAATTCTGGGGGTATGGTAGAATATGTAGACAATAATACATCAATTGTAGTAAATAAAGAACAAAATTTGGTTAGAAATTTGTCACAAGCAATTATTAATTTAAAGAATGATAAAAATAAAATGGAACAGATGGCAATAGCTGCAAAAGAAAATGTAAAAAAATATAGTGAAATTAATTATTATAATAATTTTGTAGCAATAGTTAATGATATAGTGAAAAGGAGGGATTGTAATGAAAGTTGGAATTTTAACATTTCATAATGCACATAATTATGGAGCAGTATTGCAAGCATATGCATTAAAGAAAAAGATAAGTGATTTAGGACATGATGTTAAAATTGTGAATTATAGAAATAGTAATATTGATAAAAGATATGAAAGAAAATTAAAAGTGCGTATATCTTTATCAGATTTCAAACATCCAAAAGAATTAAAGAAAAAGTTGTCTTTTAAAAGAAACATACCATATATGCAACCAGCTTGGGAAAAGCAGAATGATAACTTTAATTTTTTTATTTATAGGTATTTATTAAATTCAGATTCTAAGGTTGTAACTATTAAAGATTTAGAAAAAGCTAATTATGATGCTTTGATAGTAGGAAGTGATCAAGTATGGACTAGCTGGATTACTGGTGGATTAGATCCAGTATATTTATTGAATTTTAAATTTAATGGAAGAAAAATTTCTTATGCAGCAAGTTTGTTTGGCGGAAAAATTGAAGATAATGAGAAGGATATTTTTCGGAGATGTTTACATGAATTTGATTACATTTCCGTAAGAGAAGATTCTTTAAAAAAATCTATTACAGAAACATGTAATTGCAGTGCTACTACTGTCTTAGATCCAACTTTACTTATTGATTACAAAGATTATGAAAAGATAAAAACGAAAAAGATGTTATGTAATAAAAAATATGTTTTTGCATATTTTGTTTCTGAAAGTGATGAAATGATGAGATGCGCTGAAAAAATTGCAAAAGATTCAGGATTAGAACTTTTAGAATTACATTATTATATGCAAAAAAAATACGAAAGTCACAACCAGATTGCAGACATAGGACCCTCTGAATTTTTATGGTATATAGAGAATGCAGAATATGTTGTAACTAACTCATTTCATGGAACAGTTTTTTCAATTTTATATGAGAAAAATTTTTATTGTGTTTATGAAGAAAATGCAAGAATTAGCAACTTGTTAAAAGCATTGAAATTAGAAAAGCAACATATAGTGAATTATGAGCAAATACATATTAATGAAAATGTAATTTTTACGGATGTAAACATAAGATTAGAGAATTTTAGACATGATTCAGTTGAATTTTTAAAAAATTCCTTAAAGTAATAAAAAAACAAATATTGAAAGAGAAATTGAGAATAAATTATGAAAAAAGTAAGTAAGAATAAGTTATTTGTATTAAATTTTATTGCAAGTATAGTATCAACAATTATTAATTATGGAATTAGCTTTTTATTTACTCCATATTTAGTAAGAGTCGCAGGTAGTGAAGCATATGGCTTTGTTGGATTGGCAAATAATATGGTTAATTATGCGACAATAATTACAATTGCTTTAAGTTCTGTGGCAGGCAGATTTATAACTATAAAATTTTATCAGGGGAAAAATGAAGAGGCGAATAAATATTTTAACTCAGTAGTATTTGCCAATATATTTATTGCAGTAGCTTTTGCTATTGTATCTATACCATTAGTGGCCAATTTACAAACTTTTATAAGCATACCTAACAATTTAATTAATGATGTTAAATTGTTATTTGAATTCGTAGTAATTAATTTTTTAATTACTATTGTTTCAGATGTATTTTCAGTTGCTACATTTATTACTAATAAATTATATTTATCTAGCTTGGGTAATTGTATAGCAAGTGTTATTAGGGTATTATTGCTATGGGCTTTCTTTGGATTTTTACCGACAAATATTGCATACATAAGTATAACAGCAACTATTTGTTCAGTTGTATTGTTCATATATAATTTTATACTAACTAAGAAATTAATTCCGGATATTAAACCCAATATTAAAGAATTCTCGCTTGAAAAAATCAAAGAGTTAATTGGTGCAGGTATTTGGAGTTCTGTTACTAAATTATCACAGGTATTATCAGATGGGTTAGATTTATTGATCAGTAATATAGGTGTAAGTTCATATGCAATGGGACAGTTATCCATTGCATATACGATTCCAACTATTTTAAGTTCTGTAGTGAGTACTGTTACTTCATTATTTAATCCACAGCAAACTTATTATTATGCTAAAGGAGACATCAAGTCTGTTGTACATGAAATAAAATTAAACATGAAATTAACAGGCTTTTTTATAAGTGTGATATTTTGTGGTATAGTTGTATATGGATATGAATTCTTTAAGTTATGGGTTCCTAGTGAAAACATTGATATGATATATACACTGTCATTATTATCAATAATTTCTGTATTGGTTTCAGGAGTTGCTACGCCTTTAACAAGTGTATTTTTATTAACAAATAATTTGAAAGTAAATTCTTTAGTATGGTTGATTGTAGGTACTTTTGATACGATAATAGTATTGATTTTTGTCAAGTTTACATCTTTTGGTGTTTATGCTGTAGCAGGAGTAAGTAAAATGGCTATGGTATTAATGTACTTAACATATTTACCAGTATATGCAGCTAAGTGTTTGAAGATTTCCAAAAAGACATTTTATCCCATTATATTTAGATATATATTTAATACAGGTTTGATGTTATTAATTTTTATGGGAGTTAAAAAACTTTTACCAGAAGCTCAAAATTTTTTAATTTTTATTCCCAATTGTATAATATTAAGCTTAATAGGGTTTATATTTAATTTTATTATATTTTTAAATAATGATGAAAAAAGTTATATTATAAAAATATTTGTTAAAAAATTTAAAAAGATATAGCTGAGATTTATTCTAGCATCGTTAAATAAAAAGAAAATTGGTTAAACGAAAGAGAACACATATGAAAAATTTGTGTTGTTTCGAAGAAAGAATAAGTTTAGATATTATCCAAGTGCTTATTCCAACACAGTTAAATACGATTATATTATGTTTATGAAATATTGGTGTTTATATGATTGTATGAAAAGATATATAGTAGGAGAAAAAGTAGCTTGGATAGATTTTGAATTTAATTATGAAGGAGATAAATTTATTGATTTTGAAGAATTCAGTTTTATGTGGTATTATGAATTTTTCGAAATTTAACTAAAAAATAATGGAAGCTTTATTGATATTAGATTGCATTGATGATGACCAACAATAGAACATAAACTGAAAACTGTATTTAAAAAGAATAATAAAAATTAAAAAAATTTACAGAAAGGTGTTATAAAACAGTTCCTAGGTATTATAAGTAAATAGCTGTTTTGTTAATAATTATGGTTATAAATAAAAAAGAATCAGAATGTTGTGGTTGTACCGCATGCGTGTCAATATGTCCTAAGTCTGCAATAAATATGCAAGATGACGATAAAGGATTTAAGATACCAATAGTCGATTTAGAAAAATGTATTGATTGTGGATTGTGTGATAAAGTATGTCCTTATAATAAAATTATATGTAAAAAAGAAAATAAGGATGTAGAAATATATGCTGTTAAACGAAAAAATGAACAAGATAGAATGGCAAGTCAGTCTGGTGGCGCTTTTTCTTCTATTGCAGAATATGTCATTAAAAATAATGGTATTGTATTTGGTGTAAAAAGTGATCAATATAATGTATATTATACTAGGATTAATAATATTAGCGAATTGAATTGCTTGAAAGGCTCAAAATATGTTCAGGCAGAAGTGCGGAATACATATTCAGAGGTGATGAATGACTTAAATAAAGGATTAATGGTTTTGTATTGTGGAACTGCTTGTCATATTAATGGGTTAATTAGTTTTCTAAAGTTAAAAAATATAAAAACAGAGAATCTAATAACGTGTGATTTGATTTGTCATGGAGTACCTTCTCCGAAGATATTTAAAGAATATTATAAATATCTTAAAAAGAAGTATGGTATTATCTCAGAATTTAACTTTAGAAGTAAAAAAATTACTGGTTGGCGTGGATCCATTTCTTCATTTAAGGATAATAAAAACACATTAATTTCATCCAATAATTATGCTAATATTTTTTATAGTAATTTAGAATTAAGGGAAAATTGTTATGATTGTCCATATGCATCCACGAATAGAATAGCAGATATAACTATTGGTGATTTTTGGGGTATAGAAAAATATTATAAAACCTTTGATGATAACAAAGGCTGCTCTGTTATGATACTTAATACAAAAAAAGGAAGGAGGATTTTTGAAAATATAAAAGAGGATATTGTATATCAAAAATTTAATATTGGTGAATGTATTCAACCAAATTTGCAACATCCATCTGAAAAGCCTGATGAATATAATGAATTTTGGAATGAATATATGAACAATGGATTCCTTAGCGCTGTAACAAAGTATTGTGATTTTAATGATAAAAATGATTTTAAATATTCAATTATAAATCGTATCAAAAGAAAAAGTAAGTATTATTTGAAAAAGTGCTTAAAAAAATTAATTTAATAGTAAGCGGTGGAATGGTTTTTTCCAAAGTTTGTTGATTTAGTGGCGCATCATTTCGTATAAAAGTATTCTAGACTTTAATAGTCAAAACTATTACGTCCATACATGATGCGCTTTATGACTTTGAGTTTATTCACACTCCCTTCTGCTAAACCATTATTATACTGATATATTATGCTATTTTTAACAGCTTCTATATCTTTACAGGTTCCTTTAAGAAAGGACTGCAATTCTGGAATATCGTACTTTTTGGCTCCAGATATCCATATCTCTATTTCCTCTGCTTTGTTAGAAAAAATAATTTTATGAAATTCTTTTATCAGAGTGTAAAGCTCTCCAAGTATTGAATATTCTTTTATGACGGTTTCATACTGTTAGTTTGAAAGATTCTGAATTTTTGATATGTATAACCTTGGCTCCTTAATTCCAATACTTGATTTTCAAAAGGCTTATTGAATCATAATACAATATATGGTAAATTTATCATAGGTATAAATGTTCAAATAGACGAGGTGAATTTAAATGCTTTGTGCTTTAATTATGGCAGGTGGAAAAGGCGAAAGATTTTGGCCATTATCAATAGATGAAAAACCAAAGCAGTTTTTAAGACTTCTTGGTGATAAAACTATGATTCAAATGACTGTGGAAAGATTAAAAAAGCGTATACCAATTGAAAAAAATTTTGTAATAACTGGAAAACAGTATGTTGATATTTTAGAAAAGCAGCTGCCAGAACTTCCAGAAGGTAATGTAATAGTTGAACCCGTTGGAAGGAATACTGCACCATGCGTTGGTTTGTCTGCTTTTATTATAAACAAGCGTTATAAGGATGCTTATATGGTTGTTTTACCATCTGATCATCTTGTTGTGAACGAGGATAAATTTCTTGATACTGTTAATGCAGCCTACGAGTTTGCCAAAAGTAAAAACAATGCGGTGGTTACTTTGGGCATGAAACCAAGTAGGGCAGAAACAGATTATGGTTATATAAAATTTGGAAAAGAAGAAGTTAAAATAGGTGAGTTTAATATTAAAAAAGTAGAAAGATTTGTAGAAAAGCCAGATAGGGATAGAGCAAAAAAGTATTTAAAAGATGGAAGTTTTTTGTGGAACGGCGGTATGTTTATATGGAGATGTTCAACGGTAATTGATCTCATAAAAAGGCATTTATCAAATACATACCATATTTTAAGTGAAATAGCTGTAGCTTCTGCAAATGAATTTGAGGACATGCTTGAAGAAAATTATTACAAAGTTGATAATATATCTGTTGACTACGGTATAATGGAAAAAGCTGAAAATATATATGTAATACCAAGTGACTTGGATGGGATAATATAGGAACATGGTATGCAGTTAAAAGATATAATGCAAGGGATGTAAAAAATAATATATATGTTGGAAAAATAAAAAGTATAGAAAGTAAAAATAATATTGTTGTAGAACTTTCAGATGTACTTGTTGTGTAAAGGGATAATATAAATTTTATTTGTAAAAAAGGAGATATAGAAAGAATTAAGGAAGCAAAAAATAAAATTATACAGCAGTAAATTTGATAACAAATTTTTTAAAAGGTATAATTAAAGTATAATATAAGACTATATAAAGTACAAATGAATTGGAAAGGAGTCAAATAATGAAAGGAATAGTACTCGCCGGTGGGTCCGGTACAAGACTTTATCCACTTACAAAATCAGTATCAAAGCAAATACTTCCAATATATGATAAGCCAATGATATATTATCCTATATCGGTTTTAATGCTTGCAGGAATTAAGGATATACTCATAATTTCAACTCCACGTGATGTTGAGTGCTTTAAAGAGCTTTTGGGTGATGGCAGCCAGCTTGGAATTAATTTTGAATATGCAGTTCAGGATAAGCCAAGAGGACTTGCAGATGCTTTTATAGTTGGAGAAAAGTTCATTGGAAATGATAACGTTGCTCTTGTACTTGGTGATAACATTTTTTATGGCTATGGTTTTACAGAAAGGCTTTTAAATGCAGCAAATAGAAAAGATGAAGCTACAATTTTTGGCTATCATGTAGCAAATCCCAAAGCCTATGGGGTTGTAGAATTTGATGATGACAATAATGTAATATCTATAGAAGAAAAACCAGAGAAACCAAAGTCAAATTACGCTGTTCCGGGGCTTTATTTTTATGATAATGAAGTTATTAATATTGCAAAAAATGTGAAACCATCCCCAAGAGGAGAGCTTGAAATAACAGATGTAAACAATGAGTATTTAAAAAGAGGAAAATTAAAGGTAGAACTTTTTGGAAGAGGAATGGCATGGCTTGATACTGGTACATGCAGTAACCTTTTAAGCGCCTCAAATTTTGTAGAAGCCATAGAAACCCGTCAGGGACGATACATAGCTTGCCTTGAAGAAATAGCTTATTTAAAAGGTTATATAAATAAAAACCAGCTTTTAAAATTAGCAGAACCTTTATCTAAAACTGCTTATGGACAATATCTCATTAATTTAGTAAGCGAAGATGAGTAACAGTAATAGGGTTAAGAAAGGATTATATTTCTTAGCTCTATTTTTTTTATAATTTAAGATTTTCTGAAGTGAAACGAAAGAAAATCAACATTTACTGTGAACTGAAAAAAGGTGAAGTACCAATAAAAATTGGGTATAATAATATTATAAAGATAAAAGTAGGTGATTTAATTGAAAAGAGTACCCTATGGAATTTCCAATTTTCAGGTTTTAAGAAAAAAGAATTATTTATATGTGGATAAAACAGCATATATTGAAATACTAGATAGATATGCGCCATATCAATTTTTTATAAGACCAAGAAGATTTGGAAAAAGTTTGTTTATATCAATGCTGGAAAATTACTACGATATAAATAAAAAAGATAAATTTGAGGAGCTATTTGGTGATTTATATATAGGCAAAAATCCAACAGAGGATAAGAATAGTTTTCTTGTTTGGAAAATCAGCTTTGCAGGTATAGATGCAGGGCATGGCGAAGATGAATTAAGAAAGAGCTTTAATATAAAAGTTATGTACTCGGTAAAAAAATTTTTGGCAAATTATTGTAATGTTTTTAAAAATGAAGTTATACCTGAAAATATTAATACTGCAGAAGCTTCGGTAGAATATATAACATATCTTTCTAGGAAAAGTAATATACCTGTTTTCGTTCTTATAGATGAATATGATAATTTTGCCGATGAGCTAATTACTGGAGGTAGGCAGAGTACTTATAACAGCATACTTCACGGGGAAGGTTTTGCTAAAGTTTTTTATAAAGCCATAAAGGATGCAACTATGGACAATTTTTCAAGGATATTTATGACAGGGGTAAGTCCTATAATGCTAGATGATTTAACTAGTGGCTTTAATATAACTATGAACTATACTTTAGATAGAAATCTTAATGCTATGCTTGGGTTCACTAGAGATGAACTTTCATGGATTATGGCTGAGATGAGCATACAAGATACAGAAATTAGAAAAAAGATGTGTAAGGATATGACCGAATATTATAATGGCTATAAATTTAGTGCAAATAGCAAATCAGTTTTTAACCCAGACATGACAATGTATTTTCTTAATAAATATTTAGATTATAATGAATATCCAGAAGAAATGATAGATAATAATGTAAAGACAGATTATGGCAAGGTTAATCAATTGGCATATAATTTCAATGATAGAGAAGCTTTAAATGAAATAATGTCCACTGGTGAAACCTCAACCATTCTTGTAGATAGATTTAATATTAACACTATGTACAGTGAAAAAGAAAACTTTAAATCTCTTTTATTTTACCTTGGAATGCTTACTATAAAGGAAAAAGAAAAATATTAAGATGATATTTCTCACTCTTTTAGGTGTTGATGCCACATATTTTATAAAAAGCGAAGACACACATACAGGAGATTGGGCGTCAGCCCATGTGATTCATGAACTAAAAACTAGTCATCTCTATAATAAATTAGATTATCAATATATAATGTTAAAAAGAAAAATCCAGCTAAAGGATATAACTAAATTTCAGTGGCTTATAGAGTTAAAATATATAAAAGAAAATGAAAAAAATACCCTTGAAAAAGTAAAGGAGCAAGGATTAAAACAACTTGAAATGTATAGTGAAAGCAAAATGGTGAAAGAAGAACTAGATGGGGAAAATTTAAAGAAAGTATTGATTGTTGTAGTTGGAAAAAGAGCGATAAACATATATTAGTGAGTGGCGAATCCATAAAGTTCCAATATAATTTTAAATAAAAAGATAGAATTTTTTATATTAAAAAAACAAAATTAATGATATAATAAATCATAACATTTTTAAAGTAGGTGAGAATATGAATAAAGAAGACTTAAAAGCCATACAAGAACTATTAAGAGAAGAGCTTAAGCCTATAAAAGACCAGTTAGAACCTATGAAATCTCAACTTAAGGAAAATACAGATATTTTAAAAGCTTTAGAACATAAAGTAGAAGTAAATAAAGCTGAAATAGATAAAATAAGCAATGATATAGCACATATTAGTGGTCATTTAAAAAGCATAGATGAAAATATTGATGCAGTAAAAGAAGTTTTAGGAAGACATGAAGTAGATATAACTGTATTAAAGCGTAGGCCAGTATAAGATTTAATTGAAGTCCTTAAATTATAGGGGCTTCTTTTTTTACATTCAAATTATGATTTTATGGTAGCTTTAGAAAAAATAAGAAGGGTCATATCTTAGCTCTATTTTTATATAATTTAATATTTTCTGAAGTGAAACGGAAGAAAATAATCCATAACTGTGAATTGTGCACTGTGCTTTGTGAACTGAATAAGTTGTGCACTGTGAACTGCCAAAACCATATAATAAATTGACAGTAAAATTATTATCTAAATGTACAACAAAATCTAAAGGAGTAAGTTATGAAAGGAATAGTACTTGCCGGAGGTTCTGGTACGAGACTTTATCCACTTACTAAATCAGTATCAAAACAAATACTTCCAGTTTATGATAAGCCGATGATATATTACCCTATATCTGTTTTGATGCTTGCAGGAGTCAGAGATATACTCATAATTTCAACTATGCGTGATGTTAAGTGTTTTAAAGAACTTCTTGGTAATGGAAGCCAGCTTGGAGTGAGCTTTCAGTATGCAGTTCAAGATAAGCCAAGGGGACTTGCAGATGCTTTTATAGTTGGAGAAAGTTTTATTGGAAATGATAATGTTGTCCTTGTACTTGGAGACAATATTTTTTATGGATATAGATTTACAGAAAGACTTTTAAGTGCAGCAAGTAGAAAGGGAGGGGCTACTATCTTTGGATATTATGTTACAAACCCAAAAGCCTATGGTGTTGTAGAATTTGATAATGATAACAATGTAATATCCATAGAAGAGAAACCAGAAAATCCAAAGTCAAATTATGCTGTTCCAGGTCTTTATTTTTATGACAATGAAGTTGTTAATATTGCAAAGAATGTAAAACCTTCGGCTAGAGGAGAGCTTGAAATAACAGCTGTAAATAATGAATATTTAAAAAGAGGAACATTAAAGGTAGAACTTTTGGGAAGAGGTATGGCATGGCTTGATACAGGAACCTGCAGTAATCTTCTAAGTGCTTCAAACTTTGTTGAAACTATTGAAAAAGATCAGGGACTTTATGTGGCTTGTCTTGAGGAAATAGCTTATAAAAAAGGGTATATAGATAAAAATCAGCTTTTAAGATTAGCAGGACCTTTAGCTAAAACTGATTATGGACAGTACTTAATTAATTTAGTAAGTGAAGACAAGTAATTTGAAATTTGATTCAAAGGACAAAGTACAGAGTACAGAGGACAAAGGACAGTGAAGGATGATTTTTCTCAGCTACTCTTTGAAAAATCTAAAACTTAATGGTTGCACATAGCATGAAACCTAGTGTTCAGCGCAGCTGACAATATATAAGTTCTAAGATTTACCGAGTGAAGCGAAAGGTAAATCCACCTTCACTCTACTCTTCTTTACATGGGGTTAAGAAAAATTTTATTTCTTAGCTCTATTTTTTACAATTTAAGATTTTCTAAAGTAAAACGAAAGAAAATCATCCATAACCTCTCCATTCTCAATTCTCCACTTTCAACTTAAAAAAGTAATGAAGTATTCCTATATTAGATAGGTATGCACCATATCAATTTTTTATAAGACCAAGAAGATTTGGAAAAAGTTTATTCATATTAATGCTAGAGAATTATTATGGTAAAATAAGATGATAAATATTATAATATAATAGTATGTTGATTAAAATTGCCAAAATTAATTTAAATAAAAGAGGGAGCTTGATATAATGAAAACTTATTTAGTAACAGGTGGAGCAGGATTTATAGGCTCAAACTTTATCCACTATATGTTTAAAAAACATCAAGATATCCACATAATTAATCTTGATAAGTTAACTTATGCAGGAAACTTGGAAAATTTAAAGAAGGTTGAAAATAATCCTAATTATACTTTTGTTAAAGGAGATATATGTGATAAGAAACTTGTAGAAGGCTTGTTCAAAAAATATGATATAGATTATGTTGTAAATTTTGCTGCAGAATCACATGTCGATAGAAGTATAAGAGAACCAGAATTATTTGCAAAGACAAATGTTGTTGGAACGGTTACTCTACTAAATGTTGCAAAAACTGCCTGGGAAGCAGAAAGTGGATTTAAAGAGGGGAAAAAATATCTTCAAGTATCTACGGATGAAGTTTATGGTTCACTAGGAAAAGAAGGCTACTTTATGGAGACAACGCCGCTTGATCCACACAGCCCATATTCCTCATCGAAAGCTTCAGCAGATTTTATGGTAAAGGCATTTTATGATACTTATAAAATGCCGATTAATATAACAAGATGCTCAAATAACTATGGACCATATCAATTTCCAGAAAAGCTTATTCCACTTATGATAAATAACTGCTTAGGTAAAAAGCCACTTCCGGTTTACGGAGATGGATTAAATATAAGAGACTGGCTCTATGTAGAAGATCACTGCAAAGCAATAGATATGGTGCTTGAAAGCGGAAGATTAGGCCAAGTTTATAATGTAGGCGGACACAACGAAAGGAATAATTTATATATAATAAAAACCATAATTTCATATGTACACGACAATGTAGATTCAACTGTAGATGAAAGTCTAATAAAGCACGTAGAAGATAGAAAAGGACACGACAGAAGATACGGCATAGATCCAGAAAAGATAAAAAACGAACTGGGCTGGTATCCAGAAACCTCCTTTGAAATAGGAATTGTAAAGACAATAAAATGGTACTTTGATAACAAAGATTGGATGAAAAACTTAACTTCTGGAGCATATGAAGAATACTATAAGAAATACTACAAAATGTAGAGTACAGTCAAGGAAGATTTATCTTCCTTACGTTAGGTAAATCTGAAAATCTAATTAACTAAAGTTTAGCGCAGCCAAACTAAAAAGTATCTATAAGTTGAAAAATTTTTCCGCGACCAGCAGAAAAATTAACCTTCACTGTACTCCGTACTCTGTAATCTGTACTCTGAATAAAATTCTCATAAATGGTTATTATTTGAGATAAATATTTATGAGGAGTGTTAAATTGAGTGTAAGTATAATAAGAGAAAAATCATTTAATTTTGCTGTAGATATAATTAAATTCTACAAAAAGATGATTAGTGAAAATAAAGATATGGTTTTATCACAACAAATTTTAAGGTCTGGTACTAGTATTGGCGCAAATGTAAAAGAAGGAATAAGTGCTCAAAGTAAAAGAGATTTTCTAACTAAAATGAATATAGCATTAAAAGAGGCAGAAGAAACTGAATATTGGATTGAACTATTTATGGCAGCAGGGTACATAAAAGAAAGACAACCAGAAATTTTAAATAAGTGTAAAGAACTTTGCCGAATGCTAAGCTCTACGGTATCAACAACAAAACAACACTTGAATATAGAATAAGAAGAATAAGAACAGAGAATAGAGTACAGTCAAGGAAGATTTATTTTCCTTACGTTAGGTAAATCTGAAAATCTAATTAATTAAAGTTTAGCGCAGCCAAACTAAAAAGTATCTATAGGTTGAAAAATTTTTCTGCGACTAGCAGAAAAATTAACCTTCACTGTACTCTCTACTCTGTACTCTGATTAAATGGGGTGATAATTTGAAACTATTAATAACCGGTTCCAACGGTCAACTTGGAACTCAAATAAAAAGAATGATTGAAAATGGAAAATCAGAAATAGGAAAAATAGACGAAGTTTATTCAAAGGCTGAAATAAAGTACGTTGACTATGATGAACTTGACATAACAAACTTAAATGAAGTCATAACTTATGTTTCTTCTTTTAAGCCAGATGCTATAATAAATTGTGCAGCTTACACGAATGTTGATAAATGCGAAAGCGATTCAGATACAGCCTTTAAGGTAAATTCACTTGGCTCAAGAAATCTGGCAATTGCAGCTGAAAAAGCTCATGCAAAAATACTTCACGTATCAACTGATTATGTATTTAATGGACAAGGGAACCTTCCATTTAAAGAATATGATTTACCAAGTCCAGTAAGTGTATATGGAAAGACAAAACTCTTAGGTGAACAGTATATAAAGGAAAATTGCAGCAGATATTTTATAGTTAGAACAGCATGGCTTTATGGATATTACGGCAAGAACTTTGTCTATACCATAATGAAAGTAGGCAAAGAAAAAGGCCATCTTGACGTAGTAAATGACCAAAGAGGAAATCCAACTAATGCCGAAGATTTAGCACATCACATTTTAAAGATACTTTTAACAGAAGAATATGGAATATATCACTGCACAGGAACAGGAGAATGCAGCTGGTATGACTTTGCCCGGGAAATAATAAGGCTAAGTAAAATAAACTGCACAGTAAGTCCTATAACTTCTAATGATTTAGGCAGAGCAGCTAAAAGACCAGCTTTTTCGTCTTTAGATAACATGATGCTAAGAGCAACCGTTGGAGATGAAATGAGATCATGGCAAGAAGCAATTAAAGAATTTATAGAAAGTTACAAGGATTTAAGAAATTAACTAATAGTTAAAAAGTGATAGTATTATGATTTTTAATGCACAATTCACAATTCACAATGAAGGATGATTTATCTTCCTTTCGTCAGATAAATCTCTAAATTAAATATGATGTTCAGCAAAGCTGAACGAATATAAATGCTGTATAAAAAAATGGCGACAGCATTAAGTTCTAAGATTTTCTGTGTCAACAGAAAATCAACAATAATTGTGCATTGTGAACTGTGAATTGTGCAATGATTTAAGTGCATTGACAGAATATTCTCTCCGTAAATGGATAAAATTACAATATAGTAATTTTTATGAGAGGTGTTCATATGTCGGAAAATGTAATTGAGAAAAAGTCATTTGATTTTGCAATAACTACTATAAAATTATGTAAGCATATTATTTGTGAAAACAAAGAGTATGTAATATCAAATCAATTATTAAGATCAGGGACGAGCATTGGCGCAAATGTAAAAGAAGGATTAAGAGGTCAAAGTAAGCGAGATTTTTTGGCGAAAATGAATATAGCATTAAAAGAAGCAAATGAAACAGAATATTGGATTGAATTATTAATTGCAACTGGATATATTAAAGATAGTTACTCTGAAGTTTTGAGTAAGTGTAAAGAAATTTGTAAAATACTTAATTCAATAGTAACTACTACAAAAAATACATTATAGATTAAAAAAATATATGATTCACAGTTTAGTTAAGGATGGTTTATATTTCCTATGTTAAATATGATGTTCAGCAAAGATGAACGAATATAAATGCTATATAAAAAAACTGGCAACAGCATTAAGTTCTAAGATTTTCTGTGTCAACAGAAAATCAACAATAATTGTGCATTGTGAACTGTGAATTGTGAATTGAAAAGGAGTTTTAGCATTGGGTAAATTTAATTTTAAACAAACAGAAATAAGCGGAGTATACATAATCGAAACTGGCATTTTTGGAGATAACCGCGGGTATTTTATGGAAACTTATAACTACAACCAGTTTAAAGAAGCAGGACTAGATATGGTCTTTGTTCAAGATAATCAATCAAAGTCTAAAAAAGGAGTTCTAAGAGGACTTCATTTCCAAAAGCAGCATACTCAAGGAAAGCTTGTTAGGGTTATAAAAGGTGAAGTTTTTGATGTGGCTGTAGATTTAAGAAAAAACTCAAAGACTTATGGAAAATGGGTTGGAGTTAATTTGAGCGAAGAAAATAAGAAACAGTTTTACGTTCCAGAAGGATTTGCACATGGCTTTTTAGTGTTATCCGATGAAGCAGAATTTTGCTATAAATGTACGGACTTTTATCACCCAGAAAGTGAAGGTGGAATCATATGGAATGATCCAGATGTGAATATAGAATGGCCACTTAATGGAATAGATGAAATTATTTTTTCTGAAAAGGATAAAAAGTTACCAACGCTCAGCAAAGCTGGAATAAAATTTTAGTTGAATAGTTTTAAGGATGTTTTATTGTTTTAATATAAACCATCCTTAATTATTTTTTGACAATATTAAATTATATGCTGTTCAGCTGGCAAAGCGAGCTGATATGGATTTATCTCAAATTGGCGTCAGCAATAAGTTTTAAATTTTCTGTAGCAAAGCGAAAGAAAATCATCCTTAATTGTGAACTGTGCATTGTGCATTGTGAATTAAAAAAATATTACTTGTAAAACTTACCAAATATATTTTAAAACTTTCAAGTGGTTTATCTTTATCAATAAAGAAGGCATTGAATAATATTAATTAAAATGTTAATGTAAGTTTATAATAAATTGAATTGAGGTGGAATTATGCGAACAAATAAAAAGGGAAGTATAATAAAAAAAATTATTATAACATTATTATGCTTATTTTTGATTATAGTTGTATCCGGCGGTACATATTTTTATTTGCAGCTTAGCAAGGTAAAGAAGGTGAAATTACCCAGCAACCCTTCAGAGTTAGGTATAAGCAAAAAAAATGATCAAAAATTAAGCAAATATAAAGATATATACAATATAGCTTTTTTTGGCATAGACAGCAGACAAAAAGATGATGCTGGTAGATCAGATACCATTATGATATTAACTTTGGATGGAAAACATGATCAAGTTAAACTTTCATCTATTATGAGGGATACTTACGTAAAAGTTGATGGACATGGAATGACAAAAATAACTCATGCATATGCTTATGGAGGGCCACAGCTTGCGCTAAAGACAATAAATGAAAATTTTAATCTTAATATTAAGGATTTTATTACTGTGGATTTTTTTGATTGTGAAAAAATTATAGACAAACTAGGTGGGGTTACGATAAATATAACACCAGATGAATTAAAATACATTAATAGTTACATTGATGAGGTTTCAAAACTTGAAAAAAAACCTACAGAACACGTAACAAAAGCAGGAGCGCAATTGCTTGATGGTAGACAAGCTGTTGCTTATTCAAGAATAAGATATACAGCAGGTGGTGATTATGAAAGAACAGAAAGACAAAGAACAGTTCTTTCAGCTTTACTCAATAAAATACGCAGCAAAGGTGCTTCAAATTTTTCTTCTGTTGCTAATACTTTATTGCCATATATAAAGACAAATTTAAACCAGCTTGAAATTGTAAACTATGGGTTAAAAGCATTTACAGTTAAGACTAATGGAATACTTCAACATAGATTCCCTGAGGATTCTGTAAGTAATGGAATTATGAAGGATGGAGTATGGTATCTTCAAACGGATCTTACAAAGACAACTAATGAAATGCAGAAATTTATATTTCAAAAATAGCTTGTTTAACAGTTTTTGTATCTATTTTGTTACTCAAATTAATAAAATTTTCAATTTTAACCATTACTACATATGTTATAATAAGATTCGTAGCTATACTATTATTAAAGTTAAGTAATTTTATAGTAAAATAATTTATATGTAGGAGATAAAAATGAAAAAGGTTATATTAATTTTTATTGGACTTATTTGGTTTGCTTTTATTTTTTATAATTCAGCTCAAAATGGGAATAAATCAAATGAGAGAAGTTTTAGTGTAATAAATAATATTAAGAAGGAATATAAAAGCATTAAAGGCGAAAAGAGTAATAATTATGGAGAACTTCCTCAAAATTCAAGACAGGAAAAAATAAATTTAATTATAAGAAAAAATGCGCATGCTTTTGAGTACTGCATTCTTTCAGTTATAATAACTACATTATTTTTCGGTTTTGGGTTTAAAGGTAGAGGAGCTATAGTATACATACTTTTTATATGCCTTTTATATGCTGTTCTTGATGAATTTCACCAGTTGTATGTTCCAGGGCGAACTTCTTTAGTAAGCGATGTTCTTGTGGATTTTTTAGGTTCTAATATAGGAATGTGGCTTAGCTATTTTATATATTATTTTATTCTCAAAAGAAATAATAAAAAAATTTAAGGAGTTGAAGAATAAATATGGCTAGAAAAAAGAAACGAAAGTTGCCTGTATTTTTAGCAGTAATAGTATTAATCATAGTTATTTTAGGCGTAATGCTAAAATGGAATTCAGGCTATACTGAAAGTGTTTCTGGAAGTACTAATGCTTATAATAAATTTAAGGATGTTCTTATTTCTGGAGGGACAGTTTCACTTTCAAGTGATGATATAAATAGCCTTGTTGCTAATTCTTTTGAGGCTCAAACTCATAGAGGAGTTACTATTAAAACAATTTATGTGAATATGCCTCAAGACAAACTTGATATTAAAATTCCAGTGGCTTATAAAGGACAAAATTTTTTGGTATCTTCCAGCGGAAAGGCTACGCTTAAAGATGGATGTATAGCATATTTGCCAGATTCATTTAAAGTTGGAGCAATACCTCTTCCAAAGAACTTTGTACTAAATAAGTTAAAGGCTATGTACAATAGTAAGTTTACAATTGAAGCTGATGGTATATATATTAATAAATCGGCTTTGCCTGTTACAGTAAATTCAGTTGAAGTAAAGGACAGTAACTTAAAAATTGGTGTAGAAAAGTTAAAATTAAATTTAAATAACAGTAGACTATCACAGATAAAAAATAAGCTTGAAAATGTTGTTGGAAATTTAAATGAAAGCGACAAAAGCAAAGTTGAGAATATAATTAAATATATTGATAATAATCAAAGCTCACAAAATGCATTGCAGGATTTAAAAAGTAAATTAGGCAGTGTTTCTAATAATGAAGTTAAAAAGATTGCAAATGAAATTAATGTAGTTCAAAATAATAATTTTCAAAACCAAAATCAGAACCAAAGTCAAAACAAGGGAACTAAGAGTGTCGATAGTGCATTAGCCGGCAGAGTAAGTAGTCAACTTGCAGCAGCTGCTGGTGATGTATCAGATGGAAGTGCTAGGGCAGTAATTAATTCAATTCAGTCACAGGTTGATTCAGGAAGTATTAGTTCAGGTTCAGTAATGGCACAATATAAAGCTTTAAATAGCTATCAAAGATTTCAGGTTCAGGCAGCAATTTTTAAACATGTAAATATATCAGATGCTGAAGAATTAAGAAGAGAGTATGGTATTTAATTGTTATGATTTCTCAAGCAAGCTGTATAAAGTGTAATTTAAATATAGCTTTAAAAGTATTTTCAGTAATGGTATACTATAGACATAATTTTCTTTAAATCTTAGGGGGGGTTTCATGAAGAAAAAAAATTTAATAATTATTGTAATAATAGTGGTGATTATGGGGATTATAGGTGCTTACTTAGTAAATGGTATTGGAAAATCCTCCAAGAGCAAAAAAAATGTAGAAAAGTTTGATAGTAAAAAAATTGTTGAAAAAGTTGATAGTAAAAAAATTGTAAAGAAAACTGATATTAAAGCTGGCAGCAAGGAAAACACAAATGAGATTGTTTTAAAAAATACTGCCAGCCAAGATAACGTAGCTAAATTTATAAATGATTATTTAAGTAAAGTTGTTTCAGATTCTAACGATAAAGTAATAAAGTCTTCTTTTGTCCAAAATGATAAGCAAATTCAAAATGCGACAGTTTATAAAGATTTAAAAAATTCAAATGGTATTAAATATTCGCTTAGGATTCAAAGTGGATTTTTGCCTATAAATAGATTTGTTGAGGTAATAGTTGATACAAATAATCCTTCAAAGAATGCTGTGAGTATTTTGGGCAAAAGTATGAAGTATAGTAGCGAAGAAAAAGTATTTTATACTGTTGTTAACTCATCTGATGAACAAAAAATAAAAGATAATATAATTATAAAGTAAAATTAAGTAATTAAATTTTGATTGGAGGATTAAATAATGAAAAAAAGTAAAATTGGTGCTGCAATTGCTGCATTTTCTATTTGTGTTGGTTTGAGTAGTATGAATACATTTGCAAAGGTGAATTCCATACTCGTAAATGATACCACTTCTCAAAAAATTTATGAATATAACTATACTGATTTGTCTGATTCATTTGAACAGTCAATGCTTGGGCATCCAGCAGTACTATACAATGATTATTCTTCTAAAATTGGCAAGTTTGGTATTTATGCTTTTTATGATGACACAAATAAATATGTAGACTTTGCTAAAACACAAGATGCTTTTGAACAAGCTATGCTGCATGGTGAAACAAGTTTTAATATTGATTCATTTACAGAAAGCTCAAGTGCACCATTATTAACAACTAATCCAACTACCGTAACAGACGTTACAGTTCAGGGAAGTTCAGTCCAATATGTGGACAAAACTGTAGGTGGAAGTACTGGTGGAGATACTGGTAATAACAGCGATGATTTTCAAGTAATCAGCATTGAATAATAGGTTTGCGTTAAATATTAGTTAACTTCAATATAGAAGTTAACTAATATTTATTTTTTGTACTTTTTTACTTATAAGAGTAAGGAAGAACATTAAGTTTTTTTTTTAGTTAACGATAATAAAGTAAAATATATTTAATGGAGGAACTATGATGAATAAAAAAATATTAGGTGCAGTAGCAGCTATTTCCATAATGTGTTATGCTTCATCAGTAGAAGCTATGGCAATACCAAGCCATTCTATAGTAATAGGCAATAAAGCATACTCTATTGATTATGTTGTTAAACCTGCTAACTATGGTGAAATAAATTCTGCCATAAGGGGTGTTTCTAATATATATTATGTTGTAAATAGTACAACAATAAAGGATTTGTTTTTTAATACATACGTTTCTACAAATACAATTGATTCTATACCAACTATTACCTATAAGGATGCTGATGGGGAAGAATATATAGCGAGAAGTGGATCTATTAGTCTAGAACATATTACTAACCCATTTATGGCTTCAGCAAAAGTTGAAATAGGGAGTAGTTTTAATTTAATTAAGAAAGTTACCATTACTAATACAACTGTGCCAGATGCTAGATATTTTAAACTTGATGGTAGTTATCTTAGTACAGTAGGAACACCTATTCAAGCAATTATTTCGGGAAGCAGTGTTAATGTATATTTTTATTCCGATTCAAGTGGAAGTAATTTAGTTGCAACTGGACAAATTGATATATCATCTTCAAGTGGAGCAGTTGACAAACCTGTTTTAAACCTACAATATGCAATTGGAAATAGCAGTGGTAACATAAATAATTTAGGACTTGTTGCAAGTGATAAGGATAATCAATGGGTTTATTACAGAGGTACATCTGGTGATTTATACAAAGTAAAGACCGATGGCGTAGATAGAACACAGCTTACATCAGCTAACGATGCTAAATATATAAATGTTATAGGAAATGAAGTATATTATGTACATACAACTGTAGCAACAAAAACAGTTCCAGCTTCAACGGCAGTGTATAGAATTAATATTGATGGCTCAGATGCGCAACCTATTGTATCAGGTGGAAAAACTGTAGGCAAAATGGGAAACTTAGTATTTTCATCTGCAGATCAACTTGATGATGTTACTGTTGCTGGGGATTGGATTTATTATATTAATCATACTGATGGAAGTCTTCACAGGGTAAATGTAAATGGAAATAGTGATACTACAATAAGTACTAATAAATATACTGATATAAATATTGTTAAGAACAATATTTATGCTATAAATCTGTCGGATTCTAGTAAAATATATAAAATTGATATAAATGGATTTGCAGCATCAAAGGTAAGTGATGTACAAGCAAGACATTTAAATGTTGTAGATAACTGGATATATTACAGAAATTATTCTGACAATGAAAAGTTGTATAGGATGGATATAAATGGAGTTGAAAATGATAAGCTTTGTGATGATATGGTATATAATCTTAATGTGAGTGGAGATACAATATATTATAAGAATCACTCTGATGGAGACAGATTATATAAAATAGGTATAGATGGTACAGGTGGACAGCAAATTCTTACTCCAGTTCCATTGACAAAAGGCACAAAACTAGCAAATGATGTAGTGGAATATGTAAATGCTATTGATCCTAAAGTTTACTTTTCTCCAGCTAGTTTAAGCACATTAACTTCAATAGCAAAAGATGGAAATGGCAGAACAACAATTAAATAGAATGGAGTGAAAAAGGCTATGAAAAAATCTCGTAATGCTATAAAAACAATTGTGGTCATGCTTTTGTGTTTATCTATAATTTTAACTACTCAGCAGCTTGTTAATGCAGATGCCATAGCTAATACAAGAAGTGGTATTTCACCAGATAAAGAGTGGAAAGTAAACTTTAGCAATAACGTTAATTATGACTACGTAAATTCAAATTATATATATGTAGTGGATAATTACGGAAATGCAGTAGACGTAAATTTAAGTGTTAATCCTTTAAATAAAAGGCAGGTTATTGTTAGACCTAAAAATGAAAAATATACTCTTGGAAAAACTTATATATTAACTATAGGCAAGGATTTTTGCAATGAAAATGGGAAAAAAATGGGACAAGATTATAAAATGCAGTTTTCAATAAAAAAACAATTAGTTGATACAGCCGATTTTAAAGTTCAAGTTAATCGTGATGCATTTGGTGGTGTTGCTGTTGTAACTATTAATTCTACATCCTTAACTAATGCCAATACATACAGGGTGGAAGGTCAAGAAGGTGACAATACAAGTTTGAATGATGAAGCTGTTATATTTGGAAATGTGCAAAATGTAACTGTTCATTTTTATGATGATTCTGGTAAAGAAATAGGAAATTGTTTGATCAATATACAGAAGGCTTCAAATAGTCAAGTTGTACAAATATCAAACTAATGAAAGTGTGGTGAAACTTTTGAAAAAAATAAAAACTTTATTTATGTTCTTAGTTGTCTTTACAGCTTGTTTTTGCTTTTCAGATAAGGTATTTGCTGCAAGATTACTTGGAGGAGCCGACCGATATAAGACTTGGTACATTAATGTAAATAAACCTATAAACCCAAGCACCTTAACAGCTAAAAATGTAAAGGTCTTTGATGATAATAATAATGAAATAAAGGTGCTAGTGGATGTGTATAGAAGTACAAGCATAAGGATAAAACCTACTGATAAGGGTTATACACCAGGACACACTTATTATATAAATTTATCTTTTGGAATAAAGTCAATTTACGGAGATAACCTTAATTTAGGTACCTATGCCTTAAATTATTTTATGGTAAATCAAGATACTGCGGCTAGTATAAGCGACAGCACTTTAGAAGCAGCAATTAGAAAGGCAGCTCAAAAGCCTACAGGTACTTTAATGCAAAGCGACCTTGATAAAATAACTGAGTTAAATATAAGTGATAATTATGGCGCTAATAATATAGATTTTACAGACATTACAAAACTTCATAATTTAAGTAAAGTTACTTTGTATAATAGTAGTTTTAAAAATTTATCAAATATGCAAAGTTTGGCAGCTTGCTTAAGGTATATAAAGTCCTTCAATACGCTTGATTTATCTAAAAATAGTATAGGGTCAAGCATAAACTCAGTACTTGATATTTTTTCAGCTGATTATATAAGCGACTTGAATTTAAGTGGTACAAGTATATCTGATGTAAGTCATTTATACAAACTTCCAAATTTAAATACTGTAAACTTGAGTAATAATAAAATATCAAATGTATATTCAATTGGAACACTTGATAACTTAAATGAAGTTGATTTGAGCAATAACACTCTTGTGAATATTACTGGTTTAAGGGATGCTACAAAGCTTATAACACTAAATTTAAGCAACAATAACATAGTTGATTTATCTCCATTAAGTAATTTGACATATTTAGAAACTCTTGATATTAGCAATAACAATAAAAAGTCATCAGCTGGAGGATACGATATTTTACCTCTAAGCAATCTTGTAAACCTTGCAAGTTTAAATTTGAGTAATGATAATTTAAAAAACATAAATCCCTTAGAAGATTTAGATAGAATGGTAAGTATAAATTTAAACTCAAACGAAATACAGGATATAAGTGGTCTTGAAAATATGAGTCTTTTGGAAAATTTAAGTGTTGCCAATAATTGCTTAATATCGGATATATCAGTAATTAAAAATCTTGAAAATGTGACCTTTATTGATTTAAGTAATAACAAGGTTAGGGATTTAAGTCCTTTAGCAAACTTGACAAAAGTAACAACATTAAAGCTTGGATATAACAATATAGCAGATGTTACTCCACTTGAAGATTTAACTCAGCTTGAGGAACTTGAACTTAATGATAATACCATAACAGATGTATATCCTTTAATGACGCTTATTAATTTAAATACTTTGTATATTAAAGATAATGGTAAAATTGACGCTACACCACTTGTAAATCTCAGCAATTTATCACATAAGGATTTTTAGGAAAGAAAGGGGGCATTTAGGTGAAGACCTTTATAAAAGGGTTTATTATAGCCGTAGCAGCATTTGCCGGTTTGCTTATTTTTAAGCCTTACTCTGTATATGCGGCTTCTGTTGTATACAATGATTATCAAGAACAGTACAATGTTTCACCTAAGAAGGTTTGGAAGATAAACTTCAATAATAATGTGAATTTACTTACGGCACAAAGTAGTATTTATGTGTATGATAGCAGTAATAATCCTTTTCCAGTTACGATTACTTTAGATGAACACAATAATAATTCTATATTAGTGACCCCAGTTAAGAATTATGATCTTGGAAAAAGATATTATATGACAATAGGATCAACTATAACTTCATTAAATACGCATAAGAATTTAAATTGTAACGTTAGAATGTATTTTAATATAAAAACAAAGCTTGACCCATCTGATTACGGTGATGGAGGGTCTGGCAGTGTATCAGATTTAAAAGGTATTGTTATAATAGGTACAGATAGGGCATATTCTGTAAGCTATTTGCTTCAACATTCTGATATAGCAAATGATGTGAATGGGAACTCATCAAAAAAGGTTTATTATATTCCAGACGCCGCAGGCGCAAGCAATGAAAATGTAAAAAATTTATTTGGAGATAAATTTTCTACTTATACTAGTATGACCGCACTTCACAATATGAATACTAGTAGCAACACTTATCTTAGTGATAATATAGTTTATACAGATGCAATTGGAAATAACTATGCATATGTATGGAATGGTTCAACTTATATACTTCTATCTTCTGGAGTTAATGTAACTGTTGAATCTCCTTCAACAACCGGAGCTGTAAGTCTTACTGTTAACAGTGTAAATGCAGTTTCAGGGGCTGCTTATTATAAGGTAGATGGCACTAACATTAAGAGAAAAGTTGGTGAAAGTACTTCTGTTTTCGTATCTATCCAGCCAAAAATAAAAATACTTATTTTATCTTCTAATCAAACTGAGATGGGTTATGCTTATGTAGATGTATCACAAAAAGTTACCAACACTATTTTCCCAGTTATTATAGAAGATACTAGCGGGGGAAATACTATAGGAAACAGTAACAATAATGGCTCTGCTGTTTTAGGTGAGGATGGATATACCTATTATTTAAATTCAGATGATAATGATACAATATACAAAACTGATGCCAGCGGACAATATAACCTTCAAATTGGTCTTGATAGGGCTCAGTACATGAATGAACAAAATGGATGGATATATTACAGTAACTATTCTGATAATGAAAAAATCTACAGAATGAAGACAGATGGTACTAGAAGAGAAAAGGTATGTGATGATACTGCAGCTTATATTGTTGTTTATGGAGATTGGATATATTACAGCAATGAGTCAGATGGTGGAAAATTATATAAAGTAGGGGTTTCTGCAGGAGCAAGTACAAAAGATGAAATACAGCCAGACCCATCTACGTATACTCAAGATGCTACAGGAATTCATGGATTACCAATTAATAAAATAAGTAGTTCTCAAACAATACCTTTTGATGAAGCTGCATATATAAATGTTTCTGGTAATTGGATTTATTACGTAAATAATTCTGATGACCATAAAATCTATAAGATAGACTTAGATGGAAACTTTAGAACAAAGGTGAATGATGAATGGTCAGCATGCCCGCAGGTTGTGGATGATGAAATTTATTATTGTTCAAAAACTGGTGAAATAATGAAAATTGGAACTGACGGAAACAGCAGTCCAGTTGATCTCGGTGAACAAGTAAATGAGTCAGATACAGATGCAAGTTTTCATATTAATGTAAGTGGGGACTGGATATACTACAGCAACAAAAATGACAACAAGAGCCTTTACAAAGTTAAAGTTGATGGCAGCGGTGAAAAATATAAACTTACAGATATGGCTATAAATTATGTTATAACTGCAGGAGACAAGCTTTATATAGTTTCTAATAGAAAAGAGTATACTCTTTCTATTGATACTACAGGATTAGATCAGCCTACACCAGTAACTAAGACTCATCCTGATAATGAAGTTGATGTTGTTAATGATCAATCTGTTGTTGTTGACTACATGGATGTAAATCAATCTATTGAATGGATTGAGGATAAGTATCTTCCAGAAAAAGTTATGGCAGTTATGATGGATGATACTCAGCAGCAGCTTACTGTAAGTTGGGATAAGGTAAATAAGACTTTTAACAATGGGGTTTACACTTATACAGGAAGTATTCTTGGTTATGACAGAACCGTGAAGTTATATCTTATAATTCCTTCAGAAATGATAAATGGTACAAATGATATAACTATTAAAAACAATCCTGGAGCAAATGATGTTGTTAAGATTAGCAAGGAAGCTGTTTATCCAAGTGGTCTTAAAAATCCTAACTTGCTTGAAGTACAAGCAAAATCTGGTGATGTTATAAGAATATATGGAGATTCAGGCAAAGCTAATCTTTTAGGCAAGGGTACTGTTGGCAAGGATGGATCTGTTACAATATCTAAACTTGACCTTGACACATATGGAGATGCTTTCTATGTTACAATACAGAGAGCTGGAAAGTATGAAAGCAATGTTACAAAGATACTTCAAATGAAGGCACCTACTATACAAGATAAGTTATCCGATGCTAATAAAGCAAATTTTGATGCTCGAGATAATGATAGTGTTCATTTAGGTGTTACTGGTAGTGATTTCACAATCTATGGTTGGAATGAAGCTCACTGGGATAGCACTGAGGTTAGCAGTCAATCTGGTAACTTATATGAACCATCAAATGGTTATAACAATATGTATATATTGCCATCTGGTTCTTTACTTGATATGAGTAGTGTAAGTACTACAGCTATAAAAGTAGATGGTCATAACCAAAATATGAATGTTGATTCTTCAGGATATAATGGAAATGTAATAACAGTTGATAATTCTGTAGTGCTTGATAGTGCAAAACGTGCATTAGCTGGTGGATATTATTCAATTTATATATCAAGAAACTATAACTTGAATGATGGAAAACACGATAGTGATACATTTGTAACTGCGGATCCAAATGGAAGTAGACCTGTTGTAAGCGAGGAAATTGCAACCTTAGGGCCAGCAACAGAAGAGGTTACATCAGAAGGTATCCCTAGCACACCACAGATAACTGGACCTAGCAAGGTTAACCCTATTTACTCAAATAATATAATGGCAACACATGGAGATTTAATAACACTTAAACAGCCAGTTGCAAGTAATGAGGAAGTATGGTTTGTACCAAGCAGCGACACTACTTTGATTTCTAATATTAGAGCATGGCGTGCGCAGGATCATGTGGGGGATACAAGTCATGATACTATGGACCATTTCTATGCATCAATTAACAAGAGCACGGATGGAACGTCAAAGGGAATATTGAAGGTAAGTGGAAGCGTAAAACAAAATAACTTCAGTGTTGATAATATTGATCCATCAAATATTACAACTCAAACTTCATTATCAGATGGACAAAGTTACTATGTATTTGTAGTAAATGATGTTGGAGCATCACTTGAATCTACTAAATATATTACAGTGGATTACACAGAACCTAGAGTTACTTTGGTAAATTCGCCGAATAGTACTAATAGCTACGATGCTACTAATACAACTGATAGCAAAGTTTACACGATTACTATACATTATGATGATACAAGTTCAAATTACAATTACAATGGAAGTCCTGGAACTATATATATACTTCCAGGAATAATAACGAGCAAGATGGATTTGACAAGTATACAATATAGTAAGTTTATGTCTAAGTCAGTAAACGCTAATGGCAATGTTACGGTTGGCGCAAGTCAATTTAGTACTAACGATTATACAATCTTTGCCGTAGATGCAGCCGGAAATATTAGTAGTGAACCTCAAATAATTCACGTTAATAACCCGGGATATAATCCAGGTGGTGTGATAAATCATTAGGTAAAAAAATACCGCATACATTAAAGTGTGCGGTATTTTTTATTATTTTATTTCACCAGTTATTTGTTTCTTGAAGTAATCTAAGCTGTTTGAGTTGCTTATATACATTCTATCAAGTGTGAATATTCCTTGGTTTTTGTTTGCTTGACCTTCATTTGTTGTAAATGCCATTTTGTAGCCAAGGCTTTTGGTTAATTTAACTGTATCGTTATTATAGCTTCCATAAGGATATGCAATGTAGTTTATTTTTTTATTTAGCATTTTTTCAAGCTTTTCTTTTGAAGCTTTTAATTCTGTAAGCTGTTTATCATAGCTTAGTTCTTTTAAATGAGGATGTGTTACTGTATGGCATTCTACATCTATTCCATTTGCATTCATTTCTTTAAGCTGTGCAGATGTCATAAAATCTGTGCTGTCATCAGTCTGACAGGTTATTACAAATACTGTAGCTTTGAATCCAAATTCTTTAAGTACAGGTAGTGCATTTTCGTAATTATCCTTGTAGCCATCATCAAAGGTTATTACAATTGGTTTCTGAGGAAGTGCAGCGCTGTCATTAAAGTGTGAATAGAGCTCATCTAAAGTTATTGGGGTAAACCCATTGTCCTTTATAATTTGCATTTGCTCCCTAAGTTTTTCTTTTGGCACCCTTAAGTCATTTCCCGCTTCATAAGCTATGGAGTGATACATAAGTACTGGTATATTAGTTGGATTAGGATCTTTTCTTACTGGTTTTTCCTTAACCTTTTTTACTGCTGTAGTTTTTGGTTTCGCTTTTGAGTTTGCATTGGTGTTTAAGCTTTTTTTGTGATTTGCAAAAGTAAAAGCACCAATTGCTAAAAGTAAAACTATAATCAGAAAAGCAGTAAACTTAAAATAGTTTTTATGTTTTTTTCTTCTTCGTGTTGGCATTAATTTCCTCCTCAATTGAAGAGTAGAGTGAATGAGGGGATGTTGCACTAAAAATTAATTTAATCATAATAGTGAAGGGTTTTAACTCGCCCTGCTAGTTAAAAAACTAACTTTTTCACTTTTTCGTTCATTCTACTCTTTACTCTAGTTTAGTATTTTTCTATTACTTCCATCTAAATTCATTGTGTAGTCTACAACTCCGTTATTTGTTGTATCTTCATAGTATATTAAATTGTTTATTATGTTCATGCTTGTGGCTTTCCAGGAGCTGTCTGTTCCAAGAATTTTCTTTTCTGAACCGTCAATTTTTATTTTATATAAGAAGTTTCTATTTTCAGCACTGGAATAGAGGTATTCACCATCTAAACTTAAAAAGTGCGAAGCGTCTCCGTTTATTTTAGTTCTTTCTGAACCATCAATTTTTATTTTGTAAAGTGAGCTGTTATCTGAATCATTTGTATAGTAAATCCACCCATCTTTTATATTTATATAGACAGTTTTATCGTTATTTAATCTTGTGTTTTGTGAACCGTCTTTTTTCATTTTATACAGGGTGTTGCCATCGTTTTCGTTCTCATAGTAAATCCAGTCATCAACCACTGCAATATACGAGGAATACACATCATTTAGTTTTTGTCTTCCTGTTCCATCTTTTTTTATTTTGTAGGTTTTTCTTCCATCACCTTCGTTTTGATAATAAATAAAATCACCAGAGAGGTTAACATAGAAAACTTGATCATCTGAAATTTTAGTTTTTTGTGAACCATCTTTTTTTATTTTATATAGCTTTCCATTATCGGATATGTTTCTGTAGTATATCCAGTCATTATCTACATTTAAATAATAAGCTGCATCGGAAATTATTTTGGTCTTATTGCTTCCGTCATAACTCATTTTATATATGCCAGTATTTCCAGATGTGAGTGCATAATATACGTAGTCTTTGTCTTCAGTAGCTATACCGTAATTTGCAATATTGCTAACAGAGTTTCCATTTCCATAGGAAGCTTTTTGAAAGTTTATGTAATAATCATTATTTTTTTTACTGTTATTTACAGAGATATTATTTGCAACTGATTTTTTAGTGGTTGTAATTTTAGGTTTTGATGAAGAACTTTGACATCCTGTAGACATTACAAGACTAGCGCACAATAGTGCTATGGCAAATCTTTTCATTTTTCCACCTCCTAAAAATTTACTGCAATAAATTATACATCTATATATTTTATCACTTATTATATAAAAGTAAAAAGTTAAATCTTAATATCATTTTTAAATTGAAGAAAATTGTTCCATTTGATATGATATATACATCAAAGTAAAATTAAATAAGGTAATATGAATAAGAATGGGGGATATTTATGAGAAAAGTAAAGAGTAAAAAGGTGATAATTATTATTGCTGTACTGGCATTTATAATGAATTTTCCTGGTAATGTTTTAGCAGCAACTACAAGTACAAATACCAATAGCAGCTATCAAGTGATTTCAGAGAAAAAGAGTACAAACATTGGATACAAGTTAAATACTTCGACTAAAGTAAGGAGGTACTATGCAACTTCTAATTTTGAAGTTACATCTTACAGTGATTTGAAAAGTAAAATAGCATATATACTGCAGAACAGAATTACTGACGTTAATCTTCATATAACATATTCATATAATGATGATGTGAATGTATTAACAAATCAAATTGACGGGTTATTGGACAATCCTCCTGTTGATGATTATGATTCAGTTTCTGTTACAAGTTGGGATCGAAGTGGAAGTGGATATGATGGTGACTTTAATATATCACTTAAATACACTTATGTTGAAGATAAAACGCAGGTCGATTATGTAGATTCTCAGGCTAAGCAAATTTTATCTCAAATTATAAAACCTGGTATGAGTGATTTGGAG
The DNA here is from genome assembly GCF_021043395.1 of Clostridium guangxiense. Taxonomy (GTDB): domain Bacteria; phylum Bacillota; class Clostridia; order Clostridiales; family Clostridiaceae; genus Clostridium_S; species Clostridium_S guangxiense. The sequence continues at coordinate 38,614 of NZ_JAJNKE010000006.1, forward strand.
AAAGAAAAAGCAATACATGATTATATAGTTTTAAATGTAGCTTATGATGAAACCTCACCTGATGAGGATATTAAGTACAGTGATTATAATGCTGTCACAAAACATATTGCTGTTTGCGAAGGATATGCACTTTTGACCTATAAAATGCTTACAATTGAAGGTATTGATGCGAGAATAGTTGTAAGTAATAATGGACCGGATGAAGTAGGACATGCATGGAATATGGCTAAGATAGGTGGCATTTGGTATCATTTAGATTGTACTTTTGATGATCCAGTTCCAGATGTAAAGGGCAGAGTAGAATATGATTATTTCAATAAAACTGATTCTGAAATAGCGGCGGATGGTGAACATCAATGGGATAGAACTAAATATCCAGCAGCCAATAATGAGTTTGATTCTAATGAAGGTGAAAAGTCTAGTATAAATTCTATATCTTTGAGTAAAGGCATGATACATGTTGAAACTTCGTATACTTCAGATAATACAGTTATTAATTTTGCTTTAGTTCATGAAGATGGCAGCGATGCTTCACAAACATATGGAGTGAGTAATCTCATTATGCTGAACAATGCTCCAGTTATTTTAGAAAATAATTGTGAGAGTGGGTATTTTATTCCAGAATACGTGCCTGAGGGAAATTATAAAATAAAAGTTACAGTAGGTGACGTAACAGCATATTCTAGTGTTATTTCAGTAAAAAGAGATTCTCAAATAACAGTCAACAATTTTCAAGATGGCTATGTGGGTAATACGTTTAGTTCAACATTAGCAGGGAGTGCATCAGATAAAGATGGTATTGAATATTTATCAGTTGGTTTAGAAAATGCTAATGGTGAGTCTTTAGATTTAACTTCAGGAGATATTACAGATAATGGATTTAAAGTGTTTAGATTAAATTCTGATGGAACTTTTTCACAGGATATCTCTGCACTTAACAAGATAAAAGATGGCAAATATACTATTGTCTTAATAGCTTTTGATTCAAATGGAATTGAGACTTCAAAGGTGATAAATTTTACAAAGGATTCAACTGCTTATGATTGGCAAAAGATATTGAATGATAAACCATGGAAGACTAAATATAGCACTTTTACAGAGCTGAATACTCTTATGAATGTGGCAACTACTAAGAAATTTACTGTTAAATTTTCAAGTGATGTTGATTTCAGCACATTAAATAGCTCTAATGTTCAGGTTGTTGATGCTGAAAGTGGACAGGTAATTTCAAGTACTGTTACTAAACTTACAAGTAATTCAGTGCAAATTGCACCAAATTTAAGTTTAACAGCTGGAAGAGTATATTATATTGTTGTTAATAATGATACAGTAAAAGCTGCAAGTGGCAAGAATTTAAAAAATGGTGTTATATGCCCATTTAAGGTTGCAGATAATTAGTTAGAGACAACTGATAAATTATAAAGGACAAATTTATACTGACAAACTGGAAGTTGATTCAAAGCACAGAGTACAAAGTGCAGAGTACAGTGAAGGTGGATTTACCTTTCGTTTCTCTCAGGTAAATCTTAGAACTTAATAGTGTCAGCTACGCTGAGCACTATATTTTAAGCGCTTTGCGTGCATTAAGTTTAAGATTTTTTGTAGCGACAGCGGAGAAAAATCATCCTTCACTGTACTCTGTCCTCTGTACTTTGTACTCTGAGTTAAATTCCAGTTTAACAGGATGAATTTGGTATTAGTTATTTTACCTTTTCAAGTTGTCTATCTATAAAAATGTTTGACAAAACCAAAATACTATAATATAATGCAAGTTGAATTAGAAAAATTTTGCTAATTGCTGAGAACGGGCAAAGTACTAAAGGAAAATAGTAAAAGAGAGCAGGGTATGGTGTGAAACTGTACTATTAATTTAGGAAAAATCCCCCGGGAGCTGGAGACTGAAATCACAGTAAGTTTTCTCGTAGTTCTGCGTTAAAGAATAGAGTATTATTGTGCTCGAAATTTAAAACTATTTAGGTGGTATTGCGAATTTAACTTCGTCCTATTGAGGACGGAGTTTTTTATTTATACAAAAAAGAAGGGAGATATTTCGATGTATAAAAAAGTTGATGCAGAAAAGTCGTTTGTCGACATGGAAAAAGATACCCTCAACATGTGGAATGAAAAAGATATTGTTAAAAAGAGTTTTGAATTAAATCAAGATGGAGAATACTTTACTTTTTATGATGGACCTCCTACAGCAAATGGAAGACCTCATGTAGGGCATGTTTTAACTAGAGTAATGAAAGATATTATTCCTAGATATAAGGTAATGAGAGGTTATAAAGTTTTACGAAAAGCAGGCTGGGATACTCACGGACTTCCTGTAGAGCTTGAAATAGAAAAGAAACTTGGAATTTCAGGAAAACCTCAAATCGAAGAATATGGTGTTGAAAAATTCGTTAAGGAATGTAAAGAAAGTGTATTTTCTTATGTAAGCTTGTGGAAGGATATGTCTGAAAAGCTTGGATTTTGGGTTGACATGGATAATCCTTATGTAACATATCACAATGATTATATAGAATCAGTATGGTGGGCACTTAAACAAATGTGGGATAAAGAACTTTTATATAAAGGACATAAAATTGTTCCATATTGCCCAAGATGCGGAACAGCACTTTCATCACACGAAGTTGCACAAGGATATAAGGATGTAAGAGAAGCTACAGCTTTTGTTAAATTCAAGGTAAAAGGTGAAGAAAATAAATATATATTAGCATGGACAACTACTCCATGGACACTTCCAAGTAACGTGGCACTTGCAGTAAATAAAAGCTATGATTATGTTGAAGTTGTAAACAATGGAGATCATTTAATACTTGCAAAGCAGCTTTTAAGTGTGCTAGAAGGAGAATACGAAGTAGTCGATGAATTCAAGGGTGAAAAACTTCTTGGAGTTGAATATGAACAGTTATTTAAATATGCAAAGGTTGATAAGAAGGCTTTCTATGTTGTTCATGGAGACTTTGTAACTCTTACAGATGGTACTGGAATAGTTCATATAGCACCAGCTTATGGTGAAGACGATAATATTCTTGGAAAGAAAAATGATTTGCCACTTGTGAACTTGGTTGATGCTGAAGGTAAATTTGTTGATGCTGTTGAACCTTGGAAAGGTCTATTTGTAAAGAAAGCAGATCCAAAGATTCTTGAGTATATGAAAGAAAATGGAACTTTATATAAATCAGAAAAGTTCACTCACTCATATCCACACTGCTGGAGATGTGATACACCACTTTTATACTATCCAAAGGACAGCTGGTTTGTAAAAATGACATCTCTTAGAGATAAACTTGTTGAGAACAACAACAAAATTCACTGGTATCCAGACAACATAAGAACAGGAAGATTTGGAAAGTTTGTAGAAAATGTAATAGACTGGGGTATAAGCAGAGACAGGTACTGGGGTACTCCACTTCCAATATGGGAATGTGAATGTGGTCATAGAGAATGTATAGGCAGCATTGCAGAACTTAAAGAAAAAGGAATTAACGTTCCAGATAATATAGAACTTCATAAGCCATATATCGACGAAGTTAAGCTAAAATGTCCAAAGTGCGGAAAACCTATGACAAGACAGCGTGAAGTTATAGACTGCTGGTTTGATTCAGGATCAATGCCTTTTGCACAGCATCATTATCCATTTGAAAATAAAGAAGTGTTTGAAAAAACTTATCCAGCACAATTTATTTCAGAAGCTGTCGACCAAACAAGAGGATGGTTCTATACATTACTTGCAATATCAACTGCTATATTTGATAGAAGTTCTTTTGAAAACTGTATAGTTTTAGGTCACGTACTTGATAAGAATGGTCTTAAAATGTCAAAGCATAAAGGAAATGTTGTAGACCCATTCCAGGTACTTGAGCATGAAGGCGGAGATGCTTGCAGATGGCATTTCTACACAGCTAGTGCACCATGGCTTCCAACAAGATTTTCAGAAGAGGATGTAGCTGAAACACAAAGAAAGTTTATTGGAACCTTGTGGAATGTATATTCTTTCTATGTACTTTATGCTGAACTTGATAATTTTAACCCTGAAAAGTATAAAGATTTTGTTTCAGCTAATGTAATGGATAAGTGGATAATTTCTAAACTTAACACTTTAATAAAAGAAGTAAGCCATGATCTAGATACCTATGGAATAACTCAAGCTGCTCTTGCAATAGAAGAGTTTGTAGATAGGCTTTCAAACTGGTATGTAAGAAGAAACAGAGCAAGATATTGGACTACTGAACTTACAGATGATAAGATAGGAGCATATGTAACACTATACAATGTTCTTGTAACATTATCAAAAGTTTTAGCACCATTTACTCCTTTTGTAACTGAAGAAATTTATCAAAGCCTTGTGGTAAGTATTGATAAAGATGCTGTTTCAAGTATTCATCTTTGCAAATGGCCAGAATACAATGAAAAGCTTGTTGATAAAGAATTAGAAGGGCACATGGAACTTGCTTATAACATTGTTAAACTTGGAAGAAGTGCAAGAAATGGAGCTAATATAAAGAACAGGCAGCCATTATTAGAAATGCTTATAAGCACTAAAGCACTTCCAGACTATTATGGAGATATCATAAAAGATGAACTTAATGTTAAAAAGGTCGAATTTGGAGCAGATCTTTCAAAATATGTTGAGTTTGAAATAAAACCTAACTTACCTGTACTTGGAAAGTCATATGGAAAATTAATTCCAGCAATAAGAAAAACACTTGCTTCAATGAATCAAATGGAACTTGCACAGAAGGTAAACGCTGGAGAAACTGTAAAGACTGATGTAAATGGAACAGAGATAGAGTTCAATAGCAGCAATCTTTTAGTTACCATGAGTGGACTTTCCGGCTTCGCTTTTGCAGGTCAAGGAGAAATAGGTGTAGTACTTGAGACAACTATAACTCCAGAGCTTAGAGAAGAAGGTTTTGTAAGAGAAATATTAAGCAAAGTTCAAAACATGAGAAAAGAAAGTGGTTTTGAAGTTGCTGATAAAATTACTTTATACGTAGCAGGCAATGAAATGCTTGAAAGTGTTATAAAGAAATTTGAAGATAGCATTAAAAAGGAAACATTAGCATTAGAAGTTGTTTATGATGCTGAAAAATCATATACAGAATGTTCTATAAATGGTGAAAAGTTAAATATCTTTGTTGAAAGAAAATAAAATAATATAAAACATCATATAGTTTAGAATAGGGAAACAATACTGTGGTTAAAATATTTTGTATAAATCATATTTTGTATTGTTTCCCTATTATGTATAGACAAATAACTAAAAGGTTTGCAATTTAATAAGAAATATGGTATAAAAAATAGTATAATAGCTATAATTAGATATATTTGTAATTACAACTGTGTAAAATTGAAATATAGGAGTTGATTAATAATGGCTGCCTCTATTAAAGATGTTGCTAAAGAAGCGGGAGTATCAATAGCTACGGTTTCAAGAGTTTTGAATGATGTAGATGTTGTAAATGAAGAAACTAAGAAGAAAGTAATGATTGCAATAAAAAAATTAGATTATAGGCCTAATATAGTTGCTAGAAGTCTAAAAACTCAAAGGACAAGGACAATTGGAATTGTAATACCTGACATATCAAGTCAGTTTTATCCTGAAATTGTAAGGGGAGCTGAAGACGTATCTAATATATACAATTATAATGTAATATTGTGTAATACGGATTTAGATATGGAAAAAGAAAAAGAATACATAAGAGTACTAAAAGAAAAGATGGTAGATGGTGTTATATACATGAGTAGTTCTCTTGCACCTGAAATAATAACTTTACTTGAAAATTTAAAGTTACCTACAGTTTTGGTTGAAACTAGTGAAAAAGAAGGGGCAGAAACAGAGTTTTGCAGTGTAACTATTGATAATGAAAAGGCTGCATATGAAGCTGTTGACTATCTTATAAAAAAAGGAAATAGGCATATTGCATTTATAGGAGTAAGTCCTAAAGTAGCAAATGCTAGTGCTATAAGATTTGACGGATACAAAAAAGCACTTCAGGAAAATGGCATAGAATTCAATGAAGATTTAATTCAATTTGGAGGACTTAAAGCTATAGATGGAAGCGATGGTATTTCAGCGATATTAAAGAAAGCTAAATTTGATGCTGTTTTCTGTGCTGGAGATGAAATAGCGATGGGAGCCATTAATACCTTAAGGGACAATAACATAAAAGTTCCAGATGATGTTGATGTTGTTGGATTTGATAACATATATACTTCTTCAATATTCTACCCAAAGCTTACAACGGTAGAGCAGCCTACTTATGATATGGGCTCTGTTGGAATGAGAATGCTCATAAAAATAATAAACAAAAAAGAACTCGATCACAAAAAATATATATTACCGCATACTCTCATAGAAAGAGATTCATGTAAAAAATAAGAGACTGTCGCACTAAAAGTTCATTCAATAATAATTTATAAATATTGCAAACTAATTTGAGTGAAGGGTTTTAACTAGCAGAGCAAGTTAAAACCCTTCACTATAGTTGCTTAATAATATTTGTAAATTACGGTTAAAAATAAATTTAATGCGACAGTCACTATTTTTTTAGTTTATATTGGATGGAAAACTTCTATCCATAACACTCTTTATATCTTTATCTGTCTTTAAAATTTTTATAAAAACGTCTACCATGTCTCCATCAAACTGTGTCCACTTACATTTTTCCAGCTCTGAAGCTGCCATTTCAATAGAACTAGGGTCCTTATAAGGACGTCTTGAAGTCATTACGTCAAAGGAGTCAGCAATTGTTATTATTTTAGCAAGATAAGGTATTTGATCACCAGAAAGTTTGCTTGGATATCCACTTCCATTATATTTTTCATGATGACAAAGCACTAACTTAGCTACGGGTTCTAAATTTTTAATTGACCTTAAAATATTATATCCTTTTTGAGGATGGCTTTTTATTATTTTAAATTCACTATCAGTGAGTTTATCTGGCTTTTCTAAAATATTATCCGGAATTCCAAGTTTGCCAATATCATGGAGCAGCGCAGCTTCTTTTAAAATTATCATATCTTTTTTAGGCAAATTAAGGGCTTTTCCAAGTTTTAGGGCATAAATGCAAACTCTTTCTGTATGCATGTAGGTTACAGGAGACTTTGCTTCAATAGTGTTGATAAGGCAATTTACCATATGCAGCATATTGTTATGTTCTGTTTTTGATTTATTATATGTATAAATTGCAAACATTATAGCTAAAAGTGGAATTATAAATTGCAAGGTAACAGGTTCTAGAAACATAAATTAGGCCCTCCAGAATTTAAATTGTGGGTGATACTTGTATCATTATATAAAATTATATAGTTACCATGTTTAAAAATCAATTTAAATATGTATTTGAATAACTAAAAATATATGGTATAATGTTATAAGAATTGGTAAAATAAGGAATAAAGTGTTTGCTATTTTAATATATATGGGGGAATGGGCATATGGATACTAGAACTAAGGTTAAGGAATTATTTTCTTATCTTTTAAGTGTTAAAAATATGGATGAAGAGGTAATAAGAAATATAAGTCAATATGATAAATTGTATTGGAAGCAGGAGTTTGAAAACAAAAATGGAGTTATTTTAAATAATGATGGTGAGGAAGAATGGCTGGCGGTTGGAAAAGAAAATAAAAAACTGTATGATTCCTTTTTTCAATTGTATTTATTAATACAAAAGAATAGTGAAAACATGGAAATTGTTTGGGGAAATCATATATTGGCATGGAATAAAGGCGATAAGAAAATACTTCATCCCATATTTACAACTAAAATGGAATTGAGCTTTGATGCGGAAAACGGAAAATTTTTATTAAAGCCATATGATAATAGGACTATTATGGAATTGGACATGCTTAGTGGAATGATTATACCTAACTCGGACAAGATAATTGAAATTAAAAACGAATTCGAAAATGGAATTACTGATGTAAGAGATATTAAAAATGTAAAAGAAATTTTATATAAGACAGTTCACTATTTAAGTGCTGAAATTAATCCAGAAGGAGAAATCAAGGAAAATATTGAGACCTTTAATGAAATTAAGGCAACTGAGTACCCTGTTTTTTATGATGCTTCTTTAATTATAGTTAGAAAAACCGATAGCAGACTTTGGAATAAAGAACTAAATAATATAATGGATGTTATTGATTTGGGTTATCCTATACCGCTTCCTATAAAAGCATTAGTAGAAACTGAAAAGATGGGGGAAATTGAGGAGGAAAATGAGGAATGGAAAAGTGTTGGTGAAAATTTACTTTTCCCATTACCAGCTAACGAAGAGCAAAAAGAAGTTGTAAAAAAGTTATGTGATAATTTTGGAGTTGTTGTTCAAGGTCCTCCGGGTACAGGCAAAAGTCATACTATAGTAAACTTAATATGTCATCTACTTGCTCATGGCAAAAGAGTACTTGTAACAAGCCAAACTGGACGAGCTCTTAAAGTTTTGTCTGATAAAGTGCCAGAGGAGATAAGACCTCTTTGCATGAGCCTTCTTGGAGATGATACAAAATCTTTAAAACAGCTAGATGATTCTGTTAGAAAAATAACTGAAAATTTATCATTAAACCCGGAAGATATAAATAAAGAAGTAATTCCATTAAAAAAAGAACTTTCAGATTGCAGAATGAAACAAAAAGTACTATATGAAAAAATTAAGGAAGCAGAGTGTATTGAGACTAAGAAACTAAATATTAAAGGTCAAATTTATACACTTATGGAAATTGCAAAATGGGTGAGAAAAAATGAGAATGAGCTCAATTGGATTGACGATGAAGTTTCAATGGATACAGATTGTCCAATCAATGATCAGCAATTTGCTCATTTTATATATCTGCTTAATAGCGTTAATAATAAGGATATAGGCAAAGTAAATAGTGCCCTAAAAGTTTTTTCTCAGCTTCCTCAATGTGATGAGGTTTGTAGTACTGTTGAAGATTATGTTGAACTTGAAAAGGAGTATTTTAAAAACAAAGAAAATATAAAAGGATGGTCTCTTCCATATGATGAAAAGGTAGATTACGATAAAGTAATTAATCTGCTTGATAAGGCCGAAGATAGGATGGAATTTATAGAAAAAAGTTGGCTTAAAGATCTTATGGTTTGTTATTATTCTAGTGAAGTTGAAAGACCGGCAATAAAGCATTTGTATGTTAAATCTTCGGAGTACATACGTCGTCTTTCAGATATACAAAGCAGGATAGTATCTCATAAAATAAAAATTTGTGAGGACAAGGATTTTGACAAGTTTGAAGCTGATTTTAAAAATATTTATTCTCATATAAAATCAAGTGGCAAGCTAAACAAGCTGTATAAAACACTTCACAGGGAGTACAAATATATCTTTAAGGGATGTCTCGTAGATAATAATACTATTGAATATGGTGAACAAGCGGAAACTGTAAAGCTTTATTTGGATAAAAAAGATATTGAAAAAGAATTGATGGAACTTTGGAACAGCAACGTTAAAAAGTTTAAAGGAGAAGAAATCAAGGAATTTGATGCAGACACCTTTGTAAAACTTGAAAGGGAGATTAAAAATCTTGGTGAGGTAGTAAATTGGAACATAAACTATAGAAGCAAAATTGTTGACAGTCTTGGGGAGATAACTTTTTTGAGTAATATAGATTGGTATAAGAAGGATACTTATTCTTATTTAAAAAGAGGAATCTTGAGCATTAGAAACATCAAAAATTATGAGAAAGAGAAGACTTACATAAGTGGAGTAACTAAAATGTGTAGAAATACTTATGGGATTGACTGTTTAACGGATGGAATTGATAAGAAAGATACGCAGAGGATAAAAAAGGCTTATGGCGAAATTCTGCGTTTAAAGGAACTTGTTCCTGCTGTAAAGGAAATAAATATGTTTAAAAATAAACTTGAAGCAGCTGCACCTCTTTTTACAAGCAAACTTTTAAAGAGCAATAAGAGAGAAGCTTACAAAAATATATCACAAGCTTGGAAATGGAAACAGATGAACGGATTTTTAAAGAAAGCCCATAATTTGAGGACAGATATTTTAGAGAAAAACATAGAAAATGAAAAGATAAAAGAAAAAGTTCTTATTAAGGAAATTGTTGCAAAGAAAGCTTGGTACAATCAAATTGTGAACACAACGGATATTCAAAAAAGAAGTCTTTATGCATGGCTTCAAGCTGTAAAAAGAATCGGCAAGGGGCGTGGGAAATTTGCACTTAAATATAGAAATATGGCTCAAAGGGAAATGGAAAAGTGTAAAGACTGCATTCCAGTTTGGATAATGCCTTTGAACAAGGTTATAGAAAATATAAAATTAAATAAAAACTTATTTGATGTGGTTATATTCGATGAAAGTAGTCAAAGTGATATCTTTGGATTGAGTGCACTTATGCGAGGTAAGCGTGCTGTAATAGTTGGTGATGACAAACAGATAAGTCCTCAGGCGGTTGGAATTGGCGAAGAGAATATAGATGAGCTTATAGATAGACACTTAAAAGAGATACCTCATTCAGAATGGTTTGATTTGCAGACGAGCCTTTACAATACGGCCCTTAGAGTATTTCCAGATAGGCTTCTTTTGAGGGAGCATTTTAGGTGTGCACCTGAAATAATAGGCTTTAGCAATAATTTGAGTTACTCCGGTGAAATAATTCCTTTGAGGTATCCTAGAGGTAGGGATGCATTTATATATCCTATAAAAGCTGTAAAAGTAAAAAATGGTTCTAAGGATAATATGAGCCAGGTCAATATGAATGAGGCTAAGGAGATAGTTGATCAAATAGTAAAGTGCTGTAACAATCCTCAGTATGATAATATGACCATGGGAGTAATTTCGCTCTTGGGGGATCAGCAGGCTGAAATTATTGAGAATCTTTTAAGACACAGGCTTGGTGAGAGAGAACTTTTAAGAAGAAAGCTTTTATGCGGTGATGCTTATTCTTTTCAAGGGGATGAAAGGGACGTTATGTATTTGTCCATGGTTGTTTCAAATAACAGCAAGTTAACAGCGTTAACCCGTGAGGCAGATGTTAGAAGATTCAATGTTGCAGCTAGCCGTGCTAGAAATCAGATGTGGGTTTTTTATTCTGTTGATGAGGATAAATTAAGCAGCAACTGTATAAGAACTAAGTTTCTCAGGTATTGTCTTGATCCTAATATAGCATCTTGTAAGCGCAATAGTGATAATATGATTTTAGCTGGCGAATTTGAAAAAGATGTGTTTAATGCTGTTAAAAAAAGAGGCTATGATATTAAACCTTTTGTTGGTCTTGGAAAATATAAAGTTGATTTTATTATAGAGGATGAAAATAATAGAATTGCAGTTGAATGTGATGGCGGAAGATGGAGTAATATTGAGGATTGGGAAAAGCATAGAGAAAGGCAGATGGCCCTTGAAAGGGTTGGTTGGGTATTTTATAGAATAAGAGGAAGTGAATTTTACAGAAATCAAGATAGAACTATAAATAGGCTATTAAACAAGCTTAATGAACTGGGCATAAAGAAGATAACAGCGTAGAAAATGGTGGACATAAGAAGGACTACAGTGAAGGGTTTTAACTTACTTCGTTCGTTAAAAGACTAAGGTTTTCGCTGTGCGAAAGGTGAAGGGTTTTACGATGCTGTGCACGTAAAAGGTGAACTTTTTTACCTTCGATAAAAAGTTAAGGATGATTTACCTCCGTTTTACTGCGGAAAATCTTTAACTTATTTAAATTGTCTATTTTTCGTAGTAAAGCGGAGAAAAATATTTCTTAATATTTTGCAGTGGCGAAATCCTTCACTATTAGCGGGGATAGGTGGCGGTGTTATTGAAAATATACATGTAGTGTCTTTCGTTTTTAAGATCAAAAAAGAGTGGGTGCAATTGAACTGCTCTTTTTTATTTATAAAAATTTTTAATTCGCTTTTTAAGTAAATTAAAGATAAGTTTAAAAACGTTGAGTTATGTAGTAAATAGTGGTAATATTGACATAAGAAAGAAGTAAATGGGTGATTCAATATGATTTCAGTTGACTTTGAAAAATTAAAAGAACTTTATGAGATTGTAAATAGATTTCAAGGCAGTGTTAGTGAAAATTTAAGCAGGGCAGAAGCACAAACCTCTGGTATAAGAGCAGATGGGGACAAGCTTCTTCGTCATTTAAATGAAATTAAGCGATTTTTAGATGATGAAATTTCAAGATATCAAAGAGTAGAAAGAAAATTAAATGAAAAGGCAAATGCAATTACCTTTAGAGGTTCAAAAGCATTAAGTGCAGTATACATAAATAATATAAGTGAAAATGTACAAGTGAGAGCAGCTAATATAAATGCAGAAGCTTTTATACCACTAGCATTAAATGGTGATGCAGGACTTGAAAGTAAAAGCAGTGAATTAAAATTAAAGAGTGAAAATGCAGTTGATAAAAGCTTAAAGGCAGTAGAAAGTGAAATATATAAAGCGTTGAGTGATAAAGATCTTGAAGGGCTAAAAGAAAATGGAGTAGATCTTGTAAAAATAAAAGTGGAAGAGTTTTTTACTTTTGATAAAAACGAATCAAAAGAGCTTTCAAAGGAAGAGGAAAAATATAAAAATAATTTAGAAGAAGATTGGGATAACTTTAAAAGTAATATCTGGAATGAGTTTAAAAAGGATCATCCAGAGGTAGTAAAAAAGCTTGAAGAAATAAAAAATCAAATTGAAGTAGAACTAAAAACAGCATGGAATAATTTTAAAAAGGATTATCCAATACTTGCTCAAATATTAAAAGTAAGTTATAAAACAGTTAAAGGAATAATTGAAGGAGGCATAGATGTTGGAAAAGGACTTGTGGAAGCCCCTTTTCAATTGGTTCATTTGTTAGGACAGCAGTTATATGATTTTAAAAAAGATCCATTAGGTACTGCAAAAAAGTGGTTAACTGTTGGAGGAAATATATATACACTTTTAAATGGAATGCCACCGTTAACACAAGAACAGGCAAATTTCCGAGCAGGCTTAGTTCAAATGGTACGAACTACAATAGATAAAAACATAATTCATGGGGATGCAGAAAGTAGATCAAGGTTTGTGACTAATGTTGCAGGAAATATAGCAATTTTTGTATTTACAGATGGTGCAGGTGCATCAAGTAAAGCTGGTGAAGCAGGAGAAGTAGTGGAAGAGGTATCCAACGGAGAAAAGGCAGAAGAAGCTTTAAATACAATAGGAAAAACAGAGGATGCTTTGAATACTGCTGGAAAAGCAGAAGATGCTGTGAGCACAGCAGGTAAGGCTGAAAGCTGGTGGTCAAAATTAGAAGCTCCACTTAAAACCTTCTCCAATTTTAATAAAGAATTTTCTAAAGCAGCAAATACTTTGAAGGCATGCATAAATACAAAAGTAGAAGAAGTATTTACAATAGTAAAGGAAACAAAAGATTTAGGAAAATCAATATTGTACAAGCTGAGAGATCCAGTTAATGAGGTAAAGGAAATAATACTACCTAAAAGGGAACTTACGGAAAATCAAGAAAGAATCATTTTAGAAGGCTGTTTTACAGGAGAAACTCTTATAAATACTGAGCTTGGATTAAGGAGAATAGACAGTATAAAAGAGGGAGAAAAAGTATATGCAGAAGATGCGAAAACTGGAGAAAAAGAACTAAAAAAAGTATTATATGTATACAAAAAGCACTCAAAAGATATTATAATAATAACAATAGGAAAAGAAAAAATAGAAACAACAGCACCCCATTTATTTTATACAGAAGAAGGCTTTAAGCCAGCTGAGAGGATAAAAGCAGGCGAGAAAATAAAAAATAATAATGGAACTTACAAGGAAGTAATAGATATAACTGCAAGACACACAGAAGAAGCAATTTACAATCTAAATGTAGAGGATTATCACACATATTTTGTAGGTGAGAGCAGTTTACTCGTGCACAATGATTGTTCAGTGAGTAATGAAGAGGTAAAAACTGTAACGGATGCTATTAGGAAAGGAAAAAGGGATAGTGAAGTTGCAGGCAAAGAAGCTAAAGATGTTCAGCCTTCTAGTGTGAAAGAGGGAGAAGGTACTGAGGGGGTAAGTAATGCTGAGTTAAATACGTGTGATAGTATTAAAAAAATCATTAATGATAAAGGATATTCAGTAGATGAATTTGCTCAGTTATTGCATCCAGATAGAGTATTAAGTGATTCGGAAAGGTCGCTTGTAGATTCTGTAAGAAATGAAATAGGCAAGCCATCATCAGACACATTAATGTGTAAAACAATACCACAAAGCGACATATATAAATACTTATATAATCCTGACTATGATGGAGTTAGAGGTTTTACAGCTGTAGAAGAACATGGGGCTAATTTAAAAACACTACTTGATAAATATAATGGGGCAAGATTAGACTACAATAATACAGCATTTAAAACTACAAATGGAGTTGATGGTATTTCACAATCAGTAGGCTTACCAGATAAAGTTTATGGAACAATAGAATATAAAGCAAATGATGTTAGTGAAATATCCATTCCTGATTGGAAGCCTAAGCCTGAGGATTATCCTTATACAGGGAAAGCATTTACAGGTAGTACTAATGTAGTGCTACCAGAATATTATCAATCAGCTAGGAAATTTATGAATGGAGATAAACTTAAGATTCTAGACAGTAAAACCGGAGATATAGTACAGCAATTTATCTATGATGAGAAGCTTGGATGGCTTGAATTAAAGTGAGGTGTGAAAAGTGTCTAAAGCATATTGTATATATAAAGGTAAAACTTTTATACTTGATATTTATAATAATAAATTAGAAATAACTAGTAATAAAAGGGAGGATGTAAATAATGGATTTAAAGAGTATGTTGACGTGTTAGGAAATAGACATAGTGATATATTGGTAAAAGAAGTAAGTGCAGACGATTTAGAATTTGCTTATGAATTAAAATATAAAGTAATGTATAACAATATAGAATTTGAGCCATGGTCTATAGGCAAACATATACTAAATGAAGAGAAAATTTCATTGTTTACAAGTAATTCAGATTTAGCATCCATACATGGATTTACTAAAGAAGAGCAATTCGTATTTAAAAAGGAACTAAAATTAGATGATATAGAAGCTTTAATTGAAATCAAAAAACCTATATTAAAATTTAATTACTTAAAAGAGGAAAAAACAAAGATAGAACAAAAAGATATTAAAGATTATCTTGCAAAGATTATTGAATAGTAACTGCAAAATAATATTATAATTGGATTCATAATAAATCAAAAGAATGAATGGTTGCATTTTACAATAGAGATGTAAAATACTTCACTGCATAATATTAATAATGCAGTGAAAAAATGAAATGAATCAGCTGAAATTTAAGTAGACTGGTTCATTATTTTTTTAGCGGTTAACATATTCAATAAATACATCATTCAAAAGAACTATATTAAAAAGCAACGATAATACATCAGAAAACAGAGTTTTAAAAGACTGTGGATA
The DNA here is from genome assembly GCF_021043395.1 of Clostridium guangxiense. GTDB lineage: Bacteria > Bacillota > Clostridia > Clostridiales > Clostridiaceae > Clostridium_S > Clostridium_S guangxiense. Next base: position 54,047 of record NZ_JAJNKE010000006.1, read on the forward strand.
AGAGTTGCATTGAATTTAAAAAGTGATGAATAAAGGCTAAAGCTACTGATTTAATAGAAATTGATAAATGATTAAAATCTTTTCAGCGGTTCCTCAAGTGTAAGTATCTGATAAAGGATTTCCTGGATAACTAGAACAGGCATCTTTAGAAGACCGTAAAACGAGCATTAAGATATATCAGCAAAACTGAAAACTATAGAGTCAATTGCGAATTTAAGCAATCGGCTTTTTCTACGAACCACGATAGATAAAAATGTAATTCATGGAGATGCAGAAAGTAGAGCAAGGCTTACAGTTAACGTTGCAGGCAATCTAGCTATTTTTATGATTTCAGATGGGACAAGTTCTGTGAAAGAAGTGGGAGAAGCTTCAAAAGTAGTAGAAGAAGTATCAGATGTGGAAAAGGCAGATGAAGCTGTAAACACTGCTGAAAAGGCAGAAGGAGCAATGAATGCAGTAGAAAATGCAGAAGGCTTAATGCAAAAATCAGGAGATTTAACTGAAGCAGGCAGCTTTGATAAAACAGCAGGAATTGAAGGAAAATACAGCGGCGAAGGAAAAGGACTTGATGAAAAGTTTGATGTAAAAGATGTAGATTTATCAAAGAGTGCTATAATAAAAACACTAAAAAGTAACTTTAATGCCATATTTGATATAGTTTATTAAACAGTTGACCTAGGAAAATCAATATTATTTAAGATGATAGATGGTTCGGAACAAATTATAGAAAAAGCAGTACTAAAAGCGTCACAAATAAAGGATGCGGCCTTAGAGTTCTGCATTACAGGAGATACTTTAGTATTAACTAAAAATGGATATGCAAGGATTGGTACAATAAAAGTAGGAGACTATGTATATTCCAGAGATTTAGAAGGAAAAGAAGAAGGTACAAAGAAGTACTACAAGTTCACAGAAGAAATACTTGTGAATTTGTATATTTAAATGTTGGAGGAGAAGAAATAAAAACAACTCCAAAACATTTATTTTTTAAGGCAGATGGACAGTGGGAAACAGCAAGTAATCTAAAAGTAGGAGATGAATTGGTTTCTGAAACAGGAGAAAATAAAATAGTTTTGAGGTATAAGGTAAAGCTGCCAAGAGAGATTTAGCTTATAATAATAATTCACTTTCTCATTCAGTTAATGAAAAATCATCACAAGATTTAAATGTTTAAAATTTCATTTACAAAATTTTCATTTAATGTTATTATTAAAGAAATTGGTGGGAAAATGGGGTGATTGAACAATAATGAAGAGTACAGTGGTGACTGATGGTGAAAAATTAAGGGCGATTAGAGATAGATACAAATTAAAGCAAAGTGATATTGCCGGAAAAGATATTACTAGAAATTTATTAAGTGAAATTGAAACAGGTAAAGCCATCATTACGAAAAATACGGCGGAGATAATTATAAAAAACTTAAAAGAAATTGGAAGAAAACGTAATCTAAAGATTGATGAAACTGTTGAGTATTTAATGGAAAATACATTAGTTCAAGCTACGAAGATACTTGATGATTACATAGCAAAGTTGAAGGAATTACTAATAAGTAAGGGTGAAGGTTTTACTCAAACGCTTAAAGAAGCAAAAAGTTTTTTAGCTGACTGGGATATTAGTGATAAGATGGCTTCTATTTATGAATTAGCAGGAGATTATTATTATATTAATAATGAAATGTATGAAAGTATAATGTATTATGAAAAAGCTGTAACTGCTATTGGAAAGTTAGTTGTTTCTGATCAATTATTACAAGTTTTTTCGAATATAGTAAAAGCTTATATTCTTGTTGGTGATTATGATAAGGCCATAGAGAGTTCTACTTTTGTAATAGAGCATTTTGATAATTTGTCATCAGAGTATATTGTTAAATTTATGTACAATCGTGCATATGGTTATTCTTTGCTTAATAAGTATGAATTGGCAATAAGGGATATTGACAAAATAGAAAACCTTGTAAGTAAAGATGATATACAAAAATATTTTATGGTTTTTGATACTAAAGCAGTATGTTTACATGAATCAAGGAAATATGATGAAGCTTTAAAATTATATAATAAAATTTTGGATGTGTTGGGCAGTGAGTATATAGATAAAAAATTAGCTGTTTATGTAAATATGACTGAATTGTATTTAGCAACAGCAGTTAGAGATAAAGCTAATAGTACGCTGTCTATAATAGAAAAAGAAATACCTTTTCTTGATAGTAATAGTTCTTATGAGGTTAATATTTTGTTTGATCTGGGGAAGATATATAAGGAATTGGGCAATATGGAAGAAGCTAATAAATATTATAATAAAGGATTAGATGCTGCTAGGAAAAAGAAAGATTATGTTTTTGCTTGTGATATTCTTTATGAATTAATAGATAATGCGGAAAGTATTGAAAGTGTAAATGATATAAAAAATAAAGTGTTTGTGATATCAGCTAAACAAGGAAAATTAGATTACAAGCTTATTCATAAACTTATAAGTTTTTATATTGCTAACAATAATATATTTAAAATAGATGAAATAAATAAGTTTGCTTTGCAATTTGTTTAAAAGAGGAGGGAATTATAAAATGAAACTAAAAAAGTCTTATAAGGCACTAATAACTGTTTGTGCTGTATTACTAGTTGCAGTTGCTGTTACTGATGCAAGTTTAGTAAATTCAATTGCTACAGTAGGCGGTGGTGCAATGAGTAAAGCTATTTATACAATACCTTTTATTTTTTAAAAAACATAAAGAGCCGATTGCAATTTCAAGCAATCGGCTCTTTTTAATGCAAGTCCTCTTAACAAAGTATAAAATTAAATATATAATTAAAACAAGAAGAGGCGCGTATGAATAAACCACTTGAAAGCTTTAAAATATATTTGGTAGGTTTTACAAGTAATGTTTTTTTAATTCACAATTCACAATTCACAATGCACAGTTCACAATGAAGGATGATTTTCTTTCGCTTTGCTACAGAAAATTTAAAACTTATTGCTGACGCCAATTTGAGATAAATCCATATCAGCTCGCTTTGCCAGCTGAACATTGGATTTTTATATAATTTTAGATTTATCTGACGAGAGGAAGATAAATCATCCTTAATTGTGCATTGTGAACTGTGAATTGTGCATTGATTTTAAATAAGTTAAATGTTACGAAAAATATTTTAGTCAATTTAAAGCTTAGAAGTGGTTTCAACATATGATGTGTAGATTTAACATAAAGGAGAATAGAGAGAGTTATGTGTAACAATGATGCCGAGGAAAAAATTATTGAAGAAACATCAAAACCAGAAGCTAATATAGAAGAAATTTTAGAGAAAGTCAACCAAAGCATACAAGAAGTAAAAGAAGAGTTTGTCAGTAAAGTTAAGTATGATGGTCATAAAGATAAGATAATAGATGAGCTCCACGAAGAACTTCAAGGATATAAAGACGACATTATACATAAGCTCTTAAGGCCTGTAATTACAGATATAATTTATACCATCGATAATAGCAATAAGACTGTACAGGCGTTACGGCAGAAGGATGTATCTGAAATTGATCCAAAGAAATTAATAGGAATTATTGAAGGGCAATCAGAAGATTTAGAAGACATACTGTATAGACAAGGAGTAGAAGAATTTACATATGTAATGCCAGAGTTTGATCCTAAAAAACAGAAAATTATAAAAACGGTTGAAACAGCTGAAAGAGAAAAAGATAGAACTGTAGCAAGAAGCTTGAAAAAAGGATATATGTTTGAAAATAGAGTTATAAGACATGAACTTGTGGAAGTGTATGTATACAAAGAGAAAAAAGAATAGTATTTTCAGGAGGGGAAAACAAAATGAATAAAATTTTTGGAATAGATTTAGGAACAACATATTCCTGCATATCTTATATAGATGAGTATGGAAGACCGGTAGTTGTACCTAATGCTGAGAATGAGAGAATAACACCATCAGTTGTATTTTTTGATGGTGATAATGTCATAGTTGGAGACGTAGCAAAAGAAAATTCAAAGATGTATCCTGAAGATGTTGTTGCATTTGTAAAGAGAGCTATGGGAGATGAAAATTTTTATTTTGAGCATGAAGGAAAAGCGTATCATCCAGAAGAAATATCAAGCTTTATACTTAGAAAATTGGTAGGGGATGCAGAAAATATTTTAGGAGAAAAGATAGAAGATGTAGTGATAACATGTCCAGCATACTTCGGAATAAATGAAAGAGAAGCAACTAAACTTTCGGGAGAAATAGCAGGGTTAAATGTAAAAGGAATCTTAAATGAACCTACGGCAGCAGCACTTTCTTATGGAATGGATTCAGAAGAAAATAAAGTTGTTTTGGTATATGATTTAGGCGGAGGAACCTTCGATATAACCATGATAGATATAAATAAGGATTCCATAAAAGTAATATGCACAGGAGGAGACCACAATCTAGGAGGAAAAGACTGGGATGATGCTCTTATTGCGTATATGGCAAATCAATATAGGGAAATAACAGGAAAAGAAGAAGACATACTAGAAGATAAAGAAACCTGCCAGGAACTTCAACTCTTAGCAGAGAAGGTAAAGAAGACATTGTCTCAAAGAGAAAAAGCACCAATATCAATAAATTATGAAGGCGAAAGAGCAAAAATAGAAATTACAAGAGAAAAGTTTGATGAGTTGACCTATGATTTACTTCAAAGAACTGTGAACTTAACAGATGAAATGCTGGAAGAAGCGAAAAAGAAAAATTATAACAGCTTTGATGAAATGCTCTTAGTTGGTGGTTCCTCAAGAATGCCGCAAGTAGAAAAAATTATAAAGGATAGGTATGGAATTGAACCTAAAATCTTTGATCCAGATGAAGCAGTTTCAAAAGGGGCAGCATTATATGGATGGAAGCTGTCTGTAAATGATGAGCTTATAAATAGAATTTCAATGGAAACAGGACAAACTCCGGAAAATGTAAAACAAAATATAGATGAAAATAAAATAGAAGAAAATATAGTTGAAAAAGCAGCAAAACAAGTTGCAGATGATACAGGATATACTTTGTCTGCCGTTAAAGCTTCAAATGTAAGAGTAGTGAATGTTGTAAGCAAAAGTTTTGGAGTTGTAACCTACAATAATGAAGGAAAAGAAGTAATATACAATTTAATACTAAAAAATTCAGAAGTTCCAGCAGAATTTACAGAAAGATTTGGAACACATGAAGAAAACCAAGAGAATGTGCTTATAAGAGTAGTAGAAGATGAGCTAAATGACAGAGTTATAGATTTAGATTACGGAAAAGAAATAGGTCAGATAGAGCTGATGCTTGCAGAAAATTTACCTACAAATTCACCAATTGATATAACTTTCAAGTTAAATGAAGAAGGAAGACTTGAAATTACAGGAGTAGAAGCAGTTGAAAAAAGAGAGGTAAAGACCGCTATAGATACAAGTTCAGTAATTAAGGGAAAAGAGCTTGAAGAAGCAAAAGAAAGAAGCAAAAATATAGAAGTATCATAAAGAGTTGAGGTATAAATGAGTATGAAATATAGTTTAGGAATAGATCTTGGCACAACGTTTTCTGTAGTGTCAGTTATTGATAAAGAAGGAATTCCAAAAGTATTAAATAACAGCGAAGGAAAAACTCTAACCCCATCTGTAATTTACTTTGGAGAAGAGAACATTTTGGTAGGAGAAGAGGCCAAAGAAATGCAGGCAATGGGAGATGAAAATGTAGCATCGTTTTTTAAAAGAAATATGGGGGATGAGTATTTTGGACTAAACTTTAGGGACGAGTACTATAACTCAGAGAAGCTTTCAACAATTCTACTAAAAAAATTAAAAAAGGATGCAGAAGCTGCTTTAAAAACTTCCGTTGAAGATGCAGTTATAACTGTGCCAGCTTATTTTAATAATTCACAAAGAGAAGCAACAATAAATGCAGGAAAAGCAGCAGGATTCAATGTTTTAAGTATAATAAATGAACCAACAGCAGCGGCCATAGCTTACGGCATGAGAAATGATGATATAGAAAAAAATTTGTTAGTTTACGATTTGGGCGGAGGAACCTTCGATGTTACGCTTGTACATATTGATGCATCAAGCATAGAAGTGCTTGGTACAGATGGAGATCATGAACTTGGAGGAAAAGACTGGGATGATAGAGCAGCCGTTTATATAGGACAAAAGTTCTTTGAAAAAACCGGCATAAATCCACTTGATGATATGGAGTCCTATAACGATATACTCGTCAAATCGGAAAATATAAAAAAGCAGCTTTCAACAAGAGAAAAGTGCCAGACTACTATATGCTTTGGAGAATTTAAAGAAACTTTTGAAATCACAAGAGAAATATTAGAAAGTATAACAGGAGATCTTTTAGAAAGAACAAAAAGATTAAGTGAGGATGTACTAAAAAATGCAGGACTTTCCTGGAAACAGCTAAGCGGAGTTTTGCCAGTTGGAGGTTCTACAAGAATGCCAATGGTGCTTGAATTTATAAAGAAAATAAGTGGAAAAGCTGTGGTTTCTGGAATAAATGTTGATGAAGCCATATCAATTGGAGCAGCAATAGAAGCTTCAAGACAGGCAAAAATAGATGGCAAAAATGTATTTACACTTGGAAGCTATAAAAAAACTGAAGATGTTATGAGTCACAGCCTTGGGATGGCTGCAATAAGCAAAGATGGTGCAAGATATATAAACAGCATTATAATATCGAAAAATAAAAGAATACCTTGCAAAGAAACAAGGCCATATGTAATAAGAACAGGGAGAAACAGAAGAAATGTTCTCGATGTTTATATGCTGCAGGGAGAAAGTGAAGATATACAAAATTGCAGCATACTGGGGAAGTATACTTTTTCAAATATTGAACATGAAAACTCAAAACAAGCAGTAATAGATATAGAATATGCCTATAATAAAAATGGTGTTGTTACAGTTTCGGCAGTGCAAAGAAAAACAGGAAAAAGGCTCAGCTTAAGCATTGGAAAATATGAAGAAGATTTGCAATGGCTATACAGTGAGCCAAAGGAAGAAGAAGAAAGAATACATAAAAGTATAGTTGTAGCTATGGATTTATCAGGAAGTATGAGAGGAGAACCACTTAAAAATGCAGTTTCAGCGGCTAAGAATTTTGTTTCTGAAGTAGACATGGATAATTCAGAAGTTGGAATTGTGGCCTTTGCGAATAAAGATGAAATTGTAGTAGATTTGACCAGTGAAGAAGATAAAATTATAGAGGCAATAGATAATTTAAATTCTGTTAAAGTAGGAACTTCAACCACATCAGAACCATTTTCAAAAGCATATGACATGTTAAAGAGTGCAGATGGAGATTCCTATATAGTGGTACTTACGGATGGACAGTGGTATGGGAAAAAAGATGTAATAGGAATAGCAAATAAGTGCAAAGAAGATGGAATAGAAATTGCAGCAATAGGCTTTGGAAGTGCTAAAAAGGAATTTTTAGATAAGATAGCTACTTGTGAAGAAAACTCAATATTCACAGAAGCAGCAAAGCTTACACAATCCTTTTCAAAGATAGCAAGAGTAATTTCAAAGACCAGTGGAAACCTTAAATTGTTTCAAGGGTATGGACAAAGATCTAATTCACTAAATCTTTTAAAGTGAGGTGATAGCTTTGCAAAGCAGCGAAAATTTTTATTTGCTTTTAGGATTATCCATAGAACCTCAAGAGCAGGATGAAAAGAAAATAGAGAGTGTCATAAATAAAAAAAGAAGCCAATGGTCAATGCTTAGAAATCACCCTACAAAGGCGGTAAAGGCAAAATTTTATTTGAGCTTGATACCAGAAATAAAAAGGGTTATGCTTGGAAATCCATATGAGAGAAAAGAAGAATGGAAAAGGGCATTAAGAATAAAAAAGCAGGAAGAAAAAGATAAGTTTAAATTATTGGATGAATGCATACAACTTCTATGCTCAAAGGGAGCTATTTTTGAGGAAGAGGTTAAGGCACTTCAAAGTAAATTTGGAACTTTTTCAAAAGAAGAAATGATGAAAAGAATAAAAGTTCCAGTGCGATTAAATAAAAAGAATTCCTTAAATAAGATAATTAATGAGAAAAAAATAGATAGTACTATAATAAATAAGATAAAAGCAAATTTAGAAATAGTAAAAGCAAAATCACTTTACGATTTTTTAAGGGTATCCAAGGATTCACCAATAGGAGTCTTGAAAATGGCTTCTAAGTATAAATATGATGACATAAGAAAGATAGCAGCTAAAGATGCCATAAATACAGCAAGTTCTATTCTTCAAGGTTTGTGTGATGATATTTTTAAAGATGAAGAAAGTAAGAGAGCATATGATGCTTCACTTAAAAGCGAAAATATAAAATATATTGAAATGGCACTAGAAATATCAGCTGCAAAAGGCTATGTGTCCAGCGAAGAATTTGATAATTTAGTGGCTAATATGGTAGAAAAAGGTTTTGAAAAAGAGGAAGCAAAAAGTTATATAAAAAACATCTGTGCAGACAAGAAAGTGTCACTTCAGGTTCCATTAAACTTAAGTATAAACTTTATGCAAGGCTGCAGTGTATGTGGAAGTGTAAATTATAGAACTTCTAAGTTCTGCTATAACTGTGGCTCGCCATTAAAAATATCATGCCCCAAGTGTCATAAAATAGTGAGTTCTAAAAATGAATTTTGTGATAACTGTGGTACTAATGTTAAAAATGTCATAAAAGCATCACAGCTAATAAATGACTGTGAAAGATGTGAGGTGGCAGGAAATATTGAAAAAGCATATTTTTATATAAGTGAAGCAGTGGCTCTATGCCCGAAAAACGAAAAAGCTTTAAAGCTTATGAAAAGCATAAAAAATAGAAAAATTATAATTCTTGATAGAGAAGGTAAAATACAGAAACTTATTGAAAAAAAACATTATTATACTGCAATGAAAGAACTTATCGCATTAAAGCAAATAAACTATTCAAATCTAGTAGAATCTCTGGAAAATTTAATAGCAAGCAAAATAGGAGAGAGTGAAAAAAAGCTTGCTAAAGCTCATGAAGCTCAAGATAAAGATACATTAAATGATATATATAGTTCTATTTTAAATGTATGCAGTGATTGTGACGAAGCGTTAAAATGGATGGCTAAATTTCCACCAGAAGCTCCAAGATTTTTAAGATATAAAATAACTGGTGAGGGTATAAACATAAGATGGGATTCAAGCAGCTTAAATAAAAATGTAACTTACAAGGTAATAAGAAAAATGAGAATTGAGCCTTCTTCAATTGATGATGGAAAGGTTCTTTACGAAACCAAAGAAAATGAAATGACAGATTATACAGCAGAACCAGGACAAAATTATTATTATGCTGTTTTTGCGGTAAGGGGAGGTAGTGTATACGCTAGAACATTTTCTGTTGTTGGACCAGTTATGAGAATTGCTGATGTAGATGATATCGAAGTTGAGAGGGAATCTGGTAAAGTAATTTTATCTTGGACATCCTCCATTAAAACAAGAGAAGTTGAAGTTTGGAGAAAAGAAGGGGAAGTTCCAGCTAAAAGGGGAGATGGCGTTAAGCTAAGGGATGTCTCTCTTTTTGGAGTGGAAGATATAGGACTTGTTAATGGAAAAAACTATGGATATCGTATAATTTCTTTATATAGAGATATAAAAGACAATGAGGTTGCATCGGAAGGAATAACCTGTTTTGGAAAGCCAATTGTGCCTCCAGAGGTCATTACCGAAATAAGGCTGACCAATATAGCTGAAGGAATAAGAGTAAACTTTAAGAGAAATAGTTTTAGCGGAAAGGTGTACATATTGTACTCAAATGAACCTTTTGAATTTGAAGAAGGACAAGTTATAAAAAGAGATAAGTTAATTAAAATTCCAAGCAAGGCCGTGATAAAAAAAGAGGGAGAGTGCGATATAAAAAATATTGATGATGGAGTTCTATTTATACTCCCTGTAGTTGCAGAAGGCAATATTGCATCAGTAGGAAAGCAAGTACATGCATCTTTCTTGAAGAATGTTGAAAATTTAACAGGGTATATTTTAAATAAAAAGTTATATCTGCAATGGACATGGCCTAAAGAAACAAAAAAAGTTCTTATTGGATGGAAATTTGAAGATTTTTGTAATGGAGTAAATGATCCTAAAGGAAACTATAAAGAAGTAACATTTCAAGAATATAGTAAAGATGCTGCATTTATTTTCGATAATTTGAATAGAATAAATTATTTTATTACTGTTTTTACAATTAATGAAAGTAAGTATATAAGACGTTATTCTTACGGTAACAAATGCAAAATAAAAAATACGGGGTTTCTGGAAATTTATTATGAGATAAAGAGATCAAAGGGGATTTTTGGACTCAATAAGGGAATTACTTTTATAATTAAGCATGAGTTTATGAATGAAGATATGCCAAAGTATGTTTTAGTTGCTAATATGAAAGGTGAACCTTTAACCATCAGTGATGGAAATATAGTGTACAGGGGGAATGAGGAGAAGGTTGATTTAAATTCTGTTGATGAAAATATATTTATAAGACCTTTTTTGGAATCAAGTGAAGAATATGAAAAGTATAAGTTTGTGAGAAGATGAGAAAATATATAATAGGGTAGTGAATGAATTATGAAAATGGTTTTTCTTAGAGAGCTTGAACCAGATCAGATTATTGGAAAAAGTGTGTACAATAATGATGGTAAACTTTTGATTAAATCGGGTACCAAAACTACAAGAGAGGTTATAAACTTCCTCAGAAAGAGTATGGTATTTTTTGTTTATGTAGAGGATGATGCCTTAGACGATATAAAAATTAATGAAGAGCTGGATAAGGTAAAAATAAATACACTTAATAAAATGCCAGAAGTATTTGATGAGTTACTTACTGGAGACGAAAAAAGTGCAGAAAAGTCTATAGATATTATTTATAATCTTGTTGATTATATAGTTGCTGATGGCAGTACTAATATAAATCTTTATGAATTAAAATCTTATGATGAGTATACTTATATTCACTGTATTGATACAGGAATAATGGCTTGTTTTTTAGGAAAATCCTTAGGGTATGGCGGTGAAAGACTTAAAGCGTTAAGTGTTAGTGGTATTCTGCATGATATAGGTAAAATTAAAATCCCAAGTGAAATAATTAATAAGAAAGGGAAGCTTACAGAAGAGGAATTTAATGCTTTAAAATTACATACTCAGTATGGAAAAGAAATTATAGAAAAATACAAAACCTTTAGTGATAATGTCTTAAAAGGAATTTATGAGCATCATGAAAAATATGATGGCACAGGATATCCTCTTGGACTTAAGGGAAAAGAAATAAGTGAGTTTGCAAGAATAATATCTATATGCGATGTATTTACTGCCGTAAGTGCAAATAGATCCTATAGAAAAAGGTTTACTCCTAATGAGGCGTATGAACTTATTTTATCGGGAAGTGGTAGTTCTTTTGATCCTGATATTGTGCAAAAATTCAGAATGACTTTTTTTGTATATCCCATTGGTTCATGTGTGAAGCTTTCAAATGGTGCAGAGGGTTATGTTGTGAAGCAAAATGAGAGCTTTCCAGATAAGCCCATAATTAGAGTTACCTATGATACTGTAACGAGTCAGCCTATATCACCTTATGAAGTAAACTTGATGGAAAACTTGAATTTAGTAATTAAGGAAGTTATTTAATTGATACTTTGGAAGGACACTAAAAATTGTTTGGCGTCTTAATATAAAAATATTGCGAAGTAACAATGCTTCGTCACATTAAAAAAATTCTATAAATCTAAACCTCAAAAATCATAAAATTCTAAGAGTTTTCAATAACTCACCTATGGCTCAAACAGATTTAAAACTCTAAGTATTTTATGATTTTTGAGTCAAGATTTATTGGAATTTTTTTAAATCGTTCCTTCATCATTATTACTTCGCTCCCACGGTAGTGCAAGGAAAAAATTCCTCCGTACCTACGGAATTTTATGCGTGAATCTTTGTAACCAATTAAATTTCTATACTATATTGATATAGCTATTAAATTCTATTGCCTAACCATGTTTACAGTGCATTTTTCGTAGAGAAACGGAGAAAAATTTTCCTTGTTTCTTCGCAATATTTATAAATTGTGTATTATAATAATTAGTGAGACATTCCGTTTTTATAAAATACATAAAGAAAGAAGGTATGTAATAAATGTCAGAAGTAGTAGATAGATTTCTTGAATACATAAAGTATGACACTAAATCTGATGAAGATTCGAATTCAATACCTAGTACCGAAAAACAATTAGCTTTAGCTAAAAAATTGGTGCTTGACTTAAAAGCTATAGGTTTTTCAGATGCCGAGGTTGATAGTAGGGGATACGTTATGGCAACACTCCCATCTAATATGGATAAAAAATTACCTGAGATAGGATTTATAGCTCATATGGATACGAGTCCTGAAATCAGTGGTAAAGATGTAAAGCCTCAAATAGTTGACAACTATGATGGAAAGGACATCGTACTTAATAAAGAAAAAAATGTGGTTTTATCACCTAACGAATTTCCGAACCTTTTAAAATATAAAGGAAAAACTATCATAACAACAGATGGAACTACTCTTTTAGGTGCTGATGATAAAGCTGGAATATCAGAAATAATTGCGGCAGTAAGCTATCTTGCTAAAAATAAGGAAATAAAGCATGGAACCGTTCATGTAGCATTTACTCCTGATGAAGAAATTGGTCGTGGAGCGGATTATTTTGATGTGAAAAAGTTTGGAGCAGAGGTTGCTTATACAGTAGATGGCGGAGCTATTGGCGAACTTGAATATGAAAATTTCAATGCGGCAGGTGCAAAAGTAATTATAAAGGGAAGAAGTGTTCATCCTGGAGATGCTAAAAATAAAATGATAAATGCTGTAGAAATAGCATCAGAATTCATGAGTTTGCTTCCTAAAAATGAAGCTCCTGAGCACACTGAAAAGTATGAAGGATTTTATCATGCATACGGCATAAAAGGCGGCGTTGAAGAGGCAGAAATACAATATATAATAAGGGATTTTGACAAAGAGAACTTTGAAAATAGGAAAAAGTTAATGGCTGAAGTGGCAAAATTCATAAATAACAAATATGGAAGAGAAATTGTAATAGTTAAAGTAAAAGATCAATATTATAATATGAAAGAAAAAATAGAACCTGTTAAACATGTTGTTGATATAGCTTATAAGGCTATGGAAGATGAGGGGATAACACCTATTGTAAATCCTATAAGAGGCGGTACGGATGGTGCTAGACTTTCATATATGGGTCTTCCAACTCCAAATATGTTCACAGGTGGAATGAATTTTCATGGTAAATATGAGTGCATTCCTACCTTTGCCATGGAAAAAGCAGTTGATGTAATACTTAAAATAATTGAACTTTATTCCGAAAAGTAGTAGAGAAAATGTAAAGTAACAATGCTTCGTCGCATTAAAAAAATCCTATAAATCTAAGGTAAAAAAATCTTAAAATCCTAAGATATCTCAATAACTCATTGTGAAAATGTTTAAATGAATTGAAATATCTAAGTATTTTATGATTTTTTTACCAAGATTTATTAGGATTTTTTTAAACCGTATTTTTAACAAGTACATAATACGGCTATAATATAAGTGTAAACATGAAAGGTTAAAATTAGAAATAATATATTTATACAGGTAAGATATAAATATTAAGAGTAGGGAGTACAGAGTACAGTGAAGGATGATTTTTCTCCGCTATGCTTCGAAAAATATAAAACTTAATGCTCACGCATGGCGTAAAACATAGTGTTCAGCGCAGCTGACACTATTAAGTTCTAAAATTTACCTAAGTGAAACGAAAGGTAAATCCGCATTCACTGTACGCTGTACTCTGTCAACTGTACTCTAAATAAGATTGGAGGTGTAGTTATGAATAGTGCGGCTAAGCATCTTATAGTAATATCAATAGATTCTCTTAATTCACAAGATTTCAATAGAATGATGAAGCTATCTGCATTTTCTCAAATAATAAAAAATGGTTCTTATGCAAGAGAGGTTGTGGGAATATATCCTTCATTAACTTATCCTTCGCATGCATCTATAATAACAGGAGTTTATCCAGATAAGCATGGACTATTTACCAATGAAATAATGGAGCCAGGTGTGAAAAGGCAAGCTTGGTATTGGTATAGAAAATATATAAAGGTTCCAACGCTGTGCGACATAGCAAAAGAAGCTAATATGAAAATTGCAAATGTATTTTGGCCAGTAATGGGAGGAGCAAAAATAGACTATAACTGCCCGGAGATATGGACGGTAGAACCAAGAGAAAGTCAGATACTTAAATCTTTAAGGGCAGGATCGCCAATTTTTCTTTTTAACATATTTAAAAGGTTTGGAAAACTATTAAATGGGATAGAAGAACCTCAGCTCGATAATTTTTCTACTGAATCAATAGCATATGTAATAAAAGCAAAGAAACCAAATTTGGTTCTGCTGCATCTAAATGAAGTAGATCATACGAGGCATAAACTTGGCTTTAATGCACCTGAACTAGATGAAGTATTTATGAGGATGAATGGTAGGATAAATAAGATTATAAATTCTGCTAAAGAAGCTGGAATATACAAGGACACTGTGTTTGTAATACTTGGAGATCATGGATTTGCAGATGTGGATTATAGAGTATGCCTTAATACAAAATTTGTACAAAAAGGTCTTATAAATTTAGATAAAAATGGAGAAGTTAAAGAATGGAGGGCTTACCTTAATTATTGCGACGGATCTGCACAAATAAAGGTAAAGGATAAAAACGCATTTGAAAGTGTAAAATCAATACTTATGGAACTTAAAAATACAGCACCATCTCCAATAAAAAGGGTGTATACAAAGCAAGAGGTTGAATTAGAAAAAAGGGTTACAGGAGATTTTGATTTTATGATAGAGGCAAACGATGGATATTATTTTGATAACGATTGGAATGCTCCTGAAATTATAAATAGAATAGTGAAATCAAAGTCAAGAGTCAATGAGTATGATTACTATGTGGCTACTCATGGATATGACCCTATGAGGCGTAATTATAGAACATTTTTTGCAGCAGCAGGACCTTCAATAAAAAAAGGATTTTCTTTGCCACAAATAAATTTGGTAGATGAAGGCCCAACAATAGCCAGAATGCTTGGACTTAATATGAAAAATGTCGATGGAAGGGTAATAGAAGAAATATTTACATAAATAAATTTAAATAAAATCTCCTATTGGAGCGGAATTTGTATTATAATTATATATGTGTGTTATATGGATTAACAAGTGTTTGTCCACTAAAGAATATATTGGTTATAGAAAAAAAGGAGGGCTAAATTCATGAAAGCTGTTGTAACAGTTATAGGTAAAGACAAAGTAGGAATTATCGCAGGGGTAAGTTCAATTTTGGCAGAGATTGGTGTTAATATTTTAGACATAAGCCAGACAATAATGCAGGAGTATTTTACTATGATAATGCTCGTAGATACTTCCTGTGCAAGTATTTCATTTGAAGAAGTAAAAGAGAAACTTGATGAAAAAGGTAAAAAGCTTGGAGTTTCAATAAAAATACAAAATGAAGGTATATTCAATTCAATGAATAGAGTATAAAGGAGAATCTCAGATGAATACTAGTGAAATAATGAGCACCATAAAGATGATTGGTGAGCAAAAATTAGATATACGTACTATAACTATGGGAATATCTTTAAGAGATTGCTGCAACTTTAATGGAGAAGAATCTAGAAAAAGAATATATGATAAAATAACAAAGTATGCTGAAAATCTGGTAAAGGTTGGGGAAGAAATAGAGAGAGATTACGGAATTCCTATAATAAATAAAAGAATTTCAGTTACACCTATTTCTATGATAGCAGAATCTTCAGATGATAAAGATTATGTTGAGTATGCAAAAACTCTTGATAGAGCTGCAAAAAATGTTGGAGTTGATCTCATTGGTGGATTTTCAGCTCTTGTTCATAAAGGATGTACTAAGGGCGATAAAATTTTAATGAGCTGTATTCCGGAAGCTTTACACAATACAGATATAGTTTGCAGTTCCGTAAATGTGGGAAGCAGCAAAACAGGAATTAATATGAATGCAGTAAAAGAAATGGGGCAAATAATAAGACGTACAGCAGAAATGAGTGCTGATACAAATGGAATGGACTGCATGAAGCTTGTTGTATTTGCAAATGCTATAGAGGATAATCCATTTATGGCAGGAGCTTTTCATGGTGTTGGAGAAGCTGAATGCATAATTAATGTAGGTGTAAGCGGGCCAGGAACAGTTAAGGCCGCCCTTGAAACTGTAAGAGGAGAAAGCTTTGATATTGTTGCTGAAACTATAAAGAAAACTGCATTTAGAATAACTAGAGCAGGACAGCTTGTTGCAAGAGAAGCTTCAAGAAGACTTGATGTCCCTTTCGGAATAGTTGACTTATCGTTGGCACCTACACCAGCAGTTGGCGATAGTGTAGCAAGGATATTAGAAGAAATAGGAATTGAAGCTTGTGGTGCACCAGGAACTACAGCAGCATTAGCAATGTTAAATGATGCTGTAAAAAAGGGCGGAATAATGGCTGCATCCCATGTCGGAGGACTTAGTGGTGCTTTTATACCTGTTAGTGAAGATGAAGGTATGATAGCAGCAGTTGAAAGTGGAGCACTTAATCTTGAAAAACTTGAAGCAATGACATGTGTTTGTTCTGTTGGACTTGATATGATAGCAATACCAGGAAACACTCCTGCAGAGACTATTTCAGGTATAATAGCTGATGAAGCTGCTATCGGGGTTATTAACAATAAAACTACAGCAGTACGTTTAATACCTGCAATTGGATTAGATGTTGGAGATAGCGTTGAATTTGGTGGATTGTTTGGAAGAGCACCAGTTATGCCAGTAAGCAAGTTCTCATCAGCTGATTTTATAAATAGAGGTGGAAGAATTCCTTCGCCTATACACAGTTTTAAGAACTAGATATAAATAACTTGGAACTTGTGAAGTCCATTATATATAAATTTTTATAATACCTTTGTCTAGAACTAACATTATGTTTTACTAAACATATAGTTTTAATTTAATTGATTAACCATATATACAGTGTATTTTTCGTAGGGAACCGGAGAAAAATATTCCTTGCATTTCAAGTTTAAGCGAAGTAATAGTATTGAAGGAATAGTTTAAATAAAATTTTATAAATCTTAGAATTTTAGGATTTAGACTCTTAGATTTATTAATTTTATTTAATATTCCAAGATACTGTTACTTCGCATTATTTTTGGTTTACATTTAGTTATGTGAGTAATACCAATGTATTTATGCAGAAGATTTAAATATCAAGTTAGCTTTAACCATAAAAAAGCGAAAGAAATAAAGATAATGAATAATAAAAAAGTATATCTTATGAAATAGATATATTTAAAAATTGATATAAAAAATTTTCTCATGTATAATATGCTAAGTACAAGATATTGTGTTATGGAGGGAATTTCATGCTAAATGTAGTAAAACGTGACGGAAGAGAAGTCAAATTTGATTCTAATAAAATTTCAAATGCCATTAAAGGTGCATCTGATGAAATAGGGTTTAACATAAAAGAAAGCGATATACTTAATTTAACTGAGCAAGTTATAGGAGAATTAGAAGGAAAGCATGTCGATAAAATTTCAGTTGAAGAAGTACAAAATTTAGTTCAAGATATATTGTTTGAAAACGAATATAGAGAAATAGGATTAGCTTATTGCAATTATAGAAATGAAAGAACAAAGGTAAGAGATATAAAGTCTGATTTAATGAAAGCTATAGAAAAAATTGGAGTTGAAACGGACAGAGATAACGCTAATGTGGGGAATAATTTTAGTTCAAAGCTTTTAAGAATAGCAAGTGAATCAAATAAGTGGCATAATCTTGCTGTAATGCCTAAAAAGATTTCAAAAGCGCATGAAAATGGTGATATTTATCTTCATGATTTAGATAGTTATAATCTCACTACAAATTGTTTACATATACCAACAAAGGAAGTTTTGCTAAGAGGATTTAATACAGGCTATGGATATATAAGAATGCCTAAAAGAATAGAATCAGCTGCAGAATTATCTTGCATACTTCTTCAATCAACACAAAATGATATGTTTGGTGGTCAGTCACATCCTGATTTTGATAACGATATGGCAGAGTTTATTGAACCAACAAGAGTTTGCATTAGAGAAGAACTTAAGGAATTTGGCATAGAAGAACAGAAAAGAAAAGAAATTACTGAAAAGAAACTTAGAAGAGCTCTTGAACAGGCAATGCAGGGGATTGTATATAATCTTAATACAATGCACAGTAGAGCAGGTTCACAGGTTCCATTTTCGTCGATTAACCTTGGAGTTCCTAAAACAAAGGATGCGGCTCTTGTTTGCGAAGTATTTCTTAAAGAATATGAAAAAGGACTTGGTAGAGGAGAACAGCCTATATTCCCTAACATAATATTTAGAGTTAAAAAGGGAGTAAATAGAGAGAAGGAGGATCCATATTATTATCTATATGAATTAGCATGTAGAGTAGCTGCTAAGAGAATGAATCCTACTTTTATGAACCTTGATGCTGATTTTAATAAAAAGTATTATGACAAAGGATATGTTCCGGCTACAATGGGATGTAGAACATATTTAATGTCAAATGTAAATGGAGAACCTGGAGTTAAAGGAAGAGGAAATATAGCGCCAACCACTATAAACCTACCAAGAATAGGAATAATAGCAAAGCATGATATAAATAAATTTTTCGCTGCCTTAGATTTAAGACTCGAAATAGCAAAAGAAAGTCTTTTAGATAGATATAATGTTTTAAAGAAGCTTAGAGTTAAGGATTTGCCTTTTGTAGCAGGACAAGGACTTATGAAGGGATCAGAAGGATTAAAACCAGAAGATTCAATAGACCCAATACTAAAACAAGGAACTTGGGCAATAGGTTTTATAGGACTTGCAGAAGCACTTGTTGCACTTACAGGACATCATCACGGAGAAACTGAAGAAGCAAGAGAACTTGGCTACAAAATAGTAGAGTACATAAGAAGATATACGGATAAACTTATAGAAGAAACTCATCTTAACTGGAGCTGCTATGCTACACCAGCAGAAGGCTTATCTGGTAAATTTATAGTAAAGGATAAGGCTATTTTTGGTGAAATACCAGGAGTTACAGATAAGGAATATTACTCAAATAGCTATCATATTCCAGTTGGATACAATATATCAATAAAAGAAAAGATAAATATAGAAGCTCCATACCATGCTCTTTGCAATGGAGGTCATATATCTTATATAGAACTTGATGACTATCCTGATGCTCAAACAGTAATGGATATCATAAATTATGCTTATAACAATACAAATATAAGTTACATGGGAATAAACTTTCATATAAGATACTGCAGACACTGTGGAACTTATTTAAGCAGCTCTGATGTTAAATGCCCATCATGTGGAGACACAGATATACAAGGAATATCTAGAGTTACAGGTTATTTAAGTTTAGATGAAAGATTTGGAGCAGGAAAATCTGCTGAAAGAGCTGATAGAATATCACAAGCTAGTGGAAATCGTGTTTACAAATAATGGGGTGATCAAATGGAATTGCAAGTAGCTGGTTTTCTTGATAACTCCCTTGTAAATGGAGAAGGACTTAGAAGTGTGCTTTTTCTATCAGGATGCTCAAGAGGATGCCCAGGATGCCAAAATGAAGCAATGCAAGATTTTTCATATGGTGATAAGATTTGTGGCAGTGAAGTTATAGAAAGAATAAAAAGCAATATACCCTTAATTAAAGGTGTTACATTTTCAGGAGGAGATCCTTTTGAACAAGCAAAAGCACTAATAGATATTGCTAAAGAAATAAGAAGATTAAATCTTAACATATGGTGTTATACAGGATACACTTATGAAGAGATTATAAATGGAAATGATAAATATAAAAAAGAACTTTTAAAATACTTGAATATACTTGTAGATGGACCATTTAAGGAAGAATTTATGGAAAATGCACCTAAGTATGCAGGCTCGAGCAATCAAAGAATTTTAAGACTCAAAGATGGAGTAGTGTACTAAATATTGTGAAGTAACAATGCTTCGTCGCGTTAAAAAAATCCTATAAATCTAAGTGGTTATTTAAAAAAAAGTGGTTGCTTTGGGTTCTAGAAGGATAACGATCATATACGGGGTTTGGGATGTAATCCCATTATCCTTCTTTAACTTGTATTACGCATATATATATTAGCCCAAACCCCGCGTATGTTTATACTCGCTATTGCTCAGACAGATTGAAATATCTTAGTATTTTACAATTTTTGAACCAAGATTTATTAGAATTTTTTTAAATCGTTCCTTCAGCATTGTTACTTCACTCCCACAGTAGTGCAAGGAAAAAATTCCTCCGTACCTACGGAATTTTAGCATAAATCTTTGTAATACGTTATTTAAGCAATTTATAATCATTTTCATTGTTAAATCTTGCTAACAGTGTATTTTTCGTAGGGAACCGGAGAAAAATATTCCTTGTTTTCCGGGTCAGTGAAGTAACAACATTGAGGGAATAGTTTAAATAAAATTTTATAAATCTTAGGGTCTAAATCGTAAAAGGCTTAGAGCTTTCAATCTGTCTGAGCCAAAGGCGAGTTATTGAAAGTTCTTAGAATTTTAGGATTTAGACTCTTAGATTTATTAATTTTATTTAATATTCCAAGATGTCGTTACTTCGTAATTTTTATAGAGTGGAACTAAATAGTTGGTATTAAAACCCTATTATTTCCTCTTAAGTTTTCTTTAATAACAAGTTTACTTTCGTGAAGCTTTTCACCATTTTTCATATTAAGAATGAATTTATCAACTCCATCTATAGGTAAAGAGGTTAAAGGAGTTTTGTAGTGCATAGGTATTACAATTTTGCTGTTTATTTTTTTACATAACTTTGCAGCTTCGTCTCCATCTATAGTAAAATTTCCGCCTACAGGAATTAAAAGCACATCTATGTTTCCAAGTGAATTAATTTCGTCTTCGGATAGAATATAGCCTAAATCTCCAAGATGACAAATTTTTAAATTATCCATTTTAAATGTGAAGATAGTATTTTTTCCCCTTGCAGCACCTTTCAAATTATCATGATAGGATGGAAAACCTATTATTTCTATGTTCTCATATTTATATGCGCCTGGTTTATCAAATATTATGGTATTTTCAGGCAAGTTTTTTACGTAATCATGATCAAAGTGATGGTGGCTGATTGTTACAACGTCCACAGCACCGCTGTATGATTTATACCCTAAAGTTGTATCGAAAGGATCAGTTAGAATTTTTTTGCCATTATTGCTTTCTAATAAAAAGCAAGATTGACCAAACCAAGTTAAATTCAAAATTATCACACTCCTGTTTATAGATAAACAAGCTGAAATATTTAAATTACGAATACCAAATTTATCCTTACAAACTAGAATTTGTAAAGCAGAGTAGAGAGTAGCGAAAGGTAAATTCACATTCACTCTACTCTCTACTCTGTACTCTCTACTCTAAATTATACTATTATTTGAAATTAAAATGTATTTAGTATTAATTTATTTACGATTAATTGATTAATTAAGTGTAATTGTACGGACTTTCAAATTATGCTATAATAAATAGCGATTTGTTATTTAGAAATTTTATAATATTAGAATATAAAAAGGCAGGTTTAAAATATGAGTAGAATGTTTGGAACAGATGGAGTAAGGGGAATAGCCAATGAAGAACTTACTGCTGAATTAGCTTACAAATTAGGAAGAGCAGGTGCATACGTTTTAACTAAAGGTACACACAAACCTAAAATATTAGTGGGAATGGACACTAGAATTTCTGGAGATATGCTTGAATCTGCATTAGTTTCGGGAATACTTTCAGTTGGAGCTGAAGCTATATGTGTAGGAATAATTCCAACACCTGCAGTTGCATATTTAACTAGAAAATACAATGCTGACGCAGGAGTAGTAATATCCGCTTCTCACAATCCAGTTGAGTATAATGGAATCAAATTTTTTGATGGAACAGGATATAAATTATCTGATGAATTAGAAGACAAAATTCAAAGCGTTATAGAAAGCAATTTTAAGGAAGTACCACTTCCTACAGGTGAGAATGTTGGAAGAAAGATAATTGAAGAATCTGCAATTGACGATTATATAGAATTTGCTAAAAGCACTATAGATATAGATTTAAAAGGAATGAAAATAGCACTAGATTGTGCTAATGGTGCATCATATATAACAGCTGTTAAAACTTTTAGGGAACTTGGCGCAGATGTTAAGGTTATAAATAACGATCCAGATGGTATAAATATAAATGCTAACTGTGGATCAACGCATACTGAAGAACTTATGGATTATGTTGTTAGAAAAAACTGTGATTTAGGACTTGCTTTCGATGGCGATGCTGATAGATGCCTTGCAGTTGATGAAAACGGGAAGCTTATAGATGGAGATTTCATAATGGCTATCTGCGGAAAATATTTAAAAGAGCAGGGCAAGCTTAATAAGGATGTAGTTGTAGTTACTGTAATGAGCAATATGGGATTATTTAAGGCACTTGATAAAGTAAATATTAATACTGTAAAAACCAAAGTTGGAGATAGATACGTTCTAGAGGAAATGCTTAAAGAAGGTTATAAGCTTGGAGGAGAACAATCAGGTCATATAATATTCTTAGATTATAATACAACAGGAGATGGACTTGTTACAGCTCTTCAAATATCAACTATTGTTAAAAAGAGTGGTAAAAAATTATCAGAGCTTGCTTCTATGATGAAAAAGCTTCCACAGGTACTTGCGAATGCAGAGGTTCCAAATGATAAAAAAGATATATATATTACAGACAAGGAAATAGCGGACGAAATTGTAAAAATTGAAAAAGAACTTGATGGAAATGGAAGAGTTCTTATAAGACCATCTGGAACAGAACCACTTGTTAGAGTTATGCTTGAGGGCGAAGACCAGAAATTACTTGATATAATGGCTCACGGTCTTGCAAAGAAAATACAAGAGAAAGCAAACATATAGGGGTTTGGGCGTCAGCCCATGTGATTTGAGAACCATAAACAAGCACTTATTATATTATAGGGGTTTGGGCGTCAGCCCATGTGATTTGAGAACCATAAACAAGCACTTATTATATTATAGGACAGTAATAATTTTGTTTATACATAAAATTATTACTGTCCTTAATTTTTTATAAATTACTTGTGAAAATTTTGTAAATAAAAATTAAAGTTTTCAAATGATACATATATAATATTGTGTTTATATTTTTTAGTGGGATATAATAAACATATATAGAGTGTTTTCACTATAAAAAATTTTTGAAAGGAATTTACTATGGAAAAGGGCAGATTGAACATAAGAAGGCTTATTGTTGAAGTTGTTAAGATATCATTAGAGGATGATATTTTTGCTCTGGCTTCTCAATTGGCTTATGGATTGCTTTTTTCACTTTTCCCTTTTTTGATATTCTTAATGACTTTAGTAGGATTCAGCAATATAAGAAGCTACGAGGTTCTTCAACTATTTGAAAGAATAATGCCAGAGCAAGTATTTAGCTTAGTTAAAGGAATAGTTTTAGAGGTGACAGAGAAAAGGAATGGAAATCTTTTGTCATTCAGTTTGATTATAAGTTTATGGGCATCGATGTCTGGATTTAATGCAATAATAAAAGGACTTAATATGTCATATAAAGAGGAAGAAAGAAGAGGGTTTTTAAAAGTTCAGTTGGTATCTTTTATATTTACCATGGGACTTATAATTACTATATTTGCAATAACGGTTTTAATGGTATTCGCAAGTGTGAATGAACCTATTATCTCAAGATGGTTTCATCACCCGGAGATAACATCATTTTTATGGGATTTTATAAAGTATTTTATTTTAGTTCTTACAATGTTATTTGTATTTTCTGCTGTGTATAGGTATACTCCGGCTAAAAAACATAGATGGGGGGATGTAATTTGGGGAGCATTATTTACAACTGTAGGCTGGGTAATGTCGTCTTTTGGTTTTTCTTACTATATAAATAACTTTGGAAATTACTCGAGAATATATGGAAGTATAGGAGCCGTTATAGTACTAATGACGTGGCTATTTATAGGATCATTTATATTGATTTTGGGCGGAGAAATAAATTCTGCAATACTAAATAAAAATATTTATAAATAAAGTCATATTAAATATTTACACAATAGTAATTTTAGTGTAAAATTTAAAATTGCGTAAGTTGATTTTTAAGTATATAATTTTTCAAGATGGAAGGTATAAAAGTGAAAGGCTTCTGGATTAAATTCATTGCAATTGTAACTGCTTGGAGCATTATATTTAGCTTTAGTGGATGCAGCAAAAGACAAAAGAGCAAAAGTGTTGGGGCAGCTCAAACTCAGCTTGAGAAACAAAAATTAGAAATTAAGAGCTTTGTAAAACAATATTACGAGAGTGAAGTTCCAAAAGATGAGAAATATTTAAAGGATTTTTTTATTAATCCTAATATTGCAGATATACAGTTTATGAAAAATAAGCTTAAAATTTTTAATATAGAGAAAATTAAATTTAATGGTATTTACAATATAAAGAGCAGTGGAAGACTTGCCGCAATGACAGGCAGCTTTAATGCATATTTTAAGAATATACCAAGTTCTAGACCGGATGTTGAAATAGTTATGCTTATCAAAAAGAATAATAAGTGGTATTTCTTAAATGATGATTCTATGCTTAATGAAACTGAACTTATGTGGGAAAATAATCAAAAGCAAATTCAAAACAAATTTATCGTAAATGATAAAAACATGAATAAAATACTTGAAACGAATAAAATTTTTGATGAGGCTAATAAAGGTTATATGGATCAATGCAAAGAAAAGTTTGTTTCTAGTCAAAGTGGTAAATAAACGCTTTTAACATTGTATAAATGTTAAAAGCGTTTATTTTTATATATCTTTTAAGATTTCTTTTAAACTTTTATTGTCTTTCATGGCTAAAATCAATTTTCCGGCAGCAGATGTGTTTCCTATTAGATATCCACCAGAAAGTACATTGTTCATGAAAAATAAAGTTTTGCATTCATTCAATTTAGGGTTAAGGAATTGAAGTTTTTCATTTTCAGTATTTGTCACATCACCAAAGGATACTACAGAGGTACCAAGAGCATCAAATATTACAGAGGATACAAAATCTTTAAATGAAGTTTTATCGCCTACGGCATTTGCACCAGCTGTTTTTCCCATTTCTACAGCAGCAGTCCAGTTTCCATAAATAATTCCGTTTAGTTCAGCAGCATCACCAGCAGCATATATCTCTTTTACATTCGTTTCCATATTTTCATTAACTAATATACCTTTATTTGTTTTTATGCCGCATTCTTCAGCAAGCTTTTTATTTGGCCTTATTCCTATTGAAAATAAAACCATGTCTGCGTTAATTGTTCTGCCGCTTTTAAGTCTAACACCACTGACAGAAGTGTTTCCCAAAATTCCAGTGCAGGAATCACCTAGTATAAGATTTATTCCATTTTTTGAAATAAGCTTTTCAAAAAGATTGGCTCCAGATTTATCAAGCTGCTTTGGAAGGAGTCTATCGAAAAATTCAACCACTGTTACATTTAAACCAGATTTTTTCATTTCTGAAGCTGCTTCAAGACCTAAAAGCCCGCCACCTATTACAACAGCATTTTTAGAAGTTTTTATGTGGTTTTTAATGTTGTTTGCATCGTTTATATCCTTTAAAGTGTAAACCCCATTTTTATCAATTCCAGGCAAATCAGGCTTGAAATTATGACTTCCAGTTGATAATATCAATTTATCATAATTTTCTTTGCTTCCATCAGAAAGTAAAAGTTCTTTATTTGCAGGATTAATCTTAATAACCTTTGAATTTAACCTTAAAATAATTCTATTATCTTCATACCAACTTGGTTGGGAAACATAAAATTTACTATCTTCAATATTTTCTGTTAGATAATCAGAAAGTTCTGGTCTAAAATAGGTTGGGCGATTTTCGGAAGATATTATTTCAACAGTGCATTTTTTATTTCTCTTTCTTATAGCTTCAGCAGCATAATAACCAGCAGCCCCATTTCCTACTATGACTACTTTTTCCGCATTTTCACTTTTGAATAAATTTTTGTTTTCTGTTATTTCAATAAATTGATCTTTGCTGGCACCACATACAGGGCAAAATTCAGGAGGCTTCGTTCCTTCAAATACAACCCCGCATATTATACATTTCCATTTTTTTATAGTAGAGGAGCTTTTTATATTAGCTGAGGTTTTGTTTAAGTTTTCCTTTATTTTTTCTGCAAAGCTTCTACCAAAGTTATAAGCACGGTTATTATCTTCCTTTGAAGGCTTAAAATTGATTTTTAATCCTGGAACGGGAAGTTTCATTCTAAGCTGCTTTAAGCGTTCTTCTATATTAGGAACAGCTTCTCCGCTCCAACCATAAGAGCCAAAAGCTCCTGCAAATCTTCCACCATGAATTATAGGATTTAGAGAATTTATTACATCATAAATTGGTCTTAAAGCATCACTAGTTATAGTAGGTGATCCAAAAAGAAGACCTATTGAAGAATTGATTTTTGATATTATTTCTTCTTCTTTACTGTAAATCACATCAAAAGAGTTTATAGTAAAATTATCTACTGACTTTATTCCTTCTGCTATTTTATGAGCAATTTCCTTTGTGTAACCATATGCAGATACATAGCAAATAGTTATTTCTTTGTTCTTAGATATATCATCCTCTGTACTCCATTTTTTATATAACTCAACGACTTTTTTAGGGTTATCCCTTAATATAGGACCGTGTCCTGGGCAAATTATATCTATTGGCAAATCTTTTATTTTATTGTAAGCTTTGAGAACATAAGGTTTAAAAGGACCCATTATGCAATCAAAGTAGTATTTTAGTGCATCCATATATTTTTCTTTATCTTCTATAAGATCGTTAAATATCTTTTCACTTGAATAATGGCAGCCAAAGGAATCACAAGTTATAAGCAGCTTTTCTTCAGGCACATAGGTATATATTGTGTCTGGCCAATGTAAAAGTGGTGCAGAAATAAATTTAAGAGTTTTGCCTCCAAGGTCTAAAGAAGAACCATCTTTCACCTCTATATATTCAAAAGAATGATTTACTATATTTTGCAAAAATTTTATTGCTGTACTTGAGCCAACTACTTTTGCATTTTTTGCAATGTCCAAAAGTTTTTCAACAGAACCTGCGTGGTCTGGTTCTGTATGATCTACTACAATGTAATCTATATTCTTAATGTCAATATTAAGGGACTCAAGCCTTGCAAGGTATTCGTCGAAAAACTTTTCTTTTACAGTTTCAAAAATGGCTGTCTTTTTAGATCCCTTTACAATATAGGAATTGTAAGTTGTCCCATATGGGGTATACATTACTATATCAAAAATTCTAAGACCAGGATCAAGGGCACCAACCCAATAAATATCTTTTTTTATCTCAATAGCCTTCATTTTAACCACTCCTTAAATTATTATTAAAAGATAATAATTATTAACTATATTTTAATGTTAATTTACGTAAAAATCAATACTTTTATCTATTTTTGTAACGTGAAGGAGAAATATTATAGTATTTTTTAAATAATTTACTAAAATAGTAGGCATCATCATAACCAACACTTTTGGCAATAGTTTTAACAGTAAGTGTGGTATCTTTAAGTAGGGCCTTAGCTTTTTCGAGTCTTATCTTAATAAGATAATTTATAGGGGATACTCCTGTTTCTTCTTTAAATATTTTTGATATATACACAGGGCTTAAGTACATATTTTTGGATATCTTATATAGGGAAATATTGTTCATATAATTTTTGTTCATGTACGCAATGATTTCTTTTACTATATTCGACTTTTGGGAAAATTCAAAATGATAATCACATATTTTTTTTCTACTTTCTTCAAAATAGGTTTCTCTTAGGAACATTACAAGAAGCTTAGTTGATAGAATCTTAAGCATGAGTTCATAGCCATCTTTATGATTACTTTGTTCTTTTAGAATTTCTATGCAGCAATTTTCAAAATCCTTACCATATCTTTGAAAATTAAATATACCAAGAAAGTTTTCTTTAGTAATGTGATTAGGAGAAAAACTTCTTATATTTATATTATTAAACCCGATGTGAATTTCATTTAGACTTTCATATTTATTTACTATTTCTGAATGGTATACTCCAGGATTGAATACCATTAGTTGACCTTTTTTTACGTTATATATATTATCATTTACAATGTATGAAGTTTCTCCAGAAAGCATATAGCTAAATTCAAGAAAATCGTGAGAATGATGATCTATTACATAGTTTTCTTTTGGTCTTGAATTAAATACATAAAGAATTTTTGGGTTGAAACTGTTTACATTGATTCCTAAATCACACATAATATCACCTCAAGTGCAAACTTTATAAGTATAGAAATGTACATTAATTAAATAAAAATATACATTCTTATTTTATTTATTTTACCACATAATTGTAATGGTAAATAGATAAGTTGGAGGAATTTTTTATGGACAGTTTAAAATGGATTTTTGGCTACGTAAAGCGGTATAAGTTTAGAATGATAATGGTTATTGTAATGGTTGTTGTTTCTTCTTTGTTAGGTATGGTTAATCCTTATTTATCAGGAAAACTTGTGGATTTGGTTATAGTTGCGAAAAAGACCTCGCTGCTTATTCCTATGCTGGCTGCTATGATTGGAGTTACTTTACTAAAAGCTATAGTACGATATAGTTTTCAAATGATTTCGGAATTTGTTTCCCAAAATATTATGTTTGAAATACGAGAACAAATGTATGTAAATCTTCAAAAACTTGATTTTGATTTTTTTGATAAAACTAGAACTGGGGATTTAATGACTAGGATGACTGGAGATCTGGATGCCATAAGGCACTTTGTAGCATGGGTAATCTATAATGTAAGTGAAAACATCATAATATTTTTATCGGCGGTTTGTATGATGTTTTATATAAATTATAAATTTGCACTTATAATGCTTATTATTACACCATTTATAGGATATTTTGCTTATAATATGACTCGTGATGTTGGACCAACCTTTTATGCAATAAGGGAACAATTTTCAAAACTGAATACCATTGTTCAGGAGAATATAAGTGGAAATAGGGTCGTAAAGGCTTTTGCAAAAGAGGATTATGAAACATCAAAGTTTCAGAGAGAAAATCAAGCATTTATGGATAGAAACCTTGAATCTGCAAAGATGTGGGAAAAATATTTACCTATACTTACTTCTTTTTCAAATATGTTTTCTGTGATTATGATTTTGGCTGGTGGAATATTGGTTATAAAAGGCAGCATGAGTATTGGTGATCTTGTTGTTTTTAACAGTCTTATTTGGGCACTTAATAATCCTATGAATATGGTTGGGTGGCTTATAAATGATATAGAGCGTTTTATTGCCTCGTCCAGAAAGATAAGGATGCTTATAAGTGCAGATGCTAAAATTAAAAGTAATGACAAGGCTGCGGCTAAGAATAGAATTCATGGGGATATTGAGTTTAAAAATGTTTCCTTTAAATATGGAGATGAGGCAGTACTTGAGAATATAGATTTTAAAGCAAAAAGTGGGCAGACCGTTGCAATTCTTGGCCCTACAGGCTGTGGAAAATCTACTCTTGTTAGCCTTATACAGAGATTTTATGATGCTTGCGAAGGGGAAATACTTATTGATGGAAAAAATATAAAGAAATATAATCTTCAAAAACTTCGTGATAGTATATCAGCGGCAATGCAGGATATATTCCTATTTTCAGATACTATAGAGGGGAACATAGCATATGGTACTCCTGATGCATCCTTTGAAAAGGTAAAGTGGGCGGCGGAGGTTTCAGATGCAGATGAATTTATATCAAAGCTTTCAAATGGTTATGACACTATTGTAGGGGAAAGAGGAGTTGGACTTTCAGGAGGGCAAAAACAAAGGATAGCACTTGCGAGAGCAGTAATAAAGGAACCCTCTATACTCATTTTAGACGATACAACTTCAAGTTTGGATGTAGAAACAGAGATAATGATTCAGAAAAATTTAAGAAAGTATTTAAGGGACAAAACTACCTTTATAATTGCACATAGAATTTCATCTGTTAAGAATGCTGATTTGATACTTGTTATGGATGAAGGAAGAATAGTTGAAAGTGGAACACATGATGAGCTTTTAAAGAAAAAGGGGTACTATGCTAATGTATATGAAAATCAGTATGGTAACTTTGAGAAAAAACTAAGGAAAGAGGTGGTTTAAATGGCAAGAAACAAATTTGATGAAGATGAAGATTTTGAAGAAAAAATAAATTCTAATGATCTTAAAAGACTTTTAAAATACGTAGTGCCTTATAAAAAAGAAATGATTATAACTGTTTTTCTTATGTTGTTATCAAGTGCAGCAACACTTTTAGGACCATACCTAGTTCAAATAGCTATTGATGATATGATACCTAAGAAAAATATAAGAGGTCTTGTAATGTTGTCAGCTATATTTGTACTAACAATTATTATAACGGGATTATGCATGAAATTTAAAATAAGAACTATGTCTGATATAGGACAGAAGGTAATTAGAAATATTAGATCTGACATATTTAATAAGCTTCAAGAATTGCCTTTTTCATATTATGATGATAGACCTCATGGGAAAATACTTGTTAGAGTTGTTAACTATGTGAATTCATTAAGTGATCTACTGTCAAATGGACTTATAAATCTTATTACAGATTTATTTACTGCAGTTGTAATAATAGTATTTATGTTTGCAATAAATGTTAAGTTAACGCTGCTTTGCTTTGCTGGTTTTCCTGTGCTTATACTTGCCATATTTATAATCAAAAATGCACAGAGAAAAGCATTTAGAGCCTATAGTAATAAGCAATCTAATTTGAATGCGTATATACATGAGAGTATAACGGGAATAAAAGTTACACAGGCCTTTGTAAGAGAAAATGAGAATCTTGGTATATTTAGAAAGGTAAGCAATGATTTCAAAAAATCATGGTTAAAGGCTGTTTCAGTTCAACTTCTTTTGGGACCATGCATAGATAATATATCTGTTGCTACAATTTCACTTATATATTTAGTGGGAATTTATTCAATAGGCAAGGGAATAACTATAGGAGTACTTGTGGCATTTGTGGGATATATATCTAGGTTTTGGGGTCCAATAACTAATATAGGAAATTTTTATAATACCTTAATAATGAATATGGCATATGTTGAAAGAATTTTTGAAACCATAGATGAAAAGGTAACTGTTAAGGATATCGAGGGAGCAAAGAAAATGCCTCTTATAAATGGAAATGTTGAATTTAAGAATGTTGTCTTTAAGTATGATGAAAGTGCAACTATACTTAAAAATGTATCCTTTAAGGTAAATGCAGGAGAGACTATAGCTATAGTAGGACCAACAGGTGCTGGTAAAACTACTATTATAAATCTATTAAGTAGATTTTATGATATAAGTGGTGGAGAAGTATTAATAGATGGAGTAAATGTGCATGATGTTACTATTAAATCTTTAAGAAAGCAAATGGGAGTAATGCTTCAGGATACATTTGTTTTTTCAGGAACAATAATGGACAATATTAGATATGGAAAACTTGATGCCACTGATGAAGAAGTAATTGAAGCTGCTAAAACTGTAAGAGCGCATGATTTTATAAAGAACATGAAAAATGGCTATTATACAGAAGTAAATGAAAGAGGAAGTAGATTATCCGTAGGACAAAGACAGCTTATATCTTTTGCCAGAGCGCTGCTTGCGAACCCAAGAATACTTATTTTGGATGAGGCAACCTCGAGTATAGATACTAAAACAGAATTGGCACTTCAAGAAGGTTTAAATAGGCTTTTAAAAGGAAGAACCTCATTCATAATTGCACACAGATTATCCACAATTAAGAATGCAAATAAGATAATGTATGTGGATAAGGGTAGAATTGTTGAAGAGGGAAATCATGATGAGCTTATGAGGAAAAAGGGCGAATATTACGAGCTTTATATGTCACAGTACAATATACTTAAGGCAGTCTAAAAAAACGGCTGCCTTTTGGCAGCCATTTTTTGGATTTTTATATTAAGTTTTAAAAATAAAGATCTCTTTCACCATTTTCAATTCTAGCTAATCTAGCAATGGTTTCTTTTTTTGTATTATCAGAAGTTATATTTTCAAGGTTCTTTTTTATGGTTTTTGTGCCTATTTCTTTTAATTCATCATCAGCATAATCTATTAAAAACTCTTTAAAAGTAAGTATCGCATTTGGAAGACAGCAATTGTGGATTTGACCAGATTTAGCAAGTTTCATAAAACGGTCACCTGTTCTTCCTTGTCTATAACAAGCTGTGCAGTAACTTGGAATATATCCTTGTGCACAAAGTGATTTTAATATTTCAATAGGTGTTCTATCATCATTAACTACAAATTGTGGAGGATCAACTTGAGAAGTATCTCCAAATTCTTTTTCATAACCACCAACATCTGTGGCAGATCCAGCACTTATTTGAGAAATTCCAACAGCTATTACTTCTTCTCTAAATTTAGGCTCTTCTCTTGTTGATAAAATCATGCCAGTATAAGGAACTGCAAGTCTTAATATTGCGACAAGCTTCTTGAAATCATGATCGTGAACAAGATAAGGGAAATTTGAAAAATCAACTCCACGGGCAGGCCTTAATCTAGGCATTGATATTGTATGAGGGCCAACTCCGTTGAATTTTTCCTCAAGATGCTTTACGTGTAAAAACATTGCAACTGTTTCATATTTGTAATCATATAAACCATACAAAACACCAATTCCAACATCATCAATTCCAGCTTCCATGGCTCTTTCAAGAGCTGTCATGTGGTAATCATAATTGTGCTTTGGACCTGTTGGATGCATCTTACTGTAAGTTTCTCTATGATATGTTTCAGAAAATAAAGTGTAAGTACCTATTTTAGCTGCCTTTAATTTCTTGTAGTTTTCAATTGTGGTAGCTGCAATATTTACATTAATTCTTCTCATTTCACCATTATCTTTGTGAACTTCATAAATTGTCTTCATACAGTCTGTAACGTAGTCTATAGGGCAATTTACAGGATCTTCTCCAGCTTCAAGAACAATTCTTTTATGTCCTAAAGATTCAATTAATTCAACTTCACGTGTAAGTTCCTTTTTTGTAAGTTTCTTTCTTATACCTTTGTTTTCACAGTTGTATCCGCAGTATTTGCAGCCATTAACACAATAACTACTTATATAAAGAGGAGCAAACATTACTATTCTGTTTCCGTAAATGGCTTGTTTTATCTTTATGGCAGTACTGTATATTTTATCAAGCATAGTATCATCTTCAACATGAAGAAGCACTGATACTTCTTTAGGTTCAAGACCTTTACATTTTGAAGCTTTATCAATAATTTCATTAACAAATTCAACATCTTTTGCTTTTTGGCTGCCATACTCAAGGTATTCTTTTATTTTTGCGTCATCAATAAAATCTGCTTTTTCACAGTTAAGCATAAATTAGCCTCCTAAGATTTTTTTGACATAGCTGATTTTACACTTACGCCAGATATTTTACCAAGTTTTCCTGTCATAGCACTTAACTCATCTGAAGTGCCATCTACTATAATTGAAATGACTGATATACCCCTTTCTCTATAGGGTATACCCATTCTTCCAACTATTATTGAACTGTATGTATGGAGTATTTTATTGACTTCGCCTGCCATTTCTAAATTTTCTACTATTATTCCTACAACAGCAATTCTCTTATCCAAAATAAATCACCTCAATAATAAAAATACCCTCCATACAGGAAGGTTAAATATCATGCAAAATAAATCCCTTAATTTAATCCCTTCCTTTTACACGGTTAAACACTGCGTAATTAGAAAATCTAAGCTAATTATTTTTGTCCATAATTGAAAGAAAATCTCGCAACACGGACAAGTACATTATCGCACAAAAACATACCTTTATCAATTGTAATTTTTCGAGCACTATAGTGAAGGGTTTTAACTCACTTCGTTTGTTAAAAGACTAAGGCTTTTGCTATGCGAAAGGTGAAGGGTCTTACGGTGCTGTGCACGTAAAAGGTGAACTTTTTTATCTTCAATAAAAAGCTAAGGTTGATTTTCCTCCTTTTCCCTAAGGAAAATCTTTAACGTATTTAAATTATTTATTTTTCGTAGAGAAACGGAGAAAAATATTCCTTAACCTTTTGCCGTGGCAAAAACCTTCACCTTTGACAAGCAAAGCTATGTCAAACCCTTCACTTTTCACATAAGTGAAAAAGTTAGTTTTTTAATGAGCAGGGCGAATTAAAACCCTTCACTCAGCTCGACAAATTCCAGTTTGTAAGGATAAATTTTGAGATTGCAATTTTAAAGTTTCAAGTTTTCAGATGGTTTATCTTTAGTAATATTATAATTAGTAGTAAATTAATTTTATACTGTAAATAAAATTCATTCAAAAATTAGGAAACTTTTGAATGAAAGAAATAAAGATAATTAGTTAAGAATTTAAAGAGATGATATTATAAAATTTATATAAGACTTTAATTTAAACATTTATTGTGGAAAACAAATGTTTTTATTTAACATAAAATGGTATAAAATAAAATATGTAGAAGGTGAATTTTTCATGCATATAAAACGCATTTAATGGCAAAACTATTTAATATTATAGGAATAATTCACTTAAATTATTAAGCGAAAGGAGAAAGCGTATTAATTATTACTAGTTATTGAACGCAAATAAATAAGATGGAAAATATAAATTACGTAGAAAATTTAAATAAGGAATTTATGGAATTTATGGAAACAGCAATTTCAAATGAAATAGATTGTTATGTAATAGATTCAAATTTTACAAAAGAGTTTAATAAAAGGTTAATTGAAGTTATGGAGGAAATAAGAAAAGGCAATCCAGACATAGAATTTAGTATAATCTTTAATGTTGATAAAGAAATATCTTTAATTGATTCTTTAATAATTGGAAATTTTGCTGCGGATTTGTATTCTGTTTATATGAGCAAATATTATAAAACCAAAGATTTGCAGACTATTTTAAATTACATGCATAGTGAAAATGATGCTGAAAAAAGAAGATTTATAATTAATTCTATTAATGTATTTTACAATATATTTAATGAAATGTTTAAAACTATAAAATGTAACAAAAGTATATTTTGTAAATATGAAAAATACTATAATTTGAGAGAATTGAAAGAGAAAAAAACTCCATTGATGGTATTGGTAATTTTGATATTAGAAGATATGTGCAAATTTTTTAAGATAAGAAACAGTTTGTTAATAGAATGTTACAAAGAAATTTAAGACATATGAACTAATGAATCGACATTTTTTATGCGCATAATTGGATATATATGGTGAAAACGTTTTTTGGACATTGAAAAATATTAAATATAATGTAATAAAATAATTTAAAGGAAAATTAGTGTCAAAATAATATGAATGAAAAAAAGGTTCAACTATCATCAAGTGACAGAATTTTTGAAACGCTTATGTTAATATTTGATCATAAGTATAGGGAGGTTGGATATATGGAGATAGTTGAATCTATGATAAAGGAAATTCAAGTAGGTGACAAAACGTGTAAGTATGAATATATGCTTACTAAGGGGGAAGTGTCTTTAAGTTATTCTAGTGAAATTATGAATATTCAATCTTATGGCATAGAGGTTGAAAGAAGAGATTTTATCAATGGAAATCTTGTAAATATTGATCATGATGGAGTGAAGAATATAAGCTCCGATAGATACAAGGTACATAATCTTCTTAAGATTTTGTATGAAAATATAGTTTCACCAATTAATTTTGTAGAAATTATTGGCGAATGTATTGATGAATACACATCAGATTACGATAGAGTATATAATGATATTTTGAGTTGCTAGGGGGTAATTTACTCCCCTTTTTTATATTGTGAAATTCTGAAATTATTTTCATGTAAATGTTTACAAAACTTTACTCTTTGCCAACTGGTATATATAATTTATTTATAATTATGTATAGTGCATAGATTTTAAATCAGAGTAGAGAGTAGCGAAAGGTAAATCTATATTCACTGTACTCTCTACTCTGTACTCTGAGTTAAATTTCAGTTTGTAGGGATAAATTTGGTATTGGTAATTTTAATATTTCAGCTTGTTTATCTATATTAATTGACGGCTTCAGAATAAAACAATTAAGGGGTGAAGGTTATGATTTTAGGAATTGGAACAGATATAATAGAAATAGCTAGAATAATGGAAGCAGTGGAATTAAACTCAAATTTTATTGAAAAATTATTTAGTAAAAATGAAATTGAATACTTAAAAACAAGAAACTTAAGGGCAGAATATATAGCAGGTAGATTTGCGGCAAAGGAAGCAGTTTCTAAAGCTTTAGGTACAGGCTTTAGAGGGTTTAACTTAAAGGATATAGAAATTGATAGAAATTCACTAGGGAAACCAATTGTAACTTTAAGAGGTAAGGCCAGACAAATTGCAGAAAAAAATGGTGATTACAGAATGCATGTAAGCATCTCACATGATAGGCACAGCGCTGTTGCATATGCAGTTTTGGAGGTGCTTTAGTTTGAGAATTACAGATGCTAATACTATGAGAAAAGTAGATGAATGGTGCATTGATGAACTAAAGATACCAAGTGTAGTTCTTATGGAGAATGCTGCATTTAAGGTAGCTGGAAATGTAGATAAGAATATGAACAATATA
This sequence comes from Clostridium guangxiense, assembly GCF_021043395.1. Taxonomy (GTDB): domain Bacteria; phylum Bacillota; class Clostridia; order Clostridiales; family Clostridiaceae; genus Clostridium_S; species Clostridium_S guangxiense. The sequence goes on from NZ_JAJNKE010000006.1 coordinate 90,776, forward strand.
GTCATCGTGTGCGGAACTGGAAATAACGGAGGAGATGGATTAGCCGTTGCCAGGCAGCTTTTTAAAAAGAATAAGAATATCGCTGTGTTTTTGATTGGTAATATTGAAAAAATGAGTAGTGATTGTAAAGTCAATTATAATATATTAAAGAATATGAAATTAAATATTATTAATATAAAAAACAGCGAAGATATATTCATTTTAAAAGAAGCAATTAAAAAATCAGAACTTATCATAGATGCTATTTTTGGTACAGGGCTTAATAGAAAGATAGAAGGCATATTTAGTGAAGTGATTTCTAAAATTAATGATAGCAAAAAATATATTTTATCTATTGATGCGCCTTCTGGTTTAAATAGTGATAATGGTTTGATAATGGGAAATTGTATAAGGGCAAACAAAACTGTTTCATTTGAAGCTTATAAGGTTGGTTTTTTACAATATGGGAATGACGTATACATTGGAGAGGTAGTTATAGAAGATATAGGTATTCCCGAATTTGTATTAGAAAAATTTTGTGACAATAAATTTATACTAGATGAGAGTATAATTAAAAATGGTATAGTAAGGAGAAACAAGTATTCTCATAAAGGTAATTATGGAAAGGTTACGATTTTTGCAGGGTCAACAGGATATTCTGGAGCAGCATATATTTCAACACAGGCGGCAGTTAAAACGGGTTCTGGACTTGTTACCCTATGTACATATAAACAAATTCAAAATATATTAAGTGAAAAGTTAGTTGAAGCAATGACTATATCTTATGATGAAGAGGAAAGAATTAATAATGCTATAGAGAAGAGTAGTGTAATTGCTATAGGTCCTGGAATGGGAAATAATAAATTTACTCTTGATATGCTAAAGAAAATAATTTGTACATCAAAAGTGCCAATTGTTATTGATGCGGATGGAATAAATGTACTTAAGGACAATATTTCTCTGCTCGCAAACAAAAAAGTACCTATTGTGATCACACCGCATCTTGGAGAAATGTCTAGGCTTACCAATATATCTGTTGAAGGGATAAAAAATAATAGAATAGAAATAGCCCAAAATTTTGCACGTAAATATGATGTTATAGTCCTGCTTAAAGGCTATAATACGGTTATAACTGATGGAAAATATACAGCAATAAATTCTACTGGCAATAGTGCTATGGCTTCTGGAGGTATGGGGGACTGTTTAACAGGAATGATAGCATCGTTTATAGGACAGCAGTATCACCCTCTTAAAGCAGCTTGCATGGCAGCTTATATTCATGGATATTGTGGAGAAAATCTTTCTCAAAAAATGTTCAGTGTTACGGCTTCAGATGTATTAAATGAAATACCATATGCAATAAAAACATTCATAAATTAGATTTGTAGCGAATATGAATTTAGTAATAGAAATGTTGAATAAGGAGTATTGGTGAAAGAAAAAACAAAGCTGTTTAAAATGTTTTTATGTGGATGCATTATAATTGTTGCTGCTGCAATATTGAGTACATATTGTCTTTTGAGGGCAATAAATTCTAAGGATAAAAATGTTATAGACCATCTTAAAGAACTTAAAAGCTATAGTTGCGATATGAAGATAACAGTTAAGAATGATAAACAAAATGTTGAATATGCTTGCAAACAATATTATTCATATGGCAATGGCTACAGATTAGAGATAAATAAAGAGAGAAACATGGTTTATAAAGAGAACAGGGTATATGTTTTTGATAAAGAAAATAATAAAGCCTACGTTAAAAATGATGAAACTGATGATATATATAAACTTAGTTTTATAGGAGAATATATTGGAATGCTTTATACTAATCAAAATATAAACTGTTCAATAAGGAAAATAAATGGAATTGAATATGCTCTTATTAAAATTGATATACCAAATCAAAATAGAAATGCAAAATACGCTGTTATGTATGTAAATGAGAAAAGCAGTGAACCATACAAGCTGATTATATGCGATGAAAATAATAAAGAAAAGATGGAAATTGGATATAGTAATTTTATTCTTAATAATAACATAAACACTAAGTTATTTGAAACTCCTAAGCTGTGATACGCTCTGTAAGTACCAATACAATGAAATATACAATTATGGGTGGTTCTTGTAATGTATATTACTTTGAGTTATCATTAAATTTGTGTACAAAATTAGCAGCTTTTAGGATGGTGAAGGTAAATGTTTAGGCATATAAGGCCAGTGTGGGCAGAAATAAATTTAGATAATATTGCATATAATATGCAGAGAATAAGAGAATGCTCAAGAAGTAAAGATATAATAGGTATAGTGAAGGCAGATGCTTATGGACATGGAGCAGTCGATGTGGCACCAGTTATTCTTAAGAATGGTGCAAATAGACTAGCAGTTGCGGTTTTAAGTGAAGCCGTTGAACTTAGAAAATCTAAGATTGATTGTCCTATAATGATACTTGGATATACACCTCTTAGTATAGGAGACGATATATTTAAATATAATATAGAGCAAACAGTATTTTCAGTAAGTTATGCTAAAGAATTATCTAAAATGGCTCAGGAAAGAAATGTTGATGTAAAAATCCACATAGCACTTGATACAGGAATGGGTAGAATTGGATTTATACCGGATGAAAAAAGTGTTGAAGAGGTATATGAAATAAGCAGGTTACCTAAAATAAAAATTGAGGGACTATTTTCACATTTTTCAACGGCAGATGAAGAAAACAAAGAGTATACTTATCTTCAATTTGAAAGATTTAAATGGTTTTATGATAAACTTATTAAAAAAGGTGTAAGGGTGAATATAAGACATATTGCAAACAGTGCTGCCATAATGGAACTTCCGGAAACACATTTTGAAGCTGTAAGGCCTGGTATAATAATTTATGGATATTATCCATCAGAAGAGGTAGATAAAAATAGGTTGAGTTTAAAACCTGCTATGGAGTTAAAAACTAACGTGGTTCACATAAAGGAAATGAAAAATGGTGAGTTCATAAGTTATGGTAGAAAATTTCAGTGCAAGAGAAAAAGCTTAATTGCAACTCTTCCTGTAGGCTATGCAGATGGATTTACAAGAATGCTCTCCAATAAGGATAAAGTCATAATTAATGGAGAATTTGCTAATATCGTAGGTAGAATATGCATGGATCAATGTATGGTTGATATAACTGACATTCCAGATGTAAAAGTTGGGGATGAAGTTATACTTATGGGAGAGTCTAATGGAAAATCTATTACAGCAGATGACATAGCTGGAATGCTTGGAACTATAAACTATGAAGTTATTTGCATGATAAGTAAAAGAGTTCCAAGAGTATATGTAAGTAATGAGAAGGTTGTAAAAATAAGGAACTATATATAAGTGCTATATATTGGAGTACACGAAAGTTTAACAAATCCTTTGACATATTGACAATTATTGAATTATAATAAGTTAAATACATATATTTGTGATGTTTTTTAGGAGGTATTAATTTTTGTATGTCAAATTCGAAGAGATTAGTGATAAACATCTCAGAAAAGCTTTGTAGTGAGTTTGATAAGGCGCTTAAAGAAGATAGAAAAAAAAGAAGTGAATTTATTAGAGAAGCAATAATATTATATATAGAGAAGAAGAAAAAGCTTGATCAGGCTGAAGACATTAAAAGAGGATATATTGAAATGGGTAAAATGAATATTGAAATGTCTGAGTTTGGTGTATCCTCTTATTTAGAAGAATTAGATCAATATGAAGTGATACTATCGGAGAGTGATTTTCCTAATGACGATAATGATAGTGAAAAGAGGAGATATATTTTATGCTGATCTAAGTCCCGTAGTTGGATCAGAACAAGGTGGCATACGTCCCGTTATTATAATTCAAAACGATGTTGGTAATAAATATAGTCCGACTGTAATAGTTGCAGCTATTACTTCTCAGATAAATAAGGCAAAGCTCCCAACACATGTTGAGATATCGTCAGAGGAGTATGGACTTAATAAAGACTCAGTAGTCTTACTTGAACAGATAAGGACGTTAGATAAAAGACGGCTCAAGGAAAAAATAGGTCATATGACAGATAGCGATATGGAAAAAGTGGATTATGCTCTTGAAGTCAGTATAGGATTATCAAAAAATGAATAAATTAAGCTTGTTTTTAGTATAAATTTGTATAGTTTGAGCACTATTCTTTATAAGGGTAGTGCTTTTGTATGGAATTAAATCAGTGCACAATGCACAGTTCACAATGCACAGTTAAGGATGATTTTCTTCCATTTTACTACAGAAAATCTTAAAACATGATGGTGGAGTAATTATAGAAAAATTATTTAGCGAAGCTGAATTTAAAATTGCAGATTTATCTGACGTAGGAAAGATAAATCAACCATAACTGTGAACTGTGCATTGTGAATTGTGCACTGAAAAAACATTACTTGAAAGTCTTTATAAAAGTAATTTAAATATTTCAGCCAATTTTAATATACACATATTACGAGGTGATTTAATGAAAAAGTTTAAAGAATTCGTACTTATAACCTTGGGAGATATATTAGTGGCTATGTCAATAAAGTTTTTTCTTCAACCTAATAAAATAGCAGCGGGTGGAACTTCTGGTATAGCCATAATAATAAATAATTTTTTTAAGTTTATTCCTGTTGGGGTACTCATGATAGCTATGGATTCAATATTATTTATTATGGCCATGATAGTCATAGGAAGTAAGTTTGGATTTAAAACTCTATATGCAAGTTTTTGTCTGAGTGGTTCCTTAATTTTAATGGATAAACTTATTCCATATGGACCTTTAACCAAAAACTTACTTCTCGCGGCAGTTTTTGGTACATTTCTTTCAGCTATAGGAATGGGAATCATATTCAATCAAAATGCTTCTACTGGTGGAACAGATATAATTGCCAAAATAATAAACAAATTTTTACATATAGATATAGGGAAGTCACTGCTGCTTGTGGATTTTATAGTAACTTTATTTGCTGGTGTAACAATGGGAGCAGATATAGGAATGTACTCACTTCTTTCTGTAATAATAAATGGTTTTATGATTGATTTTGTCATTGAAGGACTCAACGTATGTAAACAGGTTATGGTAATAAGTCCTAAAAATAAAGAAATATCGAAGTTTATAATGGAAGAACTCGACAGGGGCTGCACCGTAATTGCAGGAAAAGGTGGATATACCCTTAATGACACATACATATTATATTGTGTACTCAGCCGAAGTGAATTCATAAAACTCAAGCAATTTATAAAAGAAACAGACTCCAAAGCCTTTATAACCGTAAGTGATACCCGAGAGGTCCTAGGCAACGGATTTAAAGATATACACATCTAGAGTTTGCGCGAGAGCGCATTTGACTTCAAAAAACAAAATACATGACGATGTTAAGAAAACTAAAATAGAAGTAGTCTTGTTAATCTAGAGTTTGCGCGAGAGCGCATTTGACTTCAAAAAACAAAATACATGACGATGTTAAGAAAATTAAGATAGAAGTAGTCTTGTTAATCTAGAGTTTGCGCGAGAGCGCATTTGACTTACTTATTAAATGCATTTAAGTCAGATTATGGTGAACGATTCTTAATTAAATTGAAAATTATATGAAGTTTCGCTATAAAATATACTCATATGACAAAAAGTTAATAATATGTTAAAAAAACTTTTTTTTATATAAAAGTATATTGTGGTATAATAATTGTAGTTATGTAAAATAATTTTGTAAAAAAAGATAAAGATAAGCGGGGAGAAAATAATGATCGAATTTAAAAACGTAAGTAAGGTTTACGGTAATGACGTAACTGCTCTTTCGGATGTAAATGTCTCTATAGATAGAGGAGAATTTGTATTTGTTGTAGGAGCAAGCGGTGCAGGAAAGTCAACTTTTATAAAATTATTGATGAAAGAAATTGAACCGACAAAAGGAAATATAATAGTAAATGATACAGATATTACAACATTGAAAAGAAAGCAAATACCTTATTATAGAAGAAAAATTGGAATGGTATTTCAGGATTACAGGCTTATTCCAACATTAAGCGTATATGAAAATGTAGCTTTTGCAATGAGAATTGTTGAGGCAGGTTCTAGGGAAATAAAAAAAAGGGTTCCTCTTGTATTGTCACTTGTAGGTTTATCCGATAAACATAATGATTTTCCAAATCAACTTTCAGGTGGAGAACAGCAGAGAGTTGCATTAGCAAGGGCTATAGTTAATAATCCTTCATTTCTTATAGCTGACGAACCTACTGGAAACCTTGATCCAGAGACTGCAATGGAAATTGTGAATTTAATAAGCGATATTAATAAAGCTGGTACAACAGTAATTATGGCTACTCATGCAGAGCAAATAGTAAACCATATGAAAAAGCGTGTTATAGCTGTTGAAAATGGAACTATTGTAAGAGATGAACGAAAGGGAAGATATTATTATGAAGACTAGTACATTAAGATTATTTTTTATCGATGCATTAAAAAGTATAAAAAGAAATAAAACTTTGAGTACAGTATCATCAGCAACGGTAGCAGCTACACTTTTTATACTTGGAATTTTATTTTTAATATTGTTAAATGTTAGAAGTGGTATTGGTGATGTTGAATCACAAATACAGGTCCAAGTTTATTTAAAAAATGATATTACTATAGATCAACAGACAGCTATATTAAGCAAAATAACTAGTACAAGCGGTATAACAAACGTACAATTTGAAAGCAAGGATGAAGCTTTTCAAAAGTTTAAAAAGCAATTAGGTAATAAAAATAAGTCATTAGTGGACGGGCTTGATGCTTCAACTACTATGCCAAGTTCATACATAATTAGTTTAGCTAGTCCTACTTATTCATCAGTTGTTGTAAAGGCTTTGGAAAGTAATGGAACACCAATTCCTGGAATAGATAAAATAAATGATGGAAGAGAGCTTGTAAATAAGATTATTTCAATAACTAATACTATAAAATGGGTAGGTATTGTTATATTTTTAATTTTAATTGGAGTTTCACTATTTTTAATAGGAAATACTATAAAGTTAGCAGTATATTCAAGAAGAAGAGAAATAGGTATAATGAAATATATAGGTGCCACAGACTGGTTTATAAGGCTTCCTTTTGTAATAGAAGGAATGATACTTGGTTTTATAGGGTCTATAGTTTCGACTGTAATTGTATATTATGTTTACACAATATTTTATTCTAAAGTATCAAGCAGCTTTATGATGAGTTCACTTATATCATCATCATATGTATGGACATCAATGTCATGGGAATTTATACTTGCAGGAATGTTTATTGGAGCACTAGGAAGTATTCTTTCTATAAGAAAGTTTTTAGAGGTATAACTTAAAAATGTTTTATACTTTGTTTCAGGTAGATGAGTAAGAAGATCATCTGCCTGAAATTTGTTTTATATGGGTGTAAAAAAACGGTACTTATTTAAATTAAAACCTAAATATAAAGTATTTTTGAAAATTAAATTTTATAAGTGATATAATTAATTATAAATAATATAAATAATATAAATAATATAAATAATATAAATAATATAATTTTAATATGATAACAATAATCATATAAATAAAATTGGCATTCAGGATGGTGAAGATGTTGAAAAAAATTGATAATAAGAAAAAGTGGATTGCAATAACTGTTGTTATAGTTTTGCTAACTAATGCATTAAGTTTATTTTGGGGAAGTAAACTTTTAACTGTTTCTTCAGGAAATAATGTTGTCATTGATAAAAATACATATAATGAGATAATGAAGTTTAAAAAATTGTTTGCAATTAGAGATCAGTTGTATAAGTATTATAACGGAAAAATTAATGATAGTACTCTTGTTACTGGGGCAATAAAAGGTATGACATCATCGCTTAATGATCCATATACAGTTTATATGGATGCAGCAGAAACAAAAGAATTTAATTCTCAAATTCAGGGTCAAGAATATGTAGGACTTGGAATGCAAGTTGAATCTAAAAACGATAAGGTAACAGTTGTAGCTCCATTTGATGATTCACCAGCTAAGAAAGCAGGAATACAAAGCGGAGATATTATTCTTAAAATAAATGGAAAAGATGTTTCTGGAAAAGAGCTTGATAAAGCTGTGTCAATGATGAAAGGAAAAGAAGGCACTTCTGTTACACTGACTTTGTATAGAGCAAGCAAAGGAAATTTTGATGTTACAGCTAAAAGAAAAAAAATAGTTATGAATACTGTAACTGGAGAAATGCTAAATGATAAAGTGGGCTATATACAGATACAAATGTTTGATGAAAATACTGGCATAAATTTTAACAAGAAAATGGCTGAGTTAAAATCAAAAGGAATGAAATCTCTTGTAATTGATTTAAGAGATAATCCAGGTGGACTTTTAACTTCATGCATTGACGTTACATCAAATTTTGTTCCTAAAAATAAAGTTATAGTTTCAACTATTGATAAAAATGGAGCTAAGGAAGAATTTAAATCTAAAGGTGGAAATTATATAGGTATGCCATTAGTTGTCTTAGCGAATGGTGGAACAGCAAGTGCATCAGAGATTTTCTCTGGAGCTGTAAGAGATTATAAGATAGGAACACTAGTTGGAGAAAAAACTTTTGGAAAAGGTATAGTGCAAAATGTATTTGATACTGGAAATAATACTCAACTTAAAGTTACAATAGCAAAATATTATACTCCTAATGGTGAATATATACATCATAAAGGAATAAAACCAGACATAGAAATAAAATATCCGGATAGTCTTAAGGATAAAGTTTATGATAGAAATGTAGATCCACAATTTCAAAAGGCATTTGAAATAATAAAATCTAAAACTAAGTAGAGATAAACCATTTAAAACTTCAGTAAAATTTAAACTATATATGCCCCGAAACACAACCTTCAAGTGACTATGGTGCATGTATAGTTTTTAGTTCAGCTGATTTTACTATAGTTCAAACATTTTGGAGAGGAGAATTTTGCATTAATGAATATTATAATGAATACTTTAATTGCACTATCGAAGGCTATTTTGGCGCCATCATATGTGCTAATTCTTATAATAATGGCAGTTATATTTTACAGAAGAAATACAAAAACAACACTCATGCAAAAAATGATTATAGGAGATAGTTTAAAATCTCCGTTGGAACTTACATTGTCTCAAATACTTTTGGGAATGCTTGCAGGTACTTTAGGCAGTGTATTATTATCGTGTTTTGGTGTGGTTTTTAAAGATGATGGTGCAATATTCTTGCTGTTTATAATATCAATATTTTTGATGCTAATGAAAAGCAGATTTATATGCTTTTCGTATTCAGGAGCACTGGTTGGAATTGTTAGTTTAACGATTAGTGGTATGGCAGCAAATGGAGTAGATGTGAGTTATATAAGTTACTTGCAGGTGGATGTAAATATGCTTATGTGCATGGTCGCCATATTACATATTGTTGAAGGAATTCTTGTTTTGCTTGATGGAAAATCTGGTGTCATTCCTGTATTTACAAATAGAGATAATAAAATTATAGGTGGTTTTGCATTTAAAAGATATTGGCTTTTGCCTGTAGCTATGTTATTTATGCTAACTAGTCAAGATTTTACGTATATTCCGCAAATGACAGCATCTCAAGTTTGGAGCTTTATAAAAGGTAGTTCTTTAACTATATTAAAGGATTCTGCAATAGGATTTGGGGCATTTTACGGAATATTAGGCTATAGCACTTACACATTTACTAAAACAAAGACCGAGAAAATTATTTCATCTGGTATAAGTATAATTTCTTATGGCAGCGTTTTGCTTATATTATCTTTATTACTCAAAAACAATGTATTTGAACAATTTCTGTTATGTATTTTAGCTCCTGTAATGCATGAAATTATGCTTAGGCTTCAAATGTACATGGAGATGTCCGGAAAACCAAGATATATAAATAATGACGAAGGAATAATGGTTCTTGAAGTTGCGCCCAATTCACCTGCATACGAGATGGGGATAAAAAGTGGTGATATACTTGTTGAGTTAAACGATACAAAAATAGTTAATGAAGAGGATATTCTGAAATCATTATCAAATGTTACTAACTATATATGGCTTAAAATAAAAAATGTACAAGGTAAGCTAAGTGAGGTAAGTTATAACAATATGAATAGCACTAAAAAACTGGGATTAGTATTTGTACCTAAAATTGTGCCAGAAGGCAGTAGGGTTATGAAGGTTGACAGTGAATCCTTTGATGACATTCTAGAAAAGGCAAAGAAAAAATAGGCAAAGTGAAAATATCTTGGAACATTAAATAAATTTAATAAATCTAAAGTTCAAATTCTAAAAATACTAAGAGATTTCAATAACTCGCCTTTGGCTCAGGCAGATTGAAATCTCTAAGTTTTTTTGGAATTTGAACTAAGATTTATAAGAATTTATTTAAACTGTTCCTTCAATATTTTCACTTTGCCTTAACGTTTTTTTTTGCATGTAATTTATATAGGACTGGTATGGTTGGCACAGGGATTTTTAGAATACTTGCAAAGGCTCGTTTACTGAGGGCAAACATCACTGATGGGTATATAGCTTGATGAAGTTGTTTGTTAAAAGTCGCGAGATAGGAGTTATAAATCAGAAATTTATTTTTATTGGTAGAGTTAGTTACAGTTATTTATGTAAAATAATTGAATAGCGTTGAATTATATTTTATAATAAATATATTATTAATTAAATAGGAAGTGAAGCTTAAAATATGGGGATTTGCTTAGAAAAACAAGTCTTGTTCATTTTCTTGATACCAATATGGATAATAGTAAGAATAGTATCAATCTATTTTAATAAAAAAAGTAGAATTGATTTTTTTTGGAAAAGAGAGATTAGTTTAAATATATTCTTTATTTATATACTTTGCGTACTAAGTGTTACGTTATTTCCATTGTTTATACAATCACTCTACTCTTTACTCTCTACTCTGCTTCAAATTTCAGTTTGTAAGGATCAATTTGGTATTAGTCATTTTAACTTTTTACCAGATTGATGAGTGTACAAAGAAAAGAGGTGTACATATGTTTAAAGAGCACGACTTTACTATATGGGGAACCTACTGCAAATGCGGAAATGAATGCAGTATTCTTGAAAATGAACATCATCCTTGGCTTGATACTGGGTTTACCATAAAATTAAAATGCGGCTTTTGCGGTAATGAAGTGATTATAGATAGAAAATGTGCTGAAGAATTTTATAATAATAAGATTTATTCATATTATAATGATTTGTATGGAAAGATTGTTGATTTAGGCTGCGGCGGCGCTTTTTTAAGTAGATATTTATTAAAGCAAGATAAAGTTGATAAAATTTATGGTCTGGATTGCGATGAGGATTGCATAAATGAATTGACAGATATTAAGAGTCAAAAGAAATTTGAGTTTATTCAATCTAATATTAGTAACATTAGTAGTATATTTAGCTCTAATAGTATAGATTTTCTGGTTAGTAGAGATGTATTTATGTTCGTTGAAGATACTGATAGGTATTTTGACGATATAACTAGAATTGTTACAAAAGGCATAAGGCAAATGGGATGGTATATAAAGGATAATAGTAGAATGAGGAATAAGCTTGAACCTAAGCAAATTACTGATGAATATATTAAAAGAGGATGGAAAGTAGAATTGAAATACTTAGATTGGTATAAATGTGGATACTTTATTAGGGCGGATAGATGTAATAAATGAAAGCTTAAGAAGGCAAATGTGAAGATTGTACAAGCAATATTTGTTTAGTTCACAATGCACAATTCACAGTTCACAATGAAAGATAATTTTCCTCCGCTTCTCTGCGGAAAATTTTAAAATTAATTATTTATTTCGTTCAGCGAAGCTGAACATCATTAAGTTTTAAGATTTATCTGACGAAGGAAGGATAAATCATCCGTAACTGTGAAATGTGCATTGTGAACTGTGAATTAAAAGAATATTACTTGTAAAACTATGGTATTTGTCATTTTTATCTTCTAGATTATATATAAAAAAGGAGTTATAGTGTATGAATTGTAACATTAAATCGCTCTATTTTTGTGTTACAGATATGGATAGAGCGATTGCTTTTTATGAGGATTTACTTGAACAAAATGTAGCTGTTCATGATGAGATTTATAGTGTCTTTGATATTAATGGTTTTCGTTTGGGATTGTTTGCTTATGAAAAAATGAATGAAAAACATACTTTTGGAAGCAACTGTTTGCCAAGTTTAGAAGTTGATAGTATTGGCATATTAAAAAGTAAATTATCAAAACTAAAAATAGTATTTCCATTAACTAAAATAGGAGCAAATTGGGTGGCAGAATTTGAGGATAGTGAGGGGAATCATATTGAAATAACCACACCAATTAATGATAGAGTAGAGAGTAAAGAGTAGAGAGTAGAGTGAATGTTGATTTACCTTTCGTTTCTCTCAGGTAAATCTTAGAACTTAATTTGTTCAGCTGCGCTGAACACTGCATTTTATGCCATGCGCAAGCATTAAGTTTTAGATTTTTCGAAGCATAGCGGAGAAAAATCATCCTTCACTCTACTCTTTACTTTCTACTCTCTGCTCTTGTTTTATATAGATTACTTGTAAAACTTTAGTGTTTGTTATTTTAATTTTTCAGGTACTTTCTAATATTTTATAAGTCTATTGACAATATAAAAAAGTAATATTAGAATTAAATACGAACAAATGTTTGATGGAGGTAAATTATAGTGGGTGTTTTTAAAATACATTCAAAATTCAAGCCTACAGGGGATCAGCCTCAGGCAATAGAAAGTATTGCAGAGGGGATAAAGAATCAGGATAAATTTCAAACTCTTTTGGGAGTTACGGGATCTGGAAAAACTTTTACTATGGCTAATATAATTGAAAAAGTTCAAAAGCCAACCTTAGTGCTTGCACATAATAAAACTTTGGCAGCACAGCTTTGTGGAGAGTTTAGAGAGTTTTTTCCTGAGAGTAGTGTTGAGTATTTTGTATCATATTACGATTATTATCAACCTGAAGCTTATGTACCTCAAACTGACACTTATATAGAAAAGGATTCATCTATAAATGATGAAATAGATAAATTAAGACACTCCGCTACTTCAGCTCTTTTTGAAAGAAAAGATGTCATAATAGTGGCCTCAGTTTCATGTATTTATGGTCTTGGTAATCCTGATGAATATAAAAAATTGTCAATTTCTTTAAGGGAAGGCATGACTAAAGATAGAGATGAAGTACTGAAAAAACTTGTTGAAAATCAGTATGAAAGAAATGAAATTAACTTTGTGAGGGGTACCTTTAGAGTAAGAGGAGATACCTTGGATATTTTTCCAGCTGGTTCTACAAATAAGGCTATAAGAGTTGAGTTTTTTGGTGATGAAATAGATAGGATAAAGGAAATAGATGTGCTAACAGGAAATGTACTTGGAACCTTAAAGCATGTAGTTATATTCCCGGCATCTCACTTTGCTACTTCAAGGGACAGATTAGAGATAGCCATAAATAAAATAGAAACAGAACTTGAAAAAAGGCTTAGAGAACTTACAGCGGAAGATAAACTTCTTGAGGCACAAAGACTTAAGCAGAGAACAAATTTTGATATAGAAATGATGAGAGAAGTTGGTTATTGCACTGGAATTGAAAACTATTCAAGGATATTGGATGGCAGAGCAGCTGGAGAGCCGCCTAAAACTTTAATTGACTATTTTCCAGATGATTTCCTTATGTTTATTGATGAGAGTCATGTTACGCTTCCTCAAGTTAAAGCTATGTATGGTGGAGACAGGTCAAGAAAAAATACTCTGGTTGATTATGGTTTTAGACTTCCAAGTGCTTTTGACAATAGACCTCTTAAATTTGAGGAATTTGAAAAAAAAATAAATCAAGTAGTGTTTGTAAGTGCAACTCCTGCTAAGTATGAACTTGAACATTCTCAAAACACTGCGGAGCAAATTATAAGACCTACAGGACTTCTTGATCCGGAAATAGAAGTGAGACCAGTTACAGGGCAAATAGATGATTTATACAGTGAAATAAAAACCACAATAAAAAATGGCTTTCGCGTACTTGTTACCACTTTGACTAAGAAAATGGCAGAGGATTTAACTGAATATTTAAAGGAATTAGGAATAAAAACAAGATATATGCATTCAGGTATAGATACTCTGGAAAGAATGAAAATAATTAAGGAACTTAGAACGGGGGAAATTGACGTTCTTGTTGGAATAAATCTTTTAAGAGAAGGACTTGATATACCAGAGGTAGCACTTGTTGGAATACTTGATGCGGATAAAGAAGGATTTTTAAGATCCGAAACTTCTTTGATACAGACTATAGGAAGAGCCGCAAGAAACTCTGAAAGCAAGGTAATAATGTATGCAGATTCAATTACTGATGCTATGAATAAGTCAATAAAAGAGACGAATAGAAGAAGAAAAATTCAAATAGACTATAACACTAAGAATGGTATAACTCCTAAAACTATAAAGAAGGATATAAGAGAAGTTATAGGAATAACCCAAATTGCAGAGGAAAAAGAGGAATATAATAGTTTAAATGAGGCATTAGAGGCCAATAATAAGAATATAGAAGAATTAATACAAAAGTATGAAACTGAAATGAAAGAGGCAGCTAAGAATCTTCAATTCGAGAGAGCAGCAGACTTAAGAGATAAAGTAAAGAAACTTAAAAAAGAACTTAAAAACAGTTGATATTGAAAATTGACAGAGATGTTTAATTTAATGCACAATTATGGATGATTTTCTGCTGATGCCGAAAATCTTAATTTTGATTATTGATACAATTATAAATGGAAGTTTTATAATCTTTAAATTAATCGAGCGTAGGTGAGATTAATTATCCTTAATTGTGAACTGTGCATTGTGAATTGTGCATTGAATAAATATTACTTGTTGATTTAGATTAATTGAAGTTTAAAGATTTTAAGCGTGGTTGCTAAATACAATGGAAAACGGGTGATGAAATGAAAGAAAAAATTGTAATAAAAGGTGCTAAAGTTCATAATTTAAAAAATGTAGATTTAACAATACCTAGAAATGAATTTGTAGTTTTTACTGGTCTTTCAGGATCTGGAAAATCTTCTCTTGCATTTGATACACTTTATGCAGAAGGACAAAGAAGATACGTTGAATCCTTATCTTCATATGCAAGGCAATTCCTAGGACAAATGGATAAACCAGATGTTGAATATATTGAAGGTCTATCTCCAGCAATATCAATTGATCAAAAAACTACAAGTAGAAATCCACGTTCAACAGTTGGAACTGTAACCGAAATATATGATTATTTAAGACTTTTGTATGCAAAAATAGGAGTTCCACACTGTCCTAAATGTGGAAAGGAAATAAGCCAGCAGACGGTTGATCAAATGGTTGATAAAGTTATGCAATTACCTGAGAAAACTAAAATTCAAATTTTATCTCCTATAATAAGAGGGAGAAAAGGTGAACATGTAAAGGTAATTGAAAACATCAAGAAGAATGGATATGTAAGAGCTAGAGTAGATGGAGAGATGTTTGAGCTTGAAGATGAAGAAGTTAAGCTTGAAAAAAATAAAAAACACAATATAGAAGCGGTAATAGATAGAGTAGTTGTTAAAGAGGGAATTGAGGGCAGACTTTCTGATTCAATAGAAATAGCTTTAAAGTTATCCTCAGGTATTGTAATTATAAATGTTGTTGGTAAAGAAGATATGCTTTTTAGTGAAAGTTTTTCATGCCCAGATTGCGGTATAAGCATAGGAGAGATTGCACCAAGAACCTTTTCCTTCAATGCACCTTTCGGAAAATGTGATGAGTGTGATGGACTTGGAACACTTATGGAAATTGATGAAGACTTAGTTATTCCTGATAAAAGTAAAAGTATAATGGAAGGAGCAATAGCACCTTGGGGAGAAGGGAGACTTAAAGAAGACTCATGGACATTTTGTATACTTAAGGCGCTTATGAAAAAATATAAATTTGACGTTAACACTCCTATTGAAAAACTTGATAATAAAATTGTGAATGTACTTTTATATGGAACGCAGGGTGAGAAAATAAAAGTTTATTATGTTAAGGATGATAGAAATATGGAATTTTATCATGCATATGAAGGCATAATAAATGAAATGAAAAGAAGATATATGGAAAGTGGTTCAGAGGCTATAAAGCAGGAAATTGAAAATTATATGAGTGATAAACCATGTCCTAAATGTAAAGGTGCAAGGTTAAAAAAAGAAGCGCTTTCTGTACTTGTAGGTGGTAAAAATATAATTGAATTAAGTTCTATGCCAATAAGAGATGAAATTAAATTTCTAGATAAATTAAAGCTTAAAGAAAAGGATGTTATAATAAGTAATCAAATACTTAAAGAAATAAAAAGCAGACTTAAATTTCTTGTGGATGTTGGACTTGATTATCTTAACCTTACAAGAAATGCCAGAACGCTTTCGGGTGGAGAATCTCAAAGAATAAGGCTTGCAACTCAAATTGGTTCCAGTCTTGTCGGGGTACTTTATATACTAGATGAGCCAAGTATAGGGCTTCATCAAAGAGATAATGATAAACTTATTGCCACTATGCAGCATTTGAAGGAAATTGGCAATACTGTTATAGTTGTTGAGCATGATGAGGATACTATAAAGGCTGCGGATTATATTGTTGATGTGGGACCAGGAGCTGGTGAGCATGGTGGAAATATAGTTGCTGCTGGTACAATTGAAGATATAAAAAAATGCAGTGAATCAATTACAGGTCAGTATTTGACAGGAAAAAGGAAAATAGTAGTGCCTAATAATAGAAGAAAATTAGACAATAAGTTCATAGAAGTAATAGGAGCTAAGGAAAATAATCTAAAAAATATAAATGTAAAATTTCCAATTGGAGTATTTAATTGTGTTACAGGAGTATCTGGTTCGGGAAAGAGTACTCTTGTTAATGAAATACTTTATAAGGGACTAAACAAAAAATTAAATAGGGCAAAAGCAAACCCAGGAGTATATAAGGAAATTAGAGGAATTGAAAATATAGATAAAATTATAGACATAGATCAAAGTCCTATTGGCAGAACACCAAGATCAAATCCGGCCACTTATACAGGAGTTTTTGATATAATAAGAGAGTTATATGCTTCAACACAGGATTCAAAAGTAAGAGGTTACAAGGCAGGAAGATTTAGTTTTAATGTAAAAGGTGGAAGATGTGAAGCATGTAAAGGTGATGGAATAATAAAAATTGAAATGCAGTTTCTGTCTGATGTATATGTTCCTTGTGATGTCTGCGGCGGGAAAAGGTATAATAGAGAAACTCTTGAAATAAAATATAAAGGTAAGAATATTGATGATGTACTTAATATGACGGTTGAGGAGGCACTCGAATTCTTTAGTAATGTACCAAGAATAAAGAATAAACTTGAAACTCTTATGGAAGTTGGACTGGGATATGTAAGACTTGGACAGCCATCTACTCAGCTTTCAGGAGGAGAGGCACAGAGAATAAAACTTGCATATGAATTATCAAAACGAGGAACTGGAAAGACATTGTACATTTTGGATGAGCCAACTACAGGATTGCATACATATGATGTAAGTAAACTTATAGAGGTACTTCAAAGACTTGTTGATGCAGGAAACACAGTGGTTGTTATAGAGCATAATCTTGATGTAATAAAGTGCGCAGACTATATTATAGACCTTGGTCCTGAAGGCGGTGAAAGAGGAGGAACTATTTTGTGCGCTGGAACACCCGAGGATGTGGCTAAAAATACTTCATCATATACAGGACAATACTTAAAAAAAATGTTATAATTGTATAGGCTAGCGTAACTAAAATGCTAGCCTTTGGCTTTATTAAAGATATTATAGCGTAGGAGGGTGTTTTGTTTGTTTTTATATCTGGGATCGATTGGTGCTAGTCTAAGCAAATTAAGCTTGATTTTTAAGATAATAATTATTGCAATAGTGTATGTAATAATTTTGTATGCTCTGAGAATAATGTATAAGGATATAAAGAATGGAGGTTCCAAAAGGCCTTCAAGAAAAAAGACTTTTGGACTTGAAGTTATAGACCCTGGTGATAACAGGAATTTAAGAAGAGGATCTGTGATACCAATCAATAGAGAAACTACAATAGGAAGAAGAGATGATAATTCTGTAATTCTTAGAGAGGGATATGTCTCTGGGCACCATGCCAGAATATATCTTAGAAATACAGATTATATAATGGAAGATTTAAATAGTACTAATGGAACTATACTAAATGGTAGAAAGGTTGAAAAAAAAGTTTATATTAAAGCAGGAGACGAAATAAAAATAGGTAGTGCTGTATTTAAGGTAATAGGATAGGTGATATGATATGTATAACAGCGTGAAGGAAGAGAAAAAGCTATTAAGATATACTTACCTTTTTTGCTTAGTTTGTTTCTTTAACTTATTTATAATAAAGGATCCTTTTGATAAAGGAGCACTGGTATTATGTGGAATAATATGCTTTTTAATGGCATATTCGCACTTTATACTTAGAAAATTTTATCCTGATGGAGACAAGTATGTACTTATATTTTCATGTATACTGTCATCTATAGGAATGGTGATGTTATATAGAATTAAGGCAGATCTTGCCGTAAAACAAATTATTTGGTTTATAGGTGGGATTGCAATATTTATACTTATTGTTGTATTGCTTCCAGATCTTAAAAAATACGAAAAGTATAAATATGTATATATGGTTGTTTGCTTGATATTTATGGCAATGGCTACTATTCATGGTACATCAAAATATGGAGCTAAAAACTGGGTGTATATTGGCAGCATGGGATTTCAACCTTCTGAATTTGGAAAAATATTTTTTGTTGCCTATCTGGCGTCTGCCTTAAAGGGATATAAAAATTTTAAACAGCTGATAGAACCAGCCATTGTTGTAATGGTAAGTTTAGGTTTCATGGTACTGCAAAATGATTTAGGTTCAGCTCTTTTATTTTTCGGAATTTCTATTACAATGCTTTATATAGCAACATCAAAATTAAAATACATAGTTGTGTGTTTAATTTTATTTATAGTTGGTGGATTTTTAAGCTATAAATTGTTTGGGCATGTTCGTTTAAGATTTATGATATGGCATAATCCATGGCCGTATAAAACCAATCAAAGTTATCAATTGGTTCAATCAATGTACTCTATAGCTTGGGGTGGATTGTTTGGTACAGGACTTGGACTTGGATATCCTAATTTTGTACCTGTAAGTGAATCTGATTTTATATTTTCAGCTATTTGTGAGGAAATGGGAGTGCTTATGGGATTTGCCATAATGATTCTTTACTTTTTACTTTTTTATAGATGTATGCGTGCAGCGGTATATGCAGAAGATAATTTTTCAAGACTTCTTGCAGTAGGATATAGTGCAATGATAGCGTCACAAGTTTTAGTAATAGTTGGAGGAGTTACTGGAATGATACCTTTAACTGGAATAACTCTTCCACTTATTAGTTCAGGTGGAAGCTCAATGATAATAATTTTTGTTGCCCTTGGTATAATTCAAAAAATATCAGAGGGAGGAAAATAAATGAACGATATTTCGAATAATACAAAAAAGGTTTTGATGGTTTTTATAATATTCTTTATTGCCACCATTTCTTACATAACATATTTTGAAATGGTGACAGGACCTAAAATTGTGAATAATACCGACAATAAAAGGTTATGGGCAAAGAGAAATGAAGTTTTAAGAGGTACAATATATGACAGAAATAAAAAGCCTTTAACGACCAGTGAAAGAGTAAATACTCTTACTCAGAAAAGAAGTTATACTGGAGGGGCATTATTTGCACATGTACTTGGATATGTAAATCAAAAGTATGGATTAACTGGACTTGAAGCTAAGTACGACCAATATTTAATGGGTGCAAAGGATGAGAGTTTAACACAGTTTTTAAATAGTGTCATAAAAAATAAAGGTAATGTTCAAGCAGAAGAAAAAAATGGAGATGATTTAATAACTACTTTAGATTACAATGTTCAAAAGGAGGCATTTGATGCGCTTGGTGATAACAGAGGAGCTGTTGTAGCCTTAGATCCTAAAACTGGTGAAATTTTAGCAATGGTGTCAAAACCATCTTTTGATCCAAATGATTCTGCACTTCAGTCGAATTGGTCTTCATTAAATAGTGATTCAAGTAGACCACTTTTAAATAGAGCAGTCTCAGGATTATATCCGCCGGGATCTACCTTTAAGACTATAACTGCAATTAGTGCACTTGAAAATATATCTGGAATTGAAAATAGAACTTTTAATGACAATGGTGTACTTGTATTTAATTCAAGACAATCCTTAAGGAATTTTGATGGAGAGTCTTTTGGAACTATAAGCTTTAAGGATGCTTATGTGCATTCAAGTAATGTTGTATTTGGAACATTAGGTATGGAACTTGGAAATGACAAGCTAAAGAAAACAGCAGAAGATTTTTATTTTAATAAGGATATACCTTGTGATGGAATAGTTATAGATAAAAGTCAATTTCCAACACTTAAAAGCTATGAAGTGGGAAATAAGGCTCAAAGTGCCATAGGTCAGGCAAGCGATCTTGCTACTCCTATGCAAATGGCTCTTGTAGCAAGTACTATTGCAAATGATGGAGTTATGATGAAACCTCATCTTGTAAAACAGATATTAGCTAGCGACGGAAGTGTTGTGCAAGATATTCAAGGAGAAAGCAATGGAAGCATAATATCAAGTGATGTTGCGGCTACAATGAGAAGTTTTATGAAAAATGTTGTTGCAGAAGGAACAGGTGGAAATGCGGCTATAGAAGGCGTTGATGTTTGTGGTAAAACAGGTACGGCAGATCATCAAGAAAATGGAAAAGATGCAAAACCTCATTCGTGGTTTATAGGCTTTGCTCCATATAACAATCCTAAAGTTGCAGTGGCAGTTATAGTTGAGGATGGAGGCCAAGGTGGTATTGCAGCAGCTAAAATTGCTTCACAGGTAATGGGAACTGCATTGGGCAAGTAGAAGGAGAGA
Source organism: Clostridium guangxiense (assembly GCF_021043395.1). Taxonomy (GTDB): domain Bacteria; phylum Bacillota; class Clostridia; order Clostridiales; family Clostridiaceae; genus Clostridium_S; species Clostridium_S guangxiense. The sequence goes on from NZ_JAJNKE010000006.1 coordinate 111,728, forward strand.
GAAAAGTGTTTGATTTTAAGTATCAGTTAAAGATTCTTCCAGATAGACCAGGAGTATATCTTATGAAGAACTCTTTGGGTGAAATAATATATGTAGGAAAGGCAAAAATATTAAAGAATAGAGTTAGACAATACTTTCAAAGTTCAAAAAACCATTCTGAAAAAGTTAAGGCAATGGTTAAAAACATAGCTGAGTTTGAATATATAGTTACAGATTCTGAAATGGAAGCACTTATTTTAGAATGTAACTTAATAAAAAAGTATAGACCTAGGTATAACATACTCTTAAAAGATGACAAACACTATCCTTTTATTAAGGTCACTATAAATGAGGATTTTCCGAGAATAATAATGACTAGAATGAAAGTTAAGGATGGAACAAAATATTTTGGACCGTACCCTGAAGTTTCAGCGGTATATGAAACGCTGGACTTGATTAAAAAAATTTTTCCTATTAGAAATTGCAAAATGACAATTAAGGAAGGACAGAAGAAAGTTAGACCTTGCCTTAATTATTATATAAAAAGATGTAATGCACCATGCGCAGGATTTGTAACCAAAGAGGAATATTCCGTTATAATAAAGAATGTATTATCACTTCTTTCAGGCAGAAATGTTGAAATTATAAATGATATGAAAAGAAAAATGGATAAAGCAGCGGAAGAACTTGAATTTGAAAAAGCAGCAGCCTATAGAGATAAAATAAGTGCATGTGAAAAAATACTTGAAAAGCAAAAAATAATTGGAAGTAATTTTCAAGATGAGGATTTCATAAATGTTTTTAGCGATGGAAAAGATAGCTGTGTTCAGATATTCTTTGTTAGAACAGGAAAAATTATAGGAAGAGAGCATTTTACTTTTGATAATACAGAAGGGCAGAGCAGTGAGGAAATAATATCCGAATTTATAAAGGAATTTTATGGGGGAACAGCTTATATACCAAAGGATATATATGTTCCTTGTATTTACGATGCAGAACTTTTGCAGGATTGGCTTTCAATGAAAAGAGGTTCTAAAGTAAACATTAAGATTCCACAAAAGGGTGAGAAGAAAGATTTGCTTGATATGGTTTTTAGAAATTCTAAGATTATGCTTGAACAGTTTAAATTAAAACTATTGAGTGATAAGAAGAATAATACACAAGTTATTGAAAAATTGGCTGAATTTCTTAAACTAGATGATATACCACATAGAATAGAAGCATATGATATTTCTAATATTCAAGGTGTTGATTCTGTTGGATCAATGATTGTTTTTGAAGATGGGAAACCTAAAAATAGTGATTATAGAAGATTTAAAATAAATTCTGTAAAGGGCGCTAATGATTACGAGAGTATGAGAGAAATTTTAACTAGAAGATTCAAACATGGTTTAGAAGAGGTTAAAGCAATTGCGGAGAGTAAAATATCTTTAAGTGCAGGAAAGTTTTGTGTGTTTCCGGATCTTATTTTAATGGATGGAGGTAAGGGTCAAATAAATATAGCCCTTGAGGTACTTAAAGAATTTAGTATAAATATTCCTGTATGTGGAATGGTTAAGGATGACAGGCATAATACTAGAGGAATAATATATAATAATGAGGAATTAAATTTAAAGGGAAATTCTGATATAATGCATTTTGTCACTAGAGTTCAAGATGAAGTACATAGGTTTGCTATAACCTATCATAGAAGCCTAAGAGATAAAAGGGTGCTTCATTCAGTGTTAGATGATATACCAGATATAGGAGCTACCAGAAGAAAAGAACTGCTTAAAAATTTTGGCAGCATAGAAAATATAAAAAAAGCATCTTATGATGAACTTATAAAAGTATCATCTATAAACAAAAAAGCAGCAGAAAGCATTGTTCAATACTTTAAAAGCAGTTCACAATGACGAAGAATGGGGATGTCGCACTAAAAATATTGCGAACTAATTTAAGAAGTGAAGGGTTTTAACTTACTTCGTTCGTTAAAAGACTAAGGTTTTCGCTATGCGAAAGGTGAAGGGGTTTACGGTGCTATGCACGTAAAAGGTGAACTTTTTTATCTTCGATAAAAAGCTAAGGATGATTTTCTTACGTTTTACTACAGAAAATCTTTAACTTATTTAAATTATTTATTTTTCGTAGTGAAGCGGAGAAAAATATCCCTTAACTTTTTGCTGTGGCAAAACCCTTCACTCATTGTGAATTGTATTAGTTGGGAGGAAATTGATTTGAAGTACGTAGTAGATTTGCATACGCATAGTATAGTGAGTGGGCATGCTTATACAACATTACTTGAAAATATAAAACAGGCATCGTTAAATGGAATAAAAGTGTTGGGTACTAGTGAACATGGACCTAAAATGCCTGGTGGACCACATATATATTATTTTGGAAACATGAGAAATATTCCTAGGGAGCTTTATGGTGTAAAAATACTAAGGGGCTGTGAAGCTAATATAATTGATAGAGAAGGCAATATAGATTTACCAGAAGAGGTACAAGAAAAGTTGGATTATATAATTGCAAGCCTCCATGATCCATGTATTGATCCAGGAACTATTGAAGAAAACACAAAAGCGGTTATAAATGTTATGAATAATAAAAGAATAGATATACTTGGACATTTGGGGAATCCCACTTTTCCAATCGATAAAGAAACTGTAGTAAAAAAGGCAAAAGCGACTAATACCATTATAGAATTGAATAATGGCTCATTAACTGGTTCTAGAGAAGGAAGCATGGAAAGCTGCATTGAGATAGCTGAGCTTTGTAAGAAAAATAAGGTAAAGGTCATATTAAGCACTGATGCACACATATGTTTTAAAATAGGTAAATTTGAAAAAGCACAAGAAATTGTAAGAAGAGTAAATATGCCTGAAGAACTTATAGTAAATAATGATGAAAACAAAATTTTCGATTATTTAAAGGCAAAAGGCAAGCTGATTAATATTTAAACTTGATTATAAGCCTGTTTTAAATTATACTAACTTTATATTAATATTTTGAGGAGATGTACTATGAATTATATTCAGTATTTTGTGGCAGAACTTAATAAATTTATGGATGAGGATGATATTAAAATTGATGTGCCTATGAAGAAGTACACATCTTTTAAGGTTGGTGGTAATGCTGATGTGCTTATAACACCTAAAAAATATGAAGATGTAAGTAAGATAATAGATTTATGTAAAATTAATAATATAAATTACTATATAGTAGGTAATGGATCTAATATTCTCGTAAAAGATGGCGGGCTTAGGGGAGTCGTTATAAATTTATCTAAACTTAATAAAATAACTATTAATGGTGAAGAACTTACAGCACAAGGAGGAGCTTCACTTGGAGATGTAAGTATAAAATCTCGTGATGAAAGTTTAACAGGTCTTGAATTTGCATGTGGGATTCCAGGTACAGTTGGAGGCGCTGTGGCTATGAATGCTGGTGCATATAATGGTGAGATATCGGATGTGATAGACAGTGTTCTAGTTATGGATAATGATGGACAAATATTGAGATTAAGTAGTGAAAAGCTTGAGCTTGGATACAGGACTAGTATAATATTAAAACAAAACTATATTGTTCTGGAAGCAAGTTTTAAACTTCAAAAGGGAGAATATGATAAAATTGCTGGAAGAATAAGCGATCTTATGAGACGACGAAGAGAAAAACAGCCGCTTGAATATCCTTCAGCAGGAAGTACATTTAAAAGACCAGAGGGGCATTTTGCAGCAAAACTTATTCAAGATAGTGGACTAAAGGGAACCCAAATGGGTGGAGCGCAAGTATCTGATAAACACTCTGGATTTATTATTAACAAAGAAGATGCAACGGCTAAGGATATTTTAGATTTAATACATTTTGTTCAAAAAACAGTTAAGAATAAATTTAATGTAGAACTTGAGCCGGAAGTTAGAATCTGGGGAGAAGATAAATAGGAAATAGCTATATTAATTATTTGCTGAAGTTGTACAGTCATTTTGTATAAGTAACTTCAGCATTTTGTGTTATAATTAAGTTGATTTCAGTATAAACAAGTACTAAATGAGGAGGCGGTAAAAATGAGATTTGTCATTGTTACTGGGTTATCTGGGGCAGGAAAGACTCAGGCAATAAGGAGTCTTGAAGATTTGGGATATTTTTGCGTTGATAATTTGCCGTCAACACTTATACCAAAGTTTGCAGAAGCATGTTTTCAAACGCAAGGAGTGATAGATAGAGTTGCACTTGTAATAGATATTAGAGGTGGTAAGTTTTTTGATAATATTTTTGAAGGATTAGATTATCTTAAAAATAATGGATACAGTTATGAAATATTATTTCTCGATGCTTCAGATGAAGTACTTATAAAGAGATATAAAGAATCCAGAAGAAAGCATCCTCTTGCACCAGAAGGAAGAATTATTAATGGAATAAAGCTTGAAAGAAAAAAGTTGGAAGAAATTCGAAATATGGCAAATAATATAATTGACACTTCAAAGCTTGTAGCAAGAGAACTTAAAGAAAAAATAACAGTAATTTATCAGAGGGAAGGTCAAATTGAAACTAAACTTATAGTTACAGTAGTATCCTTTGGATTTAAATATGGAATTCCAGTTGATTCAGATCTTGTTTTTGATGTTAGATTTTTACCTAATCCATTTTATATACCAGACCTTAAACATTATTCAGGAAATGAAAAGCCGGTAAGTGAATATGTAATGTCATTTCCTCAAACTCAAGCTTTTATTGATAAGCTTCATGATATGCTTAAATTTTTAATACCAAACTACATTAAAGAAGGCAAAAGGCAGCTTATAGTTTCAATAGGGTGCACTGGAGGAAGGCATCGTTCAGTAACAATAGCTAATGAAATTTATAAGAGACTAAAAAATGATGGGCAAATTGTCAATATTGATCATAGAGATATTGAAGAGGATATTAATAAAGGTGGTAAAAAGCTATGAAATTTATGGATTGGATAAAGCCTGGTATTAAACTCAAGCGATGGATTATGCTTGGACTTATTGGAGTGTTTTTTATGGCTTTTGCTCTTGCAGAACTTATAAGAAACGGAATATTCTATAGTAATTATTATAGGGCATTTTATATTTTTCTAATTATAACTGGTGGTTTTATAGTTTATATCTCAATTACTCAAGGAATGCGATCTGTAATATCACTTATAAATAAAGGATACTTGAATGTATCTTTAGATTCTAGAAGGTTGAGTAACTTAATATATGAAAAAAGACTTCTTGTTAAAGGCCCTAAGATTGTTGCAATAGGCGGCGGAACAGGGCTTTCCACCATGCTTAGAGGACTTAAAGATTATACATCTAATATAACCGCCGTTGTTACTGTTGCAGATGATGGAGGCGGTTCAGGTGCTTTGAGAGAAGACCTTGGAATACTTCCGCCAGGTGATATAAGAAACTGTATACTTGCTTTATCCGATACAGAACCACTTATGCAGGAATTACTTCAGTACAGATTTAAAGATGGAAGACTTAAAAATCAAAGTTTTGGAAATCTTTTTTTAGCAGCAATGGATGGGATTTCAGCTAATTTTGAAGAAGCTGTTCGTAAGATGAGCTCTGTACTTGCAGTAACAGGTAAAGTAATTCCAGTTACACTTGATAATGTTGTTTTAAAAGCAAAATTAAAAAATGGGGTTGTAGTGGAAGGAGAGTCAAATATACCAGAAGCTGCAAATTTATATGAAAGCCCAATAGAAAAAGTTTTTATAGATCCTAAGAACGCAAAAGCGCTTAAAGAAACTGTAGAAGCTATAAAAGATGCAGATGCTATAATTTTAGGACCTGGAAGCTTGTATACCAGTGTAATTGCAAACCTTTTAGTAAAAGATATAGCTGTTGAACTTCAAAAAACAAAGGCTCTCAAATTATATGTTTCCAACATAATGACACAGCCTGGAGAAACTGATGGCTTTAGTGTATCTGACCATATAAAGGCAATATTTAAACATGTTGGTGGAAAAGTCGTGGATTATACTGTTGTGAATATAGGCAGTATTGATGAAAAATTAAAGGGAAAATATTTTGAAAAGACATCTGAACTTGTTGAAATAGATGAAAAAGAACTTAATAAAATTGGAGTTGGAGTTATTAAAGGGGATTTCATAAAGATAAAAGATGGCCTTGTAAGACATGATTCTGATAAATTGGCATCAATTTTAATTGAAACTATTATGGATAAAAAATTATTCTATGATAAAAAGAAGATAATTGAATATTTCTACTTATCACAGAGATTAAAAGAAAATAAAGCTACTAAAAATAGGGAGTAAGTAAAATGTCGTTTTCATCGAAAGTAAAAGGAGAAGTCTGTAGATATAATGAATATGATAAAAGCGGAACTATAGCTCTTTTGTCGGCTATTATGAAATCAAGTGGAACCTTGTCACTTGAAGGAAATCGAAAAATAAGTTTTAGGATAGTAACTGAAAATCCAGCTATAGCAAGGCTTATATTTAAACTCTTAAAGGAATTCTTTTCTATACACACAGATATAATGGTGAAGAAAAGCAATTCTTTAAAGAAAAACAATATATATGTAGTGTGTATAACAGAAGAAATGGGAGTAAGAAATTTACTCAAAACTGTGGGAATACTCAAAAATGAAGATGATGTGCTTGAAATTAATTACAATATACCACCTGAGCTTGTTTCTGATGAAGTAAATAAAAGGATGTATATAAGAGGTGCATTTTTGGGCGGCGGCAGTGTAAGTAATCCTGAGAAAATGTATCATCTTGAATTTGTAACCCATGATGAAGAATATGCAAAGGATTTAAGTGGTCTAATTAACACTTATAACTTAAATTCAAAAGTAATAAAAAGAAAAAGTAGTTATGTAGTATATATAAAAGAAGGAGAGCATATAGTTGATCTTTTAAATATTATTGGAGCACACACAAACCTTCTTGAACTCGAAAATATAAGAATTATGAAAGAAATGAGAAATAACGTAAATAGATTGGTAAATTGTGAAACTGCAAATCTAAGCAAGACAGTTAATGCTTCTGTAAGGCAAGTAGAAAGTATTAAACTTATACAAAGAGAAATAGGCCTTGCAAGACTTCCAGAAAATTTACGTGAGATTGCAGATTTAAGACTTAATTATCCTGATGAATCTTTAAAAGAACTTGGGAAAATGCTGGATCCACCTGTTGGAAAGTCAGGTGTCAATCATAGATTGAGGCGTATAGAAAAAATTGCAGAAGAAATTAGAAAGGAGGGAAAATAAATTTAATGTCGAAGCATGAGGAAATAATAAGATACATCATGACACTTAAAGCTGGCACTAAAATTTCCGTAAGAAGCATAGCCAATAAGTTAGAAGTAAGCGAAGGAACCGCTTATAGAGCAATTAAAGAATGTGATAACCTTGGACTGGTAACCACAATACCTAGAGTTGGAACTATAAAAATAGATAAGGTTCAAAAAAAGAATATAGAAGTGCTTACTTATGGAGAAATTGTTAGTATAATAGATGGAAGCATACTTGGAGGCAGAACAGGAATAGATAAAACGCTTAACAAGTTTGTTATAGGTGCCATGACGGCAGAAGCTATGGATAAGTATATAAGTCCAGGAAGCTTGACTATTGTTGGAAATAGAGAAGATGCACAAAAGGTATCACTTCTTAATAATTCTGCAGTACTCATAACTGGTGGCTTTGGATGCAGTGACGAGATTAAAAGCTTGGCAGATGAAAAACAACTTCCAGTTATATCTTCAAATTATGATACTTTTACCATTGCAAGTATAATAAATAAAGCGATATCTGAAAACTTAATTAAAAAGGATATAATTTTGGTTGAAGATATAATGAATGATGATCCACAGTATTTAAAATATGATGATTCAGCTAAAAAGCTTAAAAAGTATGAAAAGATGAGTGGGATACATAAATTACCTGTTGTAAATAAGAATAAAAAAGTAATTGGAGTTATTAATTTTAAACGGCTAAGTGAAAAAATAGAAAATGAAGATGTAAAAAGTGATTATATCGTTGGAAAGTATATAAATGAGGAACCTTTTATTGTAGATTGTAAAACCACTGTTGCATATGCAGCACACATTATGGGCTGGGAGAATATAAGTATGTGTTTAGTGGTTGATAGCAATAAAAAACTCATTGGTACAATAGGAAGAAAAGAAATTGTTGAAGCAATTCAGTATGCTCTTAGGCAGCCTCAAGCAGGTGAAACAATAGAAGATATGATACTTAAAAACTTTCAATATTCTTATGCAGAGGATGGAATGCATTTTTATGGTAAAATAGTATCTGAAATGTTAGAACCACTTGGATCGGCATCATGGAATTCACTTGGAATGCTTCTTTCAACAGCAGCTGTGATGACATTAAGGAGTAAAAATAATATGAATGTATCTATTGACAGCATATCAACTTATTTTGTAAAACCAATTCAAATGGATACTAATATTAATATACATACTAAAATAATAGATCTTGGAAGATTTTTTGCTAAGGTTGAGGTTGGAATGGTTAATGAAAAGAACGAAGATATAGCAAAGTCCATACTTTCGGCTAAAATCTTGAAGATACAATAATAGATTCAACAATATAGAAAGGAGGAAATTACATGGAGGATATTTTTAAAGATTTCGTTCATTTGCATGTACATACAGAATACAGCCTATTAGATGGCTCTGGAAAGATAGAAAAATTAGTTCAAAGGGCAAAAGAACTTGGAATGAAAAGTATTGCAATAACAGATCATGGAGCTATGTATGGCTGTGTTGAATTTTATAAGGCAGCTAAAGAAGCGGGAATAAAACCAATAATAGGCTGCGAAATTTATGTGGCAACTAAATCAATGTACATAAAGCAAAACGATCCTGAAAATGAAACACATCATCTTGTACTGCTTGTTAAAAATGAAACTGGTTATAAAAATCTCATGAAAATTGTTTCAAAAGCATCTATAGATGGTTTTTATTATAAGCCAAGAGTTGACCATGAGTATTTAAAACAGCATAGTGAAGGAATTATAGCTTCAAGTGCTTGTCTGGCTGGAGAAATACAGTCCGATTTGCTTAAGGGAAGGCTTGAAAGAGCTAAAGAAACTGCACTTTTTTATAAGGATATATTTAAAGATGGTTTTTATCTTGAACTTCAAGATCATGGGATAAGTGAACAGTTAAAAGTAAATGAGCTGGTTATACAGCTTTCAAAGGAACTTGATATTCCTCTTATTGCAACTAATGATGTTCATTACATAAATAAAGAAGATTCAAGAGCTCATGATATACTTTTGTGCATACAAACAGGAAAAAATGTAGATGATGAAAATAGAATGAAATATGTTCCAGAGCAGTTTTATTTAAAATCTCAGGAAGAAATGTATAATCAATTTTCATATGTAAAAGAAGCACTTTTGAATACTTCAAAGATAGCTGACGAATGTAATTTTGAGTATAAATTCCATGAATCAAAACTTCCTAATTTTCCACTTCCAGAAGGTACAGATCACTATTTATACCTAGAAAATTTGTGTAAGAATGGGCTTCATGAAAGGTATGCCAACATAACCGATGAGCTGAAAAAAAGACTTGACTATGAGCTTGGAATAATAAGGCAGATGGGTTATGTTGATTATTTTCTTATAGTTTGGGATTTTATAAGATTTGCAAGAGAAAATGAAATACCTACAGGACCTGGAAGGGGATCTGGTGCAGGGTCACTAGTTGCGTATACTCTTGGAATAACAAAAATTGATCCTATTAAATATAATTTAATTTTTGAAAGATTCTTAAATCCAGATAGAATATCGATGCCAGATATTGATAGTGATTTTTGCTATGAAAAAAGACAGAAGGTTATAGACTATGTAGTAGAGAAATACGGCAAAGACTGTGTTTCACAAATTGTAACCTTTGGAACTATGGCTGCAAGACTTTGTATAAGAGATGTTGGAAGGGCTATGAATTATTCTTATGCAGAGGTTGATAAAATAGCTAAAATGATTCCATCAGTACTTAATATAACTATAGATAAAGCGCTTGAACTTAACCCTGAACTTAAAGAAATATACGATTCAGATGATAGAATAAAAGATTTAATCGATGTTGCAAGAACACTAGAAGGACTCCCAAGACATACTTCGACTCATGCTGCAGGTGTTGTAATATCCTCTCAACCTCTTGTGAATTATGTACCGCTTCTTAAAAATGAAGATTCAATTGTAGCACAGTTTACCATGGGAGTACTTGAGGAACTTGGACTTTTAAAGATGGACTTTTTAGGTCTTAGAACTCTTACAGTTATAAAAGATACTATAGATATGATCAAAGAAAATCAAGGTATAGACATAGATATAGATAAAATAAATTTTGAAGATGAAAAAGTTTATAAAATGATAGGCGATGGAAAAACAGTTGGTGTATTTCAACTTGAATCTCCAGGAATGACAAGTTTTATGAAAGAGTTAAAACCTGACAGTCTTGAAGATATAATTGCGGGTATAAGTCTTTATAGACCTGGGCCTATGAGTGAAATACCTAGGTATATTAAGAATAAAAATAATTCTGAGGAAATACAGTATCTTACACCAGAACTTGAGCCAATTTTAAAGGTTACTTACGGATGTATGGTTTATCAAGAACAGGTAATGCAAATAGTAAGAGATCTTGCAGGATATTCTATGGGCAGAAGTGACCTTGTAAGACGTGCCATGTCCAAAAAGAAGCATCATGTTATGGAAGAAGAAAGGCATAATTTTATATATGGAATTACAAATGAAGAGGGAGAAGTTGAGGTCCCTGGCTGTGTAAGAAATGGTATATCAGCAGAAATTGGAAATAAGATATATGATTCAATGATGGATTTCGCAAGTTATGCATTTAATAAATCACATGCTGCTGCCTATGCTGTAGTTGCATATGATACTGCATATTTAATTTGCTACTACCCTACAGAGTACATTGCTGCAATGCTTAATAGCGTTATGGGAAATAATGAGAAGGTAGCATTTTACACTAGATTTGCAGATAAACTTGGAATACAAATTTTACATCCAGATATAAACGAAAGCTATTCAAAGTTTACAGTTAAAGGTGAAACTATAAGATTTGGAATGGCATCTATTAAAAATGTGGGTATGAATGTAGTAGAAAGCATAGTAAAAGCAAGAAATAAAAGCGGGAGGTTCTCATCATTCACTGATTTTTGCAATAAAATTGATATGTCATATGTAAATAAAAAAGCAGTAGAAAGCATAATTAAGGCTGGAGGTTTTGATAGCTTTGGCGTATATAGGTCTCAACTTATTTCGGTTTTTGAAAAAGTTATGGATGGAGTATCAAACCAGCAGAAAAAAAACATACAGGGACAGATGAATTTATTCACAGATTTTGGTAAAAATACCTATGATGATATTGAAATAAAGTATCCAGACATAAAGGAATTTGATAAAAAATATATTCTTGCAATGGAAAAAGAAATGACAGGAATATACCTCTCAGGTCATCCTCTTGAAGATTATAAGGAAACTTTGGAAAATGTTACAAATACAAAAATATTAGATATAATTGGAAATGAATCTCTAGAAGAGGACGGAAGTCTACCTCAGGATAATGGAATAGTGGACGGATCAAGGGTTATTATAGGAGGTATAGTTACTGAGGTTACTAAAAAAGTAACTAAAAATAACACTATGATGGCGTTTATAAAAGTAGAAGATATGTATGCTGGCATAGAAATTGTAATATTTCCTAAAGTATTTGAGAAAAATATTTCCTACATAAAAGAAGATGAGCTGGTAATAATAAAGGGTAGGATAAACAAAAGAGAGGATGAACAGCCTAAAATATTATGTGAAGAAATTAAACCTCTCATAAAAATCAGTAATGAAAAACTTTATATTTTAGTTGAAGATGAAGAAGAAGTTAGGAATGCACTAAGTAAAATAAGGGAAATAGGTGTTGTTTATAAAGGAAATATTCCTATTTATCTATGTACTAAAAAAGAAAGAAAAAAGTTTTTGATTGACAAATCTATGTGGCTTGAAAAAAATATTGATTCAATGAATTTTTTAAAAGATAAGTTTGGCGAATCCAATATAAAAGTGTTATAATATAGCTGGATGTTAATTCATTTGTTACATTAAATAAAATAATAATAAAAGTTTTAGAAAAATGTATTAATATTTTTAAATGTAGGCTTTATTTTACACAAAGCATTGAATATTTATTTATTTTAGATTAAAATTAATATTGTAATTTACAATTGTCAATTTGTAAAATATGTGGGACAAGTTAAGTCCCTGCGGTCGTAGGAGGTATATGAATATGAAGACTATAGCAGTACTTACAAGTGGTGGAGATGCACCAGGAATGAACGCTGCAATTAGAGCAGTAGTTAGAACTGCACTAGATAAAGGTCTTAAAGTTATGGGAATTCAAAGAGGATACAGCGGCCTTATAAATGGTGAACTTTTTGAAATGCAGAGGCACAGTGTTTCTGACATAATTCAAAGAGGTGGAACAATACTTAGAACTGCAAGATGTGCTGAATTTTTAAAAGAAGAAGGAAGAAAGAAAGCGGCAGATGTCCTAAGGGTATTTGGCGTTGATGGTCTTGTTGTAATAGGAGGCAATGGTTCCTTTATGGGAGCGCAAAAGCTATCAAAATTGGGAATAGCAACAGTTGGACTTCCGGGTACTATCGATAATGATTTATCCTATACTGATTATACAATAGGTTTTGATACTACACTTAATACTGTGTTAGATGCTATTAATAAACTTAGAGATACTTCTACATCTCATGAAAGAGTAAGTATAGTTGAGGTTATGGGAAGAGATTGTGGTGATATAGCATTATACTCTGGCATTGCAGGTGGAGCTGAAAGTGTTATTATACCAGAAAAAGGTTATGATTTTGATAACCTATGCAAAACAATACTTGAAGGAAAGTTAAATGGTAAGATGCATAATTTAATAATCCTAGCAGAAGGTGTTGGCGGTGCAGCAGAACTTGCCAAAAAGGTTGAAAGTGTTACAGGGATAGAAACAAGAGCTACAATTTTAGGACACATTCAAAGAGGTGGAAGTCCATCAGCTTTTGACAGAATACTTGCATCAAGAATGGGAGTAAAAGCTGTAGAAGTATTGATTGAAGGAAAAACATCTAGAGTAGTTGGAATAAGAGATAACAAAATAGTTGATGATGATATTGATGAAGCTTTGGATATGCCAAGAAAATTTAATGAGGAACTTTATAACATAGCTAATATGCTTTCAAAATAATTTATATATATATATTTAGTTTTTAAATCACACTTTATAAGAAATGAGGAGAGTAATATAATGCAAAGAACAAAGATGATTTTTACACTAGGACCTGCAAGTGAAAATGAGGAAATTTTATCAAAATTTATTGAAGCTGGAATGAACGCTTCAAGACACAACTTTTCACATGGAGATCACGAAGAACACAGAGGAAGAATAAACCTTGTAAAAAAATTAAGAGAAAAGTATAACAAGCAAATAGCAATAGTGCTAGATACAAAGGGACCAGAAATAAGAACTGGAAATTTTGAACCTTCAAAGTTAGAATTAGCTAAAGGATCAACATTTACTGTTCACTGTGGTGAAGAAGTAGTTGGAGATGCAACAAAATGTTCTATCAGTTACAAGAACTTATACAAAGATGTAAAACCAGGCAACACTATATTAATAGATGATGGTCTTGTTGGACTTACAGTTAAAACAATAGAAGGAACAAATATTGTTTGTGAAGTTGCAAATACAGGATTGGTTGGAAGCCACAAAGGAGTTAATGTACCTAACGTATCAATAAAGCTTCCTGCAATGACTGAAAAAGATAAAGATGATTTAATCTTCGGATGTGAAGTTGGAATTGATGCTGTAGCTGCATCATTTGTAAGAAAAGCTGAAGATGTAAAAGCTATAAGAGATGTTCTTGTAGCACATGGTGGAAAAGATATAAAAATAATCTCAAAGGTTGAAAGCCAAGAGGGTGTTGACAATATAGATGATATCATAGAGTATTCTGATGCTATCATGGTTGCTAGAGGAGATATGGGAGTTGAAATTCCTATAGAAAAAGTTCCTTTAACTCAAAAAATGATAATAGAAAAATGTAATAAAGCAGGAAAATTTGTTATAACTGCAACTCAAATGCTTGATTCTATGATAAGAAACCCAAGACCAACAAGAGCAGAAGCATCAGATATAGCTAATGCAATATTTGATGGTACAGATGCTATAATGTTAAGTGGAGAAAGTGCTAATGGATCATACCCAGTAGAAGCTGTTCAAACAATGGCAAAAATAGCACAAGAAGCAGAATCTCAATTAGATTATGAAAAAATCTTAGCTAAGAGAAAAGAAGACGCAACTCCAAGTGTTGCAAATTCAATAGCTATGTCAGCTTGTGCTACAGCAAGAGAATTAGGAGCAACAGCAATAATAACTGCCACTCAAACAGGAAATACTGCAAGAATGGTTTCAAAATACAGACCTAATGTTCCAGTTATAGCTGTAACACCAAATGAAAGTGTTGCAAGAAAGCTTGCTTTAAACTGGGGAGTTGTTACAATAGTATCCGAATCAGTTAAATCAACAGATGAATTAATAGCTTCTTCTGTAGATAAGGCTTTACAAGCTGGATATATTAAAAAAGGTGATTTAGTAGTTGTTGCTGCAGGAATACCTGTAGATGTAACAGGAACTACTAACATGATGAAAGTTCACGTTGTTAAATAGTACTTGCACAAATAAATAGAAGAAAAGGAACTGCTTGACCAAGGTTGAGTAGTTCTTTTTTTGCAGAGTTAGCGGAGAAAAATCATCCATCACTTTACTCTTAATCTTTAAAAATTACTTGTAAAACTTTAATATTTGAGTTCTAAAGATTTCCTGTATAAAAAATTTTTTTATATAAGTATATTATTTTGCTATTGTGGTTAAAATGATAAGATGATAAAATATAATGATAAAAAGAATTAAATGGCAACTGATTCTTTTTCAGTATACCGCGTTTATATTAAAATTTTTTATAACAAATCTGCTTTTTCTAAATATTAAAAATTTAATTTAAATATGGCAGCTAAAGCGGTATTTATTCTACTTGCACCTTAGGGTGCTTTTTTTTATATGCCAATAAGTTACATTTTGTATTTCGTTGACATACGTGTGTATTTAATATAGAATAAATATGTTGAATAAATACTAAAAAAGGCGAAAAACAGGAGGCTATTTTAATGAGAAGAAAACTTTCATTCGTTTTGGCTTTAATTATGTTGACATCCTTAGTTTTAACTGGATGCAGTGCTAAAGCGAATAGAAAAAAGAAATTTAGCAGCGATGTAATAAAAATTGGTGTATTTGAACCAATGACCGGTGCTAACGCAGCAGGTGGAGAGCTTGAGGTTGAAGGGGTAAAATTAGCAAATAAACTTTATCCAACAGTTAACGGAAAAAAGGTTGAATTGGTTTTTGCTGATAATAAATCAGACAAGGTAGAGGCAGCAAGTGCGGCTTCAAATCTTGTAGAACAAGAAAATGTAAATGCCATTATAGGAAGTTGGGGAAGCGGAAATTCAATGGCCGCTGGTGATGTTATTAAACAAGCGCAGATACCGACTGTGGGAGCTTCGTGTACAAGCCCATTGGTTACTGCAGGTAATGATTATTACTTTAGAGTTTGTTTCATTGATCCTTTTCAAGGAACTGTTATGGCTAAATATGCAGCAAATGAATTAAAGGTTAAAAAAGTAGCTTTACTTCAGGAAGTATCAAGCGATTATTCAGTGGGAATCTGTAAATTCTTTTCTGATGCATTTAAAAAGTTCACTAAAAATGAAAATGCCATTATAGCTAAGGAAAATTATAATACAGGTGATCAAGACTTTACAGCACAGCTTACGACTATAAAAGGTAAGCATCCTGACGCTATATTTGCACCGGGTAACTTTACAGAAGGAGCTTTAATAATAAAGCAAGCTAGACAGCTTGGAATAAAAGTTCCTATTATAGGAGGAGATACTTGGGAAACACCTGAGTTTATAGATATAGGTAAGGATGCAGTAGAAGGAACAGTTTTTTCAACCTTCTTTGCAACTGAAAAGCCTATAACTGAAGAATCAAAGAAATTTCTTGCAGCTTATAGAGCACAATATAAGAAGGAACCAGCAGCAGTTACGGCTTTAGCATATGATGCTTATTTGGTAATACTTGATGCTATAAAAAGATCAAATTCAGTAGATCCAGTAAAAATAAGAGATGCAATTGCTAAAACTAAAAATTTTCCTGGAGCAGCAGGAGTAATTACAATCGATGAAAATAATAATGCTGTTAAAGACGCAGTATTAAAAGTGGTGAAAAACGGAAAATTTACTTATCTTGATACTATAAAAGCAAATGAAAAATAAAATGAGGTGATTGATAATATGACTTTTGAAATTTTTATGCAGCATTTGGCTAACGGAATCTCTCTTGGAAGCCTATATGCGCTTATAGCTATAGGTTATACGATGGTTTATGGTATATTAAAACTTATAAATTTTGCACACGGTGATATATTTATGATGGCAGCTTATTTTGCTTTCTTTGGAGTAGCAACCTTTGGCTTGCCCTGGTATTTTGCATTCATAATAGCCATAGCTATGACAGGTGTACTCGGAATGACAATAGAATTCACAGCATATAGACCTCTTAGGTCAGCACCCAAAATATCTATTTTAATTTCAGCAATTGGTGTATCCTTTTTACTTGAAAACTTAGCTGTAGTTCTATTTGGTGGAAGACCAAAAGCATTTCCAACACCAGCAATATTTACAAATGTGGTTAATATAGGTGGAGTATCAATTCAAAATCTTAGCTTCATAATTCCTGTGGTAACTATAGTGCTTTTATTTGTACTTTTATATTTAGTTAATAAAACAAATGTTGGTATGGCTATGAGAGCAGTTTCGAAGGATGTAGACACTGCAAAACTTATGGGTATTAACGTAAATAGAATAATTTCCTTTACATTTTGCATAGGATCTATGTTAGCAGCTATAGGAGCTGTTATGTGGTCACTTAAGTATCCTCAGATAGTTGCACTTATGGGAATGATACCAGGTCTAAAATGCTTTATAGCAGCAGTTATTGGCGGTATAGGAGATATAAAAGGAGCTGTTATTGGAGGCTTTATTCTTGGAATAGGTGAAATAATGTTAGTGGCATTTTTGCCGGGTTTAACTGGATATAGAGATGCGTTTGCTTTTGTACTTTTAATAGTAATATTAATATTTAAACCTACTGGGATAATGGGCAAAAATTTAACAGAGAAGGTGTAAACTTATGTTGAAGAAAAACAAAATTTTGAATATAGCACTTATTGCAGCTATATTTTTACTTTTAATTTTTGCAGATAATTACTTAGATAATTACAAAATAAGAATTTTAAATTTGTGTGCAATATATGCAATTTTAGGACTTAGCATGAATCTTATAAATGGATTTACCGGATTATTTTCATTGGGACATGCTGGCTTTATAGCAGTTGGAGCGTATACAACAGCTTTGCTTACAATGGCTCCTAAGGTTAAAAATCAGAACTTTTTTATGGAACCTTTAATATCACCATTAAATCATATATCAATTCCTTTTCTTCCAGCGTTAATAATAGCCGGAATTGTTTCTGCAGCACTGGCCTTTTTAATAGCGGCACCAGCGCTTAGGCTGAAAGGGGACTACCTTGCAATTGCAACCTTAGGCTTTGCTGAAATAATAAGAATTGTTTTGAATAACTTACAAAGTATAACTAATGGTGCGTTAGGGCTTAGAGGTATTCCTAATAATACAAATTTGTATTGGAGTTTTGGAATTGCCATTTTTACTGTTATAGTGATAGTTTCACTTATAAATAGTTCTTTTGGAAGAGCCCTAAAAGCTATAAGAGAAGATTCTATTGCAGCTGAAAGTATGGGGATTAATTTGTTTAAGCACAAAACCATAGCTTTTACTATAGGGGCTTTTTTCGCAGGAGTAGGAGGAGGGCTTTTAGGAAATTTGCTTGGAACAATAGATCCTAGCATGTTTAAATTTGTACTTACCTTCAACATACTGCTAATAGTAGTAATTGGCGGAATGGGAAGCGTAACTGGTTCTATAATTTCAGCTTTTGTTGTAACTATTTTGGGTGAATTACTGAGATTTTTGGATATGGAAAAGGAATTTGGAATTGGCTTTATTAAATTTCAAGGTATACCAGGACTAAGAATGGTTGTTTTCTCGGTACTTTTAATGGTTATTGTTTTATTCTTTAGAAATGGAATTATGGGCACAAAAGAGTTTAGCTGGAAATCTATACTTGGAATTTTTACTAAAAAACCTCTAGGACAGGGAGGAAAAAACTAATGGCATTACTTAAAGTAGAAAATGCGACAATGCAGTTTGGTGGTCTTACAGCGGTTAAAGATTTTAATCTTGAGATAAATGAAGGTGAAATAGTATCTTTGATAGGACCTAATGGAGCAGGTAAAACCACAGCGTTTAATATGATAACGAATGTTTATACACCTACAAAAGGTAAAATAATTTTTAAGGATAAGGACATCACAGGTAAAAGACAGGATCTTATAACAAAAGAGGGGATTGCAAGAACCTTCCAAAATATAAGACTTTTTAAGGATTTAAATGTACTTGATAATGTATTGATAGCTAATCATGTTCACATAAAATCAAACTTTATTGAGGCTATATTAAAGCTTCCAAAATATAAAAGAGAAGAAAAGGAAATGCTTGATAAATCTCTTGAACTTTTAAGAGATTTAGGTTTAGAAGATTTAAAATACGAAAAATCAAGTTCACTTCCTTATGGTAAACAGAGAAAGCTTGAAATAGCAAGAGCACTTGCAACTAATCCCAAGCTTCTTTTACTGGATGAACCAGCAGCAGGTATGAATCCTACAGAAACGGATGAGCTTTCTGAATTTGTAAATGAGATAAAGGAAAAGTATAAATTAACAATATTTATGATAGAGCATCATATGAGTATGGTTATGAGCTTGTCAGATAAAATACAGGTTTTTGAGTATGGAATTACCATAGCTAAAGGCACACCTTCTCAAATTCAAAATGATAAAAAGGTTATAGACGCATATTTGGGGGTATCCGAGGATGATTAAAATAGAGGATTTAGTAGTGGCATATGGTGGTATAGAGGCTTTAAAGGGCATAAGCTTGGATGTGCCAAGTGGTAAAATAGTTACCTTGGTTGGAGCTAATGGAGCTGGTAAGAGTACAACATTAAAGGCTATAGTTGGACTTGTAAAACCTAAAAGTGGAAGTATAGAGTATGAAGGTAAGGATTTAACGAAGATTAGTACTGAAAGTATGGTTAAAAACGGAATAGCTTTAGTGCCAGAAGGAAGAAAAGTTTTTGAAGACTTAACCGTACTTGAAAATTTAAAAATAGGTGCTTATTCCAGAAAAGATCGTAAAGGCATAGAAGAGGATTTACAAAAGGTCTATTCTTTATTTCCTAGATTAAAGGAAAGAACCTGGCAGCTATCTGGAACTTTATCTGGTGGAGAACAGCAGATGCTTGCCATAGGAAGAGCTCTTATGTCAAGACCAAAGTTAATAATGATGGACGAGCCTTCTCTTGGACTTGCACCTATAGTAGTAAAAGGATTATTTGAAATCATAAAGAAAATAAATAAAGATGGTATGACGGTTCTTCTAATAGAGCAGAATGCCAATGCAGCTTTGAAAATAGCGGATGTTGGCTACATTATGGAAACAGGAAGGATAACCTTGAGTGGTACAGGACAAGAATTGCTTAGTAATGATGAAATAAAGAAAGCATATCTAGGAGAAACAGCAGCGAAGTAGTACAAGGAGAAAATTCCTTCGTGCCTACGGAATTTTAGAAATGAATCTTTGTAATCAAATATATTGCTTTTAATTTCTATTGATTAATTATGTTTACCACGAATTTTTCGTAGAGAATCGGAGAAAAATTTTCCTTGTGTAACGAAGGAAACCACTTGCTAAGCAAGTGGAAGAAAAAAGGCTTATGCCGTTGAGCAGAAAAAAACTCCTA